>JAWKTA010000048.1:0-40968 GCA_041402025.1 Phycisphaerales bacterium | reverse complement strand
GATCGCCCTCGTGTACCGCTTCGGATAGAGCGGCCCCGTCCCAATAGAACAAACCGGAATCATCGGCCGACCCGCCAATCGTGTTATCCAACCAAGTCGTGAACGCCACCTTGCCCTGATTATTGATCGATAGCGGCAGGTTAAATGATGCACCCGGGAGTAACTTGAACGCTCCGTTGCCACCGGGAGCCGGATCGCCCACCGCCATGACCGGCGTGATCGTCGACCCATCGCCGAGGTAGAGGCCCATGATAATGCTGGGGTACGAACTCGGCGTATGAGATGCGAAGAAAGCGGTTAAACCCGAGTCGTTCATGGCGGCATTGGTGGCCGCGCTGTACCAGAACTCGCCAAACGTGCCCCCGCCGGGGATCGCTTGTCCTTCACGCACGATCTGGACCAGCCCGTTGCCGTCCCCGCGGAACAGACCCGTGCTGTCCAACGCCCCGTTGGCGGTCCCCGAAAGCCACGCACGGAATAGCACCTGGTTTTGATCGTTAATCAGCGTATTGACGTAAGATGTATTGGGGAAAAAGGAATAGATACCGTTCCCATCCGGCGCGGATTCACCCGTTCGGACGATCGGTGTCAACGATCCACCGCCCCCCCTGTAAATGTCCAGTGCCCCGTTAGGTGTATTTGTCAATGCGATAAACGCCGTCTGTCCGGCGTCGTTGAGTGTTGGAGCGCTATACTGCCTCATGTAATATCGGATGTCACCAAAATTACTGAATACCCCCGAGCCATCCGGCAACGGCCCGCCGGATATCGCAACGATTTCCGTCTTACCCGCCGCGCCGTAACTTGTCCCGGTGGTAAGCGACCCCGTGATAACAAGCAACAGGCACCCTGCCGCTGTGTTTATTTTTCCTGTCATGTCATTTTCCAGCTAGCCTTGGCACCCTGGAATCGATTGACGGCTATTCCACACAGCCTGGTAGTAAAATCAGTGTAAACAACAATCGGTTGTTTTATCCAACAGGTGTTCTTTTTTGGCTGATTCCCAGCAGGCCAAGCCCCATGAGTATCGCACTGACGGGTTCGGGAATGTTTGTGCCGATGCCCGGCGGCGTCCCTGTGTTCCAGTTACCCAGCACCACGTTCAGGTCCGCGATCCCGATGAACCCGTCGCCGCTGGGGTCGCCGTTGAGCCAGACACCGGGGGCGACGTCGTTGTTCCAGTTGCCCAGCACAATATTCAGATCGGCGATGCCGACGAACCCGTCGTTGTTCAGATCGCCGGGCAGGCCCGCGAGCAGGGTGACGGTCGTTGCGCCATATACCACGCCAAGCGCCGCGCCGGGGTTCGTCGCGATGTCCACCTGGCTGAACGCGCCGGTGAGCGAGTCCGCTTCGAGGATGATCATCGAGTCGCCCGGCGTGTAGGTGAATGCGTTGGGGAAGACGACCTTAAGCACCGACCCGGCGTCGAAGTGCGCGTTGCCCGACACCTGGAGCTGGTCGAAATGAGTGCCGGCCGTCAACCCGTCCATCTCGATCTCGAGCGTACCGCTGTTGTTGGAGTAGCCGGCGGTAACCTCGGTGATACCGGGCGAATTCCCGGGGGCGAGTACGCCGCCCAGCTGGTCGAGGAAGCCGGTGAAGGTATCGACGTGCAGCGTGCCACTGTTAAAGTTGAACGCGCCGCCGTGTGTGTGGTCGATGGTGGTCGCGTTGAGCGTGCCGCCGTTGAGGTTGATCGTGCCGTGATTGTTGACGGTGACGTTGCCCGTGCCGGCGTTGAGCGTGCCGCCGTTGATCAGGTTCAGGAACGCTAATCCGTTTGCGCCGGCCTGGCCGATATCCAGGACCGACGCGCCGTTCTGCGTCAGCACCGAACCCGCGCCGTCGATGTTGAGCGTGCCCGTGCCCGCGCCATTCTCGGCGATGATGCGGATGTCGTCGGCGTTAAGCGTCGCGCCGGACTGGACGTTGACCGTGCCGGTCGAGTTGGAGCTGATGCCGCTGGCGGAAATCAGCAGCTCGTCATCGATCGTCGCGTTCGCTTTGTTGCGGATCGTCAGCTTGCCGATGCCGTTGTACCCGCCGACGGTGGGCAGCTGCGCCGGGTTCGGATTGTTCACCGTCAGCGAAGAGCCCATCCCGTCGAGGTTCATCGTGCCGGCAGAACCGAGGCCGACCTCCATAGAGCTGCTGTGGAAGTCCGAGCCGTCGTTGATATTGAATGTGACACCGTTGTTGATCGCGTAGCTGGAGGAGGTCCGATCTGTGCCTGCTGGGTGGCGGTGAGCGTCTTGCCGGCGGCGAGGTTGAAGCGGTTGTCGCCGCCGCCGCCGTTCTGGACGTCGATAGTGCCGCCGTCCACGTTGACGTCACCTTTGGCGGTAAAGCCGAAAAAACTGCTGACGTTGAGCGTGCCGGTCTTGTTGATCGTGGTCAGGCCCGTCCCGGTGATGAACTCGCCGTCGTTCTGGACGTTCAGCGTGGCGGTGCCGGTGCTGGCGTGGCCGATGGTCAGGGTTGAGCTGCCGTTCTGCGTGACGGTTGCGTCGTCCACGGTGAGTACGGCCGAGCCTCCGGCCGAGCCGCCCACGCCGATGCTGATGGTGTTGGCCGTGAGTTCGGCGCCGCTCTGGATATTGACCGTGGCGTTCGTGTTCGCCAAAGCGGACCGTCCGATCTGCAGCGTCGATCCGTTGACCGTGGCGGTGGCGTTGTTGCGGATTGTGACGTTGGCGGTGCCGCCGCTAGATCCCCAATAGTTGCTGACGCTGCCGGTGGTCAGCATGGAGCCTGTGCCATCGACGATGAGCGTCCCGTTGGAACCGATGGCGACATCGAAATAGTCCGTGGCCGAGAGGTCCGCGCCGGACCCGATGGTGAACGTGCTGCCGTTGTCGATCTCGTAACCGCCGGTGAATGAGACCTGCCCGTTGTTCGACGCGGTGACGTTCTTCCCGGCGGCGAGGTTAAAGACGCCGCCGTTCCGGCTGAGCGTGCCGCCGTTAACCGTGATGTGCCCGTTGGCGTTGAACGTACCGGCCGAGTTGATGTTCACCGTGCCGGTCTTGTTGATCGTGATCGCTCCGGTGCCGGTGGTGAATAGCCCCTCGCTCTGAACATTCAACGTCGCGGTGCCGGCGACGTTATTGCCGACCGTAAGCGCGTACGCTGCGCCTTGGACTATGCTCGAGCCTTTGCCGGTCACCTTGACCACGCCGGTCCCGGTGTTGGTGTCGCTGGAGAGGATATTCAATGACCGGATGGTCAGGCCGGCGCCGGATTCAACGTTGATCGTGCCGGAGGTGGATGGCGAGGACGCGGTATTGTAGGCCACGTCAATGTGATTAAGCGCCGCCGTCGCGTTGTTACGGACTGTGAGCGTGCCGGCGCTCCCGCCCCCGCCGATATCGCTGACCGCGCCGCTGATCAACGTGTTGGTTGTCAGGGTGGAACCCGCCCCATCGATGAGGGTCGAACCGCCTCCGTATATACCAACCCCCCCGGTGATCGTCAGGTCCGCGCCGGTGTTGATCGTGATGCTTCGGCTGGCGTTGATATTGTAAAAATTCGCACCACTGAGCGTGGCCTGCGCGTTGTTGCTGGCGGTGAAGGTCTGGCCGGCGGCGAACGAGAAGTTATTAATGTCCGCCGTGAGCGTGCCGCCGTTGAGGTTGAGACCCCCGTTGGCGGCGAAACTTCCGCCGGTGATATCCAGCGTCCCACCAGTGTTGACGGTGGTCAGGCCGCCGACGGTTGTAGTGCCCGTGGCGTTGTTGAAGGCCGCCTTGCCGGTCTGCGCCACGGTCAGCGCGCCGGTGAGGTTGAGCGTGGAGTTCTGGTTGAAGGTGGCCGCCGCGCCGGTCGCGCTGTCCGTGCCGAACTTCAGGCTCGTCGCCGTCGCGCCGCCGATGGGCGCCACGCTGGTCAGCGTGATCGCGTCCGCCGGCGCGACCAGGTCCACCGCCCACGCGCCCGCGGCGTTGTTGCCGAACTCGTACATGTTCAACCGGTACGCCTCGACCGGCAGCGGATCCGGATTTAACGCCGTCCCCGAGGGCTGCGTCCAGCCGATCCGCGAATCCAGCCCGGACGCATCGTCGTTAAACCCGTGCAAAAAGAGCGTGCTGTCGGTGAGACTCAGCACCGAATCGATCCCGCCCGAACTGACCGTGTCCCCGGCCGAGTTGGTCCCGCCGCTGCTGGCGTAGGTCAGAAACGCACGTCCTCGCTGCTGCCGACCGTGCGCGACAGGCCGAAGTTAAAATCGTACTGGCTCCCCACGGCGTTGAGGTCGCCCTGCAGCGAATAGTACGCCGACTGCCCTGACGCGGGCACGCCTGCCGCCATGCGCCGCCGCCACACCTGCACCAAGGCCCAGCCGACCCGACATCGTGAATTTGTTCATGTGCGTTGATTCCGCCCCGTGCCGCCTGGACGGGTCGGCCGATTGGGCGATAGTCCGCCGAGCCAATAACAACACTGCACCCCAGCGTGCTGACGCGCCAAGTGAACATTAAATTAACCCAGGAACGTGGTTTTTCCAGCTTATTCCACGTTGTCTGCGTAACTAACTGACGTTAGTTTAGGGTACCCCAGCCGGGTCGCCTCGTTCGGTTGCCCGGCTTCGGTACAGGCCCATCCGACGCCGAAGATGATATACCCGGTCACCTCTGCCGCCGCGAGGATCAGCCCGGCGATTGTCAACAACGATAATGTCGCCGGCTCGGGGACAACGGACTCCACCGGCAGTATCCCCGGTTCCAGTTGCCCAGCACCGTGTTCAGGTCTCGATCTCACGAACCTGTCGCCCGACGGATCGCCGACCAGTGGATCGCCCGCGGCGACGTTCTGGTTCCAGTTACCCAGCACGATATTCAGGTCATGATCCCGACGAAGCCGTCGCCGTTAGGTCGCGCCCGTCAGCGAGGGGTCTGCCACCTGAAAAGTCACATCATCGATCGTGAAGAACGAACAGTATTCGCCGGTGTTGAATTTCCACCCTTGTCACCGACGATAGGATAGACAAGTCAAGCCACTCAAAATCGAGTAAGGCATCTTCCTAGGATCAGGTCGAATTGCGTAATGACCGTCTCGCCGCCGCGAGGTGGAAGCCCGGATAGATGTTGCGCTGTTATCGAAATACCCAGTGCGGGTATTGCGGCCCTCACCGGCGAGCATCGAAATCATATCAAACGCCGCCCATCGACCCGCCCAATCAGCATCGGCTCGTTCAGAACGTGATTGTTCCCCAGTGTGACCGAGCCCGTGTTGGGGATATTGGGATGAGAGGTATGTGCCAGCACCATATGGGGGTTGAGAATCGCTGCTTCACGACCGTCAGCCTTTCGATGTTCAGTCCGGGATACACGGGTGGCGAAAACGACTCGAAGCCGACGACGACCGGCGTGGCGATCGCGCCCGTTCCGAACAAACAGATCTGTAGACAAGCCCCCGCAGCCATCCATACTTTTTGCATTATGATTCCTCGTTCGGATTGATAACAGGCGCTTGGCGGCCTCGCGATACGGTTTATGTGCGTTTACCATTACCTGTGGGGGCTTCTCATATACCCCGGCGTCAATCTGAGTACCCATTACGTTTGACGCGGACACACGCCGCCAGCACACCGAGAATCAATAGGGTGCCAGTGCCCGGCTCGGGGATCAGCGCCGCGATATCCGCCGGTGGCGTTCCCGCGTTCCAGTTACCCAGCACCGTGTTCAGGTCCTCGATCCCGACGAACCCGTCGCCCGACGGGTCGCCAACCAGAGGTCGGCGGGCGTGACGTTCTGGTTCCAGTTGCCCAGCACGATGTTCAGGTCGGTGATCCCGACGAACCCGTCGCCGTCGAGGTCACCGACTAACTCGGGGGCGAGTTGTAAGTCGATACCGGTGATATCAAACTGCAGTTCGCCCGCGCCGTCGTCTTCGCTGACCGGTTCGAAGAAGAGCAAGTATGTCAGCGGGATCGCGTCGATCAGGCTGAAGTCAAACGCGGTCGACAGAGGGAGTGGGCTGCTGCCCGACGGCCCGGGGAACAGCGAGCCCGTGCTGTCGCTGAGGATTAACTCTAGACCGTATGGCACCGTCCCGCCGACCGGCCCGCCCAGCGGTTCGGTCAACTCTCCGATGCCCGCTCTGACAATGAAGTGATCTCCGAAAACGCTGTTGATGCCCGAATTATTCCGCAGATCGAGCTGCGTAATTCCCGAGGCCGGCGCATTCACGGCGTAGTCGCCGATCGTGCCGGTGAGGCTGAGGATCGCGGTGTCATAGACATCGACGTTCGTCCCGGCGGCGGTCACCGCCGAACCGCCGTCGTAGACCACGACGAACGTGAAGGCCTCGCCGACGGTAAACTCGTTGTCAAAGTCGGCCTGGAACGCCGGCTTCGCAGACACCGACGACACCGTGCCGCTGATCGTCAACTCGTAGATCGGATCAGCGGACGCGGGGGCCGCCGACAACACGCCGGCGGCGGCCGTTATAAAGATCGTTTTCATAGCACACATCCACAAATCTCCTGCTGGATGATTGGTTTCGTTAACGGGCTACTTGGCTCCCCTGCGGATCAACACCAGCCCGCCGACCGCCAGCAGCGCCGCCGACGCCGGCTCGGGGACGGCCGTGAACGTCAGCGTCGCGTTCGCGTTGTCCGCGATCAGCAGGTTGCCCCCGCTGGTGATAAGCGGCGTCCCGGCGGAGGAGACGAAGGTGTCCGGCGGCGACACGACGAGCGGCCCGAACGGTGAGGCCAGGTCGAACCCGTCCAGTGCCGGGTTAAACATCAGGAGTATGTCGTATTCCAGGTCGTCGTTGCTGAAGGTGATGCCGTCGAAGTCGTCGTTGAGATAGGTGATCGTTGTCGAGTTGATCGTCAGCGTCTGGCTGAGTATATCGATCGTGACCGAGTCATTGGGCACGAACAGGCCGTTGGCGTACGGCGCGATGTTCGCGGTATCGGTGTTTATGGTGAGCACGAACGGCTCGGCCGTGAAAGCATTGCCGGCCAGCGAACCGCTGAGCGAGCCCTCCCAGATGTAAGTAATCGGTGACGCCGACGCCCGCCCGACGAACAGGACAGACAGGCAGACAGCGAGCAGGGCCGCGGTGACGGGAGATCGTTTCATATCGAGGGTCCTTTGAAAAAGAGATTATTTACCGGGGTTATTAGTCGCGCCGGCGCAACAAGGCCACACCCCCCAGCGCCAGCACCGCCGCCGACGCCGGCTCGGGGGTCACGGCGACGTTGGTTTCGATCAAGGTAATGGTTGCCTCGTTGCCGTAGGTCAGGATCGAATCGATCCGTGCCAGGCCCGAGGCGGAGCCGTCCTGATTGAACGCCGAGTCGTAGCTGAAAACCCGTCCGGGTTGTCCACGAAACTGAAGCTGTACTGACGGTGACGGGGCTGCTGCCGGTATCGACGCCGAAGAACGAAACGCCCAGCGGCTGCTGCTGGTGCTGCCGGAGACCGCGGCCTGGCTGACAATCTCGTCGGGCTGGGTGTTGAACGTGACCTCGACCCGATCGGGCACGCGTAGGGGCGTGAACACGCCGTAGCTGCCGAAATCGATCAGGCCCAGCGGCTCGCTAACGTCCATGTATCCCGGAGAAGTCGTTACTGGCCGCTTCGCGTGGTTGACACCTGGGGTGTCCTGATCGAAGTCGTAGTTGAAGAACGGGTCGAACGAGAACACAACGATGATGATACTGGCTGTGGTGCGGAAGTCCTCGATCACCTGGCGGTCGGGGATGTATCTGATACCCGTGATATCGATGGGGGTTGAGGTCAAGTGATGCCGGCCGCCCGATCGGCGTGACCAAGCAGCGGAGGCAGGCCAATGCGGCGGCGATCAGCGGGCTGTTGTGAGCGGTTTTCATGGGGGTTCTCTGTGTTTTTGGTAGGCGTGAAGGGTTATTCGGGTTTCAACGGCGACGGTGATCCCAAGCCCGGCTAATACCAACAACGCCACCGACGCCGGCTCGGGGACGATGTTGAGCGTCAGGCTGTCTGCGCTGCCGCCGGAGCCCCACGACCAGACGTAGCTGCCCTCCGTGACGCCGAGCGTGGCGAAGTCGGTGCCGGTGAATATCAAGCCGAACGCGGCTGGCCGCCGGAGTTGTAACTGTCGGGCACCATCAAGCCCCGGCCGAGGCCGACGAACCCGAACATCCCGAACCGACAAGCCGCCGCTGTCGCCGGTGATGTCATTAGTCGCCCGTTCCGAATCCGCCCGGTCCGGTGAGACCGGATGTAGTAGTCATCCGTCGGCAGATTGCTGGCGGGCGCTGTGCGTGCCCAGCAGGACCGTCCCTTGTGAGGGGGAGATGTAGCCCGGCATAGCGGACGAACTGATTTGCGACAGAGCCGCTTAGATTCAGCGTACCGCCGCCGGTGAACACCACGCCGCCGCGCCGCCGACCTCGATAGCCGTGATCGTCACCGCCGCCGAGACCGGCAACGCCCAGCCGATGATGACCAACATCGCCGATAGTGCATGGTTTAATCGTTTCATCGCTTCCGCCCTCCTTAATTTCCCGTCATCATGACGCTGCCAGTCGGACCAACGCCTCGATCCGTGTTGCACGACAGGACCGATGACGGTCACCGGGCTTTCAACACATAGACACAACCACAACGGGGCGCAGCCCGTGCGGCGTGAACCGGACACAACACAAAATAAATGACTTTACTCCCGCTCCGGTTCCAGATGTAAAGATTAGCAGGAAGCCGTACGGGACAAAACCCAATTCCTGCCTTAACGCATAAAAAATAATTGTTTGGAGGCCCGGATCGTACTAAATGAGTCCCGCGTAACCCTACAAGATGGGCCGGCCGGTCCCCGAGCGACACGTCGCCACCGGCCGCCTGGGCCAGAGTTGCGGCGGAGCGGCCGGCTTGTGCCGGGTAAACCCTTTAGGCTTACCGCACTACAACCGTTGCGGGAGCAGACCGTTCGCCGCAGCCGCCGGGGCCGAGCGCTTGATGTATGCGTCCCCCAGGTGCCCGGCTTATAAGAAGGGGAAGGCCCTGATGCGGTATCCCCGGCCGACTCACTGCCGCCCGCATCAAACTTAAACCAGACCATCCGGCTTATACGGACAACCAGAACTGCCGCCGTCATCACCGAACAGGACGCATCGATCCACGCGCCTCACCGCCTGCGAGAAAAAGCGAAATCCCAGTGATTCCGACTAAGACAAGGCTCGGTTCCGGCACCGCGCTCCCGGCAGGGGTGTGCCCGCGTTCCAGTTGCCCAGCACCAGGTTCAGGTCGTCGATCCCCACAAACCCGTCGCCGCTGACATCGCCCATCAGCACATCGCCGGGGGTGACGTTCTGGTTCCAGTTGCCCAAAATGAGGTTCAGGTCGCTGATGCCGACGAACCCGTCGCCGTCCAGGTCGCCATCAATGCCGGGCGTGAGCGAGCCGCCGTTGTTGTAGGCGACATCGTCCAGGAATACGGTCGCCAGGCCCTTGCCGTGCAGGAAGATCGAGTCGATGGTGAGCGTCGGGCCGGTGATGTTGCCGTCGCTGAACGCCCAGGCTTCCCACTGGGAATTGTTGTCCATGTCCCACTGATACAGGTGCCAGTCGCCGTCGGCGATGACGGCCTGTGCGATGCCCCGGTCTGCGGAATCCGGGTCGTCCAACGCGATCTGCACGGTCAACCCGGGGGTGGTCGTCATCATCCAGAAACCGATCCAGCCGTCGGCGGTGATCACGAGGTTGTTGGCCGGGTCGCCCAGGCCCGAGAGGAAGCGCAGCGACCAGCCGTCGGCGTCGGTCTCGCCGTCCACGTCGATGCGTTCCGATGCGAAGCCGGTGTGCGCCTGCGTGGTATCGCGTTCGGCGGTGGCGCTGATAATGCCGCGGTTGCTGCCGGAGTAGGTCGGGCTGGCGTAGAAGTGGCCCTCGTCGACCTCGAAGTCGTCCACGCCCACGATCGTGCCGCCCGGCGGGGGATCGATCACGATGGTCGAATTGATGAAGTTGATGATGTTTTCGACCTGCTGTGCGCTGTAGGCCGTACCGTTGAACAGGTGCCCCCAGTCGTACATCGTCGAGCCGTTGGCGCCGGCGGCGTATAGGGTCTGAAGCTGCTGAGTGATCAGGTCGGTGCTGTCGCCGTACACCGCGTGCAGGTAAGGCCCCAGGCCCGGCGCGATGAGCGTATTGGTTTCAATGTTCATCGTGTTCGTAATATTGGGCAGAAGCAGGTTGTTGTTGGACTGGTGCAGGTAGATCATCGGCATGGCGATGTCCAGGAGGTCCTGTTCGAGCCAGGTGCGGTATTCCTGCAGGTATTCATTTGCGCCGATGTCAGGGTCGCGCCAGACCGCTGCGGAGAGCTTGACGTTCGGGTCGGTGGCTTTGATGGTTGTGCCGACGTCGGTGACGAGCGTGGTGATGCGGTCGCGGATGTATTGCTGGTATGCGCCGACGTTAGCGGGGTTGGCGGCGTCCAGGCCGGTCGCGGCGAGGAACATCGCGTGCGATTGCGCATCGTGGGGCAGGGAGTTGAAGTCGATGCTGCCGACGTAGCGGATGTAGTCAAGGTGGATGCCGTCGACGTCGTAGTTGCTGACGATGTCGTTGGCGACGTTGTTGATGTGCTGCTGCCACTCGGGGTTGATCGGGTTGGCGATGACGTAACCGGATTGCAGCGGCTGGTAGTTGCCGTTGATGTCTTGGACGCGGTAGCTGGGGTTGGTGTGGTAGAAGGGGTGGGGGATGGCGGTGCTGGTGCTCGGCGGGGTGGTGCCGTTCCAGAGCGGCATGGTGTTCATCCACGCGTGCAGCTTGATGCCCGCGGCGTGGGCCGCGTCGATCGCGGTCTGCAGCGGGTCCCACGAGCCGGTCAGCGCCTCGGCACGCGGCTCGAAGTTGGAGTTGTAGTAAGCGTCGCCCTGGCCCCGGACCTGGAAGATCAGGTCGGTGATGCCCATGCTGACCGCGTCATCGACGATCTGCTGGATGCCGGCGGCTCCCCCGTTGCGGTAATCAAACCGATCGACCCACAGGCCCCTGAAGTCGGCGAAGGCATCGGTCGTGTTGGCCCGCACGGGTTGGGGTGCGGCGAAAACCAGGCCCAGGCACAGTCCCCACAGTGTCAGAACGGTGTTGCGTAGCATCCTGAATTCCCTCACGGTCGATGATAAAGGTGAGCCGGCGGGCACCAGCCATTATTTCATAATATACCAGAAATAGGCCTAGAATCCAGCGCAAAACGGGGGAATGCAGGCAGAATCGGGTTATATTCGCCGTGCGACGCAGGGGCTGCTTGGATATTGGTAAGCGAGGCCGTTCCGCCATTTATCCTGTGTCTGCCTCGTTTCCGCTTTTGCCTTCCTTACTCTTGCGTTTGCGGGTCGATATGAGACAATTTGGTATCGACACCCGGCTTTCCCGCCGTCATTTTGGAGTGCTATGACATGAACCACAACAGGATTCACCTGTGTCGGCTCGGCATCTGCTTGTCACTCGGCGTGCTGCTGATGGTGCCTGTGTTATCCCACGCCGCGATCATCGGGACCACCGGCGCGGTGGAGCAGATCGCAGTGCCGCCATCGGTCACGATCGGATCGCTTCAAAGCAACGACACGATCTTCGCTTTCCAGGAGAGGAGCCTGATGCGCCTTAGCCAGGATGTGCTGGTCGATGTCACGCAGCCGGGCGTGGTGATCTATTCAAGCGACCTCACGCATGGCACGATACCCAGGAACACCGTGGTCGATGTGTACTACCTGCACTTTGACCCGGTTGATTACACAACGCCGCACCAGTCGGCCTTCGGGTCGATCACCTTCGACAACGACGTTGCCGGGATTATCCTTGATGCGAACAACCTCGTCGCTACGGACGGTCTTCTCGGCGCGCCGGGCACGGCCTACGACCTGACGAATGGCGTGAATCTGACGCCTCAGGACACGGTGGTGCTGATGACCGACCGGCGCACGGTTATCGTCGATTTCAATGCGGGCGGTGGACGCGACCCGCTGCGGATCATCACCGTGCTGCCGCCGGTTGAAGGCGACATCGACGGTGACGGCTTCGTCGGCGTCGTCGATCTGGGCATCGTGCTGAACAAGTGGAACCAGAACGTCGGCCCGGACGATCCCTCCGGTGCGGACCCCACCGGCGACGGCTTCGTCGGCGTCGCTGACCTCAATCTGATCCTGGGCAACTGGAACGCCGGCACCCGCCGGCGGTCGCCGTCCCGGAACCGGCGTCGGTCTTGTGGGTACCGCTGCGTCATCGGGCGAAGCATAGAGGGTCGGAAGAATGGCACGAATCCGGGGCTGTCCGGTTTCTGCTCAACGCACACAAACACACCCGCTTCCCGCCCGCCGCGCGCGTTCAGCATGTCTGGCCACGGGCCTTGACCTCAATTTGACAGATTCCCCGCCTCGGGCCGATAACAGTCAGGCCGGATTGTGAGCATCCTCCAATTCGCTATCGGGACTACAATGCCTCACTTTCTGTGATAAAGAACGGGAAAGCACCATGACCCATCTACGACAGTTTTGTTTGGCCGCGTCATAACGACGGCCGTGATCCTTATCCCGCCCTCGCCGAAATCGAGTTCGAGATCGTGTCCGTGGATATTGCGGCGGTGCCCTCGGGGTACGAGACCTCGGACCTGCAAGTTACCACGGATATCGACTGGACGGCCGGGGGCGCGCGCTGGAACGACCAGCGGGAGCATTTATCAGCACGCCTACGGCGGGGACACGCCGAGCAGCCCGGCGGCGTATCCGTATTTCCCCGCGGTGGAATTCGACACCTCCGGTGGGCGTTTATGGGTCGAGCATCGCGGGCGCGTCCGGGGACGTGGGCGGCGATACCCTGGCGTTCTCCACGTCCGAACTCGACGTGTCGTTTTTTAATATCGACGATACGGACACCGGCGTTCTCCGTGGGATGGATCACGCTGACCGATGACGCCAGGGCAACTGGTATCCGGGCTGACCGAGGATGTCTACGGGCAGGCGATGTACCAATACAGCGGCACCATCTCGGACGGCGTCATGGTGCTTCAATCAGTTCACCTTTCAACGGTATGCTCCGGCATGACATTTATCTCATTCAGTTCAAGCAGTATATGACGGCTATGAAGTTCCTTTCGACGAAGATGGGAACCCATTGCCTTCAGGCAAGCCGTGGTCGTGGACACTGGGGCAGAAACCCCCGTGGATAATAACGTGGGTATTTTTCCCAGACCCACCACCCTTGCCTTGCTCGGCTTCGGCATGGGATTTTGTGTGCGGCGTCGTATAAGCAATCGCGTGACGGTTGTGGTGGATAGGGTTTATATTATCCAACTGTAGCGGGTGCCACATTATGAATGCGCATTAAGAAAAGTGTGTTTGTGACCGGCACACTTTTGCCCTTCGGGTCAAGTGTGGCCCCTAACGTTACGATTGAATTCCAGTTTGCTTAAGCGTCATGTACCCGTCGGGTCCGGCGCGCGGGCTTGTCCACCCGGGGCTTGGCGGCAGGGGTTTTGCCCAGGCGGGGTTTGTGCCGGCCGATCACCATGACCAGCGCCCGCGCGGCGATAGCCAGGTCGGCGGTGAGGGTGAACCGGGCCATCAGTTCCGCCACGCGGTCCAGGTCGCCTTCGGCCAGCGCGAGGCGTGCCTGGCCGATCAGCCAGCGGCCGGTCAGGTGCAGCGGGGGGACGGCCAGCAGGAGCAGCAGCAGTTTCAGTCGCATCCATCGTTGGGCCAGGAAGACGCGCCAGTGTTGCAGCAGGAGCAGGATGCCGAGGATGACGACGCAGAACACCGCCGGCACGATCAGTTTAGTGAACAGCGTGCCGACGGATTCGATCAGGCCGGCCCACTGGGCGTGCGTGGCGGGACGATGCGTGTGCAGCAGCACGCTGGCGGCGAGGAACCCGCCGAAGAGCGCGGCGACGGAGAGCACCTTGGGGATCAGCAGCCAGGGCCTGATGCCGCGGCCGGGTTTGCGTCCGTGCTTATTTGTGTAGTCGGCCATGCGGTGAGTGTACCGCAGTCTGCGTCGGCGGTTTGCCAATCGGCGCGGGGGCGTATCCAATAGGGCATGATCTGGATTTGCCTGTTGATGGTCGGGGTGTCGTTCGTAGTCAGCTTCCCGCTGGCGGGGTTGATGCTGACGGCCAGCCGGAAGCTTGGGCTGGTGGACCCGTCGGGATTTGAGAGCCATAAGCGTCACGGGCGGGTGGTGCCGAACACGGGTGGGGTGGCGATCTTCGCGGGTCTTGCGATCCCGATGACGGCGTGCCTGCTGGGGGTTTGGCTGGTGCCCGAGGCGTGGTGGGCCGAGCGCATGCCGGCGGTGGCGGAGCACCTGGACGGGTTGCGGGCGACGACGTCGATGGGCGGGGGGGTGCTCACGGCGATCTGCGTGCTGCACGTGATGGGGCTGATCGACGACCGGCGGGCGCTTGGGCCTTGGTCGAAGATGTCTGTGCAACTGGTCGTGGCCCTGGGGCTGACGCTTTTGTGTGATATCCGGGCGCTTGAGTTTCTGGACAGCTACGGCTGGTGGGGGTTCCCGGTGAGCGTGGCGGTGAGCGTGGCGTGGATCACGGCGATCATCAACGCGATGAATTTTTTGGACAACATGGACGGGTTAAGTGGGGGCGTGGGGGCGATCATCGCGGGGCTTTACCTGGCGGCGACGTTGATCGGCGGGCAGTGGTTCGTCGCGGCGATGGCGGCGCTGCTGCTGGGATCGCTGCTGGGTTTTCTGGCGTTTAACTACCCGCCGGCGCGGCTTTTCATGGGTGACGCGGGGTCGCTGGTGATCGGGGCGGTGCTGGCGGTGGTGTCGGTGCGCACAACGTATTTCGACCCGGCTCGGCGTCGCCGACGGTGGGGCACTGGTACGGCGTGCTGATGCCGTTGATGGTGATGGCGATCCCTCTGTACGACCTGACGAGCGTGACGCTGATCCGGTTGTCGTGTGGGCAGAGCCCCTTGAAGGGCGACCATAATCACTTCTCGCACCGGCTGGTGCGTCAGGGCCTGAGCCAGCGTCGCGCGTGCTGGTGGTCTGGGCGTGTACGTTGGCGTGTGGGCCCAGCGGCGTGATGCTCCGGTTCGCTGCAGGCAGTGGCAGGCGGCGTTGGCGGCGGGCCAGACCGCGGCGATCATCGTGCTATTGGCGGCGATGGACAGCCGGGGTCGCAAGCGCGAGGGCCGACGGCGGAGCGGTTGGGGTATGGCTTAGAGCATCTTGCGTGATGATCTCCCGTCGCCTGCCGCCAGGCAATGCCGGGGTACCCCGTCGTCCCCGCCAGAGAACAGCAACCTCGACACGGTCGTGGCGGGGATTATCTGTGCGTAAAAAGAAGATCATGGATCATTGACTATGCTCTCTGAACAAAGCCGCCGATGACATCAGCGACATAGTTTTAAGCATGCACCTGTAAGTATGCACCTGGGTTTGGCGGCTTAAGACGTCTGGACCGGAGAAGGGGCGATCTGTCACATGGGAATAAAAAAAGCCCACGTTCCGTGAACGTGGGCTTGGGGGTTGGGTTGTTGATTGAGATCAGCGGAGGTTGTTGCTGATGTTGAACCGTCCGGGGTCCTGCATCAGGCCGGGGAACTCGTTGTCCTCGATCTCGGACTGGAGGATGATCGTCGGCTTGACGAGGATCAGCAGGGTGCGCTGGTCCTTGTTGGTCGAGTTGTTGCTGAACAGGCGGTTGAATACCGGGATCTTGGAGAGGACGGGGACGCCGGCCTCGACCTCGATCTCGCCAACGATCCGCTGGCCGCCGATCAGCAGGGTGCCCTGGTCGGGGATGCTGACGGTGGTCGCGACCTGGGTGATCTGGAGTTCCGGGGCTTCGATGATGCCGCTGAAGGTGTCGCGTGTGGTCGGGTTGTTGTTGGCGTCAGTGCCGGCCTGTGTGGTGCCGATGATGGGGATCTGGCGGACGTTGACAATGTTGGCGAGGCTCGGGCGGAGGGTCAGGGTCACGTAGCGTCGGTCGGCGCTGATGGTGCCTTCGACGTCGAGGACGGCACCGGACTGGATAACGCTGAGGGTGATGTCGAAGCCGGCGGCATCTGGGACGGGTTCGAGGTCGCTGACGAAGGCACGTTGCGTGGCAACGGTGACGTAAGCCCGTTGGCCGTTGGAGATCGTGATGCGCGGCGCGGTGAGGGTGAGCGAGCGCTGGCTTGCCTGGGTGGATTTGATCAGGAGGTTGACCTCGATATCTTCCAGGAACGAGAGGCTGAAGTCCGCGGCGCGTCCGGTTGATGGGGTGAAGCCCGTGCCGGGGACGAAGATGCCGGGGCCGATGTTGGTGGTCGTCGCGGCGCCGAAGGTGCCGTTGGGGGCACCTGTAGCCTTGACGGCGGCGATGCTGGAGCTGTCTTGTGCGAAGCGGATCGGTCCGAAGCTTGAGCCGAGGTCGTTGATCTGAACGTCGAAGTCGAAGCCGGTCTCTTCCATGAAGCTTTCATCGACGAGCAGGAAGCGGGCCTCGATGGAGATCTGACCGGAGCGGATCTCGCGGAGCTGCGCGAGCAAGCCGACGATGGCGCGGTGGTTTTCGGGGGTTGATTTGACGACGAGGTTGCCGTTGAGTTCGTCGAGGCTGGAGACGTCGCCGCCGTTGATCGACCACTCGTTGAATTCGCCGACGGTCTCGGTGATCAGGGTGGTGATCTGCTCGATCAGTTCGGCGCGGGTGGGGACCTCTTCGTCCTCTTCATCGTTGCTGTCGCCGAAGAGGCCGCTGCCGCTGCCACCGCCGCGACCGCCGCCGCCGCCACCGCCGCCACCGCCGGAGTTGGTGTTGCTCAGGGCCTGGGTGAGGTCGAAGCTCGGGGCGTTGGTGAAATTGGGGACCTGCACGAGCAGGTCGCGGATGTCGTAAACGCGGGTGTCGGTGGTGCGGGACAGGTCACGGACGGTCGAGATATTGACGACGCCCTCAATGATGGAGAAGCCGATCGGGTCGAACTCGCTGCCGATCTGTTGCTGGACCAAACGCAGGGCCTGCGCGGCGGGGACGTTGTTTAGGGTCAGGGTGATCAGCGTGTCCTGATCGACGCCGGCGGCCTCGAGGACGGGCCAGTTGACGAAGAAGTTGACGTCGGTGGTGTTACGCAGGTAATCGATGACGTTGGCCAGGCGGTTAGCCTCGAAGCTGATGGGGACGGGTTCCTTGAGGCGGGCGGCGACGGCACGGTCGGCCTCGGACTCGCCGCCGGAAACGTCCTGGCTGGACAAACGGGTGAACGTGATCTGCGGCCAGTCCGCCGGGTAGGTCAGGATTTCTTCGTAGGGGATCGAGGCGGCGTCGTTGATGTTGCTCTGCTGGGCGCGGGCCAGGTCGCGGCGCCAACGGATATCACGCGCTTCGACGACGACCTTGGCTTCCTGGATCATCTCCTTGATGGCGTTGACGGCGACATCGTTGGGGTCCAGGAACAGTGCCTGGTCGAGCAGGTCCAGCGCCTGCTGGTACTTCATGTCGCGCTGCAGGTCCAACGCACGACGCAGCAGCTTCTGGATCTCTTCATCCTTCTGCTGATCGGCTGCTTCGCGGGCCATGGCTTCCTTCTCAGCCCGGTCCATTTCCTGGGTCTTAAGGTCTTCCGCGGTCGCTTCGGCACGCTGGGCCTCGATCCGTGCGGCAAGGCCCTCGGCCTGGCCACGGAGGTTGCGGTAGGCTTCGGGGGCGAGGAAGCGCTGGTTGCGGTCCAGCACGACCTTCGCATCGGCGACCGCGTCAGACGCCGCGGCGAAGTTCCGCTCATTGATGCGCTGGTTCGCCAGGTTCATCGACTGGTTGAACTCGGCGGTGACTTCCTGGGCCTTGACTTCCTCACGCTTGATGATTTCATCGACCAGGCCCTGCGGGACCAGGCCCTTGTTCTGGAGGTTGATCGCGGCCTCACGCTTCTGCTTGGCCTCGACGTTGTCCGGGTCGAGCTGCACCGCCTGGGTGTAGAGGTCGATCGCGACGCGGAGCTGGCCGTCGGCCTGGGCCTGGTCGCCTTCGGCGATCTTCTGCTGGGCGTAACCCAGACGCACCTGACGCAGCAGGTCCTGTGACGGGGCGTCGGCCTGGGCCTGTTCAACGGCTGCGGCCTGCTCTTCTTCGGTCGGGGCGCTGACCTCATCGGCGGCCACGACGGTAGCGACCGGAGCCTCGACCAGCACAGGCTCCTGGCTGTCGGCCCGCGAGTCGTAACGGGGCAGGTCCTTCGGTTCGGCCTTGGGTTGATCGACGGGCACGGCGGTGGTGACACCCTGCGCGTCGATCTGGCCGATGAGTCGTTCAAGCCGGGCTTGATTGCGCCAGCCCAGCACGACGCCGCTGGCCTGAATCGCGTTCACATGGCCCAACGCCAGGTCGTACTTGCCTTCGCTCACGGCGGCGGTCGCCACGTCCAGGTGTTCCTTCGCGGCGTTGAGGGCGGGCTCGGCGAGACGGTTGGCTTGCGCGAGGCGGGCCTTGGCTTGCGACGCTGTCAGCTCATCGGTGCGCGGATCGTCGAGCACGGCCTGGTAGAGCGACGCCGCCAGCGAGGGGTTGTCGGACATCGCGTCGTCCGCCTGCCAGAGCAGCTGCGACGGGTGGGCGGAAGCTTCGGCCTGATGGACGGCTGCGGGGGCTTCGACGGCGGCCGTGGCGGTTGCGGGTGCGGCTTCCAGCTCGGCGACGGCGGTATCAACCTGCGCGTCGGCCTGCTCGATGACTTGCTCGGTGGTTTCGGCGGCGGCTTCAGCGGCCGGTGCGCCAAGCTGCTGGTCGATGGACTTGATCGCGTCGTAGTATTTCAGGCGCGCTTCTTTGGGAAGCTGCATCGGGTCGACGCGGCGGAAGGTGTCGCGAGCGGCGCTCAGTTCGCCTTGCTCGAACAAACTGATGCCCTGATCGTACAACTCCGAGGCGGTGGGGCCGTTCTCCTCCGCGAGTAGCGCGGGCAGTCCCGCAGCCAGACCACAAACCACCACGGCGACAGCAAGATATTGACGGGTGAACAAAGCGTAGCCTCCCAGGTTAATTCATCTTGCGCGGGATGCGCTGCATCAGGAAGCGGGAACGCTGCGTAAACAGCCGGGCGTGTACGACGCACCGGCCACCCTGCTTGGAGGTTCCCACCGACCCGGAAGTGTAAAGGCTGGCGACCCCGGCTGCAAGTGTCTAACGCCCCTTGCCTTGGCCCAATTTTTCTTGTCCGATAAGGGCGGTCCCGGGGCCTTGCCAATACTGCCGCGGCCGATCCGGGTCGGGGCCGGGGGGCTATTTTTTTTCGCCTTGGCCGGTCGATACGGCCCGGCCGTCGGGCCGCCTGGTCTGCACCCCGGGGCCAGGCCGATCCGTTAAGCTAGGTGGGGGGGAGGCCGCCGGGCTCGGTCGGCCTAGGCTATCCGTCGTGGGTCGGAGGTGATCGTTGTTGAATATCCTGTTGACCGGCGCGTCCGGCCGCCTGGGCCGACCGATGTTCGCGGGCCTGGTGGCGGCGGGGCATTCGGTCGTAGGCACGGACCTCAACCCGCCGCCGGACCCGCCCGGCCGGTTCATCCAGGCGGACTTGATGAACGCCGATGCGGTCGCCTCTTTAATGGATGGCCGGGACGCGGTCGTTCACTTAGGCAACCATTCGCATCCGAACGTGCCGATCCCCGACGCCCGGCTCTATCTCGACAATGTCACGATGAATACCCACGTTTTTCAGGCCGCGGCGGACGCGGGCATCACGCGGGTGGTGTATTCGAGTTCGATCCAGGTCATCGCCAGCGATCGTCGTAGTGATGAGACGGACCGGCCGAGTTGTCTGAATAGCCTGCCTCTGGACGGATGGACCCGGCCGTGCCCGGGCAGCGGCTACGCATTGAGCAAGCTGGCGGGCGAGGACTTCTTGAAGCTGTTGGCGCACCGGCACCCTGAGCGTTCGTTTACGGCGATACGGTACCCGTACTTGCCTGACAGCGACGGTACGGCGCGGGCCGGTCGGCACGGGCCGATCAGGCCGGGCAAGTATTCGCTGGCGGACGAGGCGTACACCTACCTGACCAAGCCCGACGCCGTGACGCTGGTCCTGGCGGTTCTGGATAAGGCCCTTCCGGGGTATCACCAGTACCTGCCAAGCGGGGGCAATTATCTGGGGCTGAACACGGCGGAGATGCTCGAGCGGTTTTACCCCGATGTGCCTTTGGCCGCCCCGGCCGGAGAAAACACCCGGCTGGTGGACATCAGCCGGATCACGGAAGACCTGGGCTGGGAGCCTAAGGAGGTGGACATCTTCGGTCCCTGTCCGGAGGCGGTTTGACAGGGGGTATCAAGGCCGGTTTGCTACCTTTGGACGGTTGTCTATAATGCTCGGCCCGCCGCTGGACTGGTTGTTAGTCGGTCCCGGCGGGGTAAGAAGCCCGATTCAACCGAAACAAAAGCCCACGAGGTGTGTGATGGCACATAAAAAAGGACAGGGGTCGACCAAGAACGGCCGCGACTCCAACGCCCAGTTCCGCGGGATCAAGCTCTACGGCGGCCAGACCGCCAAGGCCGGCTCGATCATCGTCCGCCAGTGCGGCACCCGCTTCAAGCCCGGCTACCAGGTCGGCCGGGGCAACGATGACACCCTGTTCGCGATGGCGGCCGGCATCGTCGAGTTCCAAGGCCGGAAGGTCAACATCCGCAGCGCCGACTAAGCGCGCGGGGCACAACCAGACTTTTCAAACGCGGGTGTCCTTACGGGCGCCCGTTTTTTTAGGTATAGCCTTCAGCCATTAGCCGTTAGCTATTAGCCTCGTTAGACCAGACCCTAGTCCCTGGACCCCAAACCCTATTGCCATGCTCATCGATTCGGCCACCATCATTGTTCGCAGCGGCAGGGGCGGCGACGGCAACGTCAGCTTCCGGCGCGAGAAGTACATCCCTAAGGGCGGGCCGGACGGCGGCGACGGCGGCGACGGCGGGTCGGTCATCCTTGAGGCCAGCCACAACGTCGACACGCTCATGGATTTTTCCGGCAGGCACCACTGGTACGCCGAGAACGGCGAATCCGGCGGGCGCAAACAGCAGATCGGCAAAGACGGCGAAGACCTGGTCATCGCGCTGCCCCCCGGCACGCTCATCTATGACGCCGACACCGACGAGCTGATCGCGGACCTGGATCACCTGGGCAAACGGATCGTCATCGCGGAGGGTGGCAAAGGCGGGCTGGGCAACGAACGCTTCAAGAGCGCAACCAACCAGACGCCCCGCGAGGCCACACCCGGCGAGCCCGCGGTGCAGCGGCACCTCCGGCTTGAGTTAAAGATCATCGCGGACATCGGCCTGATCGGCCTGCCCAACGCGGGCAAGTCCACGCTGCTTTCACGCATCTCAAAGGCCACACCGAAGATCGCGGATTACCCCTTCACGACCCTGGAGCCGAACCTCGGGATCGCCGAGCTTTCCAACGGACGCCGGATCGTGTTCGCTGATATCCCCGGCCTGATCGAGCACGCCCACGAGGGCCAGGGCCTGGGCACGCGGTTCCTGCGACACGTCGAGCGGACACGCCTGCTGGTCCACCTGATCGATATCGACCCGGCCGACGGCTCGGACCCGGCGGAGAACTACAGGATCATCCGCAACGAACTGGCCGCGTATTCCCAGACGCTGGCGGACAAGCCCGAGCTGGTCGTATTGAGTAAGATGGACCTCGCCGGCGGCGATGAAGACCGCGACGCGGCGGTGGAGTTGTTCGGCAAGGCGCTGAACCGGCCCGTGCTGACGATCAGCTCCGCGTCGGGCGTCGGCCTGACCGAGCTGCTGGAAGCGTGCTGGGAAAAGCTGCCGCAAAAAGACGAGGAGGAGATCAGCGGCTGGCGCAGTTCAATGGATCGTGTTGAATAACCCGCATCCATCGGCTCAGGCGGCTTAAGCCGCCGTACACGCTTAAAGCCTGATACGATATTTGTCTTGGAAGTTGATTCGTTAGCCCACCCGTCTGAAACGTGAGGACGAAAGCATGAAGTTGAACATGCTCGGGATCAGCGTCGGCAACACCCGCACGCGGATCGGTGCATTCATCCAGGGCGAACTTCAGGAGTGCGCCACGTTCAGTAACGACACGCCCGACGCATTAAACGAGGCGATCGAACACGCCTACGGCACGGTCAAAGACCTGCCCGATGTGCAGGTGCTGATGGCTTCGGTCAACCGTCCGATGGCGGAATTGATCGAGAAGCTGGTTGCCGGCAGGCACGGCGCGGCCGTCCGCCGGGTCGAGCGCGACCTGTCGATCCCGATCGGCCGGCAGGTGGATGCGGATGCGAAGGTGGGCGACGACCGCCTGCTCAACGCCGCCGCCGCCTACGACATCCTTAAACAAGCATGTGTGGTCGTCGATGCCGGGACCGCGATCACGGTGGATTACATCGATGGGGCGGGCACGTTCCACGGTGGGGCGATCGCAGCCGGCGCGCAGCTCCAGCTCGATGCGCTGCACCAGCGCACCGACCTGCTCCCCGAGGTCGAGATTAAAAAACCCGCCGAGCCGATCGGCCACAACACGGTCGAAGCTATGCGCACCGGGGTGTATCACGGGCTGCGGGGCATGGTCCGCGAGCTGGTCGAGCAATACGCCGAGGTCGCCGGCGCGTTCCCCATGGTCGTCGCGACCGGCGGCGACGGGAACCTGTTGTTCCGCGATTACGAGCTGATCGACCGCATCATCCCCAACCTCACGATGATCGGCCTGTACACGACGCTACGCATCGCCACCGAAGAGCAGAGCAAGGCAGACAACTGACCGCACCCGTCATGGATCAGCCGACCTACACCGACACGAACCGACGCGCGACGCTGATGATCCTGCGGGTTATCTGGCTGGCGCTGATCGTCGGGCAGATCAGCTTCGGCGCGGTCGTGATCCTGATGATTTTCAATGCAGAACCGACGGGCCAGGCGCACCTGCGCGGGCAGATGCTGGCGATCGCGTCCGGCGTCTTCATCGGCGCGGTCGGGCTGGGGTATTTCGTGCGTAACCAGTCGTACAAGAAACACTGGCGGGAACACGCCGTGGCCCCGCCGGGGTTTTTTCAGGGGAACCTGATCCTGTTCGCCGCGCTGGAAGGCTCGTCTTTCCTGACGATCGTGTTCGTGATGCTGAGCGGGCAGGTGTTCCCGATGATCCTGCCGGCGGTCGCGTCGCTGGCGGTGCAGTGCGCCAACTTCCCTTCGGGCCAGCCGATGGAGCCGGCGCTGCCCGATATTTCCAAACCCGCGCCGTGATGCCGGGCCCCGCCCAGACCCGTGTCACGCTGACCACGGCGTTAAGGCCCGGCGCGGTCGCGGTCCTGCAACTGTACGGCCCTGATGTGGCGGATGTTTTGTCACGCATGACCGGCAAAAACGCGTGGGAACCAGGGCGGGCCCGTCTCGTGGACATCGCGGGTATCGATCGCGGCCTAGCCGTGTTGGTGCGAAACGGTGTGGATGGTTCTGCGCAGCTTATGCCGCACGGCGGGCCGCGCGTCGTGCAAACCATTCTTGATAAGCTCGCCGATGCGGGTGTACCGATTGAACCCGCGCCGGACCCGCTGGCGCTTTACCCCGAAGCCGATTCACGGATCGAGGCCGATGCGCTCGCCGCCGTGGCCCGTGCCGCCAGCCCCGCTGCGGTTGACCTGTTATTAGCACAACCGGCGCTGTGGCGGCAGGCCGTGCGTGAGAAACAACCGATCGATCGTGATCAACTCCTGCGTGATGCACGTGTGCTGGACAAATTGATCGAACCACCGACGGTCGTCGTGGTCGGCCGCCCGAACGTCGGCAAGAGCACGCTGACCAATCGCCTGATGGGGAAAAGCGTCAGCCTCGTCGCCGACCTGCCCGGCACAACCCGCGACTGGGTAGGGGGATTAGTCGAGCTTGGGGCCGCGCATAACGCCATTGCCGTGCGCTGGCTCGACACGCCCGGTCTGCGTGATAGTGACGACAGCATCGAACAACGCGCCATCGGCCTTGCCCGTGAGGTGATCGAGTCCGCCGACGTGCTGATCGCGATGCGTGATCCCGAGCACGGCTGGCCGGAGGATACGGCGCTGCCCCGCAAGCCCGATGTGCTTGTGGTGAACAAGGTGGACGACGAGGTGGGGGCGGCTTCGTGGCCCGACGCGTTGACGATCAGCGCCAAGACCGGGCGGGGGGTTGATGGATTGCAACGACGCATCATTGATGCGCTGGGGCTGAGCGCGGTTACGCCGACAGATTTGTGGGCGTTTTCTGAAACGTTGCGTGGTTATGCGCGGAGCGAGGTCAAGGATTTGGATGCTTATTTAAAGCATACATACTAAATCCGGACGCCTGCCAAAGCAGGCTGAACCGCCATGGTGCCAGGTGTTCTGGATCTACCCTACACCCCACACCTACACCCTTCCTCACGCTTGCGGCTTGTTGCCGGGGCCCGCGATCTGATCGCGCATGCTGGTATCGGCCTGGATGTTCTTCATCCGGTAGTAGTCCATGATGCCCAGGTTGCCGTTGCGGAACGCCTCGGCCATGGCCTTGGGCACCTCGGCCTCGGCGAGCACGACCAGCGCACGGTTCTTCGAGACCTCGGCCTGGAACTCCTGCTCCTGCGCGACGGCCATCGCGCGGCGTTTCTCGGCCTCGGCCTGGAAGCGGTGCTTGTCCGCCTCGGCCTGGTCGCTCTGGAGCTTAGCACCGATGTTCTCGCCCACATCGATGTCGGCGATGTCGATCGACAGGATCTCGAACGCCGTCCCCGCGTCCAGGCCTTTGGCCAGCACGACCTTGGAGATCTTGTCTGGGTTTTCGAGCACGGCCTTGTGCGACGCCGAGGAGCCGATCGTGGTGACGATGCCCTCGCCGACACGCGCGATGATCGTTTCTTCGGTCGCACCACCGATCAGGCGTGCGAGGTTGGCACGTACGGTCACGCGGGCGCGTGCCCTGAGCTGGATGCCGTCCTGCGCGACCGCGTCGATGGTGTTGCGTCCGCCGGCGGCGTGCGGGCAGTCGATGACCTTGGGGTTCACCGACGTCTGCACCGCGTCGAGGATGTCGCGCCCGGCCAGGTCGATCGCGCAGGCCGTGTCCCACGCCAGGTCGATCTTCGCGCGGTCGGCGGCGATCAGGGCATTAACCACGCGCGGCACGTTGCCCCGGGCCAGGTAGTGCGTTTCGAGTTGGTCCGAGCTGATATCCAGCCCGGCCTTGACCGCCTGGATGCGCGAGAGCACGATGATGCGCGGGTTCACCTTCCTGAACCACATCCCCACCAGCGAGCCGAGGCTTACCTTGGCGTTGGAGACCAGCGCCTGGATCCACAGCCCCAGGAACCGGGAGATGAAAATCAGGAAAACGAAAACCAGAAGGCCCACCACGACGATCAGGGCGATTGCCCCGTTGCTGATGGCCAATGTGGGAAGCAGGTTCAGGGCGTTCATGGCGTCTCCCTCGGGGAAGATGGTGTTGTCAGGCGTATCCGAACCACTACATCATGCGCGATTGTGTTATCCGGGACAAGCGGGCGAGCGCCGCAAGTCGCGAGCCCGTGGCGCGGCCCGGCGGGATTGTCGGTTCCGGGACATAAATCGACGGGGATTGGATGATCGGATTCCGGGGCTTGCGGGTATAATCCGGGCCGAATAAGGATTACGCACCGATAGAGGAACCCGCACATGCGAGCGATCGTGACCGGCCAGGTGGGCATGGATAAGAAGGAATACCTGCAGAAGGTAGTGGATTTTGCCGGTCAGCAGGGCGAGCGGATCGAGCTATATAACGTCGGGGACATGATGTACCGGGAGGACCCGGACGTCCGCAAGGGCCGTATCCTGGACCTGCAGCTCAGCCGGCTGAACTCGCTTCGGCGGGCGGCGTTCAAGGACATCATCACCCAATCCGCGGACGAGCCGAACATCATCGTCAACACCCACGCGACCTTCCGCTGGCGGCACGGGCTGTTCAGCGCGTTCGATTTCGACCAGGTCGAGGCCCTTAAGCCCGACGTGCTGATCTGCCTTTTGGACAATATCGAGGTTGTTGCCGAACGGCTGCACCGCGACCACACCTCGGACGCCACGCTCAAGGACCTGATGGTCTGGCGCGAAGAGGAGATCATGGCGACCGAGCTGCTGGCCCAGGCGCTTAAGATCCCCAACCGGTTTTATGTATTGTCGCGCGGCCGACACAAGGACACGATCGAGACGTGCTTCCGCCTGGTCTGCCGCCCGCAGATGCGCACGGTCTACCCGTCGTTCCCGATGACCCACGTGGTCGGGCTGCCGGACACGCTGAAGGAGATAGACGCCTTCCGGGCCGAGTTGGCCAGGCACTTTATCGCGTTTGACCCGGCGGACGTGGACGAGAAGCTCTTGCTCGACGCCGCGATCATCGCCGCCAAGGAGGGCAGGGAGTTCGTCGAGATCGACCCCGGGTCTTTCTCCGGCGGCAAGTTCAAGATCAACGTCTCGGTCAAGCAGGTCTTGGACATCGCAGGCGACGTGGACGGCCAGATCTACTCGCGTGACTTTAAGATGGTGCGCCAGAGCGACATGATCGTGTCACTGGTGCCGGAGCTGCCCGACGGGATGCCGGGGCTAAGCAGCGGTGTCGAACGCGAACTGCACCACGCCTTCGAGCACGGGCGTGAGGTTTACGTCGTCTGGAAACCCAAGCGCAACCCAAGCCCTTTCATCACCGAGACCGCGACCAAGGTGTTCAAGAGCACCGAAGAGGCGCTGCAATACTTCGAGAAGCGGGGGATGTTCGCGCAGGCGAACCTGTTCGGGAAGTAGGGGGCGGGTCACACATAAACACTGAGCGCATCAAGAAGCCCACGTTTTGAAAACGTGGGCTTCGGTGTTGTACGGTGATTGTGGACTGCCCTTCAATCAGTTATTCAGTTCCGCGAACTGCTGGACCGTTGCGCCGTCCATGCAGGCCTGGATGATCTTGCGGCCAAGCGGGTGCAGGTCTTTTTCATCCAGGAACATCTGAAGTTGTTTGTGAAAGAACTCGCCGAGGATCTTGGCGCCGGCGTCGTAGCCTTCCTCGCCGACCTCGGGCTGGGTCTCGACGCGGAGGAACCAGCGGCTGATCTCCGTGCCCTCGACGAGCAGGCTGTTGGGGGCGTAGCCCAGCAGGGGGCAGCGTGCGGGTGAGATTTTTTCGGGCGCGAACAGAGCCGAGCCGCGGCGGGCCAGGTACTCGCGGACGACCCACTGCGGTGCGAAGCTTGTTTCCCAGCATCCGATATGTTGGTTGGGGATGAGCACGAACAGGGTGTCGCCGGTCTTGGTGAACTGGTCGAGCAGGAGGTTGGCCTGGTCGACGGCGCGGCCGGTGGCGAAGGGCCAGTAGCTGCCGACTCCCTCGCTGGTCATGCCGCCGGTATCGACGATGGACGGGTTGGCGTAGCCGCGCGGCGCGACCAGGCGCCAGAGCCATGCCAGCGAAGGCGGCAGGATGTTGAGCATGCCCAGGATCCCGTAGCTGGGCTTCTCGCGCGTGCAGGGTGGGGTGCGTACGCCGAAGCTGCGTACGTCGACGGTCACGGGATGTGTGACGATGTTGGGGTAATCCTTACGCAGCATGACGACGCGCGGGTTGGGGCAGGGTTTGCCCGGCTCGTCCATGATGTGGTCCCAGATCAACGCGGTCGAGTCGGGCGCGGCGTCGATGTTCAGGAAAAGCAACGGCGACGGCGGGTTGATGGTCATCGCCTCGAGGTGCGGGTCCGTGCCGTACCGGGTGATGTGGTTGACGCGGAGGAACCAGGCGTTTTCGGCGTCGTAGAGCGTGAGCTTGCCGACCTCGGGTTTCTGGTAATCCGGGTGACACAGCGCCATGTCGTCGGTGACCGGGTGCAGCGCGCAGCCTCGGGGCAGGGTGAGGTGTCGCTTTTCGCCGTTGACGACGTTGGTGCCCAGGCGGAGCCGGCCGTCCGGCTCACGGTGCATCTGCTCGAGCATCTCGCTCTTGCCGCCGCCGGATGCGCCCTCGTGCATGATGGTGCAGACGTTGTCGTAGGGGGTGATGACCTGGACGGTTGAACAGTGGGCGGTGATCCAGCCCTCCTGTTCACCGCGATTCAGCAGCACGCCGTAGATACCCTTCTTGGCGCTGGGGCCGGGGTAGAGGTTGTAGCTGAATAGTTCGTGCAGCGGTTCGCGGCGGTTATGGACGACGACCTGCTTGCCGGCGAAGTGTGTGTGCCGGAAGGGCGGGGCGACGTAGACGATTGCCTCGTGGTAGAAGTTTTCGTCGATCTGGTCCAGCGGGATGATGCCCTGGAGCATGGCCAGGCCGAGCGCGAAGCTGGCGGCGTTGGTCGGGCAGATGGCGACGGCGGCGGTGCCCTTGCCCTTCATACCGGCGTGGAAGAAGAAGCAGGCCAGGTCCTGGGTCTTGAGCCAGTCGAAGGTCTCCTGGCGGACATCCTCCCACTTCTTGTCGGGGAAGCGCCGCTCCCACTTGGCCTTGCCGGTCGGCCGATCGTCGGCGATGACCATGCAGTCCGGGTCGCGGCGGCGCATGTAGGCTTCGAGGTAGTTGCCGCTGATGCCGTTCTTCACCCGACAGATCTTCATCTCGGGCACGAAGCCCCTGCCGGGCACGTCGTAACCGACCGTGAAGTATCCGCTTGCATCGACCTGATCTTCCGGGACCGACAGCGCGACCAGTTCCTCGACGCTGCCGATGAACTTGACCGACTTGGCCTCTTCAAGCACCACCTCCGCCGAGCGGGAGAGGGTGACCTTGGGCATAGTGATAACCGCCATATTGCACGCACCTTCGATTAGATTATGTAATAAAACCCGCCGTTCACAGGGTTTCCGTGGGTCGGGCATCTTCCAGTTGTGCAACACTATAGCAGATCGGGCGGGATCGAAGTAGGGGCCCGCTTTTTATACCAGCCTATTTTTACCTTAGCGGCCAACCCCAGCCATCTGCTCCAGCAGCAGGGCGTGCGTCCGGCAGCCGAGCTTGAAACGGTCCAGGGCGAAGCGCTCGTTGGGGGAGTGGATGCTGTCGTCGTTAAGACCGAAGCCGATCAGCAGCGTGTCCAGGCCCAGCTTCTGCTTGAAGTCGGCGATGATCGGGATGGTCGCGCCGTCTCGCACCAGTACCGGGGGCCGGCCCTTGGCCTGTTCGATCGCCCGGCCCGCTGCGGCGATATAGGGCGAGTCGATCGACACCGCGACCGGGTACGCCTTGCCGTGCTGCGTGATCTCCCACTTACAGCCGCCGGTCTCCTGCTCGTGCAGCCAGTCGGTGAACTGCTTCGCGACTTTTTCCGGGTCCATGTTCGCGGGGATGCGGAAGCTGACCTTCGCGCCGGCGAAGCTGGGGATGACGGTTTTCGCGCCCTCGCCCATGTACCCGCCGTACATCCCGTTGACGTCGCAGCTCGGGCGTGCCCAGCGGCGTTCGAGCGTGGCGTAGCCCGCCTCGCCGAACGGCTTGGAACCCAGCGGCCCCAGGAAGTCCGAATCCTTGAAATTCAGCACGGACCAGCGGTCGGTTTCCTCTTCATCCAGCGGCGCGACGTCGTCGTAGAACCCGGGGATGGTCACGCGGTTGTCTTCGCCGAAAAGCCCGCCGAGGACGCGCGTCAGCATGGTCGCAGGGTTGGCGAGCGACCCACCGTAGACGCCCGAGTGCAGGTCACGGTTCGGGCCGTGCAGTTTGATGTCGAAGTAGACCAGCCCGCGCATCGCGTAGGTGATCGCCGGGGTGTCCTTGTCCCACATCGTGGTATCGCTGACGACAACGATGTCGGCCTTGAGTTGTTCGTGGCGTTCCTTTAAAAACCCGGGCAGACCCACGCTGCCGCATTCTTCCTCGCCCTCGATCATCACCGTGACATGGCACGGCAGCTTGCGGCCGACGGTCTTGTAAGCACGCAACGCTTCGAGGAAACACGCGACCTGGCCCTTGTCGTCCGACGCGCCGCGTGCGTAGAGGTTGCCGTCACGGATGGTCGGCTCGAACGGGCCGGTCGTCCATTTTTCCAAGGGGTCCGGCGGCTGCACGTCGTAGTGGCCGTAGAACAACACGCGCGGCGCATTGGGGTCTTCCACGTCCGCGTCGGTCGTGCGCGCCAGCACCACCGGGTGCCCGGCCGTCTTGCAGACCTCGGCGTTCAGGCCGCTTTGTTTGATGTGGTCCGCGACCCACTGTGCGGCCTCGGCGATGTGTGCTTTGTACGCCGGATCGGTGCTGACACTTGGGATCTTCAGGAAATCGCAAAGGCGGGCGACCGCGGCGTCGTGGTCACGGTCAAGCTGTTCGGTGATCGGGGAACTACTCATACGTTCATGCATCCTTGTCTTGCGTGAGTTGCACCTGTACCCGGCCATCGTGTAATCGTACCGGGAAGGTTCTCACGGGGGTCTCATCTTCGGGGTAGACAATATTACGGCCCGTCTTGATGTGATAGGTGTAGCCGTGGTACGGGCATGTGATCGTCAAGCCCGCGCGTTCGCCGTCGCCCAGCGGCCGGCCGGCGTGGGGGCAGATATTCTCCAATACGTAGAACTCACCGGCGACGTTTATCACGACCAGCGGCACACCTTCGGCGCGGACGCAACGGTGGTTATCGGCGGGGAAGTCCGGGGCCGGCCCCAGGTCGGTCCATTGTTCGTCGGTCATCGCGTTCGTCTCTGGGTTATGCGCGGAAGTGCGCCAGTGTAGCCGACAATCTTTGAATACGTGTGGACCGATCCGTGTAATAGACAACTTGGTGTTTAATTCAGCCGATATCTGCTATAGTAACGGTGGCGGGACACATGCCTTGCTTTCCACAGGCGACGGCCCGCTGCCGTGAAGCCCATCATATTGTTACAAAGGAGGTTACGATGACGCGGGCCACCCAGTCCACCGGGACAGTCAACACCACGCATAACGGATTGCTCACCTGGGTAGACAAGATCGCCCAGCAGTGTCAGCCCGATAACGTCTACTGGTGTGACGGCTCGTCTCAGGAGTACCAGGCGATGCTGGACACGATGGTCGCCGGTGGAACGGCGCAGTGGCTGGCCGAGGACAAGAAGCCCAACAGCATCCTGGTCCGCTCGGACCCCGCGGACGTGGCCCGTGTGGAGGACCGGACGTTCATCTGTTCGGAAAAAGAAGAAGACGCCGGGCCGACCAACAACTGGAAGGCCCCGGACGAGATGCGCAAAATCCTTAACCCGTTGTTCGACGGCTGTATGAAGGGTCGGACGATGTACGTCATCCCCTTCTCGATGGGGCCGGTCGGTTCGCCGATCGCGCACATCGGCGTGGAGATCAGCGACTCGCCTTACGTGGTCGCCAACATGCACATCATGACCCGCGTCGGACAAAAAGTGCTCGACGTACTCGGCGAGGACGGTGATTTCGTTCCGTGTGTCCATTCCGTGGGCATGCCGCTTGAGCCGGGGCAGAAGGACGTGGAATGGCCTTGCAATAAAGACAACAAATACATCACGCACTTCCCCGAGACCAAAGAGATCTGGAGCTACGGCTCGGGCTACGGCGGCAACGCGCTGCTGGGCAAGAAGTGTTTCGCGTTGCGCATCGCCTCTGTCATGGCGAAGGAGCAGGGCTGGATGGCCGAGCACATGCTCATCCTCAAGCTCACCAGCCCCGAGGGCACGGTCAAGCACATCGCCGCCGCGTTCCCCTCCGCCTGCGGCAAGACCAACCTCGCCATGATGACCCCCACGCTCCCGGGCTGGAAGGTCGAGACCGTCGGCGACGATATCGCTTGGATGAAGTTCCGCGAGGACGGCTACCTCTACGCGATCAACCCCGAAGCCGGGTTCTTCGGCGTCGCGCCGGGCACCAACTACAAGACCAACCCCAACGCGATGGAATCCCTCAAGGCCAACTCCATATTCACTAACGTCGGCAAGACGCCCGACGGCGACGTCTGGTGGGAAGACATCGACCGGCCCGCGCCCGACCTGCTGATCGACTGGCACGGCCACGAGTGGGTCCACTACGACGCGGCCCACAAGGCGGCGCACCCCAACGCCCGCTTCACCGCGCCCGCCGGCCAGTGCCCGGTCATCGCCGACAGCTGGGAAGACCCCAAGGGCGTGAAGATCGACGCCATCCTCTTCGGCGGCCGACGCGCCACCGGGCAGCCGCTGGCGATGGAATCCTTCAGCTGGACGCACGGCACGTTCCTGGGCTCGACGATGGCCAGCGAAAAAACCGCCGCCGCCGCGGGCAAGGTCGGCGAGCTGCGATTCGACCCCATGGCCATGCTCCCGTTCTGCGGCTACCACATGGCCGACTACTGGCGGCACTGGCTGGACATGGGCAAGAAGGGCGGCGCGAAGATGCCCAAGATCTTCTACGTCAACTGGTTCCGCAAGGGCAAGGACGGGCACTGGCTCTGGCCGGGCTTCGGCGAGAACAGCCGCGTGCTCAAGTGGGTCTGCCAGCGCTGCGACGGCAAGGGCGAGACCGTCGATACCCCGATCGGACGCCTGCCCGCGCCCGGGAGCCTGGACCTGTCGGGCTTGAAAATCCCTGACAAGGACCTGGCCGAGTTGCTGGAAGTCAGAAAAGAAGATTGGCTTCAGAAGGTCCCGGTCTTCCGCGAGCACTACGCGAAGTTCGGGGACAAGCTGCCCGCGGAACTCACCGCGGAACTCGACGCGCTGGAGAAACGCCTCAAGGCGTAGACGGATATTTTTCAACTACATCAATACAGAAGCCCACGTTTACAAAACGTGGGCTTCTTTGTTGTTTGAAGATCACAAATCTTCAGGATTACTCCTGATCCTTGACGTAATACAGCAGCGCCTTGAATTTCTCGGAGGTATCGACAGCGTCGTCCTGGTGTTCGAGGTGGCCCCAGGCGCCGTGGTTGCCCGGGCGGTCAACGTAGTTGAATGGCAGCACAAGGTCGGCGCCGGCTTCCTCGAAGGCTTTGAGGTTCATCAGGTAGGCGCTGAACATGCCCGGCAGGTACTGCATGTCGATCAACGCCTGCTCGTAGGGGACGTGGCGGTTGTCGTCGGCGTAGTGCTGGCCGCCCTCGTAGCCGATCAGGCGGATGGGCCTGCCGAGGTTGCCCGACAGGGCGGACACCAGGCCGCCGTGGTCGTTGTAGTAGCGGGTCGATTTCTCGGGGATCGCGCGGTTCAGGGCGTCGTTGAGCAGGTCCTGCGCGGTGGTGTTTTCTTCGAAGTCTCCGCCGCTTTCTCCGAAGTACGCGGCGCAGGCGACGGCGTCGATGTGGTCGCCCAGGCGTTCGGTCAGGTTGCGCGTGACCCAGACGTTGGCGGCCTGCCCGGCGGCGACGCGGACCAGCCGGCCCTCCTGCCCGGCGAACACCTGCTCCCAGATCGTGAATGTTTCGGCTACCCGCGCGCCCCAGAAGTCGAACCACCCGGGGGAAAACGCCGAGGCGCCCGATTCATCCTCGATGTAGTGGTACGCATCGAATCGCCGGTTCCACACCTCGTTGGACCACTCGACATAAACCTTCCGTTGCGGGTCCAGCCGGTCGTGGACAAGCTCGGCGTACCGCGTGATGTATTCTTCGTCGGCGGTGTGGGGCATGCACAGCCAGGGGTCCGCGCCCAGTTCGTTGCACAGGTCGATCATGTATTCGATCGCCACGCCCCCGGCCGTATCCTGCGAGGCCCGGTTGGTCCGCGTGCGCGTGTTCCAGTTGACGGCACCAGCCACCTCGTTGGTCCGTGCCCAGTCCATGAAACGCAGGACCTTGAACTTCGCCATGCGCTGCAGGAACAGCGGGTGGAACGGCGAGGGCGCGTCCTCGAAGCCGGGCATCCAGAGCTTGATGTTGCGGATCGGATTGGTCAGCGATGATGAGGCAATCCGCAGCAGGATACCGCTGTCGCTGGGCGTGACGTTGGCGACGATCCGGCCGGGCGTGCTGGTGGCGACCTGCGCGTCCCACTGCAGAATGATGCTGCCGGTCCCCTCATAGGTGCAGACGTACTGCCCGGCGGGGTAGGCGCCCTGGGTCTGATTGAAGATCAGCGTCTGCGCAGACGTGCCGACCTGTAACAAAGGCCAGCCCTTGGGGTCGGTCTGTATCAGTTCGCCGGTGTCGAAGGGGTTGCCGGTCGGGGTGGTGGCGACCCAGGGCTTGGCCTGTTTCATCGCGTCGACGAAGACCCACTCACGGTTGTAGTAATTCACCTGCGAGAGGTTGATGCCCAGTTGCAGGTCGCGTTGTTGGGGCAGGGGGTGGCCCGCGTTCCAGTTGCCCAGGACGGTGTTGAGGTCTTCGATGCCCACGGTCCCGTTGCCGGACGCATCGCCTTTCAGCAGGTTGCCCGGCGTGACGGTCTGGCCCCAGTGGCTCAGGACGATCGTCAGGTCGCTTACACCCACGAAGCTGTCCCCGTCCAGGTCGCCCGCCAACGGCCCGACCTCATCGATCTGTGCGGCGCATGGGGACACGACCGCTAACAGGCAGGCGACAGACGCACAGACGACAGGTTTCGAGTCGAACATCTCCCGCCCTCGCCCCGGCAGTCGACCTGAAAATATCCCCCGAAACGGACCCACAAGCCAGAATTTTGGGTAAGTAATAAAGGTACAAGGGGCTGAAAGATAGTCAAGCATCAATCCGCCGGTTTCATGCAAACAAAACACGTTTGCCAGGCTGGCGTAAGGCCCAACTTCCCCAGTTTCACACCCGCCGGGGGTGTGCCCAAGCAGGCTCCGAATAAGGGGGGTGATGATCGGCAGGTTCACCAGAAGGTCCACGGGCCCGGTGATGCGGGCCCGGAGCGATTATTCGCTGTTGAATTCCAGCAGCGCTCGGTACTTAGGCGCGTCGGCCTCGGACTGGTTCTGGAACTGCAGGTGGCCCCAGGAGCCGTACTGGTCCTGCTTGCGGACGTAGTTGTACGCCATGAACAGCGAGCCGCCGGAGTTGTCGAAGGCCTGCATGTTGGCGATGTAGGCGTCGTACATGTCCGGCACACCGGGGGTGGGGTTCTGATATTCCTGCACATCCTTGAACGCCTGGTAGTACGGCAGGCCCGCGTTGCCGTGGACGGTGTAGTGCTGCCCGCCCTCGTAGGCGACCAGCGGGATGGTCCGGCCGAGCGTGTTGGTCAACTCCTGCGCCAGGTCGCCATGGTCCTGGTAATACCCGGTGTAGATATTGGGGATCGTGTCATTGACCGCGTTATTAATGATGTCCTGCACGGTGGTCGAGGCGTTGAACTGCGTCTTGCGCTGGTCGAAATAAGCGGCGCAGGAGATGACATCGTACGCGCCGTTGAGTTCCTCGGTCAGCCGGCGTGTGACCCAGACGTTGGCCTGCTGTCCGGCGGCGACGCGGATGACCCGTTCCGTCTGCCCGGCGAACACAGTCTGCCAGATATCGAAGTCACGCTTCGCCTCGGCCGCCCACTTCTGCATGAATCCATCGGAAAAAACGCCGCCCGGCGAGTTGTCATCGACCCACTTGTTCTGGGAGAAACCGACGTTCCAGACCTCGTTGGACCACTCGACATAGACCTTCAGGTCCGGGTTCAACTGGTCTCGCACCATGGTTGCGAAGTTGGTGACGAATTCGTCATTAGCCTGGTGGGGCATGCAGAACCAGGCGTCCGCGCCCAGCTCGTTGCACAGGGCGATCATGTATTCCAGCGCCGCGCCGCTGCTGCGGTCCTGGCTGAAGGTGTTGAGTGTCGTACGCTGCGACCAGGATACCAGCGGCGAGCCGTTGGTCTGCTGCCAGTCCATGAAGCGGATCACGCCGAACGGCTGGAGCTTCTGCATGAAAAGCGGGTGGAACGGGGACGCGGCGTTCTCAAAGGTCGGCATCCACACGCGGATGTTCTTGATGTTGTTCGGCGCTGCGGCGGTCGAGGTGACGCGCATCAGGATGCCGTTCTTCGTCGCCGAGGTGACGTTGAACGTCATGCGTCTTGTCCCGGCGTTCTGGACGTTGGTCGCGTCGAAGCCGAACTCGAGCGTGCCCGTGCCTTCCCAGGTCACGACGTACTGCCCGGTGGGGTAGGCGGCGGGGTTATCCACCATCAGCAGGGTGTTCGCGGCCTGCCCGGCCTGGAGCAGTGGCCAGCCGTTGGCGTCGGTATTAACAGTACGGCCGTCGTCGAAGGGCTGGCCGCTGGGGGTGGTCGAGGTCCACCGCCGGGCGCTCCTGACCACGTCAACGAAGGCCCACTCCCGGCTGAAGTACGCGATCTCTGAGAGGTTCATCCCGACCGATGCGCTGCCGCCGGGGGTTGGGATCGTGCCCTGTCCCCAGTTCAGCAGGAGGAATGACAGGTCGGTCAGCCCGATGAATCCGTCGGGGAAGATGTCGCCTTTGCTTAAGTCGCCGGGCGTGACGATCTGGCCCCAGTAGGTGAGGATGATTTGTGCGTCGAGCGCGCCGACGAATCCGTCGCCGTTGAGATCGCCATCGAGCGCCTGTGCTTGTGCGGGGGCGAGGCAGCACACGGCGACAGCCAAAGCCACGCATGACATAACGCGGGGGGTACGTCTCATCAATAATATCCCGTGGGCACCCGACGGGATGCCGGGGCCGGTCAGCTTGGGGATCGAACACGCGGTGCCCGATTAATACAACACAGTAAGGCTTTATACCCCCAAAAGTCAAGACAAAATGGCGTTGAAGCGGGTTTTACGGCGTTTTGACTGTTGCCGGGATGCGGTTCGCCGGCCCGGTATACATCGGTGTGTGAAAGTGGGTTGACCTTGCGGATTTTTCGGATCGTCGCCGCCAAGCCGACGTTACTCGGGCACGTCCGCGACGATATCCGCCCCGAGGAACCACAGTTTGGCAATCATGTTCGATGCATCCAGACCCAGAAGTTTCCCGATCGCACGCCGATACGCCGCTATCTGCGGTTGGTAGTGCGACACCAACGGCCCCGTGCCCGCTTCGCCGACATGGTCCGTCTTGAAATCCACCAGCACCGCCCGCGTCGCCCGGCCCGAATCATCGCGGTACACCGACACCCGGTCGAAGCAGCCCCGCAGCATTGCTTTGCCGTCGTACACCGCGAACGAACGCTCACGCCAGCACTCCGCTGCGCCTTGACGGGACAATACATCTTGCGCCGTCGGTTCTGTGAGTAATCGGTTAAACCAGCCGATCCGCTCGTCCAGCCGGCCCGCATCCATGCCGGGCATCACACGCTTGGCGATCTTCCGAAGTTCCGCTTCCGTCGGCGGGGTGTCTTCATCAATAAACCCGACCGCCTCCATCCACGCGTGGATCAGCGAGCCGTAATATCTGCCGTCCGCGCTTTCGGTTGAGATATCAAGTAGCGCCTCTGCCGTGCGCGTGCCTCCCGCGCGCGACGAGGGCGACACCGTCGGCCAGAACCTCCGCGACACGCTTTGAACATCACTTAATAAAATCACCCCGACCGCTTTCCCATCACCACCGGCCGCCGCTTGCGGCTTAGCGTTCCGGCAAACCCAGTCAGGCGTCCCGTGTTCATACAACACCTGCCCACCTTCGGCTGTCTCCTCCACGTCACTTAACGCGTCGCACAGGATCGCCGCGTAACACAGCCCCCGGCTGCCCAGGTTGCCTTTGGCGGTAAGCTTCCTCGGCTTGACGATCATGTGCAGCGCCTGCCGCGCCCGAGTCATCGCGACGTACAACGCGCACAGGTCGTCCATCAATCGCGACGCCCGGTGCGCTTCGCCTGCGAGTTTGAGCCGTTCGTCAAGCTCGCGCACGCTTTGGGCTGCGCTGCGGTACACCCCGACGATGTCCGAGGTGGGTGTCGGTCGCTCGACCAAAAGAGCCGCACGGTCCGACAGCTTCTTATCAAGCTCCGCGAGCACGACCGTGTCGAACTCCAGGCCCTTGGACCCGTGGACCGTCATCACGCGCACCGCCGCCGGGCTTGGCTCGGCCACACGCTGCGATTCCGCCAGCGCCACGAAACGCGACGGCCGAAGCGCATCGCTCGGCACAAACGTATCCGCCAATTCGATCAACTGCGTCAGCCGGGTCATGCCGCGTGCATCACAACTCGCCGCGACCGCACGCGCCCAGTCCGCCAGCGTCTGGGCGTACCCCGGGTCAACAGCGTCTTGCGGATATCCATCGCTACACGCTGCACGTGCGCCGGCTCGTTGGAGGTAAGCCCGACCACTTCGGCCAGCGGCGAGTTGAGCACATGAAACACGCTCGCGGTGTCGCCGGTATGGTCCGCCATCGTCAATGCCGAGAGCACCGCCGCCACCGCAGGGCTGTCCGTCACCGAGCCGCCGCCCTCGCCGCTGACCGGCAGGCCCAACCGTCCGATCTCGAAGATCAGCCGTGACGCCGCCTTGTTCGTGCCGACCAGCACGCCGATCGACCCGGCACCGCCTTCGCGTTCGTACAGCACTTGACCCGCTCGGCGACATAGCGCTCGTGTGCGCCGTAGGCCAGCAGCTCGGCGTTGTCAGAGTCATCGCCGTCGCTATCGCCTTCATCGTCGTCCGGTCCGGCAGAGGGCGTTGAGGTTTCGAGCGTGACGTGCCCGGGCAGGTCGCGTTTGGGCTTAGGTGGGGTTGGAAGTTCTGCCGCCAGCGTTCCGCCGTACTCTGCGTCTTTTTGCAGAGCCGAGTTGGAACCCAACGAAGCAAAGACCCGGTTCACCGCGTCCAGCACGACCCCGCTTGAGCGGTAGCTTTCGGCCAGCGTTTCAAGGTTCTGATCTTCGAGCATCAGTTCCTGTTCAAGCTCGGTGAACAGCTCCGCCACGCCGCCGCGCCAGCCGTAGATCGCCTGCTTGGCGTCACCGACTACGAGCAGGCTCCGGCCGCCATCCGCGACCGCGCGCGTCTCGTGCGCGATCGGGCTGAGCACCTTCCACTGCGCGAGGCTCGTATCCTGGAACTCGTCGAGCAGCAGGTGCGTGACCCGGCCATCCAGCCGGTAATACACGTCCTCGAACACATCGTCTCCCAGCGCGGGTAGTTCCCGTGCAAGCTTGTACGTCAGATCGCTGAAAAGCAGGATGCCTTGACGCCGGCGCAGCTCGGTGTAGTGTTTGTCGAACCGACCGAGCAGGTCGTGCGTGGCGATCGTTTGAAGCGCGACGCGTTCGATCAAATCCGCTTTGGCGTGTGCGATCAGCGGCTTGAAAACGTTTTGCCAGAAGTCGGTGATTTCCAGCCGCTGAAACGAGGTTTTCCCGGACGCGATGGCACCGGCAAGCCCGGCTTTGATGAAGAGGTCCCACGTCTTGGTTAAGGCCGTTTCCCGGTTGCTTGCAAAGGCTTTGACCCAGTGCCCGTTCTTAGGAAGTGACTCGGCCGCTTCGGTGAGGTTCGTAATGGCCCGTCGTAGTTCATCGTCATCCAGCTTGCCGACGGGTTCGAGCCGAGACCATTTTTCGCCCTCCGGCGCTTCGCGGTAGACCTCATAGGTCTGCGTGATGATGCCGTCGAGGGCCTGTGTGACGCTCCGCGCGGCGTGGTCGTGGTGGAACTGGCGCAGCAGCGTGACCAGCGATTGCAGGTCTTCGTCCGTGTCCGTCGCTTCGCCCAGCATCGCCTTGATCGCTTCCTCGCGCAGCAGGGCGACCGACGGGTGCGACTCGTCGACCAATACTGGCTCCGGCGGCAGGTCCAGCTCGTGGCTGAAGCTCTGCGCGACGCGGTTGAAGAATCCGTCGATCGTGGAGATGAACAGCCGGTGCATCGAGCGCGACAGTGTGCGGAGCATATCGATGCAGTCATCGCTCGAGAGTACCGAACCGCTGATGGCGCTGGATAATTCGGCGCGTTTGTCGTTGTCCACGACCGCGTCCGCCAGGCGTGTGATGACCCGGCCGAGCACCTCCCCGGCGGCCTTGCGCGTGAAGGTCGTCGCCAGCACGGCTTCCGGTTTCGCGCCCCGGCGGATCAGGCGCAGGTAGCGCGAGCTGAGCCGGTACGTCTTGCCGGAGCCTGCCGAGGCGCGGATCAGCAGGTGCGGGGACTCGTCGGGCCAGCCGGGGATATTGCTGCCTTGGCTCATGGCGCACCCCCCGTGTTACCGCTTGAATGGATCAACGCCGGCCGCTGCATCACCGTGTCGGCGCACAACCTTTCAAACCCGTCGGGGTAGCGCGGCGCATCGCTCGGAGGCCAGAACTTCTGCTCGCGCAATGCGCGGATCACCGCGTCGCGCGTTGCGTATGCGCCGGCCAGGTCGGCTTCATCCCACTCGGCAAAAACCGGACCGACTTTGTCCAGTTTCTTGGGCAGGTTGAAGTAGCCCAGCTCGACCCCGTCGGTGATGCCCAACTCCGCGCACAGGTTGCGGTACAAAGGCAGTTGCAGATCGGTCCACTTGCGATCATCGCCGCCGGTATGGTGGTTTGCTTCGGGTTTGTTTTCCTTGTCGCCGGTCTTGTAGTCGTAGACGCGGTAGCCCAGCGTGTCGTGGCGGTCGATGCGGTCGATCTTGCCCTTGATCGTAAACGGTTTGCCATCCACGGTGACGATGGCGGATAGTTCCCGCTCGACGTATTCGATCCGCCAGCCTTCCCGGGTCAGGCCGGCCTGGACTTTTGCGAAAGAATCCAGACGCTGGCGCAGCTGCTCGGCCTGGATGCGTACGGCCGGCCGGCGGTCGTTGCCGAAGCGTTCGGTCACGATCCGATCGAGGCTCGCGTTGAGGAAGCCGGCGATGTGGTCGGGGTTGGTCTCGTCACGCATCTCGCCGGTGCCGAAGGCTTGCAGCACCTTGTGCGTGAGCGTGCCGAACGACATCGGGTCCATCTCCACGGCCTTATCGTCCAGCACCTCCAGCCTAAGCACATAGCGCAGATAAAACCGGTACGGGCAGGCGAGGTACGCCCGGAATGCCGTGACGGAGAGCGTGTCGATCGGTGTCGGTGCGGCGATGGGTTTGGGGATCAGGAAGCGGTTCACGCCACCAGCGGTAATAGGTGTAGCGGGTGTTTCGGTCGCGTCCTCTTCGGCGAAAAACGCGCGGACACGGCTTACCAAAGTTTCATCGTCGCAAGCCAGCAGCAGCCGGCTGGGCGTCAGTGGGTC
>JAWKTA010000047.1:0-41857 GCA_041402025.1 Phycisphaerales bacterium | reverse complement strand
GGGGGGGGGTGGGGATCAGGACGCGGTTTGTGCCGCCTGCGGTTATGGCGGGACGCGGCGTGTCGGCCGTGTCCTCATCGGCGAAAAATGCACGGACGCGGCTTACCAATGTTTCATCGTCGCAGGCGAGCAGCAGCCGGCTTGGCGTCAGCGGGTCGCCCTGGTCCGTGCGTCGCGCTGCGATCAGGCGTACGGTCGGGCGTGAGTGCGTGATGGCGTTTAGCAGCATCAGGTCGCGTGCGTAGCGGTGGTCGTTGTCGTGCATCGACAGGCCGGACCGCACGGAGTCCGGCAGCAGGGCGTCGGCGGTGCGTGAGGACGGGATATGCCCCTCGTTCATGCCGGTGATCGCCAGCACCGGCGCATCGTCGAGTGCGAGTTCGAGGTAGCCCAATAGTTCTACCGCCGGGCCGTCGTGTTCATCGGCGATCACGGCGTCGGCCAGCCTGCTGAGTGTCAGCGAGATCGCTTGCGACGCGGTGACCTGCGGGCAGGTGGGAGAATCTTCGTTTAATTCGGCCTGTTCGCGCAAACGTTGGGCGATCTGTTCGAGCGATAGAGCCAGTTGGTGTTCGTCCGGCACGTGCTCGCGGAGCGGGTTGTCGGCGTAGACCTGCCGCAGTACGTGGGCGATCGGCTCGCTCCATCGCGGCAGGGGCAGACGCTGGGCGGGGTGATGCGGCAGCAGGGCGATGACAAGGTCGTGCAGCGCTTTGAGTCGGCGTTGGCGGTCGGGTTCGCCCAGCCAGTTGTCGGTCAGTCGGCCCTGCAGGTGGTCGGTGGCGTACCGGTCCAGCAGAGAAAGCCAGTCGCCGATGGCGGACCCGGTGTCGCCGTCGTCGTGCTTTCGGAGGTACGCGTCGATATCAGGATGGCGCATCAGCTCGGCCAGCGCATCGAAGCGCTGCTCCTGTTTGAACCGACTAAGCGCGCGCAGGAGCAGGGCGGGACGGGACTGTGCGACCGGTGTGCCGGCGGCGGCGCGGTAGGGGATCCCGGCCAGACCCAGTCGGCGGCGCACCGGGCCCACGAAACGCTCATCACCCAGCCCGACCGTTACTTGATCGGCGCTGAGGTTGTCTGTTGTTTGCTGCGCTTCGGCGATCACATCGACCACCGCGCCGGCCTGGTCGATGCTCCGCCCGACGAAACGGAATTGCTCGGGCATTAGTTCGACCGGCTGCGCTGTCCAGTAATCCTTTTTGAATACGCCCAGATCATCGAAGCCGTCGGCGTGCGATTCCGGGGCCATCACCAGCGCGGTCACACAGTCGCCGAGCTGGCGGAGCATCGCGGCCGCGGTGTCGTTGAGGTCGGGCGTGGCGATCAGGATGATGTGTGTTGATTCATCGCAAGCGCAGCGTTTGCCAGTGATCGCGTCGAGGCGTTGCGTGTGTCGGTCGGTGAGGCCAAGCGTATTGAGGGTATCCAGGAACGATCGTTCGGCCGTGTCCAGCACTTGCCAGCGCTCTTCGCCACGCAGATCGATCCCGCGCTGCACACTTAAGCGGGGCACATCCGCGAATCGCATGCGGTGCCCGGCGAGGTCGTCGCGCAGCCGGCGCAATTGTTTCGCAAACGCCCACCACCCCGGCAGGTCGTCCGCGTCCGGTGGGTGCGGCAGCAGCGGGGCGAGGTCAGCCGACGGCATCGACCGTAATGCTGTGATCCAGGCGAGGTGTTCGTCGAGGTCGCCGGCGATCATGCCCGTGGGTTCGTATAGAAGCTCCGGCAGGTTGCCCGTTGGCCAGACGATCTGTGGCGGGACCAGTGCTTGCCGTCGGCTTGTGCCTGTCCGACCAATAACTCCAGCAGCCGTCGGCCGGCAGCGCGCGCGGGCAGCACCGCGATGACGGCTCTAAGTCCCATCGATCTTCACCCCGCCCAAATGCTCACGCAGGTAGGCCGTCGAGTGCACGAGCATGGGGCCGTCCTATCCATGAAATGTCGCGATCGGCATCGTGCGGGCCCCTGACTTGGCTTGCGGTGAAAGTCGCCTATGCTATCAGCTATGAGCACAACGACCGAAGAACGTATCGCCCAGTGGGAGCAGATGGCCCGCGAGGCGCCGGATGACATGGCCTTTTTCAGCCTCGGCAACGCCTCAAGGGCGATGCCGAGCGGCTTGAGGACGCCTGGCGCCGCTTTCGCCGCGGCGATCGAGATGAACCCCGGCATGAGCCGGGCTTATCAGTTGCGTGGGCAGGTCCTGATCAAGATGGGCCGGGACGGCGAGGCAGGGCCCGTACTGACCGAGGGGTACAAGGTCGCCGCGGAGCGGGGGGACGTGATGCCGCAGAGAGCGATCGGCTCACTGCTGGAGAAGGTCGGCCTGCCGCTGCCCGAGGTCCAGGACGCCGCGGCCCGTAAGCAAGAGGTCGAGGCGTCGGGCGACACCGTGCTGGACCGACGTTCGGGCCAGCCCCAGGCCCGGCTGGCCGACCCGCCGATGCGCGGCCCGGTCGGCAAGTTCATCTACGACCACTTCGGCCAGCAGACCTGGAACGAATGGATCAGGCAGGGCACGAAGGTGATCAACGAGCTGCGCCTGGATTTCTCCAACGATGCACACCAGGACATCTACGACCAGTACATGCTCGAGTGGCTGCAGGTGACGCGCGAGGAGATCGATGCGTATGCGAAGCAGAACGCGTAATTTTAAGTCGCGTTTAGCGGGCGATCGCGGATCGCCGTGACGCGACAAGTCGCGTCGCTGCGTAGAGGTTTGATTGTGTTACCCGCGGTTTTTATTCCGCCTCACCCAGTGCGCGGAGCGCGCGTGGCGGCAGTAACCATTTCAGTTTTCCCGGGCCCGGGGGGTCTTCCGGGTGAAGCGGCGCGTCGATCAGGGCGCAGGCGGCTTTTTTCAGTTCGATGAAGCCCGGCAGATTCTTCTGGGTACAGAGTGTTTCGATCACGCCGCTTAGGGTCGGTTCGTGGCCGACGATCATGACGCGCTGCTCATCGCGCGCCCGGAGCATGTGGATGACGTCCAGTGCGGGGCCTTCGGCGAGCACATCCGAAGTGACCGGGTTCAGGTCGAAGACGTCCGCGAGGATGCAGGCGGTCTGGCGTGCGCGGTCTTTGGGGCTGGTGAGGATGACATCGGGCCGGTCGGCGAACCGTGCCAGGCCGCGTGCGGCGGCTAGGGTGCGTTCGGAGCCCAACGGCGAGAGGGGCCGATCGGCATCAAGCATGTCCTGTTCGGCGGCGTCGGCGATCCCGTGCCGGAAAACGTACAGTTGCATGGGGATAGTCTAGTGAAGTTCGATGCCCAACGTGCGATGTTAAATCTGTGTTAGGAAGCCGAGCCCCGGCACATCGATGATCGAAGATCAAACATTGCACATTACCCAAACGCCATCTGCAGGCCGTAGAAGAACAGGATCGCCAGGCCGGCGCCGGCGGGGATGGTGATGATCCAGGAGGCGATGATGTCGCGGATGGTGTTGAGGTTAAGTGCCCCGATGCCGCGTGCCAGGCCCACCCCGAGCACGGCCCCGACCAGCGTGTGCGTGGTCGAGATCGGCAGCTTGTAGACGCGGCCGGCGATCAGATCGTCAGTGCCGCAGCGAACTCGGCGCAGAACCCGCGGGAGGGGTCAGCCCGTGATCCGCTTGCCGACGGTCTGCATGACACGCCAGCCCCAGGTCGCCAGCCCGATGACGATACCCACGCCGCCGATGCCCAACACCCACATGGGCACGGAGGTCGTTTCGGGGATCTTCATCTCCCGGGCGGTTTCGACAACGACCGACAGCGGGCCGATCGCGTTGGCGACGTCGTTAGACCCATGCGCCAGCGCGACGAACCCGGCGCTGATGATCTGCAGGTAGATGAAGATGCGTTCGACGTTGTGGTAGATGTGGCTGTCGGTGTTGCCGCGTGTGCGGTCGCGGACCTGTTTGTAGAGTTTTTCGGCTTCGTCCAGGGCGAGCTGCGCCTGGTCGCGGGCCTCGCCGACGGCGGTGCTGCGGACGCGGCGCAGGTGCATCAGGGCCTTGCTCATGGCACGTGCGGTGTAGAGGTCGGCCTGGAGGCGCGCCAGCGCCGGGTCGTCGGCCTTGACCTTCCGCACCAGCCGCATAGAGACTAACGCGCCGGCGATCCCGCTGACGACCGACGCGCTCAGCCCGATGGTCAAAGGCCAGAAGTCCAGCGGCTTAAGGCCGAAATTGTCTTTCCAGAAGGGCTTTAGCCCCTTGAACGACAGCACCAGCATCATCGTGACCATCACGACGAACACGATCCAAGGCGTCCACACCCGCGCCGCTTGCACCGGGTCGGGCTGATAAAAGACGCGTTTGAGGACGAAGCGGAAAACGAAATAAGCGATCGTGCCTGACAATAGCGGCGAGACCACCCAGCTGGCGACGATCGAGGCGACGCCGCCCTTGCCGCTTAGGATGGTCAGGATATTAAAACCCCCGCCGCCGAACCAGTCGACGGTATGCACACCGCCGTAGACGCAGCCGAACCCTACGATCGCGCCGACGATCGAGTGCGTGGTGGAGACCGGCCAGCCGAAGTAGGACGCCAGTTGCAGCCAGGCCCCGGCGGCCAGCAGCGACGCGAGCATGCCGAAGCATAGCATGCGCGCTCCGTCGGGATCGACCTTGAACATCTCGATATCGATGATGCCTTGGCGGACGGTTTCGGTGACGTGCGGCCCGATGAAAAACGCGCCGGCGAACTCCATGATGGCCGCGAGTATGACAGCCCGCTTGAGCGTCAGCGCACCCGAGCCGACGCTTGTGCCCATCGCGTTGGCGACGTCGTTGGCGCCGATGTTCCAGGCCATATACAGCCCGAAGGCCATCGCCAGCCCGGTGAGGATCATCGCTTCAGTGCCCATCAGGTCTCCGGATCAACTGTTTCGTCGCAGGGGGTAGGGGGAAAAGTCGGGACGTGGCATTAATTCTTCAGTTCCAAGGTCCGGCGGACCCGGTTCGCCAGACGCTCGGACAGGTTCGACAGGTCACTGACCTGCTTGAATAGCTTGGTCCACAGGAAGAAGTCACCGGTCGACAGGCTCGATTCGTTGGCGAACACGCTTTTTAGTAGCTGCCGTTGCAGAAGATCAACCTCGTGCTCGGTGTGGGCGACCCGTTCGACCATCCGCAGCACGCGCTCGGCCTCTTCACCGCCGAAGCCGCTTTCCAGAAGCTCATCGAGCTGGTCGATAATCTCCCGAGCGCCCTGGAAGGATTCAAGATTCTTATTCAGGAAGGCGTCGAAGTCCGCGGACAGCCAGTCGGGCATGGTCAGTGCTTTGAGCGTCAGCAGCACGCCGATGTTCTCGGCCTTGTCGGCGATGTTGTCCTGCACGCCCAGGATGTCCAGTATCCGGGACCGGTCGATCGCCATGAACAGCCGCTTGGGCAGGTGGTTCTGGATGTCGTGCTTGATCTGGTCGGCCTCGTACTCCAGTTTGGAGGTTTCCGCAGCCAGTGTCTCGATCGCCGCCTGGTCCCCCTTGCGCAGGGCTGTGAACATCTGCGTAACCTTCTCGACGCACTGGGCGACCTTCTCCATGTGGGCCTGGAGCGGGACGATCGGGGACTGTCCGAAGAGCTTGGCGATGGTACGCATAAGGGGGCCTTGTCTGGGAGGTGCGGGACGGTCTTTATAGTCGATCGGCAAGGCGCGTCAAACGCCGGGTTCATCGGGCTTTGTGGGCTTGTTAGGGTCGATTTCGCGGAGGTATTTCCAGGAGTAAATCCCGGTCTCATGGCCGTCGGAAAACCGGATGCGGACCGCGTAATTGCCGACGGGGTCGAGGCCTACAGCGGTCAGTGGGCCTTCGGTGCCGGTTCCGGCCGGCAAGACGGTCAAAGGATTGCGGGCCATCTCCTTGCGCAATTCCCGGGCCTCGGCCGAGGGGGAGAGCTTGCGGAGGTAGGCGATGGGGTAGATCGAGAGCCGGCCATCCGACCATTGGATGGTCAGGGCGGTGTCTTTTTTCAGGTCCAGGTGTTTAGGGCGCACGCCCGGTCCCGGCTCCGCCTCGCCGGCGTCGTTGGGCCTCCTGGCCGGTTTGGAACCTGATCGGTTCGTGCATCGTGCGACAGGATACCTGGCGCCGCCGGGTCAGGGACACCGACGGCGGGTGGTATACCCGTGAAACTGGGCCGTCTGGGAAGGGCCGTGAATAAACATTACATCGACTAATACCACGAATAATGCTGGACTTCCCACCCTTTAGGGTGCCATACTGATTAGACGTAAATGGAGGGGTGTCTTCAGGCACCTATACTGGGAGGCTGGGGTGATTTCCACATTTCTTCGCAAGCGCGCCGCTGGGCGTGTGTCTGTAGTCGTGGCTGTGTTTGGCGCGGGGCTGGTGTTGTTGTCATCGGCGACCGTCCAAGCCGAGTCCGTAGCCCGGATCTGGGACGAGCAACTGCTCGACGCGATCCGTATTGATACGCCCTCGGCCTACCGTACACGCACGTAACCTGTTCCATCTCTCGGCGGGGATGTACGACGCGTGGTCGGCTTTCGATGCCACCAGCGTCCAGTACCTGCACCACGAATCGGCCACCGCCGCCGATATCGAGGCAGCCCGCAACGAGGCGATCAGCTACGCCGCGTACAACATCCTCAAGCACCGCTTCCAGGGCGGACCGCGCAACCTCGCAGGCCGCGTTTGACGCCCAGATGGACGCTAGGCTACGACAAAACCTTCACCTCGACCGTCGGCAACTCACCGGCCGCCTTGGGCAACCGCATCGCCGAGACCATTATCAACTTCGGCTCGACCGACGGCGCCAACGAGCAGGACAACTACGCCGACACCTCCGGCTATTTCCCGGTCAACCCGCCGATGGTCAAAGACCTGCCCGGCACGACCATGTTCGACCCCAACCGCTGGCAGCCGTTGGCGTTCGACCACCTGGTGCTTCAGAACGGCATCGTCATCGGGCAGGCTGTTCAGACCTTCATCGGGCCTAACTGGGGCGACGTCACCCCCTTCGCCATGAGCAAGGCCAGCCCCACGGATGTCTACCACGACCTGGGCGCGCCGCCACAGCTCGGTGACTTCGTTAACGGGGGTGATGCCGCGTTCAAAGCCAACGCGGTGGAGGTGATCCGCAAGAGCAGCTACCTCGACCCGACGCTGGGCAATATGATCGACATTTCGCCGGGGGTGTACGGCAACAACCCCTTAGGGACCCGTGACGGCACGGGGCATGGCGTGAACCCCGTAACCGGTCTGCCCTACGATTCGAACGTCGTCAACATGGGTGATTACGGCCGTGCGATCGCTGAGTTCTCGGCCGACGGCCCGGCACTCCGGAAACACCCCCGGGTCACTGGAACACGCTCGCCAACGACCTGGCGGACAACCCGTCCTTTGAGAAACGTATCGGCGGGGTCGGTCCGGTTGTCAGTGACCTGGAATGGGACGTCAAGACCTACTTCGCTCAACGGGGCCGTGCACGACGCCGCCGTTGCCGCCTGGAACCACAAGGGGCGCGTACGACTATACCCGCCTGATCTCGATGATCCGTTACATGGGCGGGGCTGGGGCAGAGTTCTGACCCGTTGGGGCCGAGCTACGACCCCGAAGGCCTGCCGCTTGAGCCGGGTCTGATCGAAGTGATCACCAATGAAACCACGGCCCCCGGCGGGCGTCACGAGCACCTGTTCGGGCACGAGGGCGAGATCGCCATCTTCGCCTGGTCCGGTGAGCCGGAGGATACCGAGAACGAGATCGGCGGCGTCAAATGGATCCGCGCCATCGAGTGGCTGCCTTACCAGCGCAGCACGTTCGTCACGCCCGCGTTCGCCGGTTACGTCTCGGGCCACAGCACCTTCAGCCGGTCCGCGGCGGAAGTCCTCGCGGCCATGACCGGCAGAGTACTTCCCCCGGCGGGCTGATGGCACGTGATCCCGGCCGGTTCGTCTCGAGTTCGAGGGCGGGCCCGATGTCGATATCGTCCTGCAGTGGGCGACGTTCTTCGATGCGGCCGACGAGGCCGGGCTGTCGCGGTTGTTCGGCGGCATCCACGTCACGCCCGACGACCTGCCCGGCCGGATGATGGCTCCATGATCGGTCAGGACGCCTACGCCCTGGCGATGCAATACTTCAACGGCACCGTCCCCGAACCCGCCAGCCTCGTGCTAATGGCAATGGGTGCCACCGCCGGAATGTCGCCCGCCAGCGCGATTGATCGAACCTTCAACCGATTACATCACTTCAACAACAAAGAAGCCCACGTTCACCGAACGTGGGCTTTTCTTATGCGCAGAATATGTATGAAATCCCCGAATCACTCTGTCGCTTCAGGCACCGCCTCAGCCGCATTCTGGTCCGTCGCCGCACGTAACTGCTTGGCATGATCCAGCAGCAGGTCCGCGTCGATCTCCTTTGGCCGGGGCTGCTCGTCCATCGTGAAGTGCCAGCGCAGTTCAGCTTCCCGGCGGCACCGCCTCGGCCATCAGGCCTGCTACCCCCGGCGTTCCCACCAGGGGGCCTTTAGCCTGCTGCTGGGTCCACAGCGGGTGATACCCCCCCGGCCTTCCATCCGCACGTCGTACACGCCGTGTAAAAACGTAAACGGCACCGTCACCGGCGTCCGCCCGACCTCCTCGTCAGTCTGCAAACACCAGCCGCCGCTTCGGCTCACTCTTCTGTGATCGAGATCGTCCGCTGCACACAACCAACAACAGACAGACACGGGACGGTCAGCAGCAGTAGGGCTATCCGGGGGGTTCGCTTCATGCCGGGATTGTACCAACCCGATCATTGTGCGCGCTCCCTCAAAGCCCGGCCCCTCCGGGGCCGGGACCACACACTTTTAGAACACCCCTTTCCCACGACCCTGAGGCCGTGGGCTTGATACGGATCAATGACCTATCGCTTCTCTTCCGGTACCGGCCACAGGACCCAGTCGCCGTCGTATTCACGTTCAGCTCTCAGGTCAGGTGTCCAGTGATAAGGCGAAGCGTTCTTGTTGTTGATGTCACCCTTTGAGTCGATCGGCGGCCGACCCCCGTCATCATCGCCGTCCACCCCGACGCTGTACACCACCGGCCCGTCATCGGTCACGACATAACACAACGCCTTGCCCGTCAACCGATCCACCGGAACGGTTGGCAGATATGTCGGGGCCAATACATCCAGCGTCGCCGGCCAGTCGCCGTGTTGCCGACGATACAAGGTCAACGCGATCCCGATCATCACGCCTTCGCGGGTGCCCAGGTCATATTCGACGGTCTTACTGACCGACGACAAGGCCGGCATGTACAGCACGATTGGCAGGTAACGCATTCTTGTGAAATTTGACGAGGCTATAGCTTCCACACGTTCATCAAGGTCGGGCGAGTCACCGCGTTGCCACAACGGCTTTTGCCCGTCCAAAGTGGCTTGGTCCATCAGGTTGTCATACATACGCTTCATCTCACCGCGCGGCGCAACAATCACCGAAGCGGCCGGCAGCCCGGCTATCACAAGGGGGCTGGATGGGGTCAGGCCGAACGGGTCTTCTGGTGAACCATAAGTTTTTAAGTCTTCGATCCCTTGCTTCGTGATCTGCCCGCCCCCGGCTCCGTCATCGGTGTACGTTCTTTGCAGAAAGTCGTAGAACCACAGTCGCTCGGTGTTAAACCATGCTTCTAGTGAAACATTCTGCGCCGCTATAGCGTGTGCCAGGTCACGCAGTTGTGAGTCATGCCAGAGGTCTGGGTGGCTGATCAGAACCCGCTGGACTGTGCGGTACCCCAGCTTGCGAATCGACAGGCACACCAAGCCGTCGATCAGCAGTGGGTGCTCATTGGCGTGTTGGGCGATCCTCTGGATAGCGAGGGCATCCGCAAGCGCGGTATCCCCGTCTCCCACCATCGCCGCACGTTCGGCGTCCGCGGCGAGTAACTTGGCTAAGTTCCGCATCGGACCCAAGTGCGGCAGCAGCACACCGATCAATGCCCGGTCAGGATCGCGGAAATTTTTGGCTTGCTCGGCTTTGAGATAGTCAGGGTCTGCTTGCATGTTAAATAAATGCAGTTCCTGCGACGTATAATCGTCCGGAAACCCGACCTCGAAACCCAGGCCCGGCAGCGAAGCGCCCTCGCGGATCAGGGCAAGCGCTTGTTGGTGCTCATTCAGGAATTCGACCGTTGCATGCCAGCCCGGATCATCCGGACTTAGCGACTTTTCGAGCCGCTGCGATTGACTCATCTTGTACGGGGGGCCGGATTCATACTCGTTGATTGTTTCCGGGTCCGATTCGAGCTTCTCACGGTAATAAGGCGATGGCGTGTCCCATTCTGCTGCTCAAACAGGTTCATTTCAAGCAGCCGCCTCCCGGTATTTCCGGCCAGGCCGCCTCGTCGGCGGGCACCGCCGTCGCCTGACGGTTAAGCACCGCCAGGTAATCCGTCTTGATATCCGGCGAACCGGTCAACAGATACAAGGCGGTCAAGCAATACACGCCGATGATTACGGCAAACCCCAGCCGTGCCCACGCGAACACATGCCAGACATATGGCCGCTGCCGTTTCCTTCGCCCGGCGGATGAGCTCGGCGTGGTTTGCAATTCATCGCCGAAGGACCCGAGCAGCTCATCCATCGGCGTACCGGCTTCCCGGCCCGTCAAGGAAGTGAGCGATCAGCTCATGCGCGACATCAACTTTTTCCAGCCGCCACAGCCGCGGCAGCGCTTAACGACGTTGCGTACTTTGTTTGCCGTCGGTGCGGGAAGGTCCGCGTCTTCGAGCAGTTGTTCGATATCCAGCCTGCCGGTACGCCCACGGACCAGGTCGCGCATCGGCGTTTTCCATAGCCGGCGTCGGAAGGTTGTGCTGCTCATCGTTACGCCCCTTGGAGGTTCGTGGTGATGCCCAGCGACGCCATCGCCGCGGTCACGGCCCGCCATTGATCGGTGTCATAGGCGAGGCGTTTTGCCTTTGCCGGTCAGGCTGTAGTACTTGCGGGGCCGGCCGTTCTCCGCGGCGTCCTGCCGGCTGGCGATCAGGCCCTTGGCTTCGAGGTTGTGTATATCGGTACAGGGTCGATTGCCCCATCGCCAGCACGCCGTCGCTGCGGTCTGCCAGGGGCCTTGACCAGCTCGTAGCCACATCTCCCCGCGTTCCAGCAGCTTCAAACCGCCACCCGCCCGCTGCCCCGCATCAGCTCCCGCCGGAGCTTCATGGTAAAACCACCTTTCTGGTATGACACACTATGTAATACATAGTATTGGCCGGGGTGGGTTGATGTCAAGAGAAATCCACAGCGAAGGGCGAAGAGCCGCGAAGAAATGAAGAATGTAGACGGATGACAGGATTATCAGGATACAGGATGACTGTCCCCGGTTCTGGATCCTGCAAATCCTGTCATCCTGTCTACATTCCTAATCTTTTCCTCTTCTATGCTCTCGCCTTCATGGTTAAACCAGTTCTGTCCGGCGTATTACAATGACGATGGCCAAAGAATTAAGTCATCTGGATGCACAGGGCCGGAAGCGCGGATGGTGGATGTGGGGGGCAAGCCGCCGATGCGGCGGACCGCCATCGTGTCGGGTCAGTTCGTCGCGGCCCTCGGCGCTCGATCGCCTGACCGGCGTCGAGGGTGCCGAGTGCTACCCAAGGGTGAGGCCCTGGCAGCGCGGGTCGCGGGTATCTCCGCCGCGAAGAAGACCGGGGACCTGATTCCGTTGTGCCATCCCTTGCCGCTGGACCACGTGCAGATCGACTTCGGCCGCGCCGCCGAGGACCGCCTGCTCGTCACCGCTGCTGCCTCGATCACCGCCAAGACCGGCATCGAGATGGAAGCCCTGACCGCGGTGAGCGTCGCCTGCCTGACGCTCTACGACATGGCCAAGGCGGTCGATAAGAACCTGCGCATTGAGAAAATCCGGCTTGTGGAAAAGAAAAAGCAGCCGATTGATCAACCGGGTTGAAACAATGTTGCTGCATGCACGTCTTCTTTCCGAGCGTTGGTCTGTGCAAGCACCCGTATCTAACCGGAGCATGGCTATGAAATCATTCCGATCAGTTATTGGCCTCCTGCTGGTTGTCTCAATCCTGCCCGGTATCGCGGTGGCGGGGGAAGCGGCGAAAAAGGATGCAGCCGAACGTGAGCCGATTTACCACCCCGATGCCGACGCCCCGGCCCAGATCGCCAAGGCGCTTCAGGTCGCTCAACGCGACAACAAGCGCGTCCTGCTTATGTATGGCGGCAACTGGTGCGGCTGGTGTTGGCGGCTGCACGACTGCTTGCAGGACAACAAAGAACTCCACGATACGTTACGAAGCGAGTACGTCATGGTCATGGTTGATATCCAGAACAATCAGGGCCTGCTCACCAGATACGACGCAGAACCCGACGGCTATCCGTACCTGACCGTCCTCGACGCGGACGGGAGTGTACTCATCAACCAGAGCACGGTGCCTTTCGAGGTCAATAACGGGCATGACCCTGATAAAGTGCTTGCTTTCCTGACCGAATGGAAGCCGCTGCCCCAGGTCGCCGAGGACGTGTATAAAGCCGCCCTGGCCCTAGCCAAAGCCGAGGACAAGCGTGTGTTTGTCCATCTGGGTGCGCCCTGGTGTGGCTGGTGTCACCGGTTTGAGGATTTTCTTTACCGTGAAGAAGTTGCATCGATCCTGTCGCAGGACTATGTGATGGTCAAGATCGATCTTAGTCGCATGACAGGCGGCAAAGAATTCGGCGACAAACTCGTCGCCGACAAGCCCGGCGGCATTCCCTGGTACGCGGTTCTCGACGCCGACGGCAATAAACTGATGATTTCTGTCGGCCCCAAGGGAAACACCGTCTTCCCAACGAACGAGTACGATTTCACTTACTTCAATGACATGCTCAAGCAGACTGCCAGCCGGATTACAGACGAACAACTCGCGACCATAGATGCTTCGATCAGAGATGCAGCCGAACCATACCGTGATTAAAGGCAAAACGGCAGCCTGTTCAATAGGAATCAGCAATCTCAGGTTTGGTGTCTGGGCGGCTAATCAAAATCCGTCTCGCATCCCGCCGACAGCTCATCCGCCAACTCGGCCATGACGCTGCAGATGGTATCAGGGTTGAAGCCGCGACGAGGCGAGCAGGCCGTAGAGCCGGCGTTTGCGGGTGTCGATGTCCAGACGTTGCATCGAGCGGAGCTTCTTGCGTGCCAGTTCAACCGCGCCGGGGGCAAGGTCCTGAGCGTCCGTCGCCTCACCGACGAGCTTCTCGATCAGCGATCGGCCGATGCCTTTCTGGTAGAGCTTTTGCCGGAGCAGCTGCGGGCCTGCGGGCTTTCGGCGGAGTGTTGAGTCGATCAGCGCCCGGGCGTATGCCTCGTCATCCAGGAATTTCATCTCGGTCAGCCGGTCGAGCACCTGCTCGCGCACGGCCTGCTCGTACTCCAAACCCTGCAACTTCTTGTCCAGGTCGCGTCGGCTCATCGCCCGGCGGTTCAGCCGGTTCATCGCCTGACGCAGGGCCTTGTCGTACATGCCCGCTTGCGCGACCTGCTGGGCCAGCGCCTCGTCCCACGCCTGCCCGATGGCCAGACCCATTTCCTCGACCTTGCTCATCGGGAGCGTCGCTACAACCTTTCGGCCGACACGGATCGTCACCCGCTTGGGGTTCCGCTGCGTCGGCTTGATCGCGGTGATCAGGTCCATGGGATCATGTTACCATGGGGTTACGCAAAGCCGACGCGACAAGTCGCGTCGCTTCATAGATAACACCCCACACCCTACACTCCACACCCGATACCCGACATGGCGCTACTCACCTGTGAATTCTTCTCCGACTCGCTCGAGCTGAGCGTGACCATGCGCGTCATCCTGCCGCAGCCGACGAAGACGCATGCGCACCACTACCCCGGCGAGACCATGACCCCGCCGCACCCGACGCTGTACCTGCTGCACGGGCTGGGCGACAACAGCGCCGCCTGGACCCGCCAGACCAGCCTGGAGCGGTACGTCTGGAAGAAGAACCTGGCGGTGGTCATGCCCGAGGTCCACCGCAGCTTCTATGCCGACATGGTCAGGGGAAACAGGTACTGGACCTTCGTCAGCGAGGAGCTGCCCCGGGTCTGCCGACGGTTCTTCCCGCTGTCGGATAAGCGTGAGGACAACTTCGTGGCCGGGCTGTCGATGGGGGGGTACGGGGCGTTCAAGCTGGCCCTGACCCACCCGGACCGGTTCTGCGCCGCCGCCAGCCTGTCCGGGGCCTTGGACCGGACCCGCCGGATGGACGTCAGCGACAAGATGACCGAGGAGTTCCGCAACGTCTTCGGGGACCTGTCGGCCTACCCCGGCTCGGGCAACGACCTGCTGCACCTGGCCACCGAACTGGCGAAAAGCCGAAACCCCCGCCCGGCCCTGTTCCAGTGCTGCGGGACCGCCGACTTCGTCTACCCCGAAAATCTGGCCTACAGGGACCATTTAAACGCTTTAGGCATCGAATCGACCTACCGCGAGCACCCCGGCCGGGAGCACGACTGGGGGTACTGGGACCAAACGATCCAGGATGTGATAGAATGGTTACCGCTGCAGACAGGGCCCGCGGGATCGTGACCCCGGGGCGATGCTGACTGGGAGACGCCAAGGATGTCTGATATCCACGAAGAGCTGGGACGTGCTGTTCTGGAGAGCGCCGAGGAGATGTTCCGCGCTCAGAAACGCATGGCCGACAGCGCGATCCGACAGATCAGTTTCGAGCAGATGCAGTACGAGCCGGACCCGGAAAGCAACAGCATCGCCGTGCTCATGAAACACCTGTCCAACGCGATGCGCTCCCGCTGGACCGATTTCATGTCAAGCGACGGCGAAAAGCCCTGGCGTGACCGCGACGAGGAATTTACCGACCGCTACACCAGCCGGGAAGAAGTCGAACGCGACTGGGAAGCCGGCTGGGCCACCTTGTTTAAGAGCCTTGGCAAGCTGCGTGCCGTGGACCTGACGGCCACCGTCACCATCCGTGACGAGCCCGAGGTCGTTATCGGCGCGATCCACCGCCAGCTCTCGCACTACGGCTACCACATCGGCCAGATCGTCGTGCTTTGCCGCACGCTCGCCGGGGATAAATGGTCCACCCTGACCGTCCCGCGCAGCAAGAGCCGTAAGTAATCGACCGGGCGGACCGTTCACCGTATTCAACAGAAAACGCCACGCTCCGCCGGGCGCGATTGTTATCTGCGTTCCTTTTTTGAACAAGTAGAGGCTTACCGGATGTCAGGCAATCCACACCACCCGCAGCGGGCGATGCTCGATAGCACGATCAAGATCTTCCGGTCTCAAAAAGACATGGCCGACCGCGCCATCCGGCAGATCACGTTCGAGCAGATGCGCATCCAGCCCGACCCCGCCGGCAACAGCGTGGCCGTCATCATGAAACACCTGGCGGGTAACATGCGTTCCCGCTGGACCGACCTGTTGACCAGCGACGGCGAAAAAGACTGGCGCGACCGGGACGGCGAATTCATCGACAATTACACATCCCGTGAGGACGTCGAGCGTGACTGGGAATCAGGCTGGGCCGTGCTGTTTGCCGCGATCGAGCAGCTTAAGCCCGACGACCTCGCCGTCACGATCACGATCCGCGACGAGCCGCACACGATGTATGAGGCGATCCACCGTTCTATCTCGCACCAGGGCTACCACATCGGGCAGATCGTCACGCTCTGCCGGGCGCTTGCGGGGGATAACTGGCAGATTATGACCGTCCCGCGTGGCCAGAGCAGGCAGTTCACCGAAAAGATGCGGCAGGCGATGCGAAGCAAGGCTGATAGGCCTTAGCTTATTGATTCATGCAAGCCGCCTTGCCCGCCATGCCTTGGGCGCGTATGCTCATTGTTGTTCGCTAGGGGTGCCCCGGACGTGTAGACAACGGGGCTGAGACAAACCCTCGGAACCTGATCAGCCATCCCCCCCGGAATATGCGTAAGGCATCCGGAAACGGGGGTAACTGCGTAGGGAAGCGACGCCCGCCTGTCGGTTGCGCGAGCGCTTCCCGCTATTCAAGGAAGGCCCGCCATGATCAAACACAACCCTAATCACGCCGCTAACGAAGACAAGCTCAATACCGAGCCGTTCGGCTACATGCTCCCGCCCGTCGGTGACGACCCCGGCACCGAGCCGACCGCCACCACGCCCGGCAGCTTCGCCAACCGCCCTAAGCTTGCCCCCGGTGTCGCCGGCGCGCTGACTTACAGCTCCCCCGACACCCCCGGCATGCCCAAGCCCTCCAGCAGGACCGCATGGGACTTCCTGCCCGAAGGTTGGAACACATCAACAGCCGATCGAAGCTCGCATATTGCATCCGTGGGCACAGCGGCCACCACCTTCACCCAATCCGACGGCAGCGAACGCACCGTTACTTACCCCGAAGGTTTCACCCCCATCACCCAACTCGAATCCGCGCGCCTCGGCCTCATCACCCCCGAGATGAAACGCGTCGCCGAGCGCGAGCCGCACCTCACCCCGGAACAGGTCCGCGACGAGGTCGCCGCCGGGCGCATGGTCATCCCCGCCAACAAAGTACACCTGGGCTACAAGCTCGACCCGATGTGCATCGGCCGGGCATCCAAGACCAAGATCAACGCCAACATGGGCGCGTCCCCGATCTCCTCGGGCACGGATGAAGAAGTCGAAAAACTCGAGTGGGCGCTGCGGTGGGGGGCCGACACCATCATGGACCTCTCGACCGGCGGCGACCTCGACGCCACACGCGACGCCATCGTCCGAAACTCCACCGCGCCGATCGGCACCGTCCCGATCTACTCCATGATCATCGGCAAGAAGATCGAGGACCTCGACCGCGAGACGATCCTCGATACCGTCGAACACCAGGCCAAGCAGGGCGTGGACTACTTCACCATCCACGCCGGCATCCTCAAGGAGCACATCAAGCTCGCCAAAAACCGCCTGATCGGCCTGGTCTCGCGTGGCGGGTCGCTGCTCGCCAAGTGGATGCTCACGCACAACGCGGAAAACCCCATGAACACCGCGTGGGAAGACATCTGCGACATCATGCGTGAATATGACGTCACCTTCTCCATCGGCGACGGCTGCCGACCGGGTGGTTTGGCGGACGCTTCCGACAAGATCCAGTTCGCCGAGCTGATCGAGATCGGCAGGCTCACCGAACGCGCCTGGCGCAGGGGCGTGCAGGTCATGGTCGAAGGCCCGGGCCACGTCCCGCTCGACCAGATCGAATACAACATGAAGCTCGAACGCGCCGTCTGCCACGGCGCGCCGTTCTACGTCCTGGGCCCCCTCGTTACCGACGTCTTCCCCGGCTACGACCACATCACCAGTTGTATCGGCGCGACCAACGCCGCCTACCACGGCGCTTCCATGCTCTGCTACGTCACGCCCAAGGAGCACGTGGGCCTGCCCAAGAAGGACGACGTCAAGCAGGGCTGCATCGCCTACAAGATCGCCGCCCACGCCGCCGACATCGCGCTGGGCATCCCCGAGACGCGCACGTGGGACGACCAGCTCACCAAGGCCCGCGCCGCGCTGAACTGGGAGAAACACTTCGAGCTCGCCTTCGACGGCGACACCGCCCGCGCCTACCACGATGAGGACCTGGACGTCGACACCGACTTCTGCGCCATGTGCGGCCACGACTGGTGCAGCGTCCGCATCAGCAAGGAAATCCAGGAGTGGGCCTCCGGCAAGGCCGAGGGCTTTGAGCGTTCCGGGGGCGGTAAGCCCAAAATCTCCGCCGCCCTCACCGACGAGCAGAAAAAGATCCTCGAACAGCGCGGCGTCCTGTCCCCCGAGCAGATCCACAAGCTCGCGCATAAGGGCAAAAAAGCCGCTTGCCACACCGACAACGTTGAGGATGCCGAAAAAGCCCAACGCATCCAGGAACAGGAACTCGTCCAACTCGACACCCGCCCGGCCCACGGCCTGAGCAAGCAGGAATCGGTGATATGAGCGCCGACAAAGCGTTGAAGCCACACCCGATTAATCAGACGCTCTTGCACCTGCTGGATAACCAGGTCAGCCGAACCTGTTTCGCGTTTGAAGGGTTGGCGACCGGGCTGTTCACGCTCGACCCCGGCTCCGGCTGCAACAGTATCCAGAAGATCGGCGAGCATTTGATCGCGTTGCGCGGGTTCCAACTCTTGCTGCTTCGGTCCGAGCTTGGGAAGCAGATGCCGGAGAAGTCGGCGGCGTCGTTGACGGATTTGCTGAGTAAGCTCAATGCCGCGACCGCGCTGGTGCGACAAGCGATCGAGGCGCACGACCCGGAAGACTGGCACGCCGAGCCTACCGAGCCGCGCGAGGGGCCTTGGGCGGAGTTACCAACGCTGTTGCGGTTCGTCCGGCCCATGAATGATTTTACGAATCACCTCGGCGCGATCGGGCAGCTTGCGTCGCATCCGGCAACCCTGCGGAAGACACAGTAACCCAAAGCCTGTGGAGCAAGGACCATGAATCTGGCAACATCTACAACGGAGGCAGCGACGGCTGATCGAACGTCACGTTATAACTGGACCGACAGCCCCCTCGGGCGCATCCTGTTGTGCGGTGATGAGCGTGGCTTGCAGCGTGTGCAGTTGGAGACCGAGAGCAGGGGGGTGACACCGGATGAGGACGCGGTCGAAGACGCTGAGCTTTTCCGTGACGCGGTCGAGCAGTTACGGGCTTATTTTGCTGGCAAACTGCGACAATTCGATCTGAAGCTCAACCCTCAGGGTACGGAATTCCAGCAGCGCGCCTGGGCGGAACTCCGCCGCATCCCCTACGGCCAGACCATCACCTACGGCGAACAGGCACGCAGGCTAGGCGACCCCAAGGCCTGCCGGGCGGTAGGCGCGGCGAACGGGCAGAACCCTTTGGGCATCATCGTCCCCTGTCACCGCGTGATCGGCAGCACCGGCAAACTCACCGGCTTCGCCGGCGGGCTGGAAGCCAAGGCGTGGCTGCTGAATCACGAGGCCGGCCTGTTCTCCGTGTCGTGATCTAACGCCGGCGCGCGATCATCAGCCCAACACTCACACTTAACAACACGAGCGTCGCCGGCTCCGGGATGTTTGCGTCGTGCAGCGGCGGATCGCCCGCGTTCCAGTTGCCCAGCACGATGTTCAGGTCGGCGATGCCGACAAATCCGTCGCCGTTGGGATCGCCCGACAAGAGATCGCCCGCCGTGACGTCGGCGTTCCAGTTGCCGAGGACGATGTTCAGGTCTTCGATGCCGACGTAGCAATCGCCGTTGAGGTCGCCGGCGAGGAACGGTTTGGGGAAGTCCGGGAAGCCCATCATGTAGAGTTCGTACATCCCGATTACGTCCGCGCCGGGGTATCCCGAGCCGGAGACCTCGATGAAATAGGTGCCCGATGTCGGGATCACCACGTCCAGCAGCAGGCTGTCGCTGCTTTCGAACTGGTTGTCGTTGATCGAGACGCCGGCCGAGTTGGGGTAGGGGATCGGCGAGAGCGTATCGTTGAGCAGTTCGATCTTCATGTCGACCGGGTCCGGCAGGCGGGCGGGGTCGAAGTCGTAGATGACTTTGGAGATCGCTTCGATGGTGATGCGCATCCCGGCGGGCGCATCGAAGACGTAGTAGTCCGCCTCGAACGGTTCGCTGAGCGTCGCGCCGATGATCGCGCCGGCGAACCCGGGGAAACCTTCAACCGGTGTCAGGTCCAGCGGGTCGGGGTAGTACGGGTCGGGCGGGCCTTGCTGGGTATTGGCGACGAAGATCGGCGCGAAAGGAAACTCCTGCGCCATCCCGGGCGAGCCGTGCGGTGAACCGGTCTCCGGCATCTTCGGGCTGCCCATGTTAAACGCCAGCTTCATCGCCGACCGCTCGCTGAGCCAGCTCGGGCTCAGCAGTGTTTCGGGGTTCAGCGCGACCGTGGACGCCAGCCCCATCACATGGAACGAGGCGTTGGTATCGCTCGGCCCGATATAGACGGGGTCGTAACTCGAGCCTGACACGCCGATGCCCGAGCCGATCGGCCCGAAGCTGTCGTGGTGCCGAAGCCCCAGCGCGTGTCCAAGTTCGTGCGCCGCCAGGTTCGCGCTTGCCATGACCACCGCTTCGCTGCCGGTCAGTTCGGGCAGTGTCCACGTCCCGCCGTCCAGGCCCTTGGGCGCGCCTTCGTAGGAGCGGAGTAGGCCAAAAGCGTTGATGTCCACATCATCGTTATCATCCGTGTTGCGGAAGTCCAGCTTCTCCGCCGCGCCGCCCATGAAGCCGTGATTGAAGTTGATGAACGATGTGGTGAACGGGATCGGCGGGCTGAGCGGATCGAATATCTCGAACTTGATCCCGAATGGGCCGCCCAGTGGGTCGCTGAGATAGATCTTCTCAAGCGTGTCTTTGATCGCCATGCGTTCGGCAGACGAGTAGACATAGATATCGTCCGGGTCGTCCAGCGAGATGCTGTCGAAGTTCAGCGTCACCGTCTGCAGCGCAAGCACCGGCCCGGTCATGCTGATTGTAAAGACCAACGCCGAAATAGCGTGTGCCACCGTAAGCCCACAGTTGCTGCGCATGGGATCGCGCAGCAGGGGTGCCGCCTGTCTCGCCCTGTGATTGTTCATGATGTCGCGCCCTCACAAGTTAGAGATGCACCGGCCGCCCAGTGTGCCCGGTGGTCGATTTATTCTAAAGGATGGCCGGGCCGGATGACAGAGTTTTTACGAGATTTTCACGCAAGTCCCGTGTTTCACGCAGTCAACGGGGATATCCGCGCCCTTGGTGGCCGGCCGGAGAGTCGCTACGCTGTTCGGCATGACCTCCACACGACTCTGGGCGCCTTGGCGCATGGCGTATATCAGCGGGCTGAGCGACGCGGCCGGACCGCCGGCGGGCGCGGGTTCGGGCGGCTGCTTCCTCTGCGACGCCGCGGCCGACGGGCTTGACGATACGCAACTCGAAAACATGCTCGTGCTGAAGCGCGACGAGCGAGGCGTCCTGATGCTCAACCGCTATCCCTACACCAACGGCCACCTCCTCGCCGCACCCCACGCCCACATCGGCGACCTCAGCGATCTTAGCGCATCACAACGAGCGGGCCTCATGGAATTGTGCGACCTTGGCGTGCGGCTGCTGCGCAAGGCCATGAACCCGCAGGGCTTCAACGTCGGTATGAACCTCGGCCGGTGCGCCGGCGCGGGCCTGCCCGGCCACGCCCACATGCACGTCGTCCCCCGCTGGAACGGGGATGTCAACTTCATGCAGACCGTCGGCAATATACGCGTGATCCCACAGGCCCTCGAAGAAAGCCACAAATTGCTCAAATGTGCTTTGGAGGTTGTCTGACCAGAAAGTTGAGGGTTAGCGAATATGTCGGGTACGCTTGAAGTGATCGTCAATACCCTGTTTGGCCTTGTATTGATCTACCTGATCATTGTGATGGTCGGTGCATTAGGCGTATGCTCGGCGAGTTCTGTAACAGTTGTGCAGATAACAAAGCGTAACGTTATCAATAAGATGTATGGGCAGGCCATGAAAACGATCTCGGGGGATTGGCTGGAAAAGCATGGCTTTGAGTTTGCAGGGTGCTTCCGAACGAAACCCAGGCGGGGGGAATCGGGGATTGTTGGCTGGAAGCACGCCTCGGGGTCGACGTATTTCTGTCTGTACCTATATCATACCGGTCAGAATAGTAAAGAATTTCTAACGCTATATACTGGATCATCAAGACTGTTCACCAGCTCACGAGCAGACGAGCTTCTGATACCCCACGGGGCGGGGTGTTGGATGCAGGCCTTTCATAGATGCTCGATTGAGCGGATGTGGATGCTTCACACGGAGGCCGAAACGTTTTTAAGACAAGAGCTTGGGTACACCCTTGCAGACGTGACCGACAATCTGGACAAAGAGATCGCTAAAGCGGTTCGATGCCAGATGGATCATGTACGGTCACAATTGCTGTGGCCGCTGCGTATTCCGTTCTGGATTGTGACTCGTATTTGTAGGCTACACGGCAAAACCATCGCCCTTCAAGTAGCACGACGATCCGACATTGAGTTTATGATGTAGCCCATGCGATTCCTCGATTACCCCGACAACCCGCGGCTGCCGTTGTTGCTGGAGATGGTGACCAACCTGAGCAAGGCGGTGGAGCCGTTGGAAGTCCTGCAGGCTTTCGGGCAGGGCTGGTCGAAGCTCGAAGGCTCGACGCTTTACATCTCCCTCTCCTGCCGGGGGCTGGAACCGGGCCAGTACCGCATCACCCGGCGCCTGATCATGGGCAACCCCGATAAAACCCCGCTTGATGATGTCTGGCAGATCGCGCACACGCTGCCGGTCCACACCGAAGGCCTGTTGGGGCGGATCGTCAGCCACGGCAAGCCGGTCATCGTGCAGGACTTTGATCTACGCGACGACCCCGTGCTCGGGGATTCGATCGCTTCCTACCGCTCGCTCGTGGCGATACCGCTTTACGACGGGGGCAAGGTTCTGAACTGGGCGATCAGCCTAAGCGAAGACCCGGATATCCACACCGAGAAAGAGCTGGAAGACGGCCTGCTGCGCGGCAACCTTGTCGGCGGCACGGTTCGCCACGTGCAGACCGCCAAGAAACTCCGCGAGGTCCACCAGCGCATCAAGGACGAGGTCAGCAAGATCGCCAACATTCAGCGCGCGCTCCTGCCCGAGAGATTGCCGCAGATCCCCGGGCTTTCACTCGCCGCGCGCTACCAGACCTACGACCAGGCCGGCGGCGACTTCTACACGTTCCACCCGCTGGGCACGGCCATGAGCCGAACAATGCAACAGCCCGACGGGCGCTGGGCGTTCGTCATCGGGGATGTCTCCGGCCACGGACCGGCCGCCGCTGTCGTCATGGCGATGGTCGAGTCCATCCTCTCCTCCTACCCCATGACACCCAACACCACCGGCCAGGTGCTGGAATACCTCAACAAACACCTCTGTAACAAACGCATCTACGACACCTTCGTTACCGCGTTCCACGCGCTCTACGACCCCGCCACGCGCCAACTTACTTATTCCCGCGCCGGCCATCCGCCGCCGCTATGGCGCAAGCCTTCTAACAACGGCCACATCGACATGGAAGAACTCGACGCCGTCGGCGGCCTCCCGCTTGGCATCATGCACGAGGAAACCTACGAAGACGCCACCGTCACCCTCGAGCCCGGGCACACGCTCACGCTCTACACCGACGGCATCCCCGAGACCCGCTCGCCCAACGGCGCGTTCTTCGGCACACCCGGCATCATCAAAGCCCTGCGCGCCTGCTCCGGCGAAGCCGACTGCGCCGTCGACACCATCATGCAACACGCCCGCACCCACGAGGCCGGCGGCCGCCCCCAAGACGACCAGACGCTGGTGGTGCTGAAAGTATTAAGTTGATGGTTGCGTTTCTTACCCCAGACGCTTCTGCACCTCGATCAGGTGGTAGCCGAACTGGGTCTTGACCGGGTCGGAGACCTCGCCGATCGGCAGGTCGGAGAAGATCACGGCGTCGAACTCGGGGACCATGTCGCCCTGGTTGAACTGGCCCAGCGAGCCGCCGGCCCGGCCGGACGGGCAGGACGAGTGCTTCTTGGCGAGGTCCGCGAAGCTCGCGCCGTCGGCGATCTGTTGCTTGAGGTCCAACGCTTCGGCTTCGGTCTTCACGAGGATATGGCTGGCTTCGGCTCGGGGCATGATCAGATCCTTTGGCTGGGGGTCATGGCGTTATGATTGATTTCCGGCGGCGTGCCCCGCATCCGGTTGATACCCGGCGCGGCAGGGGCCGGGGGGTACTGTATACGACCCGGCCCGGTTTTGCAGGTCTGCGGCCCATGTTTATTGGATTATTCCGGATTCCCTGCCTTTGCCGTACACTTAGCGTCCATGATCTACCTCCGCGCGCTGATCGGGATCGTGGTGCTGTTGTCACTGGCCTGGCTTTTGTCCACGAACCGCAGACGCTTCCCCTGGCGCGTGGTCGGGTGGGGGATGGGTCTGCAACTGGCGTTGGCAGGATTGATCCTGGGGACGGGCCACGGGTACGAGGCGCTGGAACTTGCTAAAGACTTCGTTCTTAGGCTGGTCGCGGTCAACACACGCGGCACCGAGATGATCTTCGGCGACCTCGCCAAAGGTAACGGCCAGCTCGGGTTTATCTTCGCCTTCGCCTCAAGCGGCTTGATCGTGATCATCTTCTTTTCGGCACTGATGTCGGTGCTCTACCACATCGGGATCATGCAGGTCGTGATCTGGGCGCTGGCGCGCGTGATGACGTTTTTCATGGGCGTGAGCGGGGCCGAGTCGATGGCGATGGCGGCGAACGTTTTCGCCGGGCAGACCGAGGCCCCGCTGGTCGTCAAGCCCTATATCCCCAAAATGACGATGTCCGAACTTAATGCGCTGATGACCGGCGGGTTCGCGACCGTCGCCGGGTCCGTGCTGGCGGTTTATATCGGCATCCTCGGGCCGGACATCGGGGCACACCTGCTGACCGCTTCGCTTTTAAGCGCGCCGGCGGCATTCGTTATCGCCAAGATCATCCGCCCCGAAATCGATGAGCCCGAGACCGGCAGGCACGTTGTCCTGCGTATCGATCGGACCGCGCACAACCTTATCGAGGCCGCCGCCAACGGTACGCAGGACGGCCTGAAACTCTGGCTGAACGTCATCGCCATGCTCATCGCGTTCACCGCGTTAATCCAGCTTGTAAACTGGCCGCTTGGTTACTTAGGCGAGACAGCGTTCGGCATGGGGCCGGAACAACTATCACTCTCCATGATCTTCGGGTGGGTGTTGTCGCCGCTGGCCTGGTGTGTGGGGATCGACAACTGGCACGACTGCCAGATCGCTGGCGGGCTGATCGGGACGAAGCTCGCGATCAACGAATTTGTGGCATTCATTGACATGGGCGCGCTGCTTGGGCCGATCAACGAGGCCGGGCAACACCCCGAGTCGGTGTTCCATAGCACGCGCTCCGCCAAGCTGGTCGCCTACGCGATGTGCGGGTTCGCCAACTTCGCCTCCATCGGCATCCAGCTCGGTGGGATCACACCGCTTGCGCCTGAACGCAAGACCGACCTGACACGCCTGGCGCTGCGAGCGATGCTCGGCGGGGCTCTGGCGTCCAGCTGCACCGCGGCCGTGGCGGGGATGTTTATCGAATGAAAGGGCTTGGTTACAGATGACGCAGACGGGAACGATCAAGCGGATTGGGCATGTCGGCCTGGGCATCATGGAGCGCGCCGCGATGGCGGCGAACCTTATCAAGGCCGGGTTCGAGGTTACGGTGTGGAACCGCACCCCGGGAGGTGTGAGCCGTTGGCAAAACTCGGGGCGCATATAGCCGAGTCGCCCGCGGCGCTGGCAAGCCGCGGTGGATGTGATTTGTGTGAACGTTACGGACACGCCGGACGTCGAGGCGGTCTTGTTCGGTAAAGATGGTATTGCTGACGGAAGCGAAGGCCGGGTTAACCGTCATCGATCACTGGACGATCAACCCGGTGGCGGCAAAGGATTTCGCTGCGCGTTTAGATAAGCAAGACGTGGCGCTTGCTGGATGCGCCGGTGTCCGGCGGAGATGTCAGCGCGAAAGCGGGGACGCTGAGCATCATGATCGGCGTGGCCGGCGGACGCGGTGAGCGGCGTGATGGCGGTGTTGCAAGCGGTGGGCAAGAACATCGTCCACGTCGGCGATGCCGGCGCGCGGGCCAGGCGTGCAAGGCCTGCAATCAGATCGCGGTCGTGTGCAGCCTGATGGGCGTTTGCGAATCGATCGCACTAGCTAAAAAATGCGGGCTGGACGTGAACAAGATGATCGAGGTGGTCGGCGGCGCGCGGGCGGTTCCTGGCAACTATCAAACCTCGGCCCGAAGATCGTCAACGGCGACTTCGCCCCCGGCTTCGCGGTGGATATGGTGCTGAAGGATTTGGGCATCCTGGACGAGGTCTCGCGCAGCTTGGGTGTGGAATTACGAGGTACGGCGGTCGCACACGAGAACTTCAAACGCGTCGCCTCGGCCGGCGGCGGGGGTTCGGTACGCAGGCGATGGCGAAGGTGTACCCGACGGATTAAGGCGCGCTAAGCCGCAAGCGGCGGTCGCAGAGGGCGATCGTGAGCAGTGCGCGCATGTGACCGAAGCGGGTTCCGGGATGGCCAAGCCTGTGTTCGGCGGCGTACCGGCGTTCCAGTTGCCCAAGACGACGTTGAGATCGCGACGCCGACGAAACCGTCGCCGTTGGGATCGCCCATCAGCGGTGCTGCCGATCAGGCCGGTGAGGATGTCCTGATCTGGCGCCCGCCAGTTGCCCCAGGAATGGCCCTCGTTCGCGGTCGTGCGTGTGACGTTGTAACCGTTATTGCTGAGGATGTTGAAGAGGTTCGGCCCGCCGTTGCCGTCGCCGATCGTGCCGTAGGTGAGGAAGAAGTTCAGATCGTTCTGCAGGCCCGCGGTACTGAACGCGTTGTAGACACCGCTTAAACCCAGGACGGTCGATGGGCTGAGGACAGCGATATTCTCAAACGTATCGGAGCGCGTGAGGCCGAAGTAGGCCGAGTTCCCGCCGCCCAGCGAATCACCCAGGATCGTCCGTCCCGCCGGTGATGGGTTCGTTCGGTAAGCCGCGTCGATCGCCGTGACGAGTTCATCCGCGACGAAGTCGGCATAATCGGGGTTGCCGGTGTATTCGGTCTCGCGGCGATTGAAACCCGTACCGGGGCCGCGTGGATCGATAAACACGGCGATGGTAGGGTTCAGTTCGTGGGAGGCGATGAGGTTGTCGAGCGTAACGACGACGGAGCCGAGGTGGTCGGCGGCGAACTCGTGGCCGTCGGTGATGTAGACGACGGGCAGGTTGCTCATCGCCGCCGCGTCGTAACCGGCGGGCGTGTAGACGCGGTACTGTACGTTGTAGCCAAGATTCGTGCTGGCGGTGATGATGTTGGGCGTGAGGTTGCCCATCGGGACGCCGGGGTGGCGCACCGTTTCCTGCGCAAACGTGTAGTCGGGCATGCGCAGCTCGTTGTTCGGCCCGAATCCGCCCCACATCTGCAAGGGGTTCCTGGGGTCGAGTATCCAGTTGTTGCCGTTGGTGACGACCTTGTAATCGACCCGCGCGTCGGTCGGGAAGGTGAGTTCCTTGATCCAGATGTCGGTCGTCCCTAGTCGTGTGGCGGTGGCTGATGAGGCTGAAGCGCTCCAGCCGGTGTGGTCGCCGGGGAAGGCGACGCTGGTTGCGGTGTTGCTGCGGTAGAGAAAAGCCGTCTGGTTGTCCTGCGCGTAGGGCACCTGCCCGGCGGCTTCGAGCGTGGTAAAGAAGCTGTTGATCGCGGTGTCACGCCCCGCGCCGGCGGGCATGGCGACTATATTATTTAGTTCCGTTTTGAAGTCCGCGTAGCTTGGGTAAACCGTGCCGCGCACATAGTCCGGGTCGGGCGGGGACTGGGCGTGCGATAGTGTTGGCGCCGATCAGCGCAAAGATACCTGTGAAAAAACCGAGCACGCATGGCACACTCCAAGTTGGTTTTATTCATTTATTATAACCGCCGGATGCCAGCAAGCAGTGGTTGACTACACTATGGGGTACACTTTTTGATCGTTTAACACGGTTAACGATTGATTGGGAGGTTGATCGGTCCATGAGCGAGCTTTTGATACGCCCGGAAGCGGGGCACGACGAGGCTGCGATCCGTCACATCAATGAACAAGCCTTCGGCCAACCGGCGGAGGCAAGGCTGGTCGATGCGCTGCGTGCGGGCGGCGGTGCGTTGCTATCACTCGTTGCCGAGCGCGACGGGATGATCGTCGGCCACGTCCTCTTCAGCCCGGCGGCGGTCGTGAGCGCAGAGGCAGAAACACACGCGCTCGCGCTGGCACCGATAGCGGTGTTGCCGGGATATCAAAAGCAAGGTGTGGGTTCGGCGCTGATCGAGCAAAGTCTTGCTGAGTTGCGTGACGCGAGCCACGGGCTGGTGATCGTGCTGGGCCACCCGGACTATTACCCGAGGTTCGGCTTCGTGCCCGCGAGCCGATTCAGAATTAGCTGCCCGTTCGACGTGCCGGACGAGGCGTTTATGGCGCTTGAGCTGCGTGAAGGCGCTGCGCCGCAAGGCGGTGGGGTCGTGCGGTATCATGCCGCGTTCTCGGATATGTAGGCTAATGCTCGGCTATTGAATCCGTTTCACCGGTGATTAATCTATCCACCGCATCGATTGCCTGACTCAAACGCTTATCCCAATCTCCACGGATGATGACGTATTCTCTTTGGTTTTCATCCAATGTGCGTTTGCACAGATCAAAAAAAGCCCGGCGTTCTTCGGTGCTTCTGAAAAAACGTTGATTATCGTCAACCCAGGGCACGTCGATGTCCAGAAGCAAGTAGAGGTCGTAGTAACGTCTATTCGCCTCTTCCCGGACCCAATCGGGGCAGCTACCGAACAGCACTTCGCTCCAGATGGTCGTTGTAAGTACATCCGTATCGCAGAACAGCACACGGTTGGCTTTCGGTGCAAGGGCCTCTTCGGTAGCTATCTGGCCGCGAACGATTTTTGGGATGTCATCAGGCTCGGCGACCCCGTTCTTGAAATCCAGGAGCGGGCGTGCATATTCCCATGCGTAGACGGTTTTGTAGTGCTGGGCGAGTTGTGTGGCGAGCGTGCTTTTCCCGGTGGATTCGGGGCCAAATACGCAAATACGTTTCAGATAGTAAGGCCTTACACACTCCGGTAGCTGGTCCCAGTGCCGCATCGGGTCTTGACGCATCAGTGTCCCGGAGATCGGGACGACTTGCCTCGCATGATCCACGGGGACGTATTGCGCCCCCAGCACCTCGGCCAGTTTCCAGCCGTAGTCCTCGGAAGCGAAGACATAATCGGGGCCGACCGGCAATGATTGCCGGATACGGTCGTGCCACAGTTGCCAGAAATCCGGGTGCTCGCAGGGTTCCTGCGGGAGTTCGTCCGTTACATGCACTACTTCAACTCCGTGGCATAACTGACGCATCCATTGATAGCGGAGCTTGCCGGGGATCGGCTCGCTTTCAATGGAACATACAAGTACGGTCAGGTGATCGACGTATTGACGCGCGAAATCTATGAGGAACAAGTGCCCCCGGTGCGGCGGCATGAATTTGCCCAGGATCAGGCCGGTGCCGCCGCGGGTGTTGTCTGCCTTAAACTTGATCGCCATGTGAAGTACCCCGCTATTGCCAGTACCAGAAAGACAGCATACAGGCCGGAGGTCAGGTAGAGCGATTTCACGGCGTAGATCCCGACGGCCATGACATCAACCGCGATCCAGAAAAGCCAGCTCTCCAGGAACTTTTTGGCCATCAGGTACTGCGCGATCAGGCTGAGGACGGTTGTGGCGGCGTCCCAGTAGGGCAGGCTGGCGTCGGTGTACCTGTGCATCACAAAACCGAGGGCCCCGGTCCCGGCACAACCCACGAAGACCCAGCCCAGCCCCACAAAGGCTTGGACCCGTTGGACATTCAATTCACCGTGCTCACGCCCCCCGTGCAGCCATTGGTGCCAGCCGTAGAGCTGCAGGAATACGTAGATGATCTGCAGGCCCATATCCGAATACAGACGCGCCTGCCAGAAGATATAGATATACAGCACCACCATCAGCAAACCGATCGGCCAGCACCAGATGTTCTGGCGTATCGTCAGCAGCACGCACACAAGCCCGGCCACGGTGGCGACAGCTTCGATCGCGGTCAAGGTCGTACCCCGAATAGTTTACCCGGTGGGTTCATCCATTCAGAATACAGCATGTAGCCGGAGTATAAAACCGGTCATGTTATGCCGGCAGCAACGCAGCTTCCTGCGCCTCGGTCGGCTCGATGATCAGTTTCTGTAAATACTCCGGGTCGCTGCGGGTGACCCAGCTCTGGAAGGTCTCGTCCTCGTCGACGCGCTCGGCCTTGAAGGTCTCGATCAGGCTCTTCAGCGACAGGTGGATCAGGTCGCCCTGGACCTTCTTGGCGATCAACTCGTTGAACTTCGGCTCAAGCCCAAGACCCGCGCCGAGCAGGACTTTGTAGCCGTCGACTTTCACGGGCTTGCCCTCGTCGTCGAGCTGGTCTTTCAGGACGACGGGGATGCCGGTCAGGCCGATGTCGGCGATCTGGTATTGCGCACAGGCGTTCGGGCAGCCGGTGAAGCTGATGAACAGCGGGAAGTCGATCTCGACGTTCTGCTCAAGCCATTGCAGCACGCGACCCGCGCGGTGCTTGGTCTCGACGACGGCGAGGTTGCAGAATTCGCTGCCGGTGCAGGAGATCAGGCTCGTGCGGAGCGAGTGGGCGACGGGCGGCAAGCCCCGGCTGGTCAGTTCCTTTTCGACGGCCGCGAGGTTGGCCTCGGGGATGTCCAGGAGGATAACGTTCTGCTTGCCGGTCGTGCGTATGCGTTTTCGCCGACGGCATGACTGTCCGCGATATCGGCGACGTCCGCCATGTTGCGTGCGGTCCAGCGTCCCCGGCCGATCGGCACGCCGACGTAGTAGTTGCCGTCCTTCTGCTGCCGATACCCAGGTGGTCCGAGTGGATTGCCGGGGGGTGCAGCAGCGTGTCGTCGTGTTCGAGCTGATAGCCCAGGACCTCTTCGATCCTGTCGCGGGTCCACTGCCAGCCCTTGTCGGCGACGAGGAACTTCAGGCGTGCGCGGGTGCGCTTCTCACGGTAGCCGTGGTCACGGAAGACGGTGGCGATGGCGCGGGAGACCTCGACGACCTGTTCGGGCTTGACGAAGACGCGCATCGGCTGGCCGAAGTGCGGCGTGGACGAGAGCCCGCCGCCGACGAGCAGGCCGTAGCCGACCTCGCCGCTGGGGCCCTTCACGCCGTAGAACCCGAAGTCGTTGATCTGGGGCTGGTGGCAGTGCAGCCGGCAGCCGCCGATGGCGGGCTTGAACTTGCGGGGCAAGTTCGAGAACTCTCGGCCGGAGTTGATAAAGAAGTCGCTGGATGTCGCGGGCGTGCTTGTGCCGAGTCGATGATCTCGTCTTCGAGCACGCCGGCCAGCGGGCAGCCGACGATGTTGCGCGGCGCATCACCGCAGGCGAACTGGCTGGTCATGCCGACATCCCAGAGCGTCTGGAAGACGTGCTTAAAATCGCCGATCGTCAGCCAGTGAGCTGGATGGTCTGGCGTGTGGTGATGTCGCCGAAGCCGCGTGCGTACTTGTCCGTGATCTGGGAGATCGTTCGTGAGCTGCTTAGGCGTGAGCTGCCCGCCGGGGACCTTGACGCGGAACATGAAGTGGCCGGTGTTGGGCTTCTGCTGATAGACGCCGTACCACTTGAAGCGGGCGGTCAGGTCGTCCTTGTCGATGGCGTCCGAAGTTGCCATCCTCGGAATACCGGAGGATGTCCTTCAGGATAACGTCGAAGCCGTCCTTGGCTTTTTTGAGTTCTTCGGTGTGATTAAGGCGGGGGCATGGTTGGGTCTGAGGGTACGGGGTTCGGGGTCAGGGTATCAGGGGCCGGTGTCACAGGGCGGGCGGGGCCGTACACTGTAAACGCCTTGGGTCGGAACACTATAGTGATCCGCGGGCGCGGGGTACAAGCTTTAGGTGATTTTGCGGGATAATTCGTAAAATCAGTATGACTTATAAATAGTTCGCGGCCTGCCGATGCCCGAGACATATCGGTCGTATCAGGGTGTATACTCCCGCCGGTTTCCGGTCGATAATCAGTGTTCCAGGCCCGTCTTGCACGCCCCGGCGGTCCGTTATTCAAGCTATTAAAAGGTTTCAGCGATGCGTATCACGATGGTCGGAACGGGCTATGTCGGTCTGGTCACGGGCACCTGCCTGGCCAACACGGGCAACGACGTCACCTGCCTGGACGTCGATCAGGCCAAGATCGACAAGCTCAACAAGGGCATCAGCCCCATCTACGAGCCGGGCCTGGACGAGCTGATCCGCCGTAACTCAACCGCCGGCCGGCTGACCTTCACGACCGATAAGGTTTCCGCCTACCAGTCCGCCCAGATCATCTTCATCTGCGTGGGCACCCCCAGCGACGAGAAGGGCCACGCCGACCTGAAATACGTCCTGGGCGCCGCGGCCGACATCGGCAAAGCCATCGAAGCCGCGCCCGGCTCCACAGGCGGCGGCAGCGACGAACGACGCGCCAAGATCGTCGTCGTCAAGTCCACCGTCCCCGTCGGCACCAACGAAAAGGTCCGCGGCGAAATCTCTAAACACACCAAGAAAACCTTCCACATGGCGTCCAACCCCGAGTTCCTAAAAGAGGGCGCCGCCATCAACGACTTCAACAAGCCCGACCGCGTCGTCGTCGGCGTCCACGACAAGGGCACCGGCGACCGTATGCGCGACCTCTACGAACCCTTCGTCCGCCAGGGCAACCCCATCTTCATCATGGATATCCCCTCGGCCGAGATGGTCAAATACGCCAGTAACGCCATGCTCGCCACCAAGATCTCCTTCATCAACGAGATCGCCAACCTCTGCGAGTCCTACGGCGCCGACATCGACGAGGTCCGCCGCGGCATGTGCTCGGACAAACGCATCGGCAACCAGTTCCTCTACCCCGGCCTGGGCTACGGCGGGTCGTGCTTCCCCAAGGACGTGCTCGCCTGCATCTCCATGGGTGAACTCAGCGACACCCCCGCGAAGCTTCTCGAAGCCGTCCACGAGGTCAACCAGCGCCAGCGCGACGCCTTCATGGCCAAGCTCGATAAACACTTCGGCGAAGCCGGCGGCCTAAGCGGCAAGAAGATCGCCGTCTGGGGCATCGCCTTCAAGCCCGGCACCGACGACGTCCGCGAAGCCCCCTCCATCACGCTGATGAAACAACTCCTGGGCAAGGGCGCTACCGTCACCGCCTACGACCCCGTCGCCGAGGAGACCTGCAAGGAAGTGCTCGCAGACAAGATCGCCTACGCCAAGGACACCACCGACGCACTAAAGGGCGCGGATGCGCTGGTCATCTGCACCGACTGGGACGAGTTCAAGTTCCCCGACTTCGATGAAGTCAAAGCCACGCTCAAGAGCCCGGTCATCTTCGACGGCCGAAACCTCTACCGCCCCGAGATGATGCTTGAGATGGGTTTCATCTACCACAGCGTCGGCCGCCACCCCGTCGTCCCGGAATCGGTCGGGCAGCACGGCTGATACGTCAAGTCACAACAACCTACTCGATCGGGTCTCCTGACCGCGTAGGCTGTCTTATGGGTCCTATAAGCTCAAAGCCTAAATCAGGGCTTTTCGACCCTGTTCGTGCGCGTTATGCTCGGTGATGTGGTGATCCGGTATCACCGCGTCATCTTCTTTTCGGGAGCACGTGCATGCGACGTTGCGTTTTTGTTCTTCTCGCGCTTGCCACGCTGATGGGATTGTTAGGCATGCCGTCGGTGATGGCCAATGAACCGGCCGCGCCGCTGGATCAGGTAAGCAGCATCGAAGAGCTGATCGAGCTTGCCGGGAGCGGCGAACCCGATGCCCAGGCCGCGCTTGGATTGGCCTATGCAACGGGAAACGGGGTCGAGCCGGACGCCGATGAAGCGATCCGTCTGTGGCGTCTGTCGGCAGAACAGCGGCACCACGCCGGGCAGTTCTTTCTGGGCCTTGCTTACGCGGAAGGCATCGGTGTCGAGGTTGATCTCGCAGAAGCCGTGAAATGGTTCACGCGATCGGCCGAGCAAGGCGATGCGGATGCACAGACGCACCTAGGGTTGATGTATCAACTCGGAGCCGGCGTTGAGCAGAATAACGCCCAGGCGGTTTCCTGGTACCGGCGTGCCGTAAGACAGAACCACGCCCAAGCGCAGCGCAGCATGGGGTGCATGTATATGGCTGGCTTGGGAGTCAGGCCGGACCTGAACGAAGCGTTTCGGTTATTCAAGCTCGCCGCAGCACAGAAAGATGCCCTGGCACAGTTCTATGTCGGCCTTATTTATACGAAAGACCGTGACGTCCCGGCGGACTACGCGGAAGCGGTCAGGTGGTTCCGTTTATCCGCCGCGCAGGGGCTCCCCGATGCCCAGCACATGCTCGGGGTTGCTTACAACATCGGCGCGGGGGTGCCCGAAGACGCCGGCGCCGCGTTGACATGGTTTCAACTCGCCGCCGATAAAGGCCTGCCCGTTGCCCAACGCGACCTCGCGATCATGTATGACCTCGGGCGCGGGGTTGAGCGGGATATCGCGGAAGCCTTGAGGTTGTACAGTCTGGCCGCCGCAAACGGTGACACGGTAGCGATGCATACGCTGGGCGTTCTATATGGAACGGGTGAAGGCGTAGCACGCGATGATGTTGAGGCAGTGCGCTGGTACCGCATGGCGGCGGAACTCGGCGACGTGGGGGGCATGACCGATCTCGGCTACCGGTATCTGATAGGTGTTGGTATCGAACAGGATAGTGTCCAAGCCGTGAAATGGTATCGACAAGCCGCGGACCTGGGCTACGACCGGGCACAAAACAATCTCGCAGCCTGTTATGAATTTGGTGAAGGCGTAAAGCAGGACCTCAAGGAAGCGGCCCGCCTGTACACGCTCGCCGCTCTGCAAGGCTATATCAATGCACAATCTCGTTTAGGCGAAATGTATGCGGAAGGGACCGGCGTCCACCAGAACCTGGCGGAGTCGGTGAAATGGCTCAGCCTGGCTGCCGAACAGGGTAAGGTCGAGGCCCAACACAATCTGGCGGTCGCCTACCTGCACGGCAGGGGGGTGCCGGTCGATCACCGGCAGGCCGTCAAATGGTACCGGGCCGCTGCGGAACAAGGGTTTACCCTTTCGCAAGTCGGGCTCGGGCTGATGTATTTTAACGGGCAGGGGGTGCCCCGTAACGTGCACGAGGCGATTACATGGTATCGCAAGGCCGCATCTCAAGGCGATATGGACGCCCAGATGCTGCTCGGTGAAGTGTATCGTCTCGGCGTGGATGTGAAGCTAAACATGGAGGAAGCCGCCCGCTGGTACCGACTCGCGGCGGATCAGGGCAACGAGCGTGCGCGGGCCTTGCTCGGCACCATCGGTATCTCGGGTGATGATCCGCTGCAAAACTTTGATGAAGCACTCGAAAGCCTTACCGCCTCCGCGGAGGCGGGGGACGTCGCTGCGCAGAACACGTTGGCTTTAATGTACATGAACGGATACAAGGTCCCCGTCGATTTTAAGCAGTCGGTGAAGTGGTACCGTATGTCCGCCGAGCAGGGAAACGCCTTGGGGCAAAGCGGGCTCGGTTATCATTACCTGCAAGGTCAGGGCGTCCCGAAGAACGCCGACAAGGCGGTGTATTGGTTACAGATGGCAGCACGTCAGGGCGAACCCAGATCGCAGTATCTCCTGGGCGGCATCCGTGAAATAGGAGATGGTCTGCCGGTAGACCTTGCGTTGGCGGTGAAGTGGTATGAATTGGCGTCCAAACAGGGATTCGAGCCCGCGCGATTCCGTTTGGCACAGATGCTTGCCTCCGGTAAAGGCACTTCCAAAGACGAGGCCCGTGCGGCGACACTCTTCCTTATATCCGCCGAGCAGGGGGACCCGGAAGCCCAGTACAGCTACGCGATGATGGCCGGTTACGGATTAGGCATGCCCAGTAACCCCGCCGAAGCCGTGAAATGGCTTCAGAAATCCGCGGATCAGGGGCACCCGGCGGCACAGCACAAACTTGCCGGGTGCTACCGCATCGGGTCAGGTATCGAAAAAGATCAGGACAAAGCGGTGCATTGGTTCAGGACCTCGGCGGACCAGGGCTTCACTTTGGCTCAGTTTGAGATGGCCAAGATCTGTGCTCAGGGGCAAGGTATCCCGCAAGACACCGGTGAAGCTGCCCGGTGGTATCAACTCGCCGCCGAGAACGGACACGAGGGGTCCCAATTGGCATTGGCGAAGATCCTGATGGATAAGAGCGGCGCGCATCGAGATGACGAGATGGCATACGCCTGGCTGAAAGAGGTTGGGAAGTCCGGGTCTGATATAGGTGCACAGGCACGAAAATTGTTCGATGAACTGACGGCGACCTTGACCGAAGCACAGATCGTCAGGGCTAAAAGACTATTTGACGATATCGACTTCCGCCTCCATGCCGCCGAGGCCGGGAAAACCCGATGATCGGCTTACCCGCTAGCATTCCAGCCCGTTTCCCGGAGATGATGTGCCAGATGCGCTTCATCTACCGCAGCGTCGGCCGCCACCCCGTCGTCCCGGAGGCGGTCGTTAAGTGGGGGTAAGGCCGCGCCATATAGAACAGCTTGGGCAAATCGAACGATTACATGGTTTTGATCGTGACGGTCATTTGGCAGTTGTACCGTGCGCTAGAATCCTCTCCAATGTTTGTTTGGTGATCCCGGCGCACTGAATACTCTTCCATGCCTCGCGTTTCTCGAAACCGGCGTACCATGCGCTCGGCCCAACCGGGGATAAGGTATACAGTATAAGTGCGGCGCGGTCTGTAACTGCGGTCCGCCCGCTGTACCAGGCGATGACCGCAGAACTATAAATTCGGTTGAGTTTGATCCGTGTGTTTGTTTCACTTTTACGCGCTGAATGCAGCCCGGCAGCGTTTTCCAGTTCCACGAAGGAGCCGCTCTCGGCTACCTCGAACACGCGCTCGTTAAGAACTCTATTAGGATGAAAGGGGGGAATCGTAAGCTCAGGCTTTCGGACACTTACAGCACCCAAGAGCTTCTGCCTCCGAGAATCCCATCCACTTGTGGTCGAACCAGTCATCAATATGAATGATGTGCAGGATTGCAGGTTGGGATAAGCGTATAGACCCTGAAATGGAACGCCTTACAATTTCAAGAAAGCCGTCGTCATCTTCCTTGTTGCGGTCCAGTTGTAGCGCGTCAAGCCCGCTCATCCGCACCCCGATTGTGATTGATGATGCCGATTATGCCCGTTTATAAAACGGCAGCGTCACGATCTCCCCGTCTACCCGGCTGGAGCCTGCCGCAACAACGATAGAGTCGCCGGTGTTGCATGAGCCGGTGGTGACGTAGGCGATCGCGATGGGGTAGCCGAGCGTGGGGGACAGGCAGCCGGAGGTGACGGCGCCGAGTTGCTCGCCGTGGGTGTTGTAGATGGCGTTGCCCTGGCGGGGGGTGCGTCGGCCCTTGAGTTTGATGCCGATGAGCGTGCGGGCGCAGCCCTCGGCCTTGATCTTCTTCAAGGCTTCCTGGCCGATGAACGCTTCGCCGTTCTCGTCCTTGTCCTTATCGAGGCTGACGGCGAAGCCCAGGCCCGCGGTGAAGGGGTCGGTATCCTCGTCGATCTCGTGGCCGTACAGAGGCATAGCCGCTTCGATGCGCAGCGAATCGCGTGCGCCCAGCCCCGCGGGCTTGACCGCGTCGGACTTGTCCTTGAGCAGCAGCTTGATCGCAGACCCTGCGGCCTTGGCGGGGAGGATGACCTCGACGCCGTCCTCGCCGGTGTACCCGGTCCGGCTGATGATGAGCTTTAAGAGCACCAGGCTCTTCACGCAGAAGCTGTAGCGTTTCAACGCCGGGACTTCGCTGGAGAACTGGCCGATCAGCTCCATCACCTTCGGCCCCTGCACAGCGACCATCGCGGTCGACTCGGTGATGTCCTTGATCTTGACGGATAAATCGCCCTTGACCTCGTCGAAATGCTCCAAGAGCTTCTCGCGGTTGGAGGCGTTGACGACGAGCATCCACTTGTCGGGGAAGCGGTAGACCAACACATCGTCGCGGACACCGCCTTGCTCGTTACAGATCAGGCTGTAGCGGCAGGTGAAGTCGTTCATGTCACTGACGCGGCGGGTGAGCAGGCGTTCGAGGAACCGGCGCGCGTGCTTGCCGGTGAACTCGACACGGCCCATGTGCGAGACATCGAACAGCCCGCCGGACTCGCGGACCTGCTTGTGCTCGTCGATGATCGAGCCGTAGCGGATGGGCATCTCCCAGCCGGCGAAGTCGATGAGCTTGGCGTCGTGTTCCTGGTGGAACCCGTGGAACGGTGTGGTCAGCAGCGGTGGGGCTTCTTGTTGTTCCATAGACGGGTCAATGCCTGTGAAAAATGATGGCGGTCAACGCATTTTGGTATGTCAGGCTAGCTGTTTGTCCGTTGATTGACAACTATACCCGCTTTTTAGCGTTGTAACGCCACGGCATTGTGCCCGAACTCGGCATCGTTTTTCGGGGGCACGCCCAGATAAAGCAGGCTCTGCTCCATGACGTTCATAACGGCCGGCCCGGAGACGGTGCCGCCGTAGTGCCCGATGGATTTATCCGGCTTGGTGATGAAACACCCGACGATCAGCCGGGGCGCGTCGGCCGGTGCGCCGGCGATGAAGGACGAAACGTACTGGTCCTGGTAGTAGCCACCGGACTTGAAGTTGGGAAGCTGCGCGGTGCCGGTCTTGCCGAAGAGGTCGTAGAGCTTCGAGTCGGCTTTCTGCCCGCCGCCCTCGGTGACCTGTCGCCGCATGACCGAGCGCGTGTAGTCGGCGATCTTTTGTTCGAGCACACGGACGCCCGGCGGCGTCGGCTCGCTGCCCGGGCCGGTGGTGGGGATGATGGTCGGCGTCAGCAGGATGCCGCCGTTGGCGATCGCGCTGAACGCGCGCACCATCTGCAAGGGCGTGACGCTGACTTCCTGGCCCATGGGCACGCTGGTGACGGAGTAGTGCGTCCACTTGTTAAGCGGATGGACGACCCCGCCGACCTCGCCGGGCAGGCCCGAGCCGGTGGGCTTGCCGAAGCCGAAACGGGTCATCGCTTCATGCAGCGGCTCGGCGCCGACGCGCTCAGCGACGGTCGCCATGCCGATGTTGCTGGAATAGACCAGGACCTGGTCCCAGGTGATCCGCCCGTGGGGTTTGGCGTCGCGGAGCATACGGCCCTTGCTGGTGCGGTACACGCCGATGCTGGTGGTGTCGATGATCTCGTTGGGGTCTGCGGCCTTAAGCTGCGTCAACGCCGCCCAGATGATGGGCTTGAAGATCGAGCCGGGCTCGAACACGTCGGTGACGACGCGGTTGCGCCGGGCATCGGGCTTGACCTTGTTGAAGTAGTTCGGGTCGAGCTGGGGGTAGTTGGCGATCGCCAGCAGTTCGCCGGTGTTCGGGTCCATCACGACGAGCTGGCCGGATTCGGCGTGGTACTTTTTCACCGCGGCGGCGAGGCTTTCCTCGGCGAAGGACTGGATCACGGCGTCGATGGACAGGCGGATGTTCTCGCCGTCGGTCTGCTTCTCGTAACTGTTTGCCTCGACCCACAGTGCCCGGCCACGCGCGTCGCGCAGGTAGCGGACCTTGCCGGGGTCGGCGGCGAGGCGTTTCTCATAGGTCTGCTCAAGCCCCGCCAGCCCCGTACCGTCAACGCCCACGAACCCGATCACCTGCCCGGCCAACGGCCCCTGCGGGTAATCACGCATCAACACCGGGTCGGTCGCCAGCCCGGGCATGTCCAGGTTCTTCAGTGCTTCGAGCCGCTGGTCGTCCAGCCGACGGTCCAGCACGAGGTACCGGCTCTTGGGCCTTTCCGCTAAAGCCAGGTCGATATCAACCGGGTCGTAGCCCAGCCCGTAACCGACCTTCTCGGCGAAGCTGGAATGGTCGACGATCAGCGCCGGATCGACGAAGAGTTTTTGCGAGATGCGCGTGGTGGCGAGCACGCGGCCGCGGCGGTCGAGGATCGTGCCGCGCCGGCCGGATAGCGGCTGCGTGCTGCGTTGTGTGCCGACCTTGGCGGCGATCTGTTCCGGCGGCGCCGTTTGCAGCATCACGACGCGCCCGAGCAGGATGACCAGGCAGGCGGTGACGAGGATGATCATCACCCGGCCGACCATCAGCACCCGCGCGGGGCTTTGGTCCAACTCGACGGGCGTGCCGGTGGGGCGCAGCGTCGGGTGGCGGTCGGCTTCGGTGTAGAGGGGTTCATCGGGCGTCATGTCGGGCGTTCATCACCGGCGGGTTCTGCGGGTCAAGCGGTTGTGTGTGCGTGGCGGCCGGCTCCATGTCCATGCCCGCGCGCGCCAACGCCTCGCGCAGGGCCTGGGGCTGGACGCGTTCGGCGATGCGCACCTGGGCGTCCCAGGTCGCCTGGCGGTCTTTATTCATCTCCCGGTGCAGGTCCGTGATCTCGTGCATCAGTTCCAGCCGCTGCTGACGCAGGTTGAACACGGCGGCGCCGATCACCACCGCGAACACCAGGGCCGTTAACAGCTTGACGAACATGGCGTGGCACCGGTGCGGAGGCTAAAGGCGGTTGCGGTCACGTCGTGGGTCGGATCAGAGAGCGATCAGCCGGGGATCTTCAGTTCCTGCCCGACGACGAGGCGGTCCGGGCTCTTGAGCTTGTCGCGGTTGGCCTCGAAGATGAGCTTCCACTTGTCGCCGTCACGGAGCGTGCGCTCGGCGATCTGCGTGAGGTTGTCGCCGGGGCGGACGGTGTAAGTCTTGGTGGAAGTGGTTGCACGCGCGGTGGCGCTGTTGCCGCTTGTGTTGCTTGCCTGTGTGATAGCGGACGAACCGCCGGGCAGCTTCAGCTTCATGCCGACACGCAGGCTCTGCGGGCCGTCGAGCTGGTCCTTGTTGGCTTCGAGCAATTCTTCCCAGCGGGTCGCGGTGCCCAGGTGCTTACTCGCCAGTTCCGAGAGCGTGTCGCCTGACTGGACCTCGATGGTGCCGCCGCTTGAGCTTGCTATGCGGGTATCGACCTGGATCTGGCGTTCCGCCGGGATGACGCTATCGATATCCAGCCCGAGCACGGCATCGTCACGCTTGGGGATATCCAGCACGGTGCCGGCCAGTACGCCGCCGTCGCGGGTGACCTTGCCGGGGTTCGCCAGGGCGATGGCACGCCAGTAGGCGTCGCTGCCGTAGTACCGGCGGGCGATCTTGATCAGGCTTTCGTCGGCCTGGACGGTGTGACGGATGACCGAGACGCTGCCGGTAGGGGCGGTGCGTGTCTCGGGCGCGCGCTCGACGGCCGGGGTCGGCGTCGGGGCGGGCGTGTTCTGGACGTAGTGGGGCATGTCACTCGGCGGGCCGCCGAACGTGAGCGTGGCGACGCCGTCATCGCTGCGCGGCGGCAGGGGGTTCGAAGAGGGATCAAGGTTGTACGCGGTCAGGGAGGACTGGACGTTCGCGTCGGGTGTCGCATCGGCCTGGCGCTGCGGGAGCGTGGCCCGGACGTCGTCGGGGATGAAGAACTCGTTGGGGACGTCGGTGACGGGGCTGGGGCCGGTCGGCGTGGTGTTCTGCTTCTGGCCCGGAGCCGGGATCGTTGTGTAGCCGGGGGCGGGCGCGGCGTCGGAGAAGTCGATCGACCCCTGCGTCTCCGCAGCGAAGCCGGTGAAGTCCGCCGGGTCCTGCTGCACCTGCGAGAGTTGGTCGCTGATGATGATCCCGATCAACAGGATCACGCCCATGCCCAGGAGCAGCCCGATTTTGGTTTCACGTGTCATGCCCAGTGTCCGTCCTTGTGTCAGGCCCTGGCCGTCATCCCTGACGGCCGAAAGCGGAGTTTAACGCATCCTTAAAAAATCGTCACCTGTCGTAAGCCGTGGTGGGCTTCTGAATCACCCGCATCTTCGCGCTGCGGCTGCGGGGGTTGTCGAGCATCTCCTGGTCCTCGGCGGTCACGGGCTTGCGGGTCAGCAGTTCGTACTCCCGCTCCTGCCTAAGCGCCTGGTACGCCCGCTTGACCCGGCGATCCTCCAGCGAGTGGAAACTGATGATCGCCGCACGCCCCCCCGGGTTCAAAAGCCCCGGCAAACCTTCGAGCAAACTGTCCAGCGAACCCAATTCGTCGTTCACCGCGATACGCAAGGCCATGAACGTCCGGGTCGCGGGGTCGATCCGGTGGCTTCGCCAGCCGCCTGGCCGGGACTCCCACGGCTTGCGTCCGGGGCGTTTCGGGCCTTTGCCGCGTAACGCCCTGGGGCCGGGCCTGGGGTAGCACCGACGGACCAGGTCCGCCAGCCCGCTTGTGGTAGTTATCGGTTCGATACGCCGCTGCTCGACAAT
>JAWKTA010000046.1:0-41899 GCA_041402025.1 Phycisphaerales bacterium | reverse complement strand
CAACGACGGCGCAGGTCCGAACCTGTCGAGTTGCTGTGACGTTCTCGGGACCGGGACTCACAGCCTGTCCCTCCCCCCCGGAAGTTTTTCAGCTTCCGTCCGGAAACTTCCTTCGTCCGTTTAAACGGGGGAAAAATTCCGGGGGCCGGGGGTGGGGACCTTCAGGGAGCGCTGCGCCCCGGTGAACGGACGAACATCAGGCTCGGGCAACACGACCCGGTCCCGTTTGCGGTCCGCGCCTGTCGCCACGTGCCGGAGAATCGTGGGGTTGGATCAACGAAAACAAATGACGAGGAACAGGAATGTGGACAGGATGACAGGATTGTCAGGATCATCCGCATGAAACGCGGCGTTTGATCCCGCTTATCCTGTCATCCCGTCAAAATGCTTGCTTGTTATTCTCCGCGCTCTCGGCGTCTAGGTGGTTTACCCACCCGGGTTACCGCCAGACGCGCCAGCCCTGCTTTTCTTTCTTGACCTCGTCGATGAGGTAGTCCCACTGGAACGCCGGGCCGGGGTCGGACTTGCCAGTGGTGATGTGGTAGTGGCCGATCAACCCCTGGTAGTCGGCGAACTCCTCGTCGCTGAGCGCGTTGTTCCGGAGGTTGCCGTCCGCGTCGCGCGGGTAGTCGTTTTTGATCTTGGGGAAGATCTCCTCAAGCGCCGCGGTGAGCTTGATCAGGGCTTTGTATTGCTCGGGCGTCAGGTCGTACTGGTTCAGTTCCGCGCCGTTGATCGTGCCGGTGACCAGCTCGTTGCGGATCGGGCCGGACTTGAAGCCGGGCTTGCGGACGCCGCCGTCACCGCGCGACTCGGGGATGGTCAGCTCGACGGTGCCGTCGTCGTTGGTCTTGTACCACTGTTTGAGCGTGTCCATCTTGTTGGCCGGGTAGGCGCCCATGTTGGCGATCTCGATACCGACGGACCGGTCGTTGGCCTGGCTGGCGTGCCAGGCGCGCTCCTTGAGGTCCAGCGTCTGGTAGATCGTGCCATCCACGTCGAGCATGAAGTGGACGCTGAGCGTGCGGTGGTCGTGGAGGATGTTGAAGCACTGCTTGCTGGTGCCGCAGACGTCGTAGTGGATGACGAACTGATCGACGGTGTCCTGAAGCAGCGGCAAGGGCCAACCACCGCCCTTGATCTGATCAACAACTTCCGGGGAAAAGTGCTTGCCTTTGTAGCGGAGGCTGTAGCGGTTGGGCGAATCGACCTTGTCCTTGATGACTTCCCAGAGCGATTCATCGTAAGGCACGAATCGCTTCTCGACGCGGTAGGCGTCGTAGCCCCCCGGGTCCATCCACAACACGACGGGCGTGCCGATATGGAACAGCTGGCCGGCGGCGACGATCTCATCACCCTTGCGGTGGTTGAGCTTGCCGGGCGTAGAGCAGCCGGCCAGGACGACGGCAACAGCCGCGAGGGACAGGCCTAGAAAGCCACGTAGAGAACGGATGTGCATGCTTTGGCTCCTGATCTGAGATTAACCGATTATTGCGAAATAACCGGTCCGTGGCAAGCACCCGCTGTGGTTTTCGGAAGATTCAGCCGGGCCGAACGGATAAAAAACAACCCCGATCAAACGACCGGGGTTGTTCGGGTTATTCAGTTTTGGCTATGCCGGGATCAGGCACGTTTGCGGCTGAGCAGCGCCAGCCCGCCCATCCCCATCAGGCCCAGCGACGCCGGCTCGGGCACGGCATCGAAGAGGTAGCCCGCGGCACGCATCGAGACGAACGTGTTGCTTTCGGCTTCCTGCTTGAGGGTGTACTCGGTGCCGGCGTCCAGCGTCGCGGTGCCGACATAGATCCACTCGTTGCCCGAGTAGAGCAGGCCATCCGTCGGGTTGATGAACCCCTGGGCGGTGTTCTGATTGATCTGAACACTGAAGAGGTTGATGATGCCATCGGTCAGGGTGAAGGTGACCAGGCCGCCGGAGACGTTGTTGGTGGCGGGCCAGGTCGCATAGATCCGGTACTCGCCGCTGCCGCCGGCCACGATCGCGCTACCCAGATCGCCCTCGTCGTTGAGGGCCTGACCAGCGAGGTTGATGTTGTCGCCATCCACGCCGGGCTCGTAGGTGACCTGGTAGGTGTCCACCGAGGACGAGCCGTCGCCGCCGAAGATGCTGTCGGCCTGTGCGAGGCCCACCGCTGTGCTCTTGGCGCTGGTGCTGGCGGTGGTGGTATCACCCCCGAAGCTGAAGTTGGGGTGGTAGGTGATCGGCCCGTCGTCCAGGGTATCGGTATCGATATCGATGAGGAAAGAGGCCTGCGCCGAGGTCGCCATCAGAAGCTGCCGCGGCACAACCCAGTCCCATAAAGTGCTTAATCATTGGAAGAATCTCCTTCGCAGTTGATGTTTGACTTCGACAGGACGATTAGCGACGACGGAACATCGCCAGGCCACCCAGACCCATCAGCGCGAGGCTGGCGGGTTCGGGGACGATTTCGAGGTGGACGTTGTCGAAGTTCACACCGCCGCCGCCCGAGCCGAGGTCGGAGGGGCCGCCGGGCGGATGATGTTGAAACCGAGATCGACCGGCGAAATCGGGACGCTGGCGGTCGCGTTGATGTTGCCGTCGCCGTTGAGGTCGAGCGTGAAGTCGATCTGGGTGGGGGTGACGGTGGCGGTGAACGTGTGCCATCCCGCTACGGGGGCGTTGGTCATCGGGTCGCCCGCGTCGTCCACCATGTTGCTGAAGGCAACCCAGCTCGGGTCACCGGGGCCGAAGAGGATCACACGGTACGCGTAGTAGGCCGGTGAGTTGTACATGCCCATTTCGATGAGGTTGGCGCCCACAGCTTCGCGGAGCCCCGCTGTCGTCCGCTTATTGGCGCTGCTCGCGTCGTCGTAGATGTCCGCGGAGAAGGTTAATACCTCAGCACCGGCCGGATTAATTTCGGTAAACGAGAGGCTGTTGGTATTGGCACCACTGAAGCTTGCACCGGTACCGGGGTGGTACAGGGATTGGCCGGGGTTACCCGGGACGGTATCCAGCGTGCCATCGCCGAGCGACCAAACGGTGCCCAGATCGGCGGTATCGGTGTAGCTGTCGAAGTTTTCATCCACGATAACCGTGGCCTGGGCCGAACTGGCCAGTGCCATCGCGGCGACGCAACCAAGACTCAGTACTGCTTTCTTCATATCTCTCCTCCTAACAAGATGAAATCCAATCACAATACGCGCCACATCACGTAACGTGAGGCGTCAAAAGCAACATAACGTCATCGAGGGTATGGGCTTTCTCCTCTCCCGATGAAATGATCCAGCTAGTATTATATAACCACGTTTCCGGCGTATGACAAGCCCCATTCCGGCAAAAGGGCCAAAAATGTCATTTTTTCAGGCCGGAGACCCGTTTCCAAGGCTTTTCCTAGCTTATCCCGCGTAATGGCCACGAGGACTTTTTTTGTCGATTTGGCGGGCCGTTATCTTTAAGGATCACGATCATGTCCCGCTTTTGCCCCATCATTCTATAATTCATGTGGAATTAAGGGGTATTTCTGCTAAGCTGGCTTTAATGGCCCATCGACCGGACCCACTGGCACGCCGGGGCGGGGCCACCCTCAAAAAGCCTGATTTCTGGAGGATTGATTTGAGCCCTCACACTGCCGGTTTCGGCCCCGCTCACTCCGCTCTTCGTGCGGTCGTTGCAGAAGTTCGCTACGGCGGGTGTGACACTGGCAACTTGCCTGCTGGCAAATATCACACAGCCCGCTTTTGACCAATTCGAGACGATCAACGTCGCCGGGTTCGAGCACGTCCCGACCGAAACCAATTACGTCCCCAACGTCGTTTACCAGGAAAACGGCGCCGCCAGCTTCGAGGCGCTTAAGGCCCAGGCCGTCGCCGCACGGACCTTCGCCTATTACAAGATGCGTATCGGCGGGGGCATCCAAAATGGTACGCAAGACCAGGTCTATCACAACCCCAGCCGTGGGTGGGCGAGACAAATCCATTTCGACGCCACCGATGCCACCGAGGGTGAAATCCTTTCGATCCGCAATTTCAGCGACATCGACATCCTGATCGCCTCCTTCTATGTCGCCGGTGCGATACCTTCCGGGCCGACACCCGTGCCCAACCCCTGGGACTCGGACCCGACCAACACCGAACGCTGGGTGACACACACCTACCCCACCGGCGTCATCGGCGGCGACAACCCCGGCACGCCCCTGGGCTTTATCGGCACGCCCACCAACCCCAACTGGCCCAACCGCGGCGCCAAGAGCCAGAACGGCGCTAACTGGATGGGGCAGCAGGGCATCAGCTACGTCGATATCCTCAAATACTATTACGGCGCGGATATCCAGCTCGAAACCGTCGCGCCCACGCCCGGCCAGGCCCCGCTGCAACTGACCAAAACCCTCACCGATTTCGAGCTGAACAACGGCTACTTCGGCAACGATACCGGCTTCTCCATCCACAACCAGAACCTCGGCCCAGCCACCGCGACCTCACGCGTCACCAGCGAAGCGCACAACGGCTCACGCAGCCAGCGCATCGATATCGACCTCGACGAAACCTCCGGCACAGAGTTCCTCTTCCACCACGTCGCCGGCACCGAGTACGCGGGCTTCAATAACCTCTTCACCGGGCAGCGTGAAGCCAACCTCGCCCTGCAGCCGCTCGGCTCCATCGGATTCTGGCTAAAGTCCAGCTCGCCGGACCTGAGCGTCGGGTTCACCCTGGATGACGATTTCGACGGCACCGAGCAGAGCCTGTTCCAATCCGTCATCAACGACGGGCAGTGGCACAAGTACGAATGGTCGCTGGAGGACCCGGCCCTCTGGTCCTCGGCCGCCTACGACAGCGGCGACGGCATCCTCGGCGAGTCCTTCACCCTCGACTCGATACTCTTTTCAGGCAACGCCGACAGCCTCGTCTTCCTCGATGACATCTTCTATCAGCCCCCCGCTTTCGGCCCGCCGCTGCCGCTGCCGGGGGATATCAACGGTGACGGGTTCGTCGGCATCGCCGACCTGAACATCCTGCTCGCCAACTGGAACCAGAACGTCCCCAAGGGCGACACCTCCCGGGGCGACCTCGCGGGCATCGGCGACGGGTTCATCGGTATCGACGACCTGAACGTCCTGCTCGGCCTGTGGAACACGGGCACCCCGCCTACGACGGGCGGCATTTCCGTGCCGGAACCGGGTGGCTTATTAGTCGTGTTAGCCCTGTCTCAAATGCTGTTCACGCGGTGCGGCAGGTCAATCCGACATACCGGGCCCTTGGCCGAATTTTTATTGTAATTCCGTTCTCGATTGCTAACCTGAATCGTGGTTTTCCATTCGTACCGGTATGCAAGGAGGTTTTCATTGGGGGCTTTGTTTCGCAGCAGTCAGCCGGCCACTGCCGGGTTGTTTCTCTCCTTGCTTACGTTGTCAAGCTCAGTAATGGCTTTTGCGTCGGTTGAATTGGTCGTCGATATCAACCCCGGACCGGCGGATTCTAAACCGGTAGAACTTACCCGATTTGGCGACAAACTTTACCTTTCCGCCGTTGGCGAGTCAGGCAATCGTTCTCTGTGGGCATTAGATACCGACCCTCTCGGTGTCACCGTACTTACGGACGTAAATGAGGTCACTGATGTATTTGGATTCACCGTTTATGACGACCGATTGTTTTTTTCCGCTGATTCCCCGGCTGCGGGGCGGGAACTCTGGGCTAGTGACGGGGCACCGGTAAACACCGCACTGTTCAAGGACCTCGCCCCCGGCAGCTCGGATGGTAGCCCGGGCTACCTTGATGTCGGGGCAGGCCATCTTTTTTTTGAGGCGGATTTTGGTTTGTGGCGTTCTGACGGAACGGTTTCAGGCACCTCGGCGTTGTCGGACGCGTCGGGATACCAGCCTCAGCACCCACGGAATTTTATCCCGGTGGGTGGCTTCGAGCTTTTCACCTCGCGAGGTGAAACAGGGCGCGAAGTCCTTTACATCTCCAACGGTACACAAACAGGCACAATTACGATCCAGGACCTGCATACCTTACGACTTACCCAAGGCTACGGCACGTTCGTGCCTATCGGCGACGAAGTTTTCTTTACTGCCCGGGAACGCGTGATCGGCGGCCCCATGAATGAGCTGCACCAGATGCTCTACCGGACCGATGGTACGGAAGCCGGGACTGCTGTTATTAAAGAGCTGAATATTACCTCTTCCGGATGGACGAGCGTTGTGGCCGAACTGAACGGCCATGCAATCCTTACCGTCCCGAAGTCAGTCAGCCAAGAGGAACTCTGGATCAGTGACGGCACCGATGCGGGTACACAACTGCTGAAGGACCTGACACAGGGAGAAAGCGACGCGTCTATCGAACAGTTCGCATCAGTGGAAAACCGTGCATTTTTCAGCGTGGTCCAGCCCGACAGCCCTGCCGCTAATGAACTCTGGATCACAGACGGCACATCCGCGGGCACCCAGAACATCATGACTTTTTTGCCGGGGTTATATGACCACGTTGATATCGAGTCGATCATGGGTTTCGGAGACAGGGCCGCTTTTGTAGTCAGTTATGACAAACTCTTTGCCGACACATTTCCACGGCGACAGGAATACTACCGGGAACTGTGGCTAAGCGATGGAACGCAAGCGGGAACCTTCCCTGTTTTCGTGTCAGGTATCGAGGGCTCCCAGCTTCAGATACTGGGCGTCTTTGATAATCAACTGTACTTCCGTGGCGCTTCGGCAAGTAATGGTTTGGGTGAAGAATTGTATCGTTTATCAATACCGCAACTACCCGGCGACCTGAATGGTGATGGCTTCGTAGGGATTGGCGATCTCAATCTCCTGCTGGCCGGATGGAACAAGACGGCCCTGCCCGGCGACCTCGCCGCGGGCGACGCGACCGGCGACGGCTTCGTCGGCATCGCAGACCTCAACCTCATCCTCGGCAACTGGAACACCGGCACCCCGCCGGCATCGGGTGGTACGGCCGTGCCCGAGCCGACGACCTGCCTGCTCGTGTTTGGGGGACTGGTTCTGGCCATCCATCGACGCGCGGTATAAGCACATCGCATCGCCGCCCAATCCAAGACATCCCTTCGTGTTAGCGTGTGATTAGGCATATCGCATGGCGTTGTTATATAATCCCTCTTCTCAAGGGATCCGACTAAACCGACACGCACGAACAGGGTTACACGATGACACCACGCACCGGCCGATGCCTGCTCCTGACCACGATCGCCGCACTTCTACTGACGGGTTTCACCGCCTGCTCATCTACCCGCTCGACCACGAAATCGGCGGCTGGCGCACCGGTCGCGGTGACGATCCCCGATGTACCACGGGAGTTCCGGGCGGTGTGGGTCGCGACGGTCGCCAACATCGACTGGCCCAGCAAGCCCGGGCTGTCGACGCAGGAGCAGCAGGACGAGTTCATCAAGATCCTGGAACGCTGCCAGGCGATGAAGTTCAACGCCGTGGTGCTGCAGGTCCGCCCGACGGCCGATGCGCTGTACGCCAGCGAGCTTGAGCCGTGGTCGTATTACCTCACCGGCGAGATGGGCAAGGCCCCCGAGCCGTTCTACGACCCGCTGGCCTTCGCGGTGCAGGAAGCGCACAAGCGCGGCATGGAGCTGCACGCCTGGTTCAACCCGTACCGGGCGCTGCACCCGAACAACAAGGGCGAAGTCTCCGCCAATCACATCAGCAAGACGCACCCGGAGATCGTCAAGAAGTACGGGCCTTACCTCTGGATGGACCCGTCCGAGCCGCTGGTGCAGGAACACTCGCTGAACGTCATCCTCGACGTCGTCCGCCGATACGACATCGACGGCGTACACATGGACGACTACTTCTACCCCTACAAGGTCCAGGATGACAAGGGCAAGGACGTCGAGTTCCCGGACGACAAGAGCTGGGGCGAGTACCAGCAGGCCGGCGGCAAACTCAGCCGGGACGACTGGCGCCGCAAGAGCGTCGATGACTTCATCGAGAAGCTCTACAAACTAGTGAAAAAAGAAAAGAAACACGTACAGGTCGGCCTGTCGCCCTTCGGCATCTGGAAGCCCGGCCACCCCGCGCAGATCAAGGGCTTCAACCAGTACGAAGGCCTCTACGCCGACGCGAAGCTGTGGTTCAACAAGGGCTGGGTCGATTACTACACACCCCAGCTGTATTGGGAGATCGCCAAGCCCGACCAGAGTTTCACCGCGCTGCTGTCGTGGTGGGCGGGTCAGAACAAGAAAGACCGGCACCTCTGGCCCGGCCTCGCGCCGTACCGCACGGGCAATCAGTTCGGCGAAAATGAGATCCAGTACCAGGTCAAATGGACCCGCATCATCACGCCCAACGACCCCGGGGCCGTTCACTTCTCGATGAAGGCGTTCATGGACCCGGAAGCGCCGCTGGCCAAGCAGCTCCAGGAGACGGTTTACGCTCAGCCCGCCCTGCCCCCGGCGACGCCGTGGCTCGGCTCGAAAAGGCCCGTCGCGCCGGTCGCTGAAGTCACCGGCATCAAGGACGGCGTCGTGACCGTGCAGGCCGACAACGCGATGGTCGTCGATGGTCTGCGCTGGTGGGTCATCCAGGCCGATCAGGGCGGTAAGTGGTCCTACAATATCCTTCCCGCCACACAGACCATCGGCACGCTGAAGCTCGCAAGCGCCGACGCCAAGGTGGACCGCGTGGTCGTCTCGTCCGTCAGCCGGACGGGCATCCAGAGCAACCACCGCCTGCTGACCTTGCCCGTGTCATCCGCGCCGATCGAGCAAGCGGCGGAGTCTGCCGAGGAAGCCGCCGAAGACGTTAAAGAAGCTGTGCAGGAAGGCTTCGGGCAGGTCGATCAACCCGCGGCCAAGGACAGCAAGGATGCCAGTAAATAGCGCCCTGTCGATCCGCCAAATATTGCCTGATCACGCCCGCCCGGCCGATCTTAGTTTTTGCTGCTAGAATCCCCGGCCGACCCGATCAGGACGTAATGAGATGACCCGCAAGACACCTGGCAGACTCACAGCCCGCCCATCAACCGGACGGCTCGTTGTATGGACCACGGCTGTCTTGCTCGCGTCGCTGAGCTTGGCCGGTTGCGGCGAAGAGGACCTGCACGCCTATCAGGCGCCGAAGTCCGCGCCCTACGTCGAGCCGGAGCTTTTCTCGCGCATGGCATCGGGGGCTTCGGCGAACCCGGCCGCGCCAACACCGATCGGGATCACCTGGGACGTGCCCGAGGGCTGGACCGAAGCGCCCAGCACCTCAACCTTTATCACTGCTGTCTTCGAGGCCAAGGGCGAAGCGGGCGACGCCCGGATCACGGTGTCGAGCCTGAGTAACGACGGCGGCGGGGTGCTACAGAACATCAACCGCTGGCGTGGGCAGGTCGGGCTGGCACAGGTCGAGCAATACGCACAACAACCCATGACGCCGATCACGGTCGCGGACCAGGTGGCCGGGTTGATCGACTTAAGCGCCCCCGAAGGTATCGGCGCTTCGTTGGAAAGGCTCTTGGTCGTGTTCATCCCGCGCCAGGACCAGGGCCTGACCTGGTACTTCAAGATGTCCGGCCCGTCGGCCACGCTTGACGAACAAAAAGAGGCGTTCACCCACTTCGTCGAGTCGGTCGGGTTCGGCGGCAAGCCCGGGGATACATCCGAAGCCGATGGCGTGGTGCCCCGTGAATAAGACGATCAAACAACTGCTCGCCCCGGTCGCGTCGCTCCGTCTGACGGTCCTGCTTTTCGTGCTGGCGATGGTCCTGATCTTCGTCGGCACGGTCGCGCAGAAGGACATCGGCAACTGGGCGGTGGTCAACACCTACTTCCGCTCGCTTTGGCTGATGATGCCCATCGGTATCGCCGGGATCAAGGTCCCCTTCGTCGGCGGGTACACGATCGGCGGGCTGATGATCCTGAACCTGCTGGCGGCGCACATCGTGCGGTTCAAGCTCACGTGGAAGCGGGCGGGCATCATCATCACACACGCCGGATTGATTCTTCTGATCATCGGTGAGGTGCTCACGGGTGTCTTGTCCGTTGAATGGCAGATGCAATTAGACGAGGGCCAGAGTTCCAATTTCGCGGTGGACATCCGCGAGACGGAGCTGGCGATCGTGGATCAATCGCCGACGGATCACGATGACGTGGTCGTGGTGCCGCAGTCGGTGCTGGTGCAACACGCGGCGGGGTTGCCCATAAGCGATGCGAGGCTGCCGTTTGATATCCAGGTGCTGCGGTGGATGCCGAACTCCGCGCTCGCCGGGCTGGGCATGGCCGACCCGCAGTTACGACAGAATAACCCCGCGACCGACGGGTTCGGCACGATCGTCATCGCCGCCAGCCAGCCGCAGACCACCGGCGTCGAGGGCGGGCAGGTTGATGCGCCCTCGGCGTATATCCGACTCAGCAAAGCCGGCAAAGACATCGGCACCTGGCTGGTCACGCTCAACGCAGAACGCCTGGGCGACGAGACACGCCAGCCCGTCACCGTGGACGGCAAAACCTACCTGATCGAGCTGCGTTTCGTCCGTGATTACAAGCCCTACACACTCACGCTCATCGACTTCACGCACGACAAGTTCGTCGGTACGGAGATCCCCAAGAACTTCGCCAGCGAGGTCCGGCTGGTCGACCCGACCGTCGGCGAGGACCGCACCGTCACGATCTCCATGAATAACCCGCTGCGTCACCGCCCGCTGAACTCGCGCGGCGAGACGCTCTATCAGGCCAGCTACATCGGCGACACGACGACGATCCTGCAGGTGGTCCGCAACCCGAGCTGGCTGCTGCCCTACATCGCCTGCGCGATGGTGTCGCTGGGGCTGGTGGTCCACTTCGGGGTGATGCTGATCAAGTTCGTCGAAAGGACGCGGCGATGAATAAGCTCCCCACCCTGCTGCCGATCGTCGCGGTATTGCTGGCGCTGATGGTGCTGGCTCAGCCGTTGATGCCCAAGGCGGACCACGGCGCGTATGACCTGGACACGCTGGCGAGATTGCCCGTCTCAGCGGGCGGGCGCACCAAGCCGTTCGACTCGGTGGCTCGCAACAGCCTGATGATCGTCAGCGACCGGCAGACGGCCGAGATCGACGGCAAGCGCGTCACCGCCGTGCGTTGGCTGCTGGACGTGATGGCACGGCCGGCCGACGCCGGGGCCTACGAGGTCTTCCGCATCGACCACCCGGACGTCAAGAGCCTGATCGGCAACCCGCCCAAGGAATACAAACGCTTCAGCTTCGACCGCATCTTCACGCACCGCGAAGCGCTGTGGGAGCAGTCAAAACTGCTCGAAGACGTCAAGCCCAAAGACCGCACCACATACCAGCGACACCTCATCGAGTTGTTCGACCACGTCAACATGTATATCGGTTTGCGCGACTGGCACGCGCCGTACATGGTGCCCCCGCTGCAGGCCGGCGAAGAATGGCGCCCGCTGGTCGATGAACTGCACGGCCCGCACGGAGGTGACGATGCGCACGGCCATTCCGGTGGGCTTGGCCCCGCCGCCGCGAGCCTGGCCAACATCTTCACGGCCTACCAGGCCCAGGACCCGGCACGCTTTAATCAGGAAGTCGCCGGCTACGCTTCGCTGCTCGACCAGCAAATCCCGGAAGTCACGCGCAAGGCCCGCTTCGAGGTGTTCTTCAACAAACTTCAGCCGTTCTATCAGGGCACGGTGCTGTATGTGCTGGCGTTCCTGCTGATCGCGGGTTCGCTGCTGGCCAAGAACGCGAAGAACAGTTCGCTGTCCAGCGCCTTGGGCCGGTCGGCTGTGGCCGTGATCGCGTTGACGTTCGTGTTGCATACGTTCGGGCTGGCGGCGCGGGTATATATGCAGCAGTACGCGCCGGTGACGAACCTGTATTCCTCGGCCGTGTTCATCGGCTGGTTCTGCGTCGCGATGGGGCTTTTCCTGGAATGGCTTTTCAAGAACGGCATGGGCGCGCTGCTGGCGACCGTCATCGGTTTCCTCACGCTGATCGTCGCGCACAACCTTGCCGACGGCGACACGATGCAGATGATGCAGGCGGTGCTGGACTCGAACTTCTGGCTGGCGACTCACGTCGTCGCCGTGACGATCGGGTACTCCGCGACCTTCATGGCCGGGTTCGTCGGGATCGTCTACATCCTCGTGGGCGTCTACACGCCCTGGTTGAAAGACGACACAAGCAAAGCGCTTGGCAAGATGATCTACGGCACGATCGCGTTCGCGCTGTTGTTCAGCTTCGTCGGCACCGTGCTCGGCGGGATCTGGGCGGACCAGAGCTGGGGCCGGTTCTGGGGCTGGGACCCCAAGGAAAACGGCGCGGTCCTGATCGTGCTGATGAACGCCCTGATCCTGCACGCCCGCTGGGGCGGGATGGTCAAGCTGCGCGGCGTCGCGGTCCTGGCCGTCCTGGGCAATATCATCACCGCCTGGAGCTGGTTCGGGACCAACATGCTGGGCGTGGGCCTGCACAGCTACGGGTTCATGGACTCGGCGCTATTCTGGATGCTGGTGTTTGTCGCCACGCAACTGGCGATCATGGCGGCGGGGATGATCCCAACGTCCTGCTGGCGCAGCACGGCCGGGTAGCAACGTCTCAGCCGCTTGCGGCTTAGCGTTCCCGGATCGCTACACTGACTCACCCATGCCGCCCCGCTTAACCCGCAGCTTCTACCGCCGTGACCCCGTCAAACTCGCCCGTGCGCTGCTGGGCCAGCGACTGGTCCGCGTACTGAAAAATCACCGGCTTGCCGGCACCATCGTCGAAGTCGAAGCGTACCTCGGCGTCAAGGACAAGGCCGCGCACACCAGTAACGGCCGGCGCACACCCCGCAACGAATCCATGTGGGGCGACGGCGGGCACGCCTACGTCTACTTCACCTATGGCATGCACTACTGCATGAACGTGGTCGCCTCGACCGCCGACGACCCCGTGGCCGTGTTGATCCGCGCGATCGAACCGACCGAGGGGATCGAGCAGATGTACCGCCACCGCAAGGCCGCACGCCGCGATACCGACCTCTGCTCCGGCCCCGCCAAGCTCTGCCAGGCGCTGAAGATCGACCGCAATCTCGACGGAGCTGACCTCGTCAAAAGTGACAATCTTTTCATCGAACAGCTGCGAAAAACACCCCCGCCCGCATCACGGATCGCCGTCGGACCACGCATCGGAGTAAGCTACGCCGAAGAGTGGGCCGACAAACCGCTACGTTTTTACATCAAAGAAAACCCCCACGTCAGCAAACCCCGATGACACCCGAACAGCCTGCTGATTCCCCCTGGCCGCAGCGCAACCTGCCGCACACCGACATCACGGTCGGCCCGTGCGCCTGGCGATTGCCGATGCTCGCCGGGTCCGACCGTGATTATGTGCGGTCACACCCATCGCTGGTCGTGGTCGATCCCGCGGATGCTGGCGCTGTGCTGGAACAGGCAGCGCCACACATCGAGGGCTTGCCGCTGCTGCTGGGCATCGCCGAGCCGGCGTTCGCCCGGCAGTTGGAGCCCACGATCACACGGCGTATGCAACAACTCAACAGGCAACACGTGGACGCGGTGGTCCTGCACGTCGATGACCCCGCGGAGATCAAAAGCGGGGGCATGCTGCAAACGCTGTTCGCCATGCGCGACGCCGGCGTGATCGGCTGTGTCGGCCTGGCCCACCCGGACGCGGCGGTCGCGGAGTGGCTGTCGATGAACGCGGCGGTGCGGCTTTTGGGTGTGAATTATTCGTTAGACGATCTCGCCGCGAGGCACCGGGCATTGCCCAGCGCCGAAGAGTACGGCATGTCGGCCTATGCTCTGAATAGCCCCAAAGACGGCCGGGCGATGTGTTTTGCGCTGGCGGAGAACCACCGCGTCCTGCCGGTGCTGGATCGGCCGGTCACGGCTGAGTTTACGGCGATGTCGGGGGGTGAGGTGGAAGCAATCTGGCGTGCCGATCAACAAAAGACACCCCCGCCACCGCCATTAAAACGCGGGATGCCGCCCATGGCCGAAGGCTGATTCGCCATGCCGCCCCGTTTGACGCCGCTATCGCGGTCAGGCCCGACTCAGGTTATGATGATCTCGGGCCGATAAACACTGGTCTATCCCCAGTTGTATGTGTAGACTTATTCCGGCCACACTATGACGACCCGGTACCCAATGCAATGACCGAACCGACACCTCCGCAAGAACCCACCCAGCCATCTGAAACCCCCTCGACGACCGACACGGCCCTTGAGCGCGAGATCGCCGATGCGCTGGGCGGCAAGAGCGTCGAAGAACTGATGGCCGAGAGCGAGCAGGCCGAGGCCTCGCAGAACCAGGCCGCGCCCCCGACCGACGAGGCGGGCCACCCCGACCTGCGCCACGAAGTCCGGCGAGGTCGCATCGCGGCGATCCGCGGCGACGACGTGTTCGTCGAACTCACCGGCGACACCGGCAAGATGCAGGGCGTCGTCCCAAGCACCCAGTTCGAGCGAGCACCCCGCCTCGGGTCGATCATGGACTTCGTCGTCGACCACATCGACGAGAAGCAGGGCCTGATCTTCCTCTCACGCGAGGGCGCGATCAATCGCTCGACGTGGGAGCAGCTCCAGCGCGACGCCGTCGTCGAGGCACGGGTCGTCGCCAAGAACAAGGGCGGCCTGGAACTTGAGATGCCCGGCGGGATCGCCGCCTTCATGCCCGCCAGCCAGATCGACCTGCACCATGTCGAGGACCTCGATTCCTTCGTTGGGCAGAAGCTCGAAGCCATCGTGCAGGAGATCGACCGCAAATCCAAGAAGGTCGTGCTCAGCCGGCGTCACCTGCTGGTCGACCGCCAGGCGAAGAACAAAGAAAAACTCCTCGGCCAGCTCGAGGTCGGGCAGGTCCGCGAGGGTAAGGTTTCCAACATTGTCGACTTCGGAGCGTTCGTGGACCTCGGCGGGATCGACGGGCTGGTCCACGTCTCGGACATGAGCTACTCGCACGTCGATAAGCCCAAGGACGTGCTCAAGGCCGGGCAGGCCGTGACCGTCAAGGTGCTCAAGATCGACCTGGAAAACCAGCGGATCAGCCTGGGCCTGAAGCAGGTGCAGCCGGACCCGTGGGAAAACATCGGCGACAAGGTCAAGGTCGGGGACCAGATCAGCGCCCGCGTGGTCCGCAACGCCGCGTTCGGCTCGTTCATCGAGGTCGAGCCGGGCGTCGAAGGCCTGCTCCCGGTCAGCGAGATCAGCTGGAAGCGCATCCACAAGCCGGACGAAGTCGTCAGGCAGGGCGATGTGCTGAAGCTGGCCGTCATCGGCGTGGACCTTGGCAAGAAACGGATCACGCTCAGCCTCAAGCAGGCGCAGGGCGACCCGTGGACCGGGGCCGAGCACAAGTACGCCAAGGAAAGCCTCGTGGACGGCAAGGTGATCGGCACGACCGAGTTCGGCGCTTTCATCGAACTCGAGACCGGCGTCGAAGGCCTGGTCCATATCTCCGAGCTGGCGGACAAGCATGTCGCCCAAGTGACGGATGTTTTGAACGTCGGCGACACCAAGCAGTTCCGTGTGCTGGATATCAGCGAGGAAGACCGCAAGGTGCGCCTGTCGCTCAAGGCCGTGAATAAGCCCGCCGGCGCTTCCGCGCATCAACAGTCTGACAAACAGCACCACGCCGCCCCACAGGCCAAGGCCGCCCCACGCCCGCCCCGCAAGGACCTCAAGGGCGGTATGGAAGCCAAGAGCCTGGGCATGGGCCTGGGCAGCCTGCGGCTGGAAGACCTGAAGTGATGCGGCCGTTAGCCCTTAGCCATTAGCCGTTAGCTTCTGGCTTGCGTATCCGCATGAACCGATTCTGGCTAATGGCTAAAAGCTAATGGCTAACGGCTCCCCCTACGACATCCTCACCGTCGGCGCGGGCGCGGCGGGCCTGATGGCGACGATCTTCGCCGGACGCACCGCCCCGGAAGGCAGCCGCGTGGCCGTTGTAGATGGCGCGAAAAAGATCGGCGCGAAGATACTCGTCTCCGGCGGCGGACGCTGCAACGTCACGCACGATGTTGTCACCCCGGATGACTACGCCGGGGGTCCAGGGCATCCGGGGGTTCCGGGGAAGCCGCAATCAGGTCGCCAAGGTTTGCGCTCGTTTCCGTCGATGCCACGGTCGATTTCTTCCGCGAATTGGGCGTCACGCTCAAGCGGGAAGACACCGGCAAGCTGTTCCCCACCACCGACAAGGCGGCCACCGTGCTGGATGCGCTGCTCGGCGCGGTCGAGGACGCAGGCGCGACCATCCTGACCGATCACCGCGTCGAATCCGTGCGGCGGGAAGCGGATCACTTTGTCGTGACCACGTCACAAGGTGACCTGCACGCCCGCAAGCTCATCCTCGCCACCGGTGGCAAGAGTCTGCCCAAGACCGGCAGCGACGGGCATGGCTATGAACTCGCGAAATCACTCGGGCACACCGTCACGAAAACCACGCCCGCGCTGGTGCCGCTCGTGCTGACCAAAGGCCACTGGCTAACGGCGCTCTCCGGACTGACGCTGGATGTGGAACTGAGCGTCACCTCCGGCACCGGCAAAATCCTGCACCGCCAACCCGGCTCGATGCTGCTGACGCACTTCGGCCTAAGCGGACCCGCGCCGATGGACATCAGCCGGCACTGGATCGCCGCACACGACAGTGACCCCGGCACCCAACTGCGTGTGAACCTGTTGCCCGGCATGAACGACCAACAGGCCGACGAAGCGCTGGTCCGGCTCACCGAGAAACACGGCAAAACCACCATCGCAGACATCCTCTCCGACAAGCTCCCCAAACGCCTGGCCGAGTCGCTGCTGACTCATGGTGCGCAGATCGCGCCAGGCACACCGCTCGCCCAGTTGAGTAAGCCGCAACGACGGGCCGTAGTTTCCGCGCTGACCGCCATGCCGCTGCCGGTGGAGCGTGACCGTGGCTACCTGTTCGCAGAGGTCACCGCCGGGGGCGTGCCGCTATCCGAGCTGGACCTGGCGACCATGGCCTCGCGCCCCTGCCCCGGCCTGTATCTCTGCGGCGAAATACTGGATGTGGACGGCCGGATCGGCGGCTACAACTTCCAGTGGGCCTGGTGCACAGGCCGCCTGGCGGGCATGTCTTCAGCGATCGGGTAGCATGTGCAAATCAGGGCAGGGATGTTTGGACTATGCACACGTTTTACCGCCAACTGCCGAACCAACTGACGCTGCTTAGGCTCGTGCTCGCGGCGGTGTTTTTCGTGCTGCTGAACTGCTACCGGTACGAAGCGGACAGCCCGGCGTGGCTGCTGCCGGTGGCGATCGTGGTGTTCATCCTCGCGGCGATCACGGACACGCTCGATGGCTACCTCGCTCGCAAGTGGCACGTCGAGTCCAAGTTCGGCAGGATCATGGACCCGTTCTGCGATAAGGTGCTGGTCATCGGCGCGTTCGTCTACCTGGCAGGGCCGAGGTTCGTGATCCCGGGGTCGGTCGAGATCGGCGACATCGATTTTTTCAGCATGGTCACGGGCGTGTATCCCTGGATGGTGGCCGTGATCCTGGCCCGCGAACTGCTGGTGACCGCGATCCGCGGCGAACTCGAGGGCGAGGGCGTGAAGTTCGGCGCAACATCTGGGGCAAACTCAAGATGATCCTGCAATCGGTCGTGATCCCGATCGTGCTGGCGATCGTGTTCGTCGACCCGAGGCGCGAGGGCTGGCAATGGCTCGGATGGGTGCGCGACGTGCTGGTGTACCTGACGGTGCTGGTGACGGTGTTAAGCGGGCTGCCGTATATCACCGGCGCTGAGGGCGACGCGAGCAGCAGTATATCAGAACGGCTCTAGCAGGGGTTCAGATGACACCACAATCAGCTACCACGTTTCGGAAAACGCCGGGGCTTCCGGATCATTGTTTTCAATTACAACCACTATCGCATCACGCCAACCGCTTCGACGCGACGGTGCCCTCTTTCGTGGTCTTGACGTCGTAGCCGGCATCTTCCATGTTCTTTGGCGAACAGCATCCGCCTTTGGAAGTCTTTGTTGCCGCCCGGCGTCGTCCATGGTTACTTGGCATAATCTCTTAATATCTATATCAGCGGATCCCGTTTGGTGCCCAGTATACACCGAAGTCTTCGCCAGTATTCATGAATTTAAGGACGCGATTGGCTTTCATTAGCACTGCAGCCGCCTCATTGGGATTGCCTGGCTCATGTTTCAACCAAGTAAACAGGATTCCTAATGCCGCACTTATATTCAGGTCATCAGCCAGTGCAGACTTGAACTCATCGAGAACCGAGTACTTCATTCCTTCGTGTAATTCTTTGCTTCCCTCAACAGCCCATCGATAGGCTGCGTCACGAAGTTTTTGTACTGCTCCGGCCGAATCCGCCAACCCTTTAGCGGTAAAGTTGATATTCGACCGGTAGTGCCCCTTGAGCAATTCATACCGCAGCACCGCCGGATCGACCTCACGGCCGGTGACTTTGCCTTCCAGGACGTCGCGGACGGTGTAGAAGTTGCCCTTGGACTTACTCATCTTCTCGCCCTCGACGAGCAGGAAGCGGGAATGCAGCCAGAAGCGGGCGAAGTGTTTTTGTCCGGTCGCGCCGCAGCTCTGGGCGATCTCGCATTCGTGATGAGGGAAGATGTTGTCCTCGCCGCCGGTGTGGATGTCGATGGTTTCCCGGCCGAGCATCGCGCGGGCCATGGCGGAGCACTCGATGTGCCAGCCGGGGTAGCCCGCGCCCCAGGGCGAGTCCCACTTCATCAGGTGGCTCGCGTCGGGTTTCCAGAGCAGGAAGTCGGCGGGGTGGCGTTTGTTGGCGGTGTGCGAATCGTCGACCCGGCCGCCCGCGCCGCCGCGCAGTTGGTCGAGCGTGTTGCCGGAGAGTCGGCCGTAGTCGGGGAAGCTCTGCACGCTGAAGTAGACCGCGCCGTCCCTGGCGACATAGGCGTGGCCCTTCTCGATGAGCGTGGCGATCATCGGGATCATGCTCTTTGCGACGTGGTCGGTCGCACGGGGCATGTGGGCGGGGTATTCGTCGGCGATCTTCAGGCCGAGTTTTTTTGCGTCGTCGATGAAGGCTTTGGTGAAGTATTCGGCGACGGCGTAAGGGTCGTCGGGGTTCTCGACCAGCGCGGTGCCCTGCTTTTTGGATTCCTTGAGCCGTTTGGCGGCGGCCTCCATCTTGTCCTCGCCCCCGCCGTCGGCGAGCTGGTCGTCGGTCATGTGCCCGACGTCCGTGATGTTCATCACCTGGTGGACCTCATGGCCGGCAAGCTCGAGGAACCGGCGGAGCACGTCCGCGAAGATGAACGAGCGGAAGTTACCGATGTGGGCGTAGTCGTAGACCGTCGGCCCGCAGTTGTACATGTAGACCTTGTTGGGTTCGATCGGCTCGAACTTTTCGGTCTGGTGCGTCAGCGTGTTGTAGAAACGGATATCCATGGGCGGGAGAGTGTAGCCCGGCCGCGGGCGTGCGGCCAAACGGCGGACAGACGGTGCAGGTCGTAACTTACCCCCCTCCCTCGAAGGGAGGGGCTGGGGGAGGGATTTCCATTGTGATCCGGCCAAGAAAAACCAGAATAATAATCCCGACTATCGCCCCTCTCCCGGCCTCTCCCCTCGGGGGAGAGGGGTTTATAGATGTCAGGCCTCTTCGTCGGATGACGCTTCGGCCGGGGCGGCAAGCGGCTGGGGCAGGCGGACCTCGACACGCACCACGCGGGTCCGCTCGGCCTCGGTCACGGTGAATTGGATGCCCTCGAACTCGAATGATTCCCCGGCCACGGGGATATGCCCAAGCGTAGCGAACACGAACCCACCGACCGTGTCGTAGTCCTCGTCCTCGGGCAGCTCGATCTCCAGCTCGTCGTTGAGGTCGTCGATCTCGACGCGGGCATCGACACGTAGCGTCTGGTCGTCGATGCGCTCGATCTGGGGGGTCTGTTCCTCGTGTTCGTATTCGTCCTGGATCTCGCCAACGAGTTCTTCGAGGATGTCCTCGATGGTGACCAGGCCCGCGGTGCCGCCGTACTCGTCGAGCACCAGCGCGATGTGGACCTTCTGGGCCTTGAACTCGCCAAGCAGCTCGCCGACGTTCTTGCTCTCGGGGACCATCATCGCCTCACGCAAAACAGAGCGGAGGTTGAAGTCGTCGCCGTCGCCGACGAAGCGGATCAGGTCCTTGGTGTAGAGGATGCCGACGATGTTGTCGATGGTCTGGTCGTAGACGGGGATACGGCTGTGCCCGTGCTCGATGATCGCGGCCTTGACCTCTTCGAGCGTCGAGTTGACCTCGATGCCCTTTACGTCGGTGCGCGGCGTCATCACCTGCTCGGCTTCGGTATCCGAGAGGTCGAACACGGCCTCGATCATTTCCTTCTGCGCATCGCCGACCTCGCCGCCGTCCTCGTGGTCCTCCACGACGGACAGGACTTCCTCAGACAGGTCGCTGTCCTCGTCGTCGGCCAGGTCCGCGCCGGAGATACGGCGGATGATCGGGTCGAACAGGTGCAGGAACCAGACGATCGGGCGGAAGACCATCAGCATCGCGGTCAATAGCGGCAGCGACAGCGCGATCAGGCCCTCGCGTTGGTAGCGAGCCCAACTGATGGGGATGGCGACGGCGAAGATGCTGACCGCGCCGGCGGCGACCATGAAGGCTGCGAAATAGTTCATCAGCTTGGACCAGCCGACGAGCCGCCCCTCGAAGTAGTAGAGCGTGGCGAGCAGGACGATCAGGCTCAGCACGGTCCGGGCCGTGCCGGTCATGAGCATGAGCATGGGCAGGCGTTGGTAGAACCGTGCCAGGCGGTCCGGGTCGTACCCCGGGCCCAGCCGGTCGGCCAGCCGTTTGCGCGAGAACGTTTTCAAGCCGACGTGGCAGGCCGAAAAATAGCAGGCCAGCAGGCACCCGATGATGGCTATCCCGATCGCGTAGCTCACAGCATTCGGCCCGTCCCCTGATCATCCGGTCGGTGGTCAATACCGGTCCGATGTTACCCAAGCCGGGGCAGCGTCAGGGGGACGCCGGCCGGCTTCACGTTTAAATTAATCCTCGATCCCGAAAACGGCGCCCAGCCCCGCACGGGTCAGCAGGTCATCTTCCCGCTTGTGCATCTTTTCGTAGTCGGCCGGGTCGTGGTCATCCTCGCCCAGCAGGTGCAGCAGGCCGTGGACAGCGTACAGCAGCAGTTCCAGCCGGGTGTCGTGCCCGCGGTCCTTTGCCTGACGCCGGGCCTCGTCTATGCAAATAACGATATCGCCCTCGACGGGCTGATCCGGGTCGTCACGCAGGTCGAAGGTCAGCACGTCCGTGGTCCCGGCAATACCCAGGTATTGCCCGTGCAGCTCGCTCATCTGCTCGTCATCGACCACGGCCAGGTTCAACTCACAACGCTCCACGCCGGCCAAGGCGACGATACGGGCCAACTGCGGTTCCAGCCAGCCGGCGGTGGGCGGGTCGCAGTCCGGGGTCTGTAAGTCGAGTGTTATACGGCGACCTGAAGGCGATTCGGGGGAATTACCGGGGGCGGGCTGGTCAGGGTCCGTATCTGCGGACGTCTCCCCGACCTCGGCCTGATCGCCGGGGGCGGCTGTCGCCGAGGGGCAGGATGTCAGAGTTTGGGTCACCTTGGTCATTGATCTCACAGGCCCGACCGGACCCGGTCATGATAACTTATGGGGGACCGGGGGCCAAGGTATCTTGTTATGTTTAGCCCGGCGGGCCACGGCCGGGAAACGCCGCGTGGCCGCGGCGGCTTAACGGGATTGAGCCGAGCTACCCCTTGGCAGGCAGCATGCAGCCCTTGCGTTTAACCATCGAAATGCAGTTGCCGCATCCCTTGTACTTGACCTCGGTCATGTAAGCGGCGATGAGCATCACCCCCCGGCCGTGCGGCGAGGTCAGGTTTTCTTCCAGTGTCGGGTCCGGCAGGTCATCCGGGCAGAAGCCGCAGCCCTCGTCCGTGACGCTGATCCGCACCTCACGGTCACTGACGCTGTATTCAACGGTGACGTGTTTGGCGGGGTCGTTCTTGTTACCGTGAACGATGGCGTTGGAGACGGCCTCATCCAGCGCGAGACGGATCGCGAAGAGTTCTTCCTTGCCGAAACCCTGCGCCTTGGCCGGGGCGAGGACGGCGTCCTGAACCGCGGGCAGTTCGGTCAGCTTGCTGGGGATCACCATTTTGCGCATCGGTGACTGGCCCTTACCTGACCCGACCGCCGTGGCATCACCCGGGAATGACTAACGGGGAAGGCCCGGCAAAAGCCCCTTACTTGAAGCTCGCCACCGCCTGGGGGGCGTCCTCGTGGATCTGGAAGAGCTTGTTCAGTTTGGTGATAACAAAGACCTCGTAAATCTGCGGGTCGATGTTGCACAACCGCAGCTGGCCGCTCTTGCTGCGGACCTTGTTGTTGATGGTGATCAGCGTGCCCAGCGCGGCGGACGAGAGGTGCTCGACCTGCGCGAAGTCGATCAGCAGCTTCGGGTTGTCCGACGCCTCGATCAAGTGGGCGATTTCGTCGCCGATCTGCTGGATATTGGCTTCCTCAAGGATGTTGCGGTCGAGGAACCGGACCTTGGTAATGGGGCCCTCCTCGCTCACAATCAGGCGGGAATCCTTGGTGGTCATCAACCGTCTCCTAAGCGTTATTTGCCGGGCCGAAGTTATCGCCTTCGCCCTTGGGTGTCAAACATTTACGGGTATCGTCCGGCGTGTGGATACCCTGATCTTACTATCGCCAATCAGGCCTGACGGGGTCCAAATTGGCTGCCCGCTACAGCATCATAGCACGGAGGCCCGCCGACGACCGGCCCGCACCGGTGAAGGATACCGGCCCCGATCATGTTTTAGGCCGATCGGCCCGGTTCTGTATCGACCAGAGGGCGGCGTACTTAAGCTGGGTGCTGACCGCCGCCTTCTGGGCGATCAGCAGCCCGAACGTGCCGTCCATGAAACCCCGTTTCAGGAAGTAGAACTTGATAAACGCCAGCCACGGACGAAACAGCAGGTCCAGGGCCGAGGCCCGCTTGCCCCGGTCGTACATCTGCTGGGCAACCATCAAGAGCCGCTCGTCCATGCGCTTGCCGGAAAAATAATCCGAGAAGCCCGCGTCGCTGTGGCGTTTGTGCTCGATCCAGCCGGACATATTCCGCACCCGCGAAGGGTCCGAGGGCTTGCGGGTGTCATGGAGCACCTCGTCGTCCCAGGTGACCCGCCGGCGGTGGAAAATCCGTGTCAGCCGGTCCGGCCACCAGCCCCGGACGTACCGGCCCAGGAGGTAGTTCTTCCTCGGCACCAGCAGCAGGTCCAACCGATCCAGATCGGCCTGGGTGTACCGCTGCCACTCCGCCGCCAGCTCGGGCGAGCATTCTTCATCACCATCCAGAAAAAAAACCCAGTCGTTGCTCGCCAGCTCGGCGGCGAATTTCTTCTGCCCCCCGTAGCCCCGCCAAGGCTCAACGACGTACCGGTCGGCGTGCTCCCTGGCGATTTCGGGCGTCCGGTCGATCGAGCCGGAGTCCACCACGATCAACTCGTCGGCCCAGCGGGCGGTGGTGCAGGCCGGGCCCAGGGTCGGCTCGGCGTTGGCACAGCAGATGATGATCGTTAACTTCGGCATCGGGACGGACCAGTCTACGCTCGCAGCGGACGGGCACACAAACACGCCACCGGGGTTGGGCAGCCCCCTAGCCGGACATCCGCTGTTAATATGGGCTGTCGTGGCTGACACGCCCTGCCCGTGATTGTTACAATCCGGGCGTACCGATCCGTGCATGGAGGCATGTTATGAAGATGTCCTACAAGATCGCTTTGATCGCCGCCGTCGCCCTGTTCGCCATCGCGATCATCCTGTTCACCGGGCCTTCGGATACCGGCGAACCAACGACAGACGCCACGACGACAGCCGAGCAAACCCAGCCCGAAGCGCAGCCGCGCAAGACGCTGATGAGCGAACCGGCGAAGGACAGCACACCGGCGCCCCTGGCCGAGAAATCTCCCGCAACCCAACCCGTGGCAGGCACGCCCGGCAACAGCCTGACCAGCGACGTGCGCGACAGGATCCGCGCCGCTGCGGCGCAGGACAACAACCAACCCGCCCCTACAACGACGACCGATACACCCGTCAGCGCCACGGCACTGACCAATACCGGCACCGGCTCCTCGGGCGCGGCCACCCAGCCTCAAACCAAACCCGCCGCCACAGTCTCACAGAACTCGCTCGACGCCATCCTCGGCACATCGGCCAACACACCGACGCCCCCGGCAAACGCCCCCGCAACCGCACCGCCTACAACAACCGCCGCCGCGCCCGCGGCCAAACCCACCGCAACCGGCGACACCGTCTACACCGTCCAGCCCGGCGACACCTTCAGCTCTATCGCCAACAAGCATTACAAAGACGAATCCAAGTGGTTCGACATCGCGCAATCCAACCCCACCGTCGATCCGACACGCCTGCGCGTCGGACAGGAACTGCGCCTGCCCGCGATCGAGTTCTTAGCTAAACACGAAGAACCGATCCCCGCCGGGCCTTCCGGGATCAGGACCTACACGATCCGCCCCGGCGACAGCCTCTCCACCGTCGCCGAGGTCTCCTACGGCGACCCGACACTCTGGCGCATCATTTACAATTTCAACCGCGACAAGATCGGCGACAACCCCAACGCCATCCAGGCCGGCATGACGCTGCGCGTCCCACCGCGCGTGCAGGGCGCGAACTGATCCACACACACACACAGAATGTGCGGATGTGCAATCCAACAACCGTTCATTCGCGCCCAAATCATACCCGCCCCTTCCGCTTGAACCCGGTTCACATTTTGTTATTGCCGCGTTATCCACAAGCGATTTTCTCACGCGAATATCGTTGGACCCGGGCGTTTCCTGTCGTATAATTGCCGGTGTAAAGTGAAGACCACGCACGAGCCTTGGGCGCCTGTTAAACGGTATGGTGCGGTAGATTTGCTCGAACCTTTATGAACCCCAAGGGAGCGTTGATCGGGCACGAAGGCCAGGCCTCCTACGAGTGGAAGGCCGGGATGACCCGGGAACGCACCCACCTGAAATTGGGGTTCGAGCAAGTTCCGCACCGCCCAAAGCAACGGCGGGGTAACGCTTTTTGACGGTCCGTCCCAACCGACGGGCCGTTTTTTTCTGCCCCCCATGCGTCCGCCCAAAACGCGGGCTATAGTACGGGGATGACCGACGGAACACCCCCAAATCAAGACGGGCTGATCGGCGACCTGGTCGAACGGCTCATCGGCAGCTACGGCCCACAGGACCACCTCCAGCACATCAACCAGGCCTTCCTGCCCAAGCGGGCGCGCATCATCGACTTCATCGAGCTGCTGCGGAAGATCGTCTTCCCCGGCTTCTTCGACGACCAGCCGGTCACACCCGACAACGCACGCGCACACATCGGCGGTTTGTTGACAAAGGTGCAAACCGTCCTGCACGAGCAGGTGCTCCAGGCCCTTTGCTACAAACACAACATCGGCAGGGGCACCGCCGCGCCCGCCGATGAAGACTGCAAGTGCAACGCACGCGAACTGACCGCGAAGTTCCTCACCACCATCCCCGAGCTGCGCCGCAAACTCGCGCTGGATGTGCAGGCCGCCTTCGAGGGCGACCCCGCCGCAAACTCCACCGACGAAGCGATCTTCAGCTACCCCGGCATCGACGCCATCTTCATCCAGCGCGCCGCGCACGAACTCTACAAGCTAAAGGTCCCCCTGATCCCACGCATCATGACCGAGTACGCGCACAGCAGCACCGGCATCGACATCCACCCCGGCGCGGTCATCGGCGATTCCTTCTTCATCGACCACGGCACGGGCGTCGTCGTCGGCGAGACCACCACCATCGGCAACAACGTCAAGGTCTACCAGGGCGTCACCTTGGGCGCGCTATCCACCAAAGGCGGCCAGAGCTGGCGCGGCATGAAACGCCACCCGACCATCGAGGACAACGTCACCATCTACCCCAACGCCACGATCCTCGGCGGCGAGACCGTGATCGGTGCCGGGTGCGTGGTCAACGGCGGCGCGTTCCTGACCCACAGCGTCGAGCCGGGCCATACCATCCGGATCGACCACCCCCAACCCCAGCTACGCGCCCAGCGCAAGCCCAAAAACAATAAGCCCTCAGCCAAGTCAACCCCGTCTTGATTCATCTTCTTATCCGAGTCGAAACCGCGTGAACATCGACTTCAACATCCCGTTGCCCCTGTTCCCGCTCAACGCCTGCGTGATGCTGCCGAACACCGCCACCCCGCTGCACATCTTCGAGGCCCGCTACCGCAAGATGACCGCCCACGCGCTGGACAGCCACGGCATGATCGCCACCGCCACCTTCCAGGGCGACGCATGGCGGTACGATTACGAAGGCAACCCGCCGATCCGCCCGTGTGTCTGCCTGGGCTACATCATCCGCCACGAATGCCTGCCCGACGGGCGCTACAACATCCTCCTGCAAGGCCTTGCGCGGGCGAAAATTATCGAAGAGATCGAGCCGTGCCATTTCCGCCGCGCGATACTTGAACCGCTTGAACGCGAAACACCCAAACAGCACGACCTGGATCACTGCCGTGGCCGCATCGAGCAACTGCTTAACGACCCGCTGCTGCGGCAGTGGTCACAAATCCAGGCGGTCAACAACTGGATCAACAGCGAGATGCCCACCGCCGCGATGCTCGACCAGATGATCGCCGCGCTGTGCCGCTGCACGGAAGAACGCTACGCCATGCTCGCCGAGCCTTGCCCCTGCGAACGCGCCGAGTGGCTGCACCGGCACCTGGTTAAGACACGCAAGACGCTCTACCGCGCCCAGAGCTTCGGCCGCTGCGTCAACGAACAGGGCCAGGCGCTCAACTAGCCACGCACATCCAACGGGACCTTGCCGTGCAGGCGGACCACCAGACATCACAACCCGCCGACGCCGCGTTGATCGTCGGCTGCGGCTACCTCGGCAAACGGCTCGCCGCCGCGCTTCTCGCCAACATACGAAACGTTTACGCCACCACACGCGATCAAACCAAGACCGCCGCGCTCGCATCACTTGGCACCCGCCCGCTGATCCTCAGCGTCACCCAACCCGTCACCTACGCTTCATTGACCCCCGCGCTGCAAGCATCTTCACTGGATGTCTTTTATCTGGTCCCCCCGGCCGGGCCGCCGGTTCACCCACACCCGGCAGGTCGTGCTCGGCGGGATCGCGCACATGGTCAAGGCGTTGCGGCAAACAAAAGTCCGCCGGGCCGTGCTGGTCTCCTCCTCGGCGGTCTACGGCCAGGCCGACGGTGCCCGCGTCGATGCCGACACGCAGCCGGTCGCCAACAGCGAGCGTGCGGAGTTGCTATTGAAAGGCGAAGGCCTCTGGCTGGACGCCGGGCCGAACTACACCGTGCTGCGGCTGGCGGGGCTGTACGGCCCGGGCCGCGTCGTCGGCATCCAGGCCGTGCGCGACGGCGCCCGCTGGTGGGCAACCCCGACGCGATGCTGAACCTGATCCACGTCCAGGACGCGGTGAGTCTGCTCATGGCGATGACAAGCGCCCCGGTCAGAGCCGCATCGAGCTGGGCTGTGACGGCCACCCGGCCCCCGCCTCGAGTACTACCGTTACCTGGCCCAGAAGCTGGGCGTCCCCCCGCCGCAACCGCTGGATGATATGACCGCCGCCGCACGCTTCGGCCTGAACCCCGAGCGTCTTGCCCGTTCTTCCAACAAAGCCCTCGACAACGCTCCTACACGTCGCCGCACCGGTTGGACTCCCACCTATCCCGACTACCGCGCGGGCCTGAACGCGATCTTCACCACCGCCTCGCATACCCAGCCCCAACCGCCGGGCCGGACCTGTTAAACTCCGTACAGATGACGAACTTTCAGCCCACCACCCACGCACCGGAACCCCCGGAAACCGACATGTCGGATCCGTTATTGGATGACCTGACGCCCCCGCAACGCGACGCGGTCACGCACGTGGACGGCCCGATGCTCGTCATCGCCGGCCCCGGCTCGGGCAAGACCCGCGTCATCACCCGCCGGGTCGCGCACCTGATTACCCGCGTGGGCATCCCGCCCTGGCAGGTGCTGGCGATCACGTTCACCAACAAGGCCGCCGGGGAGATGCACCAGCGGACGGCGGAACTGCTCACCGAACGCCAGGGGCGCGCGCTAACGGTCTGCACGTTCCACAGCCTCTGCGCCCGTGTGCTCCGCCAATACGCCGAGCGCCTGGGCCTGCCCCCGGGCTACTCGATCTACGACACCGCCGACCAGAAGCGGGCCATCAAGCAGGCGCTTAACGATCTTGAGATCAACACCAAGAACTTCCCCCCCGCCGGGATGCTCGGGTCGATCAGCAACGCCAAGAACCAGCTCGTCGATGCGGACGCCTACGAAAAGCTAGCATCCGATTTTTACAGCCGGACCGTCGCCAAGGTCTACACCAAATACCAGCAGATCCTCACCCGAAACCATGCACTGGACTTCGACGACCTACTCCTGAAAACCGTTGATCTATTCCGCGAGCACCCGGACGTGCTCAAACAGCTTCAGGACAAGTACCAGTATGTGATGATCGACGAGTACCAGGACACCAACCACGCGCAGTTCATGATCGCCAACGCGCTGGCGAACCGGCACAAGAACTTCTGCGCCACCGGCGACCCCGACCAGTCGATTTACGGCTGGCGCGGCGCGAACATCAAAAACATCCTCGACTTCGAGGCCCACTACCCCGACGCCAAGGTCGTCAGGCTCGAACAGAACTACCGCTCGACCAAGTGCATCCTCGCGCTGGCCGACAGCCTGATCCGCAAGAACACCAAGCGCAAGCACAAGGACCTCTGGACCGACAACGAGCGGGGCGAACCCGTCAAGACCGTCACCTGCAACGACGAGCGCCACGAAGCCCACTGGGTCGTCGACGCTTTCCGCAAGCTGCACGACGAAGAGAAGATCGCCTGGGGCCAGATGGCTGTGTTCTACCGGATCAACAGCCTAAGCCGTGTGATGGAAGACGCGCTGCGTGACGCGGGCATCCCCTACCAGATCGCGCGGGGCACCGCCTTCTATGAGCGGGCCGAGATCAAGAACGCGGTCGCGTATATCCGCTGCATCGTCAACCCCGCCGACGAGGTCAGCCTGCTTAGGATTATCAATACCCCGACGCGCGGCATCAGCGACAAGACGGTCAAGGCGATGCAGGCCTATGCGCTGGCTAACAACGTCTCGATGGACACGCTGCTGGGCGATCCGCTGAAGCTCACCGCCATCACCAGCCGCGCCCAGTCCGCCCTGGCGAAGTTCGGCAAACAGCTGGATACCTGGCGGCAAGCCGCGGGCTTCGGCACGGATGAACCGATCGTCGTCAACGACCCAATCGCCTCCACTACGCTCCGCGGGTTCGTCGAGGATGTCCTGCGCCAGTCCGGGCTGGAAGATTCATGCCGCAACGACAAGTCCGACCCCGACCACGAACGGCTCGCCAACCTCGGCGAACTGGTCACATCCGCGCAGCAGTTCGAGCAGGAATTCGAGCTTGAGATAGAACTGGATGGCGGCGAACACACGCCTTCCTTAAGTGAAAAACTGCTCGCCTTCCTCGAACGCATCAGCCTGGTCAGCGATGTGGATGCGGTCGATCCCGATCAGGGCGCGGTGACGCTTAATGACCTTGCACGCCGCCAAGGGGCTGGAATACCCGGTCGTGGCGATGATCGGCGTCGAGGACGGGCTTTTGCCCCACGAACGTGCCAACGCGGACGCCCACGAGCTGGAAGAAGAACGCCGGCTCTGTTTCGTCGGCGTCACCCGCGCGATGCGCAGGCTCTACCTCACCCACGCCCGCTACCGCACCGTCTTCGGCATGAGTAACGCCACCATCCCCAGCCGCTTCTTCCGGGAGATGCCCGAAGACTGCATCGAAGAGATCGACGCCACCGAGGACGACGCCTCAAGCCTGGCCGACAGCCTGATGCAGCGCTCGCTCGCCGGTCGAGAAGCTATGCAGTACCCCCCCGGCACGCTCGTCCGCCACCCGCAGTTCGGCCTGGGGCGTATCCTCGACATCCACCCCACCGGCTCACACACCCGGGCACGGATCACGTTTAATACCGCCGGCACGAAAACACTTATCCTGCAATACGCCCGGCTGGAACGCATCGAATAACCGCCTAATGTTCAGCCCCGGCGGCCACGCCGGGCAATCGCCGCGTGGCCGCGGCGGCTAAACTACGAGATTATGCCACGCACACGCATCAAAATCTGCGGCATCCGCGAACCCGACCACGCCCGCTGCGCGATCGAGGCGGGTGCCGACTACGTCGGGCTGAACTTTATCGAAGGCTCCCCGCGCCGGGTCGAGATCGCCGACGCCCGCACCCTCGTCGCCGCGATCTGCGCCGCCTCCACGACCGTCGAACCCGTCGCCCTGTTCGCCAACCAGTCGCGCGGCGGTGATCGAGGAGGTGCTGGAACACGCCGACTTCAAGATTATCCAACTGCATGGCGATGAGAGCCGCGCCTTCGTCGAATCCTTCGCCGGTATCCGGGTTTTCAAGGCCGTGCCGTTCGACCCCGTGAAGATCGACCTCTGGCGGAACCCCCCGCGCAACGTCGCCGCCCTCCTCATCGACGCCCCCACCCGCCCCGGCGAACTCACCGGCGGCTCGGGCCGCGCCTTCGACTGGGAAGCGCTCGCCAACCTCGACAAAACCGGCCTGCCTCCCATCGTCCTCGCCGGCGGCCTGACGCCCGAAAACGTCGCCGAGGCCATCCGCACCGCCCGCCCCTTCGCGGTGGATGTCTCCTCCGGCGTCGAGGCCTCACGGGGCGTCAAAGACCCCGCCCTCATCCGCGCCTTCTGCGATGCGGTACACTCTGCCGACTCTATGTAGACCCCACACCCGACACCCCACACCCCATACCCCGCCTATGAAACGTGTCCTCTCCGGCATCCAACCCTCCGGCCAACTGCACATCGGCAACTACGCCGGCGCGATCAAGCAATTCGTCGACATGCAGGCCGACCACGAGATGTTCGTCTTCGTCGCCTCCTATCACGCGTTGACCTCCACGCAGGACGCGGCCACGCTCCGCGCGAACATCAAACAGATCGTCATCGACTACCTCGCCTTCGGCCTCGATCCCGAAACGCACCCGCACGTCCACATCTACCGCCAGCAGGACGTGCCGCAGGTCACCGAACTCGCCTGGCTGTTGTCGTGCGTCTGCCCCAAGAGCCAGATGGATAAGGCCACCACCTACAAGGACAAGGTCGCGCGCGGGCTGTCCGCGTCCGTCGGGCTGTATACCTACCCGATCCTCCAGGCGGCCGACATCCTCGCCGTGGACCCGGACCTCGTGCCCGTCGGCAAGGACCAGGTCCAGCACATCGAGATCACCCGCGACCTCGCACAGAAGTTCAACAATATCTTCGGCGAAGTCTTCAAGCTCCCCGAACACAAACTCCGCGAGGATGCGGAAGTCCTCCCGGGTGTCGACGGGCAGAAGATGAGCAAGTCCTACGGCAACGACATCGACCCGTTCATGCCGGAAAAACCGCTGCGCAAACGGATCATGAAGATCACGACCGACTCGACCCCGGTCGAGGAATCGAAGAACCCCGAGACCTGCACCGTGTTCCAGATCTTCCGGGGCCTGGCCGGCCGGGACGACCCGCGCACGCTCGAACTCGCCGACCGCTACCGCGCCAGCGGCGAAAACGGCATGGGCTACGGCCACGCGAAACAAGCGCTGTTCGAGCTGATCCTCGACCACTTCGCCGACGCCCGCAAACGCCGCGAAGAACTCATGCGCGACCCCGGCCACGTCGAGAAAGTCCTCAAGGACGGCGCCGCCGCCGCCCAATCAAAAGTCGCGGAAGTGACAAAACGCGCACGCGAGGCGGCGGGATTGTAGCACACCTCGGCGGCACGGCGACACTGCTTTTGACTCATTATTGGGATCGAATAGCTTAAGAATCCTGGCCCCGGGACTATCACCGCGTGTAAACTGATACACGACGAGAGATGTCTCGGGAGGCCGGTGTGACACGTCTCAACACCCACAAAATCCCATGCAAGCTGGTCTATCCCGATCAGACGATCGACCTTAAACCCTCGCCCAGCGAGATCTATGACGCGGTATGCATAGCGATGCGTTCCGAGAATCCGACCGTGCTGATCGAGCGAGATGAACGACATTACATGCGGTGTCTCTATCGAGAGGGGCAGGGTCACAGGATGCGGGTTCAGGACGGGAACCATCTGCGGCATTTTTATTCAGCAAGCAACAAGCTGTCCCCCGACGAGGCGGCCGGATTGCTTATCAGTTACACCGCGGGAGATACTCGCTGGGAGAGCATGATCCGCTGGAAACCCTATACATCAGTCTCACTACTATCCCCATTTAAGAAAAGAAAGGGCCGGTCCCCGCTGATCGAAAAGCAGGGCAAGTGGATTTTCATCAGCCCGCACTGGGTTTTCATCGGATTGGGGCTGTTGTGCTACGCGGCAACATTGTTGGTATTCTTAACCTTTAAGAACAGCCCGACGCCCGTATCAAATATCTTGAATGCCAGATCGTTTATCGCTTCGGGGACCACTTTTTTGATCCTGTCACTTTTTGTTGATGATTGAGCACTCGGAACAACGACAACGCGCACGCCGGGCGGATTTAGTGGGGGTTTCAGATATGGGGCATTACACAACAGAAGAATCGACCTTCAAGCTCATCGTCCGCAACCGCCCGATCGCGGGGGAGCCGCAGCCGGAGGATTTCAAGTGGCGTTTGCAGATGCAGACGGACGAGACGGACACGTTCGTGCTGCTGAAGTCGCCGGGGCACTTCATGCAGTGTTCGGGGACGGCGGACGGCGGGTTCCGGGTCGAGTACCGGGAGGGCACGGCCAAGGAACACTTTGCGTCAACCGACAAAGCGCTCCCGCTGGACGCCACGGCCGACCTGTTTGCCAGCTATCTGAACCGGGACGAGCGGTGGCGCAGGGCGATCCGCTGGGAACAGGCCGGGAACAAGCCGTCGAAGGGCCGGTCATTCAAGCTGATCGACCGCCGGGGCGATACGCTGGTCATCAACAAGAAGTGGTGCCTGATCCTGATCGGCGCGGTGTTCAACGCGATCGGCGCGGGCGTGTTCTTCCTGCTCAACGGCCTGATGGACCTGTACCTGACGTGGATACCCGGGTCACTGATCTCGATCGGCGTGATCTTCCTGGGGCTATCCACATTTTGTGATGATTGATTAGAGCGATTCGCGTAGTTATTGACCGCATCATTCTTTGACCCCGAGAAGGGCAAAGTGTGCCTGTGATTCCTGCACACTTTGCTGATTGCCGTGCAGCCAGAGTGTGGCACCGCCTGATGGATTGACTGTCAAACCTACGCAAAAACGCTCTAAAGCCGTGATGATCCGGTCCGTACTCACGCCCACGGCTTGCCTTCCTTATTCACGCCGCAGAGGGTGACGCGCATGCCCATCGCGCGCGCCATCGCGGCTTTGGTGAGCATCGCCAGGTCGGCGCTCTTCGCGTCCTTGGCATAGGCGCAGTGGATGTGATTGGCCTGGTGGCGGGCCATCATCTGGTCGCGTGAGGTGCCGTAGGTCACGGCGTGCATGATCGGCCATTGGTAGGTTGTTTCGTTCCAGCGACGCTGGGTTTCGCTTTCCGGCAGCTTGACGACGCCGGCGCGGCCGAGGTCCATGCAGAGCTGGCCGCCGGGCTTGGTGCCGTCGATCCAGATGCGTGACCAGACGATCTCGCCGGGCTTGGCGATACCGCGCAATGTCGAGCCGCCGTTGGGGAAATACATCGCCGGCTGGCGGTGCCCGTCGCTGCCGCGCCAGCCGTTGATGTGGTGAGCCGGCGGCGCGCTGCCGGAGATCAACAAGACCCAGACATAGTCGTCGACCGTTCCGGACGCGTCGGCATCGCCCCAGCGCAGGTCGTGCAGCGTGTTCTCGACGGGTTGCTTGAGGGCTTTGTGGACGCGGAAAGTCATCAGCGCATCAAGCCGGCGCATTCATCGACCTCGTTGAAGTGCGGGACGGGTTGGCCCTTATAAAGAATGCGCTTGCCGTCGCGCGACTTCACCGGCGGGCGGTCGGTGTTGTTCAGCGTGCCCTCGACCAGGTCGCTTGCCGGGCAGAGGTCCTTCAGGCCCTGCTGGTACTGGATGCCGATGCAGTCGCAGCCGAAGTCGTCGGCGATGCGCACGGCGGCGATATACATCCGGCACTGGTCCAGCACCTGGTCCCGGGTGAGGTCTTTGTTGTGCTGGGCGTTGCCCGGGATGTGGAAGGTAAAGCCCTTTTTGACGTACCAGTCGTAGACGGCCTTGGCTTCGCTCGCTTTGACCTGCTGCATCTCGGCGAAGAGCGCGGACTGGCTGAGCCGCTCCTTGTAAACGCCGGTCGGGTTTAAGAGGTGATCGGGGATGATGGCGTTGAACATGCCCATGCAGCCCTCGTCAAAGACGCCCATGATGGCCTTGCGACCAGAGAGTTCAGCGGCGAGCTGTTCACCGAGCTTTTTCGCCTGCGCGGGCACAGTCGCTTTGGCGATCGGCTTGGCGTGCGCGGTGCGGTGCTTGCACGTGCCGGCCTTGAGCCAGTCGCGCAAGCGCGAGGTGAAATAATCGTCCGCAAAGTCTTCGCTCCAGAGCGTGGAATACTTCACGCCGGCCTTGGTGAGCGAGCCGTTGAGGTTGAGCATGCCGACCAGCCCCGGCCAGGTGCCCGACCAGTTCGCGACGGTGAGGATCGGACCCCGGTGGCTGATCAACCCGGATAGCACGTGATGCGAGTACTGCCAGACCGCCTCGGCGACGATCAACGGTTGCTTCGGGTCGATCTTCGCGAAGACGTCCATGCCTTCTTTCTGCGAGGCGATGAAGCCGTGCTTCTCGTTTTTCTTGTAGGGGTGAGCGCGTTTGAGCGTGTAGCCCTCGGCCTTGACGCACTTGGCGAGCGCCTGCTCCATCGCGTGCTGTGCATCCCAGCATGCCTGGTTGGCGGACGGCCGGAGGTCGCCGCTGGCGATGAGGAGGATTTGTTTTTTCGAGCCCGAAGCTGCGCGTTTGCCTGCCATGTCGGTGGGTCCTGGCCTGGTTAGAGTGTTGATTGAAGTGTCGGAGTTACTTGCCGGCGATCATGCCGGCGTGTTGACGGTACCGTTGATACGCCTTGTCGTAGGCGCCCTTCGTCGCGTTGTCCGGTGTGTAGGTTTTCCTGGTAAGGCCGCCGGCCATGGCCTTGACCGCCTGCTGTGTGTCGGCGAAACCGGACGCGTCCTGGCCCGCCGCAAGTACGCCCAGGATCGCCGCGCCCAGCGCCGGGCCTTGCTTGGTGTCCGGCACGTCGATCGGCTTGCCCAAAACGTCCGTGTATATCTGCATCAAAAGCGGGTTGTGGTGCGGCAGTCCGCCGGTCGCGACAAAGCGATCCACCGGCACGCCGCCTCTTTCCAAGACATCCACGATCCAGCGCACACCGAACGCCGAGGCTTCCAGCAACGACCGGAACATGTGCCCGGCGTGGTGGTTCATCGTCAGCCCTGTAAACGCGCCCGCCAGAGAGCCATCCATCAGCGGTGTCCGGCAGCCGTTGAACCAGTCCACACACGTCACGCCCTCGCAACCCGGGGGTACGGACATCGCCTGCTCCGTCAGCCTGTCGAAGTTCTCGTGATTGAGCATGCGCCGCAGCCAATCGAACGCGTCCCCCACCGCCGCCTGCCCTGTCTCGTAGCCGACATAGCCCGGGAGGATCCCGTCGCGCACGATCCCCGCCACGCCCGGGACCTCGACCGCATCGCTATGCATCAGCATGTGACACGAGCTGGTTCCCATCACCATCACCAGCGTGTTGGGCTCACCCACGCCGACGCCGGGCACGCCCGAGTGCGCATCGATGATCGCGGCGCTGACCGGGATGCCTTCGCGCAGGCCCATGCGCTTAGCCAATGCGGCGCACAACGTGCCAGCGGGCCTGCCGGGGGCGATCAGCGTGCCGGGCATCTTGTCATTCACGACGTCGGCCATCTTCGGATGAAGCGCCGCGAAGAAATCGCTGGAAGGGTAGCCGTCGTCGGCGTCCCACATCGCCTTGTACCCCGCGATGCACGTCGAGCGCGGCACAGGCTTGTCCGCGCCGATCAACTGCCAGACATACCAGTCCCCACCCTCGAGCCAGACACCCGTGGCGTCGTAGATATGTGGGGCTTCTTCGAGCGTCTCAAGGATCTTCGGGAAAAACCACTCCAGCCCGATCACGCCGCCGTACCGGCTGAGCCAGTCTTCGTTGCGTTCCCGGGCGAGTTTGTTGATCTTGTCCGTCTGGGTTTTCACACCGTGGTGCTTCCACAACTTGGGCCAGGCGTATTTCTCTCCCGCGTACCCATCGCACTGGCAAAGCGCTGTCCCGTCGGCCCGTGCAGGCAGCATCGTACAGCTGGTGAAGTCCACACCGATACCGACCAGATCGATCGGCACGGCGCTGGCATCAAGCCCCGCCTGCGTGAGCGCCTCACGCACCGCCCGGCACGAAGCGTCCAGCCAGTCGCCGGGGTGCTGAAGCGCGAAATCCGCCGGCAGTGTCTCGTCCGTCCCGGGCAAGGTTTCGCTGATTACGCCGTGGGGGTATTTCACCGCGGCCGACGCACGCTCCCTGCACTTCAGGTCCACCAGTAACGCACGCACCGCTTCCGTGCCGAAGTCCAGCCCCAAGGCCAGCCGATCGTTGAAAGCCCCAGACTCACTCACTATTTGCACCCTCTATGTGTAAAGATATTCCCGGAAACCGGCTTGCCCAGCCTGATCCGCACCCCCACGGCGGGCGTCACGATTCGGAGATGAAGCGGTCGCCGCTCCGCCGAAAGCCACGGCACACGCGGTACGGCGCGGGCCGCAAGATCCGTAATCATAATGGAGCCGGGGGGAGTCGAACCCCCGTCCCGTGACAGTCAGCAAACGGCCTCTACACGCTTAGCTCATGCTTTAGTCTCGGGTCGCGGACGGACATAAGCATCCTGCCGCGACCCCAGCCCTGGAAAGGTTTAATCCGCCGGGGCCAAGGCGTCCCCTTTGGACGAGTCTGCTGCTTTAAGCCCGACGACGGCCGCAGACAAACTGCCGTCGGACTCGGCCACTATTAGGCAGCCATGCGCGCCGGCGCGAAGCCGATGCGACCAGCGATGTTATCGTTGGCATTTAATTTTTTGCACGTTTTTTAACGAGGAACTTACGTGCGCCCCGGCGTGCCACCGCAAGCCTTCCCTGTCCGGTCAATACCGGTCGGCCCCAGTTGTCAAAGAACTTTAGACCCGCATTATAGTCGGCACGCACGCCCGGGTCCATGAGCGGTCGGCGTCTTGCCCGGGCACGATCGATCGGCGACCATAGGATTATGAAACAATCCACCCTATCGTCGCTCGCCATGCTCCTTGTTGCCGCCATGCTCACCGCCTGCACGCATCAGGAAGTGGACAATACAACAACGCGGCTGCGTGTCCTGTCCTACAACATCCACCACGGCGCGGGCATGGACGGCAAACTCGACCTCGAACGGATCGCTCAAGTCATCAAGGACACGAACGCGGACCTCGTCGCGCTGCAGGAAGTCGACAAGGGCGTGAAGCGGACGGATGACATCGACGAGCCGGCGGTCCTGGCGGAACTCACCGGCATGCACGCCGTGTTCGAGAAGAACATCGACTTCCAGGGCGGGGAGTACGGCAACGCGGTCCTGACCAGGTTCCCCGTCGAGCATTACCAGAACCACCACCTGCCGCAGTCGATCCCAACCGAGCAGCGCGGCATGCTGGAAGTGCATGTAACCGTGGCGGGTCGATCGATCGTGTTCTTCGCCAGCCACTTCGACTACCACGGTGACGACAACGAACGCCTCGCTTCCGCCAGGATGCTCCGGGGATTGCTTGAGGACAGTAACATCCAAACCGCGATCGTCGCCGGCGACCTCAACGCCCTGCCTGAAAGCAATACCATCGCCCAGATCCGCGAGTTCCTTATCGATACGCACAACCCCGATACCGGCGATGGGTTCACATTCCCCGCCGACAAGCCCGACCGCCGGATCGACTACATCCTGCACAACCCCGGCTCGGGGCTCCGGGCGGTGGAATGCCGGGTTATCGACGAGCCGGTCGCCTCCGACCACCGCCCGCTTCTGACGGTCTTTGAACTGCGCAACGAATGAATAAAGTGTGGCTTAGACAGGTGCCGGGCCTCGGAATCACCCATTGTCCTCAAACCGATCTTTCCCGACCCCACCGCGTCTGGTAGGCTTTAGTAGCACGTGATCGAGACGGCCGCCCGGCCACCCAAGGCCCTCGTAGCTCAGCTGGATAGAGCGATGCTTTCCTAAAGCATAGGTCATAGGTTCGAATCCTATCGAGGGCATTTTAATCGCCAAAAACTAACATTTTTACACTTGTTTGGATCATGTTTCCAAGTATAATTAGTCGTCGGTCTTGTGTTTAACGGGTTTACCAATCTTCACAGCCAACCCCGCGGGTTGAAGTAAAGCCGTTATTTTGTATGAACTTAAGGAGAGAAGGAGAAAGCTAGATGAAGAAGGAGATTTCGGGCCAGGCCCCCGGCCGTGAGGGGCGGATGTTGGCGTATTCGTTGGCCGCCGGTGCGTCCGCCATCGCGGCCGGCACCACCGCTGACGCCGCCATCGTGTATTCGGGCGTCCAGAACATCGCCATCGGCCAGTTCGGTTCCCAGAACCTCAACCTCGACGGCGACGCCTACGGCGACATCCTGCTGAAGAACTATGTCTTTTTCAACGGGAACTACCAGGGCGCTTATGTGAACTTTTTCCCGGGCAAGATGGTCGGCTTCACCTCCGGGTTTGGTTATGCCTCCGCGTTAAGTGCGGGGACCATGATCGACTCGGCGGCGGTCGCCGGCGGACCGTTCCAGGCGTCCCTGGCCTACGGCGCGAATAACCCCAACGCGGAGTTCAACACCGCCACCGACGCCTACATCGGTCTCGCGTTCCCGATCAACGCGCTCACCCACTACGGCTGGATCCGCGTGGACATCGACAACGCCGCGGGCACTTTCGTGATCAAGGACTGGGCCTATGATGACGTGGTCGGCCAGGGCATCGAAGCAGGCGCCGTCCCGGAACCGGGCGCTCTGTCGCTGCTGGCCGTGGGCGCCTCGGGCGTCCTGGCGATGCGCCGCCGTCGGCAGGCGTGAAACACGGGCTCGCTTGCTGCGTGTTCTAAAGTATTACCCCATGTCCCGGTTCCTGAAAGGGAGCCGGGATATTTGATTCTGTGACCCGGCCGGACAGGCTTGTCCGCCATGCAAGGAAATGACGATGACCAGCAACCCCATGCGTATGAACGATAAAGCACGCGACGCACGCCTGCTCGCCTACACCCTCGTCGCCGGTGCCGCCGCGCTGCACGGCCAGACCCAATCCGCCGAGGCCGCCATCGAATACTTCGACATCGAAGATATCGCCATCGGTCAGGGCGCGGCCCAGACCCTTTACATCAACGGCGATACCCAGGTAGACATCAGGCTGAAGAATTATGTTTTCGCATTAGGCAACTATCAGGGCGCGTTTATCCCGTACGTCGGCGGGCGTATCGTCGGGACCCGGCCCAACACCACGATCTACCCAACGGCGCTGACCAACGGCGACCTGATCGGCCCATCGACCGTATCAGCGAATTACTGGTCGGGCACCCTCTCCTATGGTGCCAGCAGCCCGCTCGCGGAATTCACGAACGCCACCGACGCCTACATCGGCTTCTCTTTCGCCGCCGACGAAGGCCCGGAAATCTTCTACGCATGGGTCCGTGTGGACATCGACAACGATGCCGGCACGTTCATCATCAAGGACTTCGCTTTCGAGAATATCGCCGGCATCGGCATCCTCGCCGGCGCGACCACCGGCGGGGGCCTGGAGGGCGACCTCAACAGCGACGGCTTCGTCGGCATCGAGGACCTGAACATCGTCCTGGGCAACTGGAACCAGAACGTCACCGCCGGCGACTTCCTGGCGGGCGACCCTTCCGGTGACGGGTTCGTCGGCATCGAGGACCTGAACAAGGTCCTGGGCAACTGGAACGCGGGCGCGGCGCTCACGGCTCCGTCCGTCGTCCCCGAACCGGGCACGCTGTCGCTGCTCGCCGCCGGCGCGACCGGCGTTTCGATGTGGCGACGCCGCCGTGGCTGATCGCCGGGCTTACGGGGCAAACTCCCGGGGGACAAGGATGGTGAGAAGGACGACCGGCCCCGCATACATGCAGCGGGACCTGAGCTTTGTTACGCACGGATCGTTTAGGCTTCACACGGAAATTAAATGAGCGACCGGATCGCCAACAAGGTGCTGCTGATCGGCTGGGACGCCGCCGACTGGCAGATGATCCAACCGCTGATCGAGCGGGGCTGGATGCCGGCGCTCAAATCGCTGATGGATCGCGGCGTGTGGGGCAACATCGCTACGCTTCAGCCGATCCTCTCCCCGATGCTCTGGAACTCGATCGCTACCGGCCACCACGCCGACGTCCACGGCGTCCACGGATTCACCGAACCCACACCCGAAGGCGACGGCGTGCGCCCCGTGTTGAGCACCAGCCGAAAGTGCAAAGCCCTCTGGAATATCCTCACGCAGAACCAGATGCGATCGAACGTCATCGGCTGGTACGCCAGCCACCCCGCCGAGCCGATCCTCGGCTGCGCGGTCAGCAACCAGTTCGAACAGGTCCACGGCAAGCTCGAAGAAGACTGGCCCATCCCCGACGGCGCGGTGCATCCGGCGTCCATGACAAAGGAACTCGCGCAGTTCCGCGTACACCCCGGCGAACTCAACGCCGACGCGATCCTGCCCTTTGTACCCCGCGCCGCCGAGATCGATCTATCCAAGGAAAACCGCCTGGGCAAGCTGCGGATGCTGCTCGCACAGACCGCGTCGATCCACGCCGTGGCGACACACCTCATCGGCAACACCGAATGGGACCTCACCGCCGTCTACTACGAGGGCATCGACCGGTTCGGCCACGAGTTCATGCACTACCACCCGCCGAAACTCGACAGCGTCCCCGAAGATGAATTCCAGTGGTACAAGGATGTGATGGTCGGCTGCTACCGCTTCCACGACATGATGCTAGAAGCGCTGCTCTCACAGGCCGGCGACGACACGACCGTCATCCTCGTCAGCGACCACGGGTATTACAACGACCACCTGCGCCCGCCGGAACTGGAAAAGTCCGGCCCCGTGGATTGGCACCGGCCGTTCGGCATCGCCGTCGCAGCGGGCCCGGGGATCAAACAAAACGACCGGCTCTACGGCGCGAGCCTGCTGGATGTCACGCCCACCGTGCTGCGTCTGCTTGGTCTTGCCGTCGGCCAGGACATGCCCGGCCGGCCGTGGGTCGAAGTGTTCGACCGCGAGATCGAGCCGAAGCGCATCCTGAGCTGGGAGCGTGTGCCTGGTGACGCCGGCATGCACCCCGCCGACGCACGGCAGGACCCCGTGCAGGCCGCCGAGGCGATGCGCCAACTGGTCGAACTCGGCTACGTTGATGCGCCGGGTGAAGATGCGCAGAAAACCGTCGAAGACACGATCATCAACAACAAGCTCAACCTCGCGATGGCCCTGATCGACGCCCGCCGCCCCAAGGACGCGATCCCGCTGCTCGAAGAGATCATCGAACGCCAGCCTAAGATCAGTGCGGCGAAGATTCAGTTGGCGATGTGCTACATCGGCGAGGGCCGGCAGGACGACGCAAGGGAGCTGACATCGCAGCTACTGTCCGATGAGAACCCGACCCCGCGAGCCCACCTCTTGCAGGGCACGCTCGATATGGCCGCCGGTGAAAACGACGCGGCGCTTAAGCACTTTTTGATCGTCGAGCAATCCGAACCGCGTCTGCCCGGCCTGCACCAACGGCTGGGCCAGGTGTACCTCCGCTTCAAGCGATACGCGGAAGCCGAGCGCACC
>JAWKTA010000045.1:0-42682 GCA_041402025.1 Phycisphaerales bacterium | reverse complement strand
ACGCTCGGCGCTGGGGATATCCAGGTGGTTGGTCGGCTCGTCGAGCACAAGCAGGTTGTGCCCGCCGGTGACCAGCCCCGCGAGCACGGCCCGGCTGCGCTCGCCGCCCGACAGCATGCCAAGCTGTTTGTCCTGGTCGTCGCCCGAGAAAAGGAACGCGCCAGCCAGGTCACGCGCCTCCTGTTCAAGCTGGTTGAGCGTGAAGGGCCGGAGGTATTCGATCACCGTCTTGCTCATGTCCAGGTGTTCGTGCGTCTGCTTGTAATGCCCGATACTGACCTGCGAGCCGATGCGCGTTTCGCCCTTGGTCGGCTCCTGTTCACCCAGCATGCAGCGGATGACCGTGCTCTTGCCCGCGCCGTTAGGGCCGATGATCCCGACGGTGTCGCCGCGCTTGATGGTGACGCTCAAATGATCGAAAAGCTTGCGCGTCTCGTACTCGACGCCCAGCTCGTTGGTGATGATGACGTTGTCGCTGCTGCGCGGCCCCGGCTTGAACATCAGCTTCATCGATTCCAGCTCGATCGGCCGGGTCATCGCCTCGTCGCGCTTGAAACGCTCCAGGCGTTTCTCCCGGCCCTTCGCCTGTTTGGCACGCTGGCCCGCCTTGTAGCGCGCGATGAACGCCGCTTCCTGCTTCATCGCCGTCTGCTGCTTCTCGAACATCCGCTGCTGCGCCAGGCGGCGCTCGGCACGCAGTTCCCGGTACTGCTGGTAGTTGCCGGGGTACTCAATCAGCCGGCCCTCTTCCATCTCATAAATCTTCGTCACCACCCGGTCCAGCACCCACCGGTCGTGGCTCACCAGCAACACCGCGCCGGAGTACGTCGCCAGGAAGCCTTCCAGCCACTGACGCCCGGCGATGTCCAGGTGGTTGGTCGGCTCGTCCAGCAGCAGCACGTCCGGGTGCGACAGCAGCAGCTTCGCCAGTGCGAGCCGGCCTTTTTGCCCGCCCGAGAGGTCGCGCACCTTCACGCCGAACACATCGTCCATCAGCCCCAGCCCGTGGAGGATCTGATCGATCAGGTGGTCGGTCGCGTACCCGCCTGCGGCGTGGAGCTTCTCTTCGAGCTGCTCGTATTCCTTGAGGAGCTTTTCGAGCGCATCGCCCTCGGCCTCGGCCATGTCGTGGCTGACCCGTTCGATCTCGTTGTGCAGATCGTCCAGGTGGGCCATCGCCGTGCCCGCCTCTTCGCGGAGGGTGTTCTCGGGGTGCAGGTCGTGGTCCTGCGTGAGGTAGCCGACGCTGACCCCGCGCGTGACCTGGACCTGCCCGCTGTCGGGCCTGACGTCCACTTTCCCGGCGATCAGCTTCAGCAAGGTGCTCTTGCCGCAGCCGTTGCGCCCGACCATACCGACGTGTTCGCCCGCGTTGAGGGTGAGGTTCACCCCGTCCAGGACCCGCCGGTCGCCGAAGTTCAGTACCAGATTGGCTACGCTGACTAATGCCATGAGCCGCGTAAGGTAGCAGGTTCGGCGGCGCGGGCCAGTGGGGGCGTTTGTCGTGTCGGTTTGGACGAAATCACGGCGGATTTATGCCTGCGGCCCGTGCCTGTGCCGGTACTCCCGGGGGCTTTCGCCCTTGATGCTGCGGAACACGCGGTTGAAGTTGGAGAGGTTGTTGAAGCCGCTGGCGAAGCAGGCATCGGTGACGGGGGTGTCGGTTTCCAGGAGCAGGCGGCAGGCGTGGCCGATGCGCAGCTCGTGCAGATATCGGCTGTAAGTCATCCCGACGCGGCGTTTGAAGAACCGGCTGAAGGCAGGTCCGCTCATACGGACCAGCCGGGCGGCGTCGGCCTGGGTGATCGGCTCGGTGGCGTGGTCGTGGATGTGCCGGCAGACCCTGTCGATGCGTGCGTCCGCGACGGAAGCGGCGGCGTCGAAGGCGGGGCTGGCAAGCGGGGTTGCGCCCCGGCTGTGGGCGAGTTTGTCGAGCAGGCCGATGAAGGACAGCACCCGTTGCATGCCTTGTTGCTTGAGCATTTTGGGCATCAGCGTGGCGGCGTGTGCCTGGGCCGGGCCGGTGAAACGCAGGCCGCGCTGACAGCGCTGAATCAGCGTGTGGATGGAGCGTGCTTCGGGGGTGTCTTCGAGCATCCGGGTCAGCCAGTCGGGGTCGAACTGGGTGACGATGGCGCGGTGGGTCTTGTCGGAATCGGGGTGAGACGCCCAGGTATGCGGCAGGTCGGGGCCGATCAGGACCAGGTCGCCCGGGCGGTAGGCGTCGATGTGGTCGCCGACGAAGCGCTGGCCGGTGCCGTTTTCGATCAGCGTGAGTTCGCACTCCGGGTGTTGGTGCCACTCGAAGCCGAACCCTTCGCGGCGCGCGACCCGGCGGGCGAGGTTGAAGGAGCGTTCGGCGTGGCGGCTGAGCTTCTCGTGGATCGGGAGCATGGTAGTATTATAATCAAGATAAGCTGGTATTGAAATAACGGAGTTAAAATAATATCACTAGTGGTAGTTTTGCGGGTAGAACATTCGAGGGCGCAGCTTAGGATAGAGGCCGTTGATCGGACACCCGCGTAAGCCCACAGGACAGCCATGACCAGCACCGCCAAACACCCGGACCTCTCCACGCCGTACGCGCTCAAGCCCGAGCATATCGAACGCTTCCGCGCCGACGGCTTCATCAAGCTCAAGAATGTTTTCACCGCCTATGAGCTGGCGTATTACGGCGAAGAGCTGACGCGGATCGTCATGGAGCTGAACCCGCGCAGGGGCATCCCCATGGCCGAACGCACCACCTACGCCAAGGCGTTTATCCAGGTCGGCAACATCTGGACGAAGTCGGACATCGTGAAGCAGTTCTCATTTAGCCAGCGCATCGCCCGGATCGCGACCGAGCTGATGGGTACGCGGGGCGTGCGGATGTGGCACGACCAGGCGCTCTACAAGGAGCCGGGCGGAGGGTTCACGCCCTGGCACGTTGACCAGCAGTACTGGCCGATGGCGACCGAGAAGTGCGTCACCGCCTGGATCCCGCTCCAGGCAACGCCGATGGAGATGGGGCCGTTAAGTTTCGCACGCGGCAGCCACGAGAAGGATATCGCCCGTGATATGGCGATCAGCGACGACAGCGAGAAGCTGATCCAGGCCGCCGTCGAGCAGGCGCAACTGGAGCAGGTTTATGAACCGTTTGATTTAGGCGAGGTGAGTTTCCACTACGGCTGGACGCTGCACCGGGCCGGCCCGAACACGACGGACAAGCCCCGCGCGGTCCACACCGTGATCTACATGGACCGGGACATGACGCTGGCGGAACCCGCCAACGATAACCAACGCAAAGACTGGGAGGTCTGGACGCCCTCGACGAAGGTCGGCGAGGTGATGGACGACGCCTTGAACCCGGTGCTCTACAGCCGGGGGTAACCGGGGGTAGATGCTTGGGTAGCCGGGGGTGATAACCGGAATTTCATTCTGAATACGCCAGGCGGCCCCGGTCTCGTCCGGGGTTTGCTTGTTATAACATGCGGTCGAGCGCGTGGCTCGCCCGGATCGGCCCTGACGCCGAACCAGACGGTATCGCGGGAACGAACCCTGGGGTTGCGTTCCCGAAAATTATAAGATAATTTAGTATTTATATGTACCACAACCGAAGTATCGTATGGCTTGGAACGATTCTAATCCTCTGTATGATATGGTGTTACCCGGTTTTTGGGGTGGCGGGTTCTGCGGTTGAACCCGTAGTCTCAGGTTCGGGAACAACTCAGCCCGACGCCCGGCTCCAGGCCATGGAGCGGGAGATTCAGGACCTTCGTCTACAGCTCCAGGCGGTCCGTGAGCAGCAGGACCGGGGCTTGCTGGACGAACGCCGGGCCGAGGAAGTCAGGTCGCTGATCCGTGAGGTGCTGTCCGATGCGGACACCCGGGTCACGTTGCTTTCCCAGGATGTGTCGGCCACCTACGACGGCGGGTTCGTGATCCGCGGCGAGGACACGTTCCTACTGAAGCTCAATAGCTACATCCATTTCCGGTACCTGAACAACAACGCGCCGGAGCTTGATGATGACGAAGAGGGGGGCTTCCAGTCGCGCGACGTGGCGTTAATGCTCTCCGGCTACATCGGTTCGCCACGCGTCTCGTACATGCTGATGCCCACGTTCAAGCGCGGCGACGGGTCCGGCCAGGTAGAGCTGGCATACGTCGGCTACGCGATCGATGACACCTGGAGCATCCTGGCCGGGCAGTTCAAGGCCCCGCTGCAGCGCGAGTGGTTGGTCAGCGGCAAGATGCAGTCATTGTTGGAACGGTCCTACGTCAATTCGCTGTTCAGTTCACTCTACGTCCAGGGTGTCCAGGTCACACGCCAGGGCGGTGACACACGCCTGCTGTTGACCATGCACGACGGCACATGGAGTTGGCAGACCGACTATGACGCCGATCGTACGGACTACGCGCTGGGGGCGCGCGGGGAGTGGAAAGTCTTCGGCGACTGGAAGCAGTTCAATGACACCCTCGGCTGGTCGGGCGACCACGGCATGCTCATCGGGGCCGCCTACGAGTTCGACCGCGGCGAGACGGGCGGCGACACCGACACCGCCGACCTGCACAAGTTCTCGGCGGATATCGGCCTGGAAGGCGACGGCTGGAACCTCTTCGCGTCGTGCAGCACCCGCCGGATCGACGCCAACGGCTCGCCAGGCATCCTCGAAGCCGATCAGTGGGGGGCCTTGATCCAGGGCGGCTTCTTCATCGTCCCTGATAAGGTGGATGTCTACGCACGTTATGAATGGCTAGATGTCGATGGCGTGGCGTTCAAGTCGTCCACGGGCACTACCACCGCGACCGGCAACGATGTCGCTCAACTCGTCACCGTCGGCACGAACTATTTTCTCAACGGGCACAACACCAAGCTAAGCTTCGATGTCGTCCACGCGTTCGACGGCCTGCCGGTCTCGGACACCTGCACGGCACAGCGCGCCAGTGACGGCCCGTCCACCACGTTGCGCGGGCAGGTGCAGGTCGCGTTCTGACCTGGTTCATCAGGCCGTGTGCGTTTATTGCAGCTTACCGACGCGTTGCATCACGCCGGGGTTCTGCATCTCAAACAGTTCGTGCAGCGTGTCGGGGTTGACTAGCGCATCCAGAGACGCCTTGTCGCCCTTGATGTGCAGGGTGTTGCCGTCCTCGCTGAGTTCGCCCTGGATTTTGCCTTCATCGAAGGCCCGCTTGAACCGGTCGAAGTCCGGGGCGTAAAGCACCAGTGCATCGTCGCCCGACGCCGCGACCATGCCCAGCAGCAGCCAGGGCTTTTCGCCGTCGGCACCGGCGGGCGCGGCCCCGCCGTCTTCCTCATCTTCCGCCGCCATCATCGCGAAACGCGTGTCGTGGTGAATGGTGACCACGACGTGGTGCTGGTTGAGCTTGAACGTGTCCTCGTCCCACTCAAGCCCGGCGACGAGCAGGTCCGCGCCGTCCAGGTGCTTGATGTGCTGGACGCTGTCATCCAGACGCCAGGTGCCTTCATACGCCTGCGCCTGCTCGGCCTCCAACGGCTCGCCGATCAGGTGATCGCTCACCACCGATTTACACCCCGGCAACCCGGACAGCACGCACAACAACAAACCCGTAACGATGAGATTCCGCATGGCAGGCTCCTTTCCTTATCAGGTGGACCATCCCGCCCATCCAAAGATCAGGCGACCCCAATCATTTTACACCAAACGGCGGTTCGCCCCGCAATCTCTGTTATTCCGCGTCCAGAACTTCGCTTAGGAACGATCGCATATTTTCCCACGACCGCTTATCCGCTTTCGCGTCATATCCCACCGGCGGCATGCCGTAGCTGTCCGCGTCGGGATTGCTGAAGGCGTGTTTCGCGCCGGCGTAACGGATCAAAAGCCAGTCCGCGCCCTTGGCGTTTAGCGCATCGGTCGCCGCTTTCAGGGATTCATCCGAGACCAGGGGGTCCGCGTCGCCGTGGCAGATCAGGATGGATGCTTTGATCGTGTCGCTCTCCATCGCGGGCTTGGGGTTGCCGTGGAACGAAACCACGCCGGCGAGGTCCGCGCCGGAATACGCAAGCTCCGTGACCGTCGTCCCGCCGAAGCAGTACCCGATCGCGGCGATCTTCATGCCCTCGGCGATTGTGCCCGTGTTGGTGAATGCTTCCAACCCGGCGAGCGCCCGCGCCCGGTACTTCGCACGGTCGCCCGTCACCTCGCCCGCCCACTGCCCGGCCTGCCCGGGGTCGCTGGTCACCTTGCCTTTACCATACATATCCACCGCGAACGCGACGTACCCAAGCTCGGCGAGCATGTCCGCACGCATCCTGGCGTAATCGTTCAGGCCCCACCATTCATGCACTACCAGCACCGCGCCTTTCGCCTCACCCGCGGGCACCGCGAGATAGCCTTCAAGCTCCACGCCGTCGTGCGAATAGGACACCGATTCGGTGGCGACGTCGGCCCACGCGAGCGATGCGGTGAACAACAAAACGAACAGTGCAAGCACGGATGAGCTTTTCATGAGTTGGTCCTTTGGGGTTCCCGTGATCGCTTATCAGTATAAGCAATAAAAAACCCGCGGAGTAATCCGCGGGTTTTTGTAAAAATTACGATGTTCCGGCGTGTGTCCCACGGCCGGGAGGCCGTGGGCTTGGGGCCGGGCGTATGCTTACTTCTTCGCTGCGCCTTCCAGGATTTCCTTGGCGAGGTTGCCGGGGACGGGGCGGTAGGTCAGCGGCTCCATGGCGTAGCTGGCGCGGCCCTGGCTCATGCCGCGGAGCGTGTTGGAGTAGCCGAACATTTCCGACAAGGGGGCCTCGGCGGTGACGACGCGGGCGTTGCCGCGCTGCTCGGTCTCGCTGATGATCGCGCGGCGACGGTTCAGGTCGCCGGTGACGTTGCCCAGGAACTCGTCCGGGGTGGTGATGACGACCTTCATGATCGGCTCGAGCAGTTCCAGGCCGGCCTTGCGGGTCGCTTCCTTGAAGGCGAGCGTGCCGGCCTGCTCGAAGGCGATCTGCGAGGAGTCGACGTCGTGGAACTTGCCGTCCACCAGCGACACCTTCACGCCCAGCAGCGGGTACCCTGCGAGCACGCCGCTCTTGGCGGTCTCGCGGCAGCCGACGGCGACCGACGGGATGTATTCCTTGGGGATCGCGCCGCCGACGATCTTGTTCTCGAACGCGACGCCGTCCTTGTATTCCAGTTCCTGCGCCTCGGCCTCTTCCTGGGTGATCGGCTCGACGGTGATCGAGCAGTCGCCGAACTGACCACGGCCGCCGGTCTGCTTCTTGTGGATGCCGCGGCCTTCGGCGTGCTTGCTGATCGATTCCTTGTAAGCCACGCGCGGCGTGCCGACGTTGACGCCGACCTTCATGTCGCGGATGAGCTTGGTCTTGATGATGTCAAGGTGCAGTTCGCCCATGCCGGCGATGATGGTCTGGCCGGTTTCTTCGTCGTAGTGGCTCTGGAAGCTGGGGTCCTCGCGGCGGATGGTGACCAGCGCGTTGCCGAGCTTTTCCTTGTCCGCGGTGGTGGCCGGCTCGATGCTCATCGAGATAACCGGCTCGGGGAAGTCCATGCGTTCCAGCACGATCGGCTTGTCGGCGTCGCAGAGCGTTTCGCCGGTGATCGAGTTCTTCAGGCCCACGATGGCGACGATCTCGCCGGCCTTGGCGGTTTCGCGGGCGATGCGGTCCTTGGCGTGCATCTCGAAGATACGGCTGACGATCTCGCGCTTGCCGTTGTTGGAATTCAGCACGCGGGTGCCCTTTTCCAGGACGCCGGAGTAGATGCGGACGTAGGTCAGGTCGCCGTGCGAGTCGTTGACGATCTTGAAGACCAGCCCTGAGAACGGGGCTTCTTCGGTGTGCGGGCGTGTGATCCTCTTGGTCGCGTCCTTGAGGTCGGTGCCCTGGACTTCGGGGACCTCGGTGGGGTTGGGCAGGTAGTCGATGACGCCGTCGATCACGCGCTGCACGCCGATATTTTGCAAAGCCGAGCCGCAGAAGGTCGGGTGTGCCTTGCGGGCGAGTGTGCCCTTACGCAACGCCGCGCGGATCTCGTCGGGGGTGATCTCCTGGTCTTCCAGGAATTTTTCGGTCAGGTGGTCGTCCAGCTCGGCGGCGCGTTCGATCAGGTCGTGACGCCAAAGCTCGGCCATCTCCTTGAACTTGTCGGGGATCTCGCGCTCCTCGACCTTCGCGCCCAGCTCTTCCTTGGCGAAGAAGTAGGCCTTCATGGTCAGCAGGTCGATGACGCCCTCGAACTCATTGCCCGAGCCGATGGGGATCTGCACGGCGATCGCCGGCGCGCCCAGACGCTCGCGGATGGTCTTGAAGCTGTACTCGAAGTCGGCGCCGAGCTTGTCCATCTTGTTGATGAAGCAGATACGCGGGACTTCGTAGCGGTCGGCCTGACGCCAGACGGTTTCGGACTGCGCCTCGACGCCTTCCTTGCCGTCGAACACGACGACGGCCCCGTCCAGCACGCGCATCGAGCGTTCGACTTCCATGGTGAAGTCGACGTGCCCGGGGGTGTCGATGAGGTTCAGGACGTAGTCGGTGCCCTTGTGGGTCCAGGGGCAGGTGGTGGCGGCGGACTGGATGGTGATGCCGCGTTCCTGCTCGTCCTGGAGGAAGTCCATGGTGGCGGTGCCCTCGTGGACCTCGCCGATCTTGTAGCTCTTGCCGGTGTAGAACAGGATGCGTTCGGTGACGGTGGTCTTGCCCGCGTCGATGTGGGCGCAGATCCCGAAGTTACGGGTCTTGGCCAGGCGGCCGGTCTTTTCTGGGGTTGCTGTCGCGGTCGTCATGGTGCTTCACCTTCTGTCGGTACGGTCTGTTAGGTCTTTACCCCGCCGGGTCTTGCAGCCGGTCGGCGTCAGACTGAGCCATCGAACAAAATAGTCCTGTTGCGTATGATCTGCCGGCGTATCGGGTTGCGACCCGAACCATCCGGCCCCGCCCAACGCCCGTTCGCAGCCCGCCGAAAAAAGCCGGGCCAGGACCCTCCCGGGACTATAAGCGCGGAGTCGAGAAAGGATAGCGACTCCGGGGGGAGCGTCAAGTATCTATGTCGGCCACTTACCCCCGCCTGATACACCCCGGAATGCCTGAATCAGGTAATCGGACCCGTTTCAGAGGCGGTTTAGTGGCCTTTCTGGAGGTGTTACAATGCGGACCGCAGATCCCGGCTACCGGATACGGAGGCCCAAGCGGCCCTGTTTTTAGCCTCGTGCCGCCACCCCTTGGATACCCCGGAAGTTCAAGCCCCCGGAGGCCCTCATGGCTGGAAAGGGTAAACCACCGCAACCTCCCTCACCGTTTATCCGGGACATGATTATCAACCGGCTGATTGACCGCTGGGACCTGTCGTTGATCACTGTTTGGTTCGGGGCCGCTGTCCTACCCATGCTCTGCTTAGCCTTGCTCGCCTGTTTCACGGGAAACTTGTGGACGGTGGGCGATCGGATCGGTTTCTTCAACGATTATTGTTTGTTGAACAGTCTGCTTCTGGGGGTCCCATCCACCGTTGTTTTTTACTGCCTGTGGCCACGCTTTCTAAAAACCTGTCTCGATCAACTCCGCGAAAACGGTGTCTTAGGCGATCCACGCCCCGACGCCGCACAAGAAAGTGGCGTGGGTGAGGATATTCAGGCTTTCGTCGGTCGGGTATCGAAAGCGCTGTCGTCCTGGAAACTGACGGTCTTGAGCATGACGGCTTCGGCCATCTTCCTGACCGTTGTGATATCCGATCACATGCAATCCAAGAGTTGGATCATGGCGCAGCGCTTGGCTTTTCTGCTGGTTGAATCACTTTGGTTTGTTATGTTTACGATGGGTTTCCTGCTGTTTTTCCGTATCTTCGTTGGCCTCTGGTGGATTGACCAAACATTTAAGCGGTTCTACCTCGTGTTCAGGCCTCTTCACCCGGATCAATTTGGCGGGTTGCGCCCGGTCAGCCAGTTGTCCCTTAAGCTGGGTGTGATTATCTGCGTCGTTGGCCTTCAATTCAGCACTAACCAATTCACGACCAACTATATCCGGACCGCAAGCCTGGGTGGGATGGCATGGAGCATTGACATCATCATCCCCTGGGTCCTGTACATCATTGTGGTCCCGATTGCTTTCTATGCACCCATCTGGACCGCACATATAAACATGAAGTCAACGAAACATGCCGAGCTTTGTGCGATCGCCGACCTGTTCAACGACGAATACAGGACACGCGTGCAAGGTTTGCGGGATAATACGCCAACCACCGAGGGAGAATCCGATCGGATTGCGGAAATCAAGCGTTTATATGAGATCGTCTATGCCTATCCCGTGTGGCCCTTCCCGTTCCATAAATTCCTGCAGTTCTTCGGTGTTGTTCTGTTGCCGCTCGCCTTGAGCGCCGCCACGACGTATCTGGAATTGCTGACGACCAAAGTATTTGGCGATTGAATAAGAAGGGTAAACGCCGGTGTTTTTATCTGCCCGGAAGCTAAGGCCACTTCTTTTCAGCAATAACAATATGTGGGGTACGACGATGAATTTAACTGAATCCGACAGCGCGACTTCCCTCGCCCCCATGCTCTCCGTCCGGCGGGGCGCGTCGGCGGTCGGGTTTTACAAGGCCGCGTTCGGGGCGGTGGAGGTGTTTAAGGTGGTGGATGAGGGCAGCGGGGAGGTGGTGGCCCGGCTGTTGATCGGTGGGGCGGAGTTCTGGGTGGCGGATGAGTCCCCGGAGCACGGCAACTTCAGCCCCGAAACGCTCAATGGCGGGACGGTCCGGATGGTGTTGATTGTGGCGGACCCGGACGCGGTGTTTGCCCGGGCGATTCAAGCGGGGGCAACGGAGGTCTGGCCCGTCGGGGACCGGCACGGCTGGCGGATCGGGCGGGTGGTCGATCCGTTCGGGCATCACTGGGAGATCGCGCGGGAGCTGTGAGGCGGCGGGCGGGGGGATTAATCGCTGAGGCGGAGCAGGAGCGCTAAGCCGCAAGCGGTTTTGGGGCGGGTTAGCGGGATGATTGGCGCTTGACGAAGGCTTCGTACTGCTCCGGGGTGTCGATGCCGTGGTGGCGGGTGATGGTCTGGATGATGCGGATCTTGTAGCCGTGCTCCAGGGCGCGGAGCTGTTCGAGTTTTTCGGCTTCTTCCAGCGGGGTGGGCGGGAGCGTGACGTACTTCAATAAGAAGTCGCGGCGGTAGGCGTAGAGGCCGGGGTGCTTGAGGTAGGCGGGTTTGGGGTCGGCGGCGTCGCGGTGGAAGGGGATCAGGCTGCGTGAGAAGTACATGGCGTGGCCGAGTTGATCGACGATGAGCTTGACGATGTTGGGGTCGTTGGGGTCCTCGTCGGGCGCGAACCGGCTGGCCAGGGTGGCCATGGGCGCGTCGGGGTCGTCGGCCAGGCCCAGCACGAGTTGGTCGATTACTTCGGGTTCGATCTCGGGCTCGTCGCCCTGGACGTTGACGATGATCCGGGTCGCCTGGGCCTGCTGGCTGGTGGTGGGGGGTTCCAGTAACTGCACAGCCTCGGCGAGCCGGCTGGTGCCGTTGGGGTGGTCTTCGCTTGTCATCACGGCTTCGCCGCCGAACTTTGTCACGGCGTCGAAGATGCGCTGGTCGTCGGTGGCGACCACGACACGGGTAATCGTGCGGGCCTGCGCGACCTGCTCGACGACGTGCTGGATCAAAGGCTTGCCGGTTTTGTCTGCCAGGGGTTTGCCGGGGAAGCGCGTGGAGGCGTAGCGGGCGGGGATGATGGCGGTGGCGTTCATGAATGAATGCTGAGGTTTGAGGTATGAATGCTGATCTGGGGTTCAGGCAATCATTCCCGCTAAGCCGCAAGCGTCGGAGTGCGGTTACCCGGCGTTGTTTTTCAGTTCTTCGAGCAGGGCCTTGATCTCGTCCATACGTTCGCGGATGTCGCGGTAGTTGATGTCGGCCTGGAAGATCTTGGACGCGATCTGCTGTGCCTCGCCGCCCGCGCCGGGGTCGTTGTTCTTGCGCGCGAGTTTGAGCAAGGCCTCCATCAACAGGTAATTCAGCTCCAGCGCCTGACGGTCGTCGGGGATCTTGTGGGCTTCCAGTCCCTGCTTGAGCGTATCGACGGCCTCGTCGAGGTATTCCTTGTGGATGTAGCAGCGGCCGAGGAACTCGTGCGACGCGGCGCGGCGCTTGGGGTCGGCCTTGGCCTGCTGGAACGCGCCGATGGCGTCGTCGAACTTGCCGGCCGTGTACAGACGCCGGCCCAGCTCGTAGCGCAGGCCCATATCCGTGGGGTAGTTCTTGCAACGGTCGGTGTATTCCTGCAACTCGAAGGCGAGCTGCTTGGCCCGGCCGGCCTCGTACTTCTTGACCATGTCCTGGTCGTCGGGGTTCTGGTCGACCTTGGCCTTGATCTGACGCAGCACGCGGTTGAACTGCTTCATCTGGATGTCGCCCATCCGCACGCGCAGGCGGTACTGCCCGGACTCTTCCCAGGCTTTCTTCAGCAGCTCGACGGCTTCCTTTTCACTTTCAAGTGACTCGCGCGCGACCAGGGCGTCGACCAGCTTCTGCATCTTGGTCGCGTCCTGCGGGTCTTCCTCGTACTCGGCGCGGCGGCGGGCGATGATGTCGTCGGCGTCGGAGCCGGACTTGCGGATCTGGTTTTCCTGCTGGATCGCGGCCTGCTTGTCGGAATCCTTGAGGTTTTTGCGGAAGCCACCCTCACCCTCAGAGTGGTAGCGTTTCTCGGCCATCATCTGCTCGGCCTGCAGGTCCTTCAACTCGGAGAGGATCTTGCTGTCGTTGGGGTTCATCGCGGCGGCCTTGCGGCAGGCCTCGACGGCCTTGTCGTAGCGGTTGAGCCGGACGAACAGCTCCTTGGCGAGGATGTATTTCTTGACGCTGGGTTTCTTCTGCTGGCCGATCATCGGCAGCCAGATCTCGCCGATCCAGAACGCGACATCGCCCAGGCCCAGGTCCTCTTCGATGGCCTCGAAGGCTTCGACGGCGGCCTTGAAGGTGTCCCCGGCGTGGCCCTCGTCCAAGGGGTTAAGCGCCCAGAGCTTCTCGGCGTGGAGCATCTTATCGACCGGGGTCGAGCCGAGCTTCTTCATCTTCTCGCCCAGGCCCGCGGGCTTGCCTCCGGAGACCTTGCGGCGTTTGGCGACCTCGTAGAGGGCCTCGTGCTGGTCCATGTTGCCGGGGTCGAAGCGCAGGCCGCTGATGAAGCAGTCGATGGAGTAGTCGTAGTTGCTGGCGTTTGGCGACCTCGTAGAGGGCCTCGTGCTCGAAGAAGCGGTGGCCTGCGCGGGTCGCGCTTGAAGCCGTCGTCACCATTGCCGCCGTCGCCTCCACCGGAGCCGCCGCCGCCACCAGGGCCTTTGCCTTTGCCGCCGCCTTTGAACCTGTCTAAGAAACTCAAAACCTTGCTCGCGGGGGGTTGAAGGGTTGTGTCATTTCACCGGGTACGGGCACTGAATTGTAGTGGATGAATCGGATCGTGGCCATCCCGGCGGGCGAGATCGGCCGATTTCGTGGCTTGCCCGCCGGAGTATCTAACCGTATGGTTTGTTGAGCTTTGAAGCCGATCGGGGGCCGGGACCGCATAGCGGACCCGTCGGTGATTCGGGCAATTACCAGAGACTGTCCAGGCAGGATTCAGCCATGATTCAGGTCGCGATCAACGGGGCGGCGGGGCGGATGGGCCGGCTATTGGTCGCCTTGACCCTGGCCGATGCGCAGTTAAGGCTTGTAGCCGCGTTAGAGCATCCGGGCAGTTCGATGCTCGGCCGGGACGCCGGGAGTGTCGCCGGGGCGGGGGAGGTCGGCGTGCCGATCACGACCGGACTGACCGACGCCAAGCCCGATGTGATGATCGACTTCAGCGTCCAGCCGGCCGTCCGGCCCGCGGTGAAGCTCTGCAAGGACAACGGTGTCTCGCTGGTCATCGGCACGACCGGGCTGGATGCCGAGGATGAAAAGGCCATCAACGACGCCGCCGGCACGATCGCTGTGCTCCAGGCCACGAACATGAGCCTGGGCGTCAACATGCTGTTCGCGCTCACCGGGCAGATCGCCAGGCAGCTCGGCGACGACTACGACATCGAAGTCATCGAGGCCCACCACCGGTTCAAGCATGACGCACCGTCCGGCACGGCGATGAGCCTGGTCAAGTCGATATGCGACGCCACCGGCAAGGACATCGTCAAAGATGTCAAACACGGACGCCACGGCATGGAGCCCCGCGTCCCCGGCGAGATCGGCGTGCACGCTCTGCGCCTCGGCGACGAGGTCGGCCGGCACACCGTCTGCTTCGCCACGCTCGGCGAAGAGGTGCAGGTCACACACAAAGCCAGCACCCGTGACACCTTCGCCAAAGGCGCGCTCCGCGCCGCCCACTGGCTCGCCGACAAGCCCGCCGGTCGCTACGGGATGAAGGACGTGCTGGGGCTTTAGGCCATAATTGTTTGGCAGTCGTGCCCCGTGTTTAGCGGGCGATCGCAGATCGCCGTGTCGATGTGATGACTTGCCCCTTCGGGCCAACGCGCGGATCGGCGATCCGCCGATAAACGGTTGAGGTCCTCAATCTTCGGCGGTTGCTAGTCTTGGTCACATTGCCTGATATAATCCGTTTTGCTTTGGACCGATTCTCCTCGGAGGTTTCTTGATATGACGACCCACGCCGCCCCCGCCGAACTGACCGCCCCGACCTGCGAACGCGGGACGGGCGTTGTACGTCGGTTCCTGGATGAGCACTTCCTGCACTTCAACAGCCGGGAGGTCGTCGCGGCGGCCCGGGGCTACGAGGACCACATCAATGCAGGCGGCAAGATGCTGGTTTCGCTCGCAGGCGCGATGAGCACCGCCCGGCTGGGCAAGATCCTCGCCCGCATGATCCGTGAGGACAAGGTCCACGCGATCTCCTGCACCGGCGCCAACCTCGAAGAGGACCTGTTCACCCTGCTGGCGGGTAAGGAATACGAGAACTGCCCCGACTGGCGTGCGTTGTCTGTTGAGGATGAACGCGCCCTGTACGAGCGGGGCATGAACCGCGTGACGGATATCTGCATCCCCGAGTCCGTGGTGCGTCACCTTGAGCGGCTGCTCAAGATCCGCTGGAAAAAGGCGGCCGACACGGGTGACCGCAAGTTCCCCTTCGAGTTCCTCTTCGACATCATCCGCAGCGGTGATCTGGACGAGCACTGCCAGTACCCCAAGGAAGAGTCGTGGATGGTCGCGGCGGCGGAGAAGAATATCCCCGTGTTCAGCCCGGGCTGGGAAGACTCGACGACCGGCAACATCTTCGCCGCGTCGGTTATTAGTGGCGATGTATCGACGCATCAGTGCGTGAAGTCCGGCACGGAGCAGATGCAACTGCTCGCCGAGTGGTATCTAAAGAACATGGCCGGCGACAGGAAGGATTCGCCTAGCATCGGGTTCTACCAGATCGGCGGCGGCATCGCGGGCGATTTCGCCATCTGTGCCGTGCCCATGATGATCCAGGACCTCGAAAAAGAAGACACCCGCTTCTGGGGCTACTTCTGCCAGACCTCGGACGCCTGCACCAGCTTCGGCGGGTACTCCGGCGCGGTCCCCAACGAGAAGATCACCTGGGGCAAGCTCGACGTCGACACGCCCAAGTTCATGATCGAGTCCGACGCGACGATCGTCACCCCGCTGATCTTCGCGTACATCCTGGGCGATTGACCCGAAGCGCCTCGAAAAGAACGAAAAACAGGGCCGCAACGGTATGTCCGTGCCGGCCCTGTCGTGGTCAAATCGTATTTCGGTGAAAGATCGTATCGACCGATTGATTCCGCCTAGCGTTTGTTACCCGTGCCTTGCCCGACCAGCGATTTGTCGAGCTTGAACTGGCTGACAATGCGCTGGAGCTGCTCGGCCTTGGCGCTGAGTTGTGTCGCCGCCGCCGCGGACTGGCCCGCGCCCTGGGTCGCCTGGGTCGAGACCGCCGAGATCGATTCGATGTTTTTGCTGATCTGTCCGCTGGCGGAGGATTGCTCTTCCGCCGCCGCGGCGATCGACTGGATCATCTCCGCCACGCCACGCGCGTTGGTCACGATCTCGCGCAGGCTGTCGCCCGCTTCGTTGGCGCGCGTCACGCCGGTATTGACCTGTTGCGTCCCCGCGTTCATCCGGCTGACCGCCTCGCCGGTCTCCTTCTGGATCGCGGTGATCGACTCGCCGATCTCTTCCGTCGCCTTGGTCGTGCGGTCGGCGAGCTTGCGCACCTCGTCGGCGACGACCGCGAAACCGCGCCCGTGTTCGCCGGCACGGGCCGCTTCGATCGCGGCGTTGAGCGCCAAGAGGTTGGTCTGGTCGGCGATGTCGTTGATGACCTCGATGATCTGCCCGATCTGCTCGCCGCGCTTGCCCAGCTCGGACACGCTGGCGGCGCTGGCGCTGACGGCCTGGCTGATCTCGTTCATCCCCCGGATCGTGTCGTCCACGACCTTCTCGCCCTTCGCCGCCAGTTCGCCGGCCTGTTTGGCCTGATCGGCCGCTTCGGCGCTCTTACGCGACACCTCCGTCACACTCGCGGACATCTGTTCAACCGCGGAGCTGATCTGTGTTACCTGGGATGACTGCTCGGCCATCCCGGCGGCCATCTGTTCGCTGCTGGCGGCGATCTGGGTCGAGGCGCCCGCCACCTCGCACGCGCCGTCCGAGATCTCCGCGATAATGTCGTGGACCTTACGCACGAACGTGTTGAACCACTTGCCCAGCTCGCCCAGCTCGTCGTTACGGTCCTGGTCGACCCGCTGGGTCAGGTCACCCTCGCCCTGCGCGATATCCTTGAGCCGATCGATGATCCGCCGGATCGGCGCAACCACCGAACGTGTGATCAGCCAGCCGATCAAGACCGCTAGCGTCACCGCGGTCACGAACAGCGTCAGCGCCATCGCCGACATCCGTGATAGATTATTGTTAAGGTCCTGCACCTTGGCTTCGGCGAGCGACTCCAGTTCACCCCGCAAACCGCCGAGTTTTTCCTGCACATGTCCAAGATGTATCGGCGTCTCTTCAAGAAACACCTGTTTGGCTTGGGCACGCGATGTTTCGCCGCCTTCCCTGCACAGTTCGTCGATGTGGGCGGCGCTGGCGTGGAGTTTGTCGTGGTGCGGCACGATCTCCTTCAGCAGGCCCGCAACTGTTTCGTGATCCGCCGCCAGCCCGGCCGCCTGCTCGCTCTTTAGCCACTTGCCCAGGCCGCACTTCGTCGGGTCCAGCTGCACCTCGACCCCCGGCTTGTTCCGCGTGATCGTGCCGCTTAGACCGTCCAGCCATTTGTAATGATCGACCACCTTCTCGATCATCAGCTTCGCCGCCCCGTCCAGCTCATGGGCCTGTGCCTGTGCCGCCTGGACCCGGCCGGTCTCGTACCGGTTCACCGAGTAGCTTACCCCCATCAACACGATCACCACCCCGAAACCCACCGCCAGTTTTCTGCCGATCGTCAAGCGCATGTCGGGTTCCTCCTGTTCGGCATTGCGATAGCCAACGCCAGTGAAACGGAATCCCCGGTAACCCACGGGCCTCGGCGCGGATCGGCTAAAAAAGAAGACTTGTTCATCGAAATAGGAAAAAAGGGTTAACCTCCGCCCATCCGGGCTGTATAAACCGATCTCCGCCCGATAACGACCCACCGCATACGGTCCTGAATCGCCAAGCCGACGGGCCGTCTGCACCTCCGCCGCCGGTTCCCCGGTACTTAACGCCCGCACCGATCGGGTTGCACGTCATTCCGCAGTGCTCCGGTGTCCCGTGTATACTCCCCCGCATGGCTGAACAGACACACACCATTGAGAGCGTTCCTTCTCTTCTTAAGGAACTCGAGGCGCGGGTGGAAAGCATCCGCGACTCTCTTTAACTACGACAAAAAGAAGGCCCGGCTTACCGAGCTGGAAGGCAAGATGGCCGCGCCCGGGTTCTGGGATAACCAGGACAAGGCCAACGAGATCGTCGCCGAGCTGAAGTCGACCAAAGTGATGGTCGAGCCGGTCGCCGAGGCGGGTTCGCGCGTGGAAGAGGCGGCGATGCTCTGGGACATGGCGGTCGAGGCCGACGACGCCGACACCAAGGCCGAAGTGCTCAAGGAAACCCACGCCATCGGGGACGAACTCGATCGGCTGGAAACCCTGTCGCTGCTCTCGGGCAAGTACGACGGCCGAAACTGCTACCTCACCATCTACGCCCGCGAAGGCGGCACCGAGGCCCAGGACTGGACCGAGATGCTCCTGCGCATGTACATCTACTACGGCGAGCAGATGGGCTGGGACCTGACCGAGGTCGACAAGACCTACGGCGAAGAGGCCGGCCTCAAGGACGTCACCCTCTACATCAAAGGCCCGATGGCGTACGGGTATCTTTCCTGCGAGCGTGGCACGCACCGGCTCGCGCGCGTGTCGCCTTTCAACGCGCAGGGTAAGCGCCAGACCAGCTTCGCAGCCATCGATGTTGTGCCCGAGTTCCCCGCGACCGGCGGCGTCGAGATCCCCGACAAGGACCTGGACATCATGGCCTTCGCGCGCTCGTCCGGCCCCGGCGGGCAGAACGTGAACAAGGTCGCAACAGCCGTGCGCATCACGCACATCCCCACCGGCATCCAGATCGTCAGTTCTACTCACAAGAGCCAGGAGCAGAACCGTCGGCAATGCTTGAACATCCTTAAGGGCCGGCTCGAACTGCTCGAAGAGGAAAAGCGCCAGGCCGAGATGGACCAGGCCACCGGCGGCAAGGTCGAGATGGGCTGGGGCACGCAGATCCGCTCCTACGTCTTCTACGACAACCGTGTCAAAGACCACCGCACCAACTACGAACAACCCAACCCGCAACGGGTGATGGACGGAGACATCCAGGGTTTTATTGATGCGGAGTTGAAGAGAAGGCGAAGGGCGAAGGGGTAAGGCGGGTGGCCGGTGCCTGGTGGCTCGTGGCTGCTGATTGAGGCTTCAACCCTTCGTAACAGCTAAGCTCTAGCCCGCCCGCAACGCGGGCGCGGTCCTTCATGTTCATCTGGTAAAAATGATGTTCAGTTTATGGATAGTTTGCGAATTTATTTCTTGACTTGCCACTTCAATCGCCGATAATCGGTGTGCCTAGTCTTAAGGCTGGGCGTTGGGCCGGGGATAGCGGAGAAGTTGTGTCCGCTACTTCGGGCACGGTTATTTAAGAGAGATCCGTAACAATGAGACGTTCGTGCGTATCCGCCATGTCGCCTGCTTTGGGTATGGCGTTGGCGATCTTGCAGCCGGTTCCAACAACCAGCGCGGCGGTGTTTTATCAAACGATCGCATTAACCGGGCAGCAGGCGCCGGGCGTGCAAGCCGGCACGGTCTACAGCGAGTTTGAGTACCCCCCCGTGATTAACGAGCTTGGCCGGGTGGCGTTCCGCGGCGCGCTGGCGGGGGACGAGGTATTTTTCTACAACGATATCGGCATCTGGTCTAACGGCCTTGGCCCCCTGTCGCTTCTGGTACGTGAGGCCGATCCTGTGCCCGTCACACCGGTTGGCAACATGCACAAGTACGTCTATCACCCCTCGATCCATGAGTCGGGGCTGGTGACATTCAGCAGCGGTGTGTCGGGTGAACTGATAGGCCCTGGATCGAGCAGCTTCCTCTGGTTGGGCGGGCTCGCGGTCAATCATGTGATTGCGCACGAGGGTATGCCTGCGCCCGGCGCTCCTGAGGGTGTTGTGCTCGATGGCTGTGGGGTGGGCTCCGTCAATGCCGGCGGGCAGCAGCTTGTTGTCTGTAGTGTGGACGACGATGCCGGGATTTATGACACGATCGGTTTATGGCGCGAGCACGACGGGGTATTCGACCTGATCACCCTTGGGGGGGATCAGGCGCCCGGGCTGACACCTGGGCGGACGTTCAGAAGCCCAGGGTCTGTCGTGATGAATGATGCCGGGCAGGTCGCATTCAGAAGCACGATCACTAGCAGCGGCGGAACTTCGCTGATTGGCAGCGGCATCTGGTCGACCCGGAACGGTGTTTTGGAAAAGGTGGCCTGGAGTGGCGACCCGGCGCCGGGCACCAACGAGCATTTCAAATCCTTCACGGGCAATGACATCAATCTCACGATCGACGATGTCGGGCACCTCGCGTTCGCGGCCACGCTGACGCTGGGTGACACCAGCATCTGGAGGCAAACTGACGCGGGGCTGGAACTGGTCGCACGGGAAGGGGATCATGCGCCGGGCACGGACCCGGGCGTCACATTCAACTCGGTAGGCCAGGTGCTTGGTAGTGACCTCGGGCACGTGGCGTTCTTTGGTGGGATTGTCGGCCCCGGTATCGGCTCGCCCTTTGAAAAGGGTATCTGGGTAAATTTTGAAGATGCGACGCGACTGATCGTGCGGGATGGCGACCCGGTTCCCGGTACGGCGGCGGGGAGTCACTTTGCCTGGGTCGATCCTTTTTTTGCGATAAACGGGCTGGGGCAGATCGCGTTCTGGGCGGCGGTTGATCTGCCGGACGGAACCTCGACCGCGGGCATATGGGCCACAGACCACGCCGGCGAGGTGGTGCTCATCGCGCGCAGCGGTCAGTTCATAGATGTGAGTAACGACCCGCTGGTTGCCGACATACGAGAGATCGATGTGGTTGAGATGAATCGTGGCACGCCCGGCGCATACAGTGGCCGGTCGGCGTTCAACGACGCCGGGCAAATCGCGTTGAACATCGAGTTCACGGATGGGAGCGAGGGGATTTTCGTGGTTTCCATCCCTGAGCCCGGTGCGGTTTGGCTGCTGCTGGCTGGATTCATGGGCCTGGAACGCTGTCGACGCCATGACTAACGCTCAAAATCCACAGGACCCCATCGCCGTCAACCGCCTGATGTGGGACGACCGTGTCGAGGCGCACTGGGGGTCCGTGATGTATCGGCGGGACGCGGATGCGTTGCGCGGGGGCGGGCATTGTCTGCGGGACGAGGTGGTCGAGGCGGTGGGGGACGTGGCGGGGAAGTCGCTGATCCAGTTGCAGTGCCATATGGGGATGGAGACGCTTTCGTGGGCGCGTTTGGGGGCGGACGTGACGGGGCTGGATTTTTCCCGGCCGGCCTCTGGATAAGGCCGAGCTTCTGCGTGATGAGTTGAGGCTTAAGGCCTCGTTTGTTTTCGGGAATATCTACGATGCGCCGAAACTCGTGAGCCGTAGGTTCGACGTGGTGTTCCAGTCGATCGGCTCGCTGTGCTGGCTGCCGGACCTGAAGGAATGGTCGCGTGTCGTGGCGGGGCTGTTGAATGAGGGCGGGCGGTATGTGCTGGAGGAGTCGCACCCGAGCGCGGATGTGCTTGTGCAGGCTCCCGGCACGGGACATCTTCAGCCGGAGCTGCCGTATTTTCACGATGAGCCTTTGGAGTTCAACGACGGGGGTGACTATGCCGCACCGGACGCTCAATTCACGCACAACCGCAGCATCGAGTTCATCCACCCGTTGGGCGATGTGGTGACGCGCCTGATCGAAGCGGGGTTAACGATCGACCGCCTGACCGAGTCGCCGCGTTGCGTGTTCCCACGCTACCGGATGATGGAGGAGACGCGCCCCGGCGACTGGGAACCGCCGGGCAAGCTCCGGGGGAAGCTGCCGATGAGCTACATCCTGCGTGGCGCATAAAGGCCGAGGGGTATGTCTGTAGTTGTGGGTTGCGGTCCCATGCCCGGAGAGCATGGGCTTTGGGGCTTTGAGTGGTCCGATAATACCATCGTCATTTCTCTGTAATTCCGATCTGTTGCATCTGTCGTAACCCTATCCTTATTAACGCACTTGCGCCTGCTTTGACGATACGTCTAATTACCGGTCCGGCTTTGCCGTGGGGCAAGGCGGGGCGGCGGTTGGTCGATCTTTTGGAAGGTGGGACGATGGACGAAGTGACTATTAATAAGGATGCGGTCGCCGGGGCGTTGTCCCGGCCGGCCGGCGGGGGCGGGTGGTCGGCCGGCTGATCGTGCCGCCTAAGCGGTACAAGGTCGGCGAGCTGGCGGCGGCGACGGGCCTTAGCCGGCAGACGCTTCACAACTACACGAAGTGGGGCCTGATCGGCGAGTCGAGCTGGACCAGCGGCGGGCACCGTTTGTACGACGAATCGGTGTTCGCGCAGCTCGAGCGCGTGATGCGGCTCAAGGCCGATTTGACCGTCGAGCAGGTGCGCGCGTTGCTTGAACGTGAGGCGCGCGAAGCGAAACAGGCGCAGGAGCAGGCGGCGTAGCATGGCGGACGCACCGACGATCAAACCGAACGGCCCGGGCGAGTTGCCCGACCTGTCGCACATGCCCGGCAACGACCAGGACATGCTCTGGTCGCAGGTCTGGCAGCTGCCAGTCTTGCTGCTCGGGCTGGGCCTGCTGGTGATCGGTGTGTCCTGGCGCTGCCCTCACGTGAAGTATCTGATTTCCACAGCGCGCTGGGCGATGTGCAATTGCTCCTGGAGAATGACAAGCTGGTGGAAGCCCAGGAGCTGCTCGACGGCAAGATCAAGCCCCGGATCAACGAGGCGTCCACCGAAGACATCGGCTACTTCTGGCAGCTCTACGCCGACATGCTTTTCAAGCAGCTCTACAACACCGGCGTGGTCGGTCAGCACGGTGTCGAGGCGGCGTTGCCCGAATACGCAAAGATTGTCGAGTATTACGGCAACGCCCTGGATAAAGAGCACAAGCTCGCCGGCGAATCGCTGCGCAACTATGTCCGATCGCTGGTCGCGCTGGGCAAGGACAGCCAGGCGCTGGGCATCCTCGACCAGATGACCGGCGCCCAGGCGGCGCAGCGGTACACGGTCGTGCGTGACATGATCGAGCGCCGCAAGGCCGAGAGCACGAAGGTGGATCAGGCGCTGCTGGACGCGATCGAGCCGCTGATGACCCGTTTCCGCGCGGACATCGAGGCGATCACGGATAAGCAGGTGGCGCGCCAGCAGGAGGTCTGGGCCGACGGGTTCCAGTCCACGCTGATGATGGATGCGGGCGACCCGCAGGGCGCGATCGGTTACTTGTTGCGTCGTATCCAGCGTCTGGCCGCGCGTGACGGCGACGGAGACCTCGCACCGCTGATCGTCAAGCTTGCGCAGGCGTATCAGGCGGTCGGCGATATCCAGAACGCCGAGCAGCGTTACCTGCACGCCCAGAGCCGGATCAAACCGACCGACGACCTCAACGCCGACATCCTGGTCGGCTTGGGGCAGCTGGCGGCGTCGCAATCGACCGGCCAGCAACTCGAGCAGGCGCTGGAGTTTTTCCGCGAAGCCGAAGAGAACTACCCCTCCTCGTCGTCGGCGCACACAACGGCGCTGATCGGCCGGGCCGACTGCGAAGCGCGGCTTGGCGACCACGCCGCGGCGGTCCACTACTTCGACCTGGCCGTGCGTGAGATGCTCACGCGGACGCGGTCGAGCGACCCTATCCGCAAGGAGGCGGGGGAGATCATCAACACCCAGTTCGAGCGCGCGGTTGATGTCGATGAATACGACCGGGCGAAGGATTACCTGGATGTGCTGGCCCTGCTGGAAGGCAAAACGCCCTCGGACCGCTTGCTATTGAACCTGGCCGCGACGTGCGAGAAGATCGGTGACCAGCGCAACGAAGAAGCCGCACGCGACGCCGAACGCCTGCCCGGCCAGCCCCCGATGTCAGCCGAGGCCCGCCGCCTGTCCTACCAGCAGGCCGCCAACTACTACGCGCAGGCCGCGGAGTATTACGAACAGCACGCCGCCCAGGTCACCATCGAGAGCAACGAACAGCACGGCGAAAGCCTCTGGAACAGCGCCCAGAACTACGACCGCGCCCAGCTCTGGGCCGACGCCATCCGCGTCTACGAACAGTTCATCCTGACCCGTGACGGCGACCCCAAACGCCTGCGCGCCATCCGCAACCTGGCCATGGCCTACATGGCCGACCGCCAGTACGGGCCGGCGCTCGACCGCTTCCAGCAGCTGATCGATAACTACCCGCGCAGCCCCGAAACCTTCTCGAGCCTCGTCTCCATGGCCCGTTGCCAGGATGAACTGGGCCAGACCGACCAGGCCGTGCAGACGCTTAACCAGGTCATCGACGACCACGAAGCGATCACCCCCGACAGCAGCGAGTATCGTCAGGCACTGATCGAGCTGGGCAAGCTCTACCACCGCTTGGGCAAGGACGACCCGGTCAAGTACGCACGCGCGATCGAGTTGCTGACCGAGGCGGTCCAACGCTACGGCCAGACCGAAGACGGGCCGGTGCTGTTCTACCTCCTGGCCGACGCCAACCGCCGCAGCGTGCCCGGAATGGAAGCCCAGATCGCTGCGACCCAATCCCGCGCCGCTCAACAGGTTTTGGAGAGCGAACGCATCGACCGACTCAAACAGGCCCAGGACCTCTACAGTCAGGCTATCAGCAGCCTCGAAGCCAAACGCAGCGTCCAGCTGGAGCTTGATCCGGTCGAGCAGGTCTACCTGCGCAACGCGTACTTCTATCAGGCCGATTGTGCTTATGACCGCCGCGTATTCGAGCAGGCGATCCAGCTCTACAACACCGCCGCGAATAACTACGCCGACGACCCGGCCTCGCTCATCGCCCGCGTGCAGATCGTCAACGCCTACTGCGAGTTGGGCCAGTTCCAGCAGGCCAAGGTCGCCAACGACATGGCCCGGAGCCAGTTGGAACGCATCCCCGATTCAGCGTTCGATGACGAGAACCTGCCCATGAAACGCGAGCACTGGGAGGACTGGCTGCGCTGGACCAGCGAGCGAAACCTGTTCACCAGCCAGGCCAGCGCGGGTGGCTGATCGGGGCAAATGAAGCGGGATACGAGCGCGAAAGCCCGCGTCGGCGGGGGCTTCGGCGGCCTGTATCGGAAGCCGAAGGAAGAAATTGCGCTATCGGGCACAAAATGCCGATAGAAGGATAGCCAGGGCAGGACGCCCGGCCGGAGCAGGCTCCGGGAGCCGAAAACGCAAGCGAGGTCATGGATGACCGTACATATCCAGGAAAGCCCGTCGCAGCAGGTCGCGGCCATGCTCACTTTATTGAGCGGCCAACGCGACCTGTACCGGCAGCTCAAAGACCTCAGCGCCCAGCAGTCGGCCAGCATCCGGGAAGGCTCGACCGAGCAGTTATTATCTCTGCTGTCGCGTCGGCAGGCCGTGATCGACGACCTGGCCCGTTCCAACACCGAACTGGCGCCATACCGCGACCGCTGGGACCGTATCTCCACCGCCGCCGACCCGTCACAAAAGCAACATATCCGCGACCTGCTCGCCGAGATCGACCGGGTCCTGCGCGAAGTCGTCGAGCAGGACGAGCGCGATCGTGCGGAACTGAAGGGTGTTCAGCAGCAGATCGGCACGCAATTAACCCAGGTCGGTAAGGCCGGCCGGGCGATCAAGGCTTACGGCCCCGTCGCCGCGAATAACAAGCCCCCGGTCTTCACCGACCGCCGGGGATAAGGCTCTGCTCATACAAGTAGAGATGGACCATCCACGATGATCAGGGAAAACGAAATTCGCGCAGCCGGTGCCGGGCCTGAAATGGGTAAGCGCTATGTCGTGCCGGCGTCCCCGGTCGAGGTTTCGGCTGCACACAAAGGCCCGCCCGAGAAGCGGGGGGCCGACGACCTCGCCGAGATCATCCGGGCTTACAACCAGGTCACCGACAAGCTGCAGCACAGCCACGAAGTCCTCCAGGCCGAAGTCGTCCGACTCCGCCTTGAGCTGGCTTCCGCCGATGCGCAGCTGCAAAGGTCCAAGCGCCTGTCCGCTCTTGGTGAGATGGCGGCGGGGATCGCCCACGAGGTCCGCAACCCGCTGGCGGCCATCCAGCTCTACGCGGCCATGATCGAGCAGGACCTCGCCGCCGCCGGGACAAAATTCAGTGAGCCTTTGCGCTGCGTCCGCGAGATCGCCACCGCCGTGCGCGGCCTCGACGGCATTGTCGGGGACGTGCTGAGTTTCGCCCGTGAGGTCAAGCCAAAGCCCGTTATGCTGCCGGTCGCAGAGGTGTTCGAGCGCGTCATCGCCGCGCACCGCCCGGCGATCCAGGCGGCGGGTGTCAAAGTGAAGCACCCCGGACCCGATGAAGAATGTATCTATGTCTACGCCGACCCGGACATGCTGCACCGGGCCTTGCTGAATCTGGTGCGTAACGCCGTCGATGCGATGGCGCAGACCGACGGGCCACGCAAGCTCAAGCTCGGCGCCCGTGAAGATGAGGATGTACTTACGATCAGTGTTAGTGACACCGGGCCCGGCGTGGACCACGAAACCGTCGACCGGCTCTTCAACCCGTTCTTCACGACGCGCGCCACCGGCACGGGCCTGGGCCTGGCGATCGTACACCGCATTATCGATGCGCACGGCGGGACCGTCGCCGTTACCGACAACACCGACGCGGGCCGCGGGGCCGCCTTCCAGCTCTGCCTGCCCGTTTGCCAGCCCACACCCGCCGACCCTTCCGATGAAACCGTGTACGCCGGAGCAAATGATGAGTAGCAAGGTCCTGGTCGTTGACGACAAACAGATGATGCGCGACAGCGTCGGCTCGACGCTGCAACGCGCAGGCTACAGCGTGGTCGTCGCGACCGACGGCAACAGCGCCTTGAGCATGGTTGCCAAGCACAGGCCCGCCGCCGTCATCACCGACCTGAAGATGCCCGAAATGGACGGCCTGGAGCTGCTCGCACGCCTCCGTCAGGCCGACGACCAGCTCCCGGTCGTGCTGATGACCGCCTACGGCAGCGTCAACGACGCCGTCGCCGCCATGAAGAAGGGCGCATTCGACTTTATCCAAAAGCCTTTCGAGGGCGACCAGCTCGTCATGGTCATGCGCCGCGCGGTCGAGCACAGCCGGCTGCTTCGAGAAAACGCGGCCCTCCGCACCGTCACCGCGCCGCAGCAGGGCGATACGCCCGTCCTCGTCGGTAAAAGCCCGGCTATGCGGCAACTCGCTCAGCAGATCCACCAGATCGCCAACTCCAACGGCACCGTCCTGATCTGCGGGGAATCCGGCACCGGCAAGGAAGTCGTCTCCCGCACCATCCACGCTCACAGCACACGACGCGACAGCGTCATGCTCGCCGTCAACTGTGCCGCGCTCTCCAGCAACCTCCTGGAAAGCGAATTGTTCGGCCATGAAAAAGGCGCGTTCACCGGCGCCGATCAGATGCGCAAGGGCCGCTTCGAGCTGGCCGACGGCGGCACCCTCCTGCTCGACGAGATCAGCGAGATCGGCCCGGAACTCCAGGCCAAGCTCCTGCGCGTGCTCCAGGAACAGAGCTTCGAGCGTGTCGGTTCGAGCCTGACGATGAAGGTGGACGTGCGCGTCATCGCCACGACCAACCGTGACCTCGCCGCCGCCGTCGCCGCGGGCGATTTCCGCCAGGACCTTTACTACCGCCTCAACGTACTGCCGATCGTGCTCCCGCCGCTGCGTATGCGTGCCGACGATGTGCCGCTGCTTGTGGATAATTTCCTTTTACAGTTGGCGATGCGTGAGGGCCGTGAGCCCAAGCGTTTCGATGACGAGTCGATCGAACTGCTCAAGCAATACAGTTGGCCGGGCAACGTGCGTGAATTGCAGAACATCTGCGAGCGTGCCAGCGTGCTCAGCCGTGGTCAGGTGGTCAAAGCCGGCCTGATCCAGCCCTGGCTGACCATGCCCGAGCCGACCGTGCTGATCCAGCCGGCGCCGATGCCGGCAGCGCCGGCAAAAACTAACGCACAAGCTATCCACGCCCCACAGGTCTCGGCCACCGCGAACGCCGTAGGCGGTATCCGCAGCCTCGAAGAGATCGAACGCGAACAGATCATCCAGACCCTGGGCTATTTCTCCGGCAACCGCGTGCGCACCGCCAAGGCGCTGGGCATCGGCGTCCGGACACTCGGGCTGAAACTCAAGAAGTGGAAGGAGCTGAACCTCGTTGCCCAGACGATCTGACCATACCGCAACGCGCAACAGCGATGATCCGTCGCGCAAACCGTGCGCCGACGCCGCGCAATTGTTGCGCGGCGGGGCGGTGCTCTCCGACGCTTTATCCGGCGCACGCCACCCCGTATCCGCTTTCTTGATCTGGAACGCCGATTGCTGCACGAACATCGCCGCGCCCGGATTCCGGGCCGATCCTGCCATGGAGGCCACGCGATGATCAGCAAGCTCTTTACCAGCGGCTCCATGCAGGCGGTCGAACGGCTGGTCGAATTCACCGGCGCTCGCCACAAGGTCCTGGCCAGCAACATCGCCAATTTTGAGACGCCGTTCTACCGCGCGCGCGATCTCGATCCCGAAACGTTCCAGGCCAGCCTGCGGGACGCCATCGACGACCGCCGGCGTTCCCGCGTCAGCCCGATCGATGGCGTTTTGAAGATGCGCGATACAAGCCAGATGCGCTTCCGCGACTCGGGTACGGAGTTCAGGCCCGGGTTCGCCGACGAGGGCATCATGTTTCACGACCGCACCAACGCGGACGTCGAGCGCACCATGCAGCACCTGGCCGAGAACACCATGGCCCACAACACTGGCCTGGAAATATTGAAAAACCAGTTCGACTTGTTGAAAACAGCGATCCGAGGAAGAGTGTAGAGTACGCTTTTAGCCATTAGCCATTAGCCATTAGCCATTAGTCGTTAGCCATTAGCACAGACCCTAGACCCTAGACCCTAGACCCCAGACACAAGGCACCCTATGTTCGGCTCATTAGATGTTTCCGCTTCGGCCCTGGTCGCGCAACGCACGCGGCTGGAGACGATCTCCGCGAACATCGCCGGCGCCCAGGCGATCGAGGACGCCGGCGGGAGTTACGCCCCGTTTCAGAAGCGCATCGCCGTGTTCGCGCAGGGCGACCCGGAAACCGGCAGCGCCGACGGCGTACACGTGCGTGAGATCATCCAGCAGCCCGCTTTCACGCAGAAATACGAGCCCGGCAGCCCCTTTGCCGACCCGGACACCGGCATGGTGAATTACCCGGACATCAGCCCCGAGGTCGAGATCATCAACGCGATGGCCGCCTTCCGGGCGTATGAGGCGAACGTCACCGCCGCCGAGGCGACCAAGGCCATGATGCAGGCGAGCCTGCGTCTGCTGGCATAAGCGCATTAAGTAACCACCGGCTGTCAGAAGCAGCCGCCTAGGATGGACCGCGAACGATGGCAGACCCGTTAGGACTGATCCCCGGAGCACAGAGTGTCGCCCCGATCCGCACCGGTGCATCCGGCGGCTCCGGTGCGCAACGCGGCGGCGCGGCCGACTCAGCCGCCGGCCCGAGCTTCAAGGACGCGCTGATGAAGCAGCTCGACCAGGTCAACCGTTTGCAGCAGGACGCCGAGGTCGCCATCGAGGACTTGATGTCGGGCAAGCGCGACGACGTCGACAAAGTGATGATCGCCAAACAGAAAGCCGACATCGCGTTCCAGATGTTGTTACAAGTACGCAACCAGATGATGGACGCCTACGAGGAGATTAAACAGATCAGGGTATGATGGGTAAACCGTCAGCTTTTAGCCGTTAGCTATCAGCACGGACAGGATGATTAAGAGCGCTGGAGCGCTTTAGGGTTTGAGCTAACGGCTAATGGCTCACCCACTCGGCATGGAGGCCGGTGATGGAATTCGCGAAACGGATGTGGTCCCAGATCGGGGCCCAGATGCAGGGCGTATCGTTACCCACCAAGGCGTTGATCGCCTCGCTGGTGGTGATCCTGTTGATGTCCGCGGCCTTCCTGATGCTCTACGCCGGCGCCGAGGAGATGGTGCCGTTCGGCCCGGCCGGCTCCAACCCCGCCGAGTCAATCGCCAGGCTGAATCAATCCGGCATCGAGGCGGAAGTCTCCGGCGGGATGATCCTCGTGCCGCCCGATCAAATGCCCCAGGCCTTCGCCGTCCTCCAGCGTGACGGGTTGCTCGGCGAGGACGCATCGACCGTGTTCGACCGGATGTTCGATTCGCAGTCACCCTGGGAGACCGACAAGCGCGACCAGCAGCGCGCCGTCGTCGCACGCAGCCGGTTCCTCGCCGCCGCGATCCAGAGCCTGCAGGGCGTCAAGTCCGCCGACGTGATGTACGACCCCGGGCAGGACGGGATCGGCAAACGCCACGTCCGCGCCAGCGCCATGGCCACGATCACCACGACCAACGGCCCGGTCAGCACCGAACTCGCCGACTCCGTCGCCGCCATGATCAGCGGCGCGGTCGCCAAGATCGATATGACCGATGTCAAGATCGTCGATGCCCGCACCGGCCGACGTATCGCCGTTTCCGACCCCAACAACATGCTCCCCTCCGATGCGCTGGAGATGAAGCGCAACGTCGAGGAACGCAAACGCCGGGAGATCGAGAACATCCTCGACTACATCCCCGGCGTGCGTGTCGGGGTCAACGTCCTGATGGATTCGGTCGCGTCACGCCAGGAACGCCGTCGCGAGTTTGACAAGGAACAGCCCGTCCAGAGTGAGATGACCGAGGAAAAATCACGGACCAACATGGCCAACGCCGGCGAACCCGGGCCGCGCTCGAACACCGGCCTGTCGATCAACGGCTCCGGCGGCGCGGGCACGCAGGAAACCGAAACCAAGACGCAAACCGAGTTTTTCGAGAATAAGCCGATCGTCCTTGAACAGGACACCGTCCTCACCGGCAACCAGGTCAAGCAGATCAACGTCGCGATCAACGTCCCGCGCAGCTTCTTCATCGGCCTGTACAAGCAACAGAACCCAAGCACCACCGACGAGCCGGACAATGCTGCGCTCACCGCCCTGATCCAGCCCGAGCTAACCAAGATCGAGCAGAAGGTTCAGGTGCTGACCCTCGCCGACGTCCAGGGCGCGGTGAAAGCCGACATGGTCCCGGACATGCCCGCGGAGATCACCGCCGGCGCGGCCTCGACGATCGGCAAGATGATCGACGGCGGTTGGGGCGGCCCGGCCGGCGTTTCGCTATTGGCGCTGGCGAGCCTGGGGCTGATGTTCAAGGTCTATCGCAACGCCACACGCCCCGAGACGCTGCCGAGCATCGAGGAACTCGCCGGCGTCCCGCCGTCCCTGCCGTCCGATGAGGAACTGATCGGTGAGGCCGACGAGTCCGAGGCGTCGATGCAGGGTGTTGAGCTGAACGAAGAAGACCTCAAGGCGCGGCGCATCGCCGAGCAGATCAGCGACCTGGTCCGCGCCGACCCCGCCGAGGCCAGCCGCCTCTTGGGCAAATGGGTTTCCACGAATGATTGACCAACGGATCATCTGAGCATGCCGCCGAATAAAGACCTGGCAAGCGCTGAAGCAATGGACGAGATGTCCGGCATCCAGAAGGCCGCGGTGCTGTTGCTCGCGCTCGATCAAGAAGCCGCGTCGCTGGTGCTCAGCCGGTTGAATCCTAAAACCGTGGAGGAGGTCACACGCGAGCTGGCCAGCACCGCACGGGTGCCCGAAAAAGTCCGTGACGCGGTGCTCAGCGAGTTCTACGAACTGGCCGTGGCGCAGAACTGGGCGCGCGAGGGCGGGCTTGATTACGCACGCGCCCTGCTGATGAAGAGTCTGGACCCCAAGGACGCCGAACGCATCATCAGCCAGATCAGCCAGCAGGTCAGGCGCACGCCCTTCGCCTTCCTCCAGAAAGCCGAATCCACCAACCTCCTGACCTTCATCCAGGACGAGCACCCCCAGACGATCGCGCTGATCGTCAGTCACCTGGCGCACCACAAAGCGTCCGAAATCCTCGGCGGCCTACCCGGGCCCAAGCAGATCGAGGTCGTCAAGCGCGTCGCCAACATGGAGCAGACCAACCCCGAGGTCATCGCCGAGGTCGAGCGCGGTCTGGAGGCACGCCTGGCCAACATGCTCAACCAGAGTTTCGAGAAGATCGGCGGTGTCGAGACCGTCGCCGAGATGCTCAACCTCGTCGACCGCACCACCGAGAAGGGCATCATGGAGGGCCTCGAGGCCGAAGACCCCGATCTGGTCGAAGAGATCCGCCGACTGATGTTCGTCTTCGAGGACATCAACCTCGTCGACGACAAGGGCATCCAGGCCGTCCTCAAGGAGGTCGAGAACGACGAGTTGGCTATCGCGCTCAAGGCCGCGAGCGACGACCTCAAGGACAAGATTTTCAAGAACATGTCCGAGCGTGCCGCGACCATGATCAAGGAAGACATGGAATACATGGGCCCGGTCCGCATGAGCGACGTCGAGGCGGCGCAGCAGCGGATCGTGGACATCGTGCGTCGGCTCGAAGACGCCGGCGAGATCATCATCTCCGGCCGCGGCGGCGCGGGCGAGATGGTCGTCTGATCTAACGGGACCCGTGGCTGACAGCCCACTGTTAAAGGTTCATACCTATGTCCGTCATCAAAGCACAAAACACGCCGCGTTTTACCAAAGACGCGGTCGTCCTGGACCTTGGCGACCTGGGCCGGCAGGCGGCGCGTCTTCGGATGGTTGCCGAGGACAAGGCCGGCCAGATCATCACCGAGGCCGAGAAGAAAGCCAAGGAACTGATCAGCGGTGCCGAGCAGATCGGGTTCGAGCGTGGTCAGCAGGCCGGCTACGAGCAGGGCATCGAGGATGGGCGGGTTCAGGGCAGGCGTGAAGCGCTGGAGGAAGCCCGCGAACAACTCGCGCAACTCCACGCCGCGTGGTCCGACGTCGCCACCCAGTGGGATGCGCAGACCAAGGGCATGGCTGTCGAAGCGCGGCAGGTCGTGATCGAGTTCGCCCTGAAGCTGGCCGAACGGTTGGTCCACCGCGTGATCGAGGTCGATCCGACCGTGGTTGTGGACCAGGTTGCCGGGGCGCTGGCGCTGGTGCTCCGGCCGATGGATGTCTCGGTCCGGGTGAACCCATCGGAATTGTCCATCATCTCCGAGGCGCTGCCGCAACTCATGGCCGAGTTCGACCACCTCGAACACATCCACCTCGCCGAAGACCCGCAGGTCAGCCCCGGCGGCTGCGTCGTTTCCTACGGGCAGGGCCAGATCGACGCCACCATCGAGAAGCAGATCCAGCGTGTCGTGGACCTGATCCTCCCCGCGGATACCGATGCCGTGACCCAACCCGCCCCCATGCTGGACCAGATGACCGACCCGCTGGGCGATCCGGGGCTTGATCCGGGGGACGATCCTGATGACTACCAGGAAGACGGGCGGGGCTAACCGGACAGCCGATCTGCGGCGGGACGCCTGAGCCGCGACCGGCGCGGCGAGATTTTTTCTGGCACGTCTTTCGCAGGGTGAGGATGACGATGAGTGTTCTTAGCGAACAGTTGCGGATCTTGGACCACGCGGCCCCGCTGGAATTGCGCGGTACGGTCGTGGAAGTGCGCGGTCTTGCGCTACGTGTAGCCGATCTGCCCGCCCCGATCGGGGCCATGGTCAGCATCTGCGAAAAAAATTCGCTCAAGCCCAAGCTTGAGGGCGAGGTCGTCGGTTTCGACTGCGAGCAGGCGATCGTCATGCCCCTGGGCGCCACCACCGGCGTCCGACGAGGCGACCGCGTCATCGCAGACCACTTCACCCCCGTCGTGCGGGTCGGTGAATCCTTATTAGGCAGGGTCCTGGACGGCATGGGCCGCCCGATCGATGGCAGGGGCCCCGTTCCCGACTCGATCCTCCGCCCGCTTTCGGCCCAACCGATCGACCCACTCGATAGGCCGCTGATTAATCAGCCCCTGGCGACCGGTGTCCGTGCGATCGATTCCTTGATCTCGGTCGGACGCGGCCAGCGCATCGGCGTGTTCGCCGCGCCCGGCGTGGGCAAATCAACGCTCCTGGGCACCATGGCCCGGCACACCGCCGCCGATGTCAGCGTCATCGCGCTCGTCGGCGAGCGCGGCCGTGAGGTCCGTGACTTCATCGACAACAACCTCGGCCCGGAAGGCCTGGCACGTAGCGTCGTCGTCGTCGCCACCAGCGACCAGCCGGCGCTGGTCCGCATCCGCGCCGCCTCCGTCGCCGCCGCCATCAGCGAATACTTCCGGGACCGTGGCCTGGACGTCATGCTCATCATGGATTCGATCACGCGCTTCTGCCAGGCACAGCGGCAGGTCGGTCTTGCCGCCGGCGAACCGCCCGCCACCAAGGGCTACCCGCCCAGCGTCTTCGCCATGCTCCCGACCATCCTCGAACGCTCCGGCCGGACCAGCAAAGGATCGATCACCGGCATCTACTCCGTCCTCGTCGAGGGCGACGACATCAACGAGCCGATCTCCGACGCATGCCGCGGCATCCTCGACGGCCACGTCCAGCTTTCCCGCGACCTCGCCCAGCAGGGCCACTACCCCGCGATCGACGTGCTCGCTTCCGTCAGCCGTGTCGCTAACGACGTCACCGGGCCCGATCATCAGGCCGCACGCAAGCAGGCGCTTAAGCTCGTACACAACTACAAACAGGTCGAGGACCTTTTGAACATCGGCGCGTATGCCCCGGGTTCAAGCCCCGACTTCGACCTGGCGATCGCCTGCAAGCCCGCGCTGGACAGGCTCTTGCAACAGGGACGCGGCGAGGTCCGCGGCGCCGCCGACTTCAATGTCGCCAAGTCGCAGCTCCTGGCACTGATGCAGCAGGTGCAGCAGGCACAACAGCAACTGAATCAACGTTCGCGTCAGCCCGTCCAACAGGCGGCGCGTTAAACCCATTCCCGGCCCGGCGGAGCCAGGCCCAGTGAGAATCAGGTATGGCACAGTTCCAATTCCGATTCCAGACGCTTCTAGCGCATCACCGCAGGGTGGAAGACCAGCGGCAGCGCGACCTCGCCAAGCACCTGCGCACACGGCTGATACTCCACGATCAGATCCGTGACATGCAGGACACGATCCGCGACTCCAAGCAGTCCATGGCCGATGGCCTGGTCGGCAAGGTGGACCTCACCCGCGTCGGGCAGTTCGCCCGGTACTCCGGCCACGCCGCCACACGCGCCCGACAGATCGTTGTCAAGCTCGCGGGTCTCGAGAAACAGATCGAAGACGCACGCCAGGCGCTCCTCGACGCGACCAAGCAACGCAAGAGCCTCGAACTGCTCCGTGATAAGCACGAAGCCCAATGGCGCTACGAGCAGAACCGCCGCGAAACCAACGAACTCGATGAACTGGCCACAACGCGCTTCGCCCGGCAGGTCATGATCGGGGGCGCTCAATGAAATTACTCTGGCATGTATTCGTCGGCTTTGTCCTGATCAACCTTTTCCTTGCGGCCGGTTTCGTCGGCTGGCTCTACGCCGACGGCCGGATCAACAAAGAACGCGTTGACCGTGTGGTCGAAATGTTCAGCCTCACCGTCGATCAGGAGCAAGCACGAGCGGCGAAAGCCCAGGAGACGGAAGAAGCAACCCAGCGTGCGCTCGAACAGCAGGCCAGGCTGGAATCGACCGGCAACGGGCCGAAAACCCTCAGCGACCAGCTGCAGGAACGCACCGAGGCCACCGACGTCCGGCTGGCAAAGATCCAGATGCTCAACGACCAGAACCGCGCTCTGCGTGACGAGATGACCCGGTTCAAGGAAGACCACACCCGCCGGGTCGAAGAGCTTGAGCAGGAGCGTGCGGACTTCGAGCAGTGGATCAAGGACCAGGCCGAGAAAACACAGGACGCGAATTTTCAGCAGGTCGTTTCGCTGTACCAGACCCAGCCGCCCAAGCAGACCAAGCAGGCGTTCCAGACGTTGATGCAGCAGGGCGAGACCGATCAGGTCGTGGAATACCTCGCCGCGATGTCCAGCCGCAAGGCCGGGGCGGTGCTCGCGCAGTTCAAGGCGCCCAACGAAGTCCCCCAGGCGGCGCTGTTGTTGGAAAAACTCCGCCTCCGCGGCGATTACAACGCCGACATCGAGCCGCCACAGCCAGGGAATCAATCATGAGCGTACTGTCCGTCTTCAATCAGACCGTCACCGAACTGTTGCCCTCGCGTAAGTCCGCGCCCACGGAAGCCGACCGCGCGGGGGATTTCGGCCGTGAGTTGAAAGACGCAGACGCTCGCCTCGATCGTTCCCAGCCCGCCGACGACCAGCCCAAAACCAAATCTGAAGCCGAGAAACCCAAGGCGACAGCCGAAGCGACCACGAAAACCGATAAGCCGGACGCCCCGCGCGAAACCAAGCAGACCACCCGCAAGGATGATGCGCCTGATGATACGACCGACGTAAGCGATCAAGCTGTTGTGACGGATGATACGCTTGTGGATACGGCCCAACCGGTCCAGGCCGATACGACGCAGGCCGCCTCCGAAGCGGTCACCACCGCCGCGTCGGATAATCAGCTCGTCGAGCAGGTGCTTGTGCCTGTCACGGGTGAAGCCACGAGTCAGGCTGACCAAACCGTAACGAACACGGGCACCATTTCGTCACAGGCCACCGAGCAGGCCGCTGCGAACAACTCGGCCGTCGCAGCCACGCAGGCCGCGACCGAGCAGGCCGCGCCGATCCCCGGCGCAGTCCAGCCACAGCAGGACAAGGCCGCGCAGACCCAGCAGGCCGCCACCGCGAATCAAAACGAACCCTCCGCCACCGCGCAACGCATCGCCATCGTGTCCGAGGCCCGGCAGGAAACCGATAAACGGTCATCCGGCGAAGATGCCGGCCAGCAGCACGGCGCGTTGAAGGGTAACGCCGGCCAACAGGTCGCCACGCAAACCACCCACGCGCAAGCCGCCTCATTCACCGCCGTCACCGCGCCGGCCGATGCGGCAAGCGCGGGTGCGCAGGCCTTCACCGCCGTCGATACCGCCAACCCCGCCACCACCACAACCGCAGTCGCACAGCCCGGCCCGGTCGCACAAACACAAGACACCGACAACACCCAGCTGAATACCGCCCGCATCGCACGCGGGCTGCAGAACGCCGTCCACCAGAAAGGTGGGGCGGTCACGCTCCGCCTGACGCCGCCGGAGATGGGCACCGTGCGCATCCAGTTGCAGATTCAGAACGGCACCGTCAACGCGCAGTTCCATGCCGAGACCGAGTCCACACGGACGATGCTCAACCAGCAGCTCTCGCACTTGCGCACGGCGTTGGAGAACCAGGGCCTGAGCGTTGATCGGCTTGGTGTGCAGACCATGCAGAACAGCTCCGGCTCGAACCTGCAAAACGAATCAGAAAGTGGCCGCGACGGTCAGGCCAACGACGGACGCAGCCGCGGCGGCTTCACACACCAGGGCAACCGACAGGGACAACCCTCGGACACCCCCGAGCAACAGGCATTCGAGCAGGAACTGACACACGCGGCTTAAACACCGGGAAATGACCAACGGCCCATTGATTCAGGAGTAACACGATGTCAGCAGCCGCGATCGGCGGGACCGCTACCGCCCAGGCCACACAATCCAAGAACAACTCCTTCGGCGAGTTGTCCAGCGAGGAGTTCATCAACATCCTCGTCACCGAGCTGACCCAGCAGGACCCGTTCAAGCCGAACGATTCCTCCGCGATCCTCGAACAGCTCTCGAGCCTGCGCAACATCGAGAGCCAGGTCTCGCTCCAGGAACAACTCAAGACCATGGTCGATCAGAACGCGATCTCTTCCGCCAGCGGGATGATCGGGCAGCAGGTCACCGGGCTGAATTCGAGCAACCAGACCGTCTCGGGCATCGTCCGCTCCGTCGTGATCGAGAACGGCACGCCGATCCTCAAGCTGGAGGATGGCACTCGCCTGGAGGCCTCGCGCATCACCGACGTGGCGAACCTAGGCGACTTCGACACGCAGGTCGTCCAGCAGCTGCTGCGCAACCTGATCATCCTCAATTCCAGCGCCCTGGTCGGCAAGATGGTCAGCGGGTTCAACGAAAACAACACGCTGATCGAGGGCGTCGTGACCAGCGTCAGGAACGATGACGACGACCTGATCCTGGAGCTGGACAACGGCCAGGAGCTCTCCGCCGGCGCGGTCAGGTATTTCTCAAATGCCCAGGAGAAGAGCGCGGTAGCCGCGGGTAACAGCCAAACCGACGTGACAACGGAGTAACCGGACGTGTCCAACAGCGGCGACTTATTACGGCTGCTCATGCCCGCGGTCAGCCCCGTGCCGACACGGGACACGCAGCGCCCGGGCGCCCTGCCGATCGAGTCGCAGAGTTTCGAGTCGTTGCTCGATGAAGCCAGACAATCGCAGGCCTTAACCGATGCAACGACACAAGCAACGAATCCGGAGCAAACCACCGGGCCGGAAGAAACCGCCCCTAAGACAACACACAACGCACTGTCGAGCCTGACCGGGGTCGAATCGATACAAAACGCGTCGCTGAGGCGGATCGTCGCCCAGGCACGCGGGTAGTGGAAGGTCCTTCATTCAGTCATTATTTCCGCCGACCGGCGGCACACGTAGGAGTTTATTATGGCGTTACAAACCGCACTGTTCAGCAGCCTCACCGGGATCACCAACAACTCCAAGCTGTTGGCGGTCAGCGGTAACAATATCGCCAACGTCAACACCACCGCCTACAAGAAGAGCCGGATCACCTTCGAGACCGAGATCTCCCAGCGCCTGAGCACCGGCTCGGCGCCCACCGGCCAGCTCGGCGGCACCAACCCCTCGCAGATGGGCCTGGGCACACGCCTCTCATCCATCACACGCGACTTCTCCACCGGGTCGCTCCAGCCCACCGGCGTGAACACCGATATGGCCGTCGAGGGCAACGGCTTCTTCATCGTCAACATCGACGGCAACACACGCTACACCCGCACCGGCAACTTCGTCCTCGACCGTGACTTCAACCTCGTCAGCGCGTCAGGCGGCCTGGTACAGGGCTTCGGCGTCGATGAGGACTTCAACGTCGTCGACGGCCTGCTCCAGAACCTGTCGATCCCGATCGGCGTCACCACCATCGCCGAGGCGACCCAGAACGTGAAGTTCGCCGGCAACTTCAACGCCGGCGGCGACGTCGCCACCGTCGGCAGCATCAGCACCAGCGAGGTCCTCTACTCCGATGCGCTGGCGACCACGCCCATCGTCGGGACCGACGCCCTGAGCACCGTCTTCGACGTAGACGGCAACGCCCTGTTCGCCGCCGGCGATGTCATCACCGTCTCCGGCGTCACCAAGGGCGGGGCCGCGATCGGTGAACGCACCTTCGAGATCGGCGCCGCCAACACCACCAACAGCAGCGACTTCGGCACCACCGTCGACGACTACATGGCCTTCCTTGACGATATCTTCGGCATCGACACCACCCTCACCAGCGCCACCAGCACGCCCGGCGTCACGCTCGTCGGCGGGCAGATCCTCGTCGAGAGCAACATCGGCGAAGATAACGGCATCCTGTTTGAAGCTTCCAGCATCAAGAACAACAACGCCGTGTCCTTCGGCTTCACCAACACCCAGGACGCCAACGGCGAATCCACCCGCACCACGTTCGTCGCCTTCGACAGCCTCGGCGACGAGGTCACCATCGACCTGCGCTTCGTCCTGGAGTCCAAAACCAGCACCGGCGCGACCTGGCGCTACTTCGCCGACTCCACCGACGACACCGACCTGGACCTGGCCCTGGGCACGGGCGTGATCTCGTTCGATACCGAGGGCAACCTCCTGACCGTCTCGAACCCGAGCATCTCGGTCGACCGCGCCAATACGGGCGCCGTCACGCCCCTGAACATCAACCTCCAGTTCAACGACCCCTTCGCCACGGTCACGTCGCTCGCCAGCAGCAGCGGGCAGAGCCAGATCGCCGCAATCTCGCAGGACGGCTCGCAGATCGGCACGCTCGAAGACTTCAGCGTCGGTGAAGACGGCACGATCTCCGGCGTGTTCTCCAACGGGCTGCTGCGCAACCTCGGGCGTGTCCCGCTGGCGGTCTTCGCCAACAACAACGGCCTGGAGGAGTTCGGCGGCAGCCTGTACCGCCCGACGGTCAACAGCGGCATCGCCACCGTGGTCAGCCCCGGGCAGGGCGGGTCCGGCCGGGTGATCGGCCGCTCGCTGGAGCTGTCCAACGTCGAGCTGGCCGAGGAGTTCATCAACCTCATCAGCGCCAGCACCGGCTTTAGTGCCAACTCGCGCGTCCTGACCACCAGCGACGAATTGATTCAGGAACTGCTCGCCTCGGTCCGATAATGGAGCCATTAGCCATTAGCCATTAGCCATTAGCCACTAGCCTGAACCTCGAACCCCGGACCTTGAACCTGCTTTGATCACCGTCACGCGATTAAACGGCAAGCCCTTCGTCATCAACGCCGAGGTCATCCGGACCGTCGACGAGAACCCGGACACGACCATCATCCTGATGAACGGCGATCACTTCATCGTCAAGGAGAGCATGCAGCGCGTGGTCGAGCTGGTCGTGGAATACGGCCGGAGCCTGCGGCGGTTGATGCCGCCGAGTTGACCGCGCAGTTTTTGCCTGCCCAATCAAACCCATCTTGCGGAACCTTTTTCGAGTAGCCCCGTACGCAAGCACGGGGTTTGTTTTTGCATCGATCGATGCCGGTTTCTTCGTGAAACCCCGGCTCCCGTTGGGGCTATTGATTTCGATTCAGCCGGTGCGTTGATATGCGTTTAGCCCTGAATACAAAAATATTAATCCGGCACCACAAACCGTGTCAGAACACATCGCGCGATCTTAAATATTACCGGCATACTGGACCGATAAAGAATTCATGGACCGTTTCCCGGTCCCGGTTGAGGTGCGCTTATGGACCTGGGCATCCTGTTTGGTTTTCTCGGCACCTGGGTGCTGCTGATGTGGGCGCTGCTGGGCAGCGGCGACGTGTCGATGTTCATCGAAGCCAACAGCCTCATCCTCGTATGCGGGATGACATCGACAGTTATTTTCTACGCCTTCCCCGTCAAGAACGTAAAATCCCTCATCGGCGTGATCAAACGGGGTGTTTTCTACAGCGCCCCGTCGGTCCAGAAGCTGATCGAAGACATGGTTTCCTACGCCGAGATCGCCCGCCGCGACGGGATCCTGAGCCTGGAGAGCACGACCAAAGACATCGACGATCCCTTTATCGTCCGCGGGATCCAGATGGCGGTCGACGGCACGGACCCGGAGCTGATCGAACAGGTGATGAACAACGACCTGGAGAACCTCGCCGAGCGCCACGACTCGGGCAAGGCCCTGCTGGAGTCGGTCGGCAAGTACGCCCCGGCGTTCGGCATGATCGGGACGCTCGTGGGCCTGGTCATCATGCTCAGCAACATGGACGACCCCGCCGCGATCGGCCCCGGTATGGCGGTCGCGCTGCTCACCACGCTCTACGGCGCGGTGATCGCCAACGCCCTGGCGCTGCCCCTGGCCGACCGCCTCGCACGACGCTCCGCCGAGGAGGTCCTCTACCGGACCATCATCATCAAGGGCGTCATGTCGATCCAGAGCGGCGACAACCCCCGTATCGTCGAGCAAAAACTGCGCACCTACCTCCCGCCCAAGGAACGCACGGAAGAAGAAAGCAAGGAGGCCGCGTAGGGGGGGCGGCCGTTAGCCATTAGCCGTTAGCACGAATCATCAAACCCGGAAGGCACACGATACCCGACCATACCCCGCCCTTCGCCGCGATCAGGACCGGCGTTGTGTAACACGATCCCAGCCCCAAACCCATCATGGCGAATAAATGTAAATGCCCGCCCGCCGGCGCTCCCGAATGGGTTATGACCTTCGGTGACATGATGTCGCTGCTGCTGACGTTCTTCATCCTCCTGGTGTCACTCTCGGAGATCAAGAAGGAAGACGAATGGAAAGCGGTGGTTGAGGAGGTCAAAAAATCGTTCGGGATGAAGGGCGGCGGCGGCCGGCTCCCCACGGACAACGACCCGGCCCTCACCCTGGTGCAGATCCTGGAGACCGTCCAGAACCAGCAGCGCAAGGAGGAAAACACCTCCAACACCGACGATCCCGGGATGTCCGGCCGAGACCAGCGCGTAACTACAATCCGGGAAGGGGATTATATACCTGTCGGGGGGATGGTTTACTTCCAGCCCGGATCGGCCGATCTAAGTGACAGGGCTAAGGCCCAGGTGCGCCAGTTCATCGAGAACGAGGAGTTCGACATCCGCGGCACGAACTACATCATCGAGTTGAGGGGCCACGCCTCGAACGCCGAAGGCGACCTGCTCACCGATGGTAGTGACTTATGGGACCTTAGCTACCGCCGGGCCAAGGCCGTGATGAGCTATATGGTCAGCGACGAGGTCGGGATCAGGCCGGAGCAGGTCCGGCTGCAGGGCAACGCCGACCGCGAACCGTTGCAGAAACAGGCGTACACCCCGGCCTTGCGCCAGGTGAACCGCCGGGTCGAGATCATGGTCAGTGAGAACGTGGTCAGGGATTACGCCATCAAGCAGCCCCAGAACGCCTGGTAATTATATAGATAGCAGACGGACGGAACGAACATGGCCGACGATGAGAAAAAAGCCGACGCAGGGACCCCGGAAGGCGAGGGCAAGAAGAAGCTGCCGCTGAAGACCCTGATCATCCTGGTCGCCGCCTTGCTGATCGAGGCGGTGGCGATCGCCGCGGTGTTCATGATCGCCAAGGGCCCCGAGCCGATCCAGGCCGACGCCGCGCTGTCCGAGGAGCTCGCCAGCGCCGAGAAGCCGGTCGAGGTCCTGGTGATCCAGGAGAAGTTCCAGAACACCCGCACCGGCCGCAGCTATCTATATGACACGGAGATCTACGTCATCATCCGCAACAAGCATTTTGACGCGGTTGAAGGCACGATCCAGAGCATGCAGGCCCAACTGAGCACCGAGATCGCCACGATCTTCCGCCGGGCCGAGCCTTCGTACATGATGGAGCCTGACCTGGCGACGCTGTCCCGGCAGGTCGGGGCGGTGCTGATCCAGAAGCTGGGGACCGACAGC
>JAWKTA010000044.1:0-45226 GCA_041402025.1 Phycisphaerales bacterium | reverse complement strand
CTCGGCGCGTTTTTCCAGGAGCAGTTGCCGGAACTCTTCGAGGTCTTTCCTGGTCAGGCCGGTCTTGACCTTGCGGAGTTTGGCGTCGCTTAAGGGGGTCCAGTCATCGACCTCGGGTTCGGCCGGGGCCGGGGGAGTGGGGCGGACGACGCGGCGGATCGGCTGGGGCGCGGGCTTGACCGCGGCTTCGGCGTGCTTGCCGTTGTCCTCGGGGTTGACCGGTGTTTCCGCGGCGGCGGCCTTGGTTTCCGCAGCGGCTTTCTTGGTGGTCTTCTTCTTTTTCGTTTTAGACGCGGCGGCCTCGGCGACCTTCTTGGTCGTCTTTTTCTTGGTGGTCGGCTTCTTTTTGGGCGCAGCCTTCTTGGCCGGCTTGGGAGCGGCGGCTTGCTTCTTGGTCGTCTTCTTGGCGACCTTCTTAGACGCGGCCTTGGTGGTCTTCTTCTTGGTGGCGGCCTTCCTGGTCGTCTTTTTCTTGGTCGTTTTTTTGGCCACTGATCACTCCATCGGTCTAAGCCGCGGTGCTTCGTTTTCAGGCCCGGAGTCCCCTGGAACGGGCCCGATCGGGCGTTTGATTCGTGATGGGAACGCGGGAGTTTATCGCCCCCGGCCCGCACGGGCAAGGCCCTTGCTCTACCCGTTAATCCCCGTGTATCTGACGCAGCCGACCGCTTAGCCGAAGCAGCAGGTGGGCGCGCTCGAACTGCTCAAGCCAGTCCGTAAGTGTTGCATGAATTTCATCTTGCGGGACCGGCGCGCCCGGCAGCGGGCAGACGCCGCCTAAGTTTTTTGCCGCCATCGCGCGGTAGCGGGTCAGCGTCCGGTCGCCGTACCAGCTCACGAACTCGTAATCCTCGGCACAGAAGATCAGGACCGGCACCCGGTTGCCCGCGTTGATCCGGACACGCTCCTGCAGGTCGATGTGCTCGTCCCGGTCCAGCCAACGCAGGTCGATCGTGTCCGGGGCCGCCTCGGCGATCTTCTGAACCAGCGGGCACTGCTGCACGCAGTCGCCGCACCAGATGCCCGACAGGCCGATGATGTTGATCTTGCGTTTAAACGAACCGAGCAGCGCCGCCTGGGAATCGCTGAGCGCCGCCTGGTCGTAGATCGTTTGCCAGTTGGCGCGCTGCTGATCGTTGCCGGTCGCGAGGTAGTCGGCGTAGGTCAGGCCCGCGTCGTGTTTTTCTTTAAGGTAATTCGCCTTCATCGGTTTTCACATGGTGACGCGACAAGTCGCGTCACTTCATACGATTCATCACTAACCACTAACCACTAACCACTAACCACTAACCACTAACCACTAACCACTACTTCAGCATCCCGGCGCTGCGGGCGTACTCGAAGACGCCGCCGGCGTCGATGATGGGCTTGACGTCGCCCAGCGGTTTGAGCCGGTAGGTCTTGCCGGTGGTTTTATTGACAAGTGTGCCGGCCTCGATATCCAGGCTGCATTCGTCGCCGGTGCTGATTTCTTCGCAGACCCGTTCGTCGGTTTCACAAGGCAGGACGTAGCCGCCGTTGACGGAGTTGCGGAAGAAGATGCGTGCGTAGAACTCGGCGACCACGGCCTTGACGCCCGCCTCGGCGATGGCCAGCGGGGCGTGTTCGCGGCTGGAGCCACACCCGAAGTTCTTGCCGCCGATCACGATCGCGTATTCGCTGGTGTATTTGCCCTCTTCGACGAAGCGGGTGTTGCCCTTGGGCAGACCGCTCTGGGCCGGGGGCACGCCGACCATGGCGTACATGCCGAAGAACTTGCGTTCCTCCGGGTCGGTCGGGTCGTAGGACAGGAACTCGGCGGGGATGATCTGGTCGGTGTCGATGTCGTCGCCGAGTACGAAGGCTTTACCGGTGATGATGCTGGCCATAAACCGTTTCCAACAAGGTAGTAATGCTGTTTTGGCTGGGACACTCGTGGGTCCGAGCCGGGCATTATAGCACACCGGTCGCTTTGGGCCTTGGCCTGTTGATGCGGATGTTCGTCGGGCGATGATCCCCGCGGAAGATCGGGCGTGCCGGTCACGGCCCGCGGTGGTATTCCAGCAGGGTGTGGCGGGCGATCTCCACGCCGCCGCTGGGCAGGGTGTTTTCACTGATGAAAACGATGTCGAAGGATTCGATGAAGCTGAATGGCCCGTGCGTTTCGTGGTAATGACGGGCTAGATACTCGGCAAACGGGTGCAGGTGGTGGTCGAACTGGGGCTTGGCAAGGTTGCGCAGGTAGCGACGCCAGCGGGTGCCGGGGTCACGTTCGGCGTGGAAACCGGTGGGATTGGACCAGTTGATCGGCCCGCCGGTGAACGCGTCGATCTGCGTCCCATCGTTGAGGGTGGCGGGCATGACGAACCAGCCGTCGTAATCCAGGGCTTCCGCCTGGGGCGGGATCATGTTCCAGCCCTGCTCCATCCGCAGCACGTCACCGATCGACGCTCTGCCGGCCGGGCCGGTGGCCTGCCGATCCTGGTTCGAGCCGAGCCACTGAACATTCCATACCACAATGTAGATCAGCGCGACCGACGCGACGACCTGCTCCCAGCCCCGCGCCCGGATGCCCTGACGCCGGCTGGTCGGGATGTCGATCAGCACGTCACCCGTGCCGCGTCGTGAGCCGGACACCGCGGCCGGCAGCCACTTCAAAAGCGCCAGCGACCATGTCAACCGTGACGGGTTGGTCCGCAGCCCGGCCTGCTTGAACTGTTTGCTCCGCAGCCAGTTCCACCACTGGCTCGGGATAAACACCAGCCAGCTCACCGCCGCGACGTAGGGCAGCAGGCCCAGCCGCAGGCTCATCGCCAACGCCAGGTGTGTGCCGATCATCGCGATGATCACCAGCATCCTCGCCGTGCCCGTCCAGACGGGGCAGAACACCATCAGCGGCGCTACCACCGCCAGCCCGAACGCCGTCCACGTCAGGATCGGCAGCAGCCAGTTGATCTGCCTGATCCACATTCCAAACGGCGTGACCAGTTGATCAACGTTCAAGGCGAAATACGCCGCGTCGCGGTGCCACCACATCGGGTGGTCCTTGAACGTCGCCGTGAACCAATAAACCAGGCACACCTGCAGCAGGATCGCTACGCCCGCGACCGACAGCAGCCGATTGTCCTTGCGATGGTAGAGCCTCAACGGCCCCGCCACACTGTCCAGTGACCAGCGCGCCCCCAGGGGCAGCATCATCCCCCAGAACAGCATCAGACGGAGCAGCGTGTCTCCCGCCTGGAGCACGACCGGGTTGCGGTGGTGCAGGCTAAGCAGCAGCAGCCAGGACGCGAACGTCGCCAATCGTGTGCGGATACCCAGCAGCATCGTAACCGCGAAGTAGCCCGCTACCGCGAACAGCACCGCCTGCCACACCACCGAGCCGCTTAAACAATGCAGTGACAGGTAGGCCCGCAGCCCTTCGCTTTCAAAGAGAACGGACCGTGGCAGCACGCCGGCATCGCTGTAGTGGGCCGTGAGCTGGCCGCACCGACCGATCAGGTCCGCCAACAGGATCAGCGCAAGCCCCATCCGCACCACCGCCAGTGACCTCAGGTCCACACTGCCGAGCATGGCCAATCGTTCACGCCACGCCGCCAGCCACGCCGCCAGACTCCACGCCGGGGCACCTGCCCCAGCCTTGATATCGGTACTCACCGACTCCACGCCCGTCGAGACGGGGCCGGTCGGTCTCCCTGGATCATCCGAATACTCGCTCAACACCCGCCTCCGGCAATAATAAGAATCATCCGCTTGGTACGTAACCTCATCGGCCAACCGCGCGGAATCTATCGAGCATCCAACCCGCCCCAGCCCCGCCTGTTTTGGAACTGGATAAACCCACCGGAAACGAAGTGTTACAGCCCGCCATTTTCCTCATATTGAATAAAAAAACAACCCCGTTATGCAACAGGACTGTTTTTTTTGTGTGAATTTTATATAACCATCTCAGGCTTTGGCGGCCTGTTTCTGGTTTAACTTTGCTGTCAGGCGTGATTTATAGCGGGCCGCGGTGTTCTTGTGCATCGTGCTGGTGCTCGCCGCCTGGTCCAGCATCTTGTAAAGCCCGCTGAGCTTGGCCTTGGCGTCATCGACCGTGCCGTGGAGGATCGCCTCACGGTAGTCTTTCATCGCGGTACGGATGGTAGTCTTTCGCCAGCGGTTGATGGACCGGGCCTTGGCGTTCTGACGGATACGTTTACGGGCGGAGACGGAATGGGCCATGGATAGGTTCCTCTTGGTGGCTTAGCCGTGGATATCCGAGGCGATATCCCGGGGCCGGGGTTTTTCGGTCGAGCCGGGCATTATGCCGTAAAGGTCTGGCGCTGGCAAATCCTGCCAACCGGAAATCGCAGCACGGTCGGGTGACAAGCGACCGGTTCGCCGGCGGCCGGGTCCGCCAACGGAGTGCCGGTCGGGCGGAAATAAATACATTGATTGGCGCTTTTTAGGTTGGCGCGCCGCGCCCGCATCCGTTAGTATGCGGATTCATCTTTTCCCGTCAATCTGGCGGCGACTGCGGCGTGGTAACAGGGCGGAGATCAAACACATGAGGCGTACCAAGAAAAACCAGGACGGTTGTCGTTTGCGAGTCTATCCGGCACAGACGTGTTCGAGGCCGACCCCGCGCGTCGAGCCGCCGTCGAGTCAATCTTCCCACTGCCTTAGTGGAATCAAGCGGTGGTGCCCGCACCTGGCGGCCTCCTTGCTTCTGGCGGCTATGGCACCCAAAGCCGCTGCCGACTTCACCATCACTATCGCGTCCAACATCTGGGTCGGCAGCGGGAGCTGGCATACCAACGAAAACTGGATCTTCGACCCCTTCAACCCCGACATGCCGCGTACCGGCCTGCCCACCTACATCCATGTCGCCGAGAACATCATCAACGGTGTGCCCTCCGGGCAGTTCTACACCCCTTCCGGGCCCGCCGTCGTCTCGTCCGACTTCACTTCCACCAGCAGTCTCACGATGGCCTCGTGGGACGGCCCGTCTATCCTGACCATCAACACCGGCGCGACACTGACGTACCCGACCGCGACCGTAGGCGTGCCGTACAACCACAACAACGCCGCGCCGACCTACGTGCCATCCGGGCCGATCCAGCCCGCGACCGTCAATCTCGCTGGTGCTATCAACGGCAACTGGACCTTCACTGCTGACAGCGTTTTAAATCTTATGCCCGGTGCAACTATCCTGGGCTCCGCGTCCATCGGCGGAACCGTCAACAATCACACCGCGTTTGTCGTCGGCTCCAACCTCAGCGGCAGTATCGCCTCGTGGAACAACATCGGAGCCACCAGTTCACTGGGCATCCCCGGCGGTGTCTCCTTCAGCCTTAATGGTGGTGTTGTCAACGAGGGGCAATTTAATATCCTGGGTGATAGCGGCACGGGCACCGCCACCCTCGCGATCCCCTCGTCCGGCACGGTGACGCTGACCGGCGGCGGTGACGTCGTCCTGACCGATCCGAGCTACTCACGCATCGGCACCAGCTCCAGCCAGACCCTGATCAACGTGGACAACACGATCCGCGGCGCCGGCGCCATCAACACCTCGCTGATCAACCAATCACTGCTCCGCGCCGAGGGCGGCACCCTGGCGTTGCAAGGTTCGACCGTCGATAACAACGCCGGCGTGATCGAGATCGCGGCGGATGGCCAACTGGGCGGGAACGCCACGGTCACCGGCGGCTCGGTCGTTGCGGTAGATGGGAGCGTACTTGCGGGGCCGACCCTGTCGTCGGTGACGGTCAGCGGCGACATGGACGCCACAAGTGGCGGGCTGACCGATTCGACGCTTGATACCGCGGGAACAATCGATCTGCTGGCCGGCGGCACGACGACGTTCAGCGGCTCGCTGACCAACCGCGGCGTTGTGACGGTCCTGGGCAATCCCACGTTTGGCACGGCAACCTTTGCTATCCCCTCCAGCGGCAGCGTGACGCTGGGCGGCGGGGGTGAGGTCGTGCTGACCGATGCGACCTACTCACGGATCGGCACGGCCGGCAGTCAGGCGCTGCTCAACAGCGACAACACGCTGCGCGGGGCGGGCGCAATCAACGCGGCGCTGACGAATCAGTCCACCGTCCGTGCCGAAGCCGGCACGCTCAACCTGAACTCCGGCGCAATCAATACAGGCGGCCTGATCCAGACCGCGGCCGATGGCGACCTGGCATTCACACGCATCACCGGCGGCAACCTGGACGCCCACGCCCTATCCACGCTGACCGGCACGCTCGAAGACGTCACCAACGTCGGCGACCTCACCGTCCAGTCGGGCACCACGCTGTCACTGGACAATTCGCTGGCGAACCTCACGACGTTGACGATTCTGGGCAGTTCCACTTCCGGCACCGCCACCCTCGCGATCCCCTCGTCCGGCACGGTGACGCTGACCGGCGGCGGTGACGTCGTCCTGACCGATCCGAGCTACTCACGCATCGGCACCAGCTCCAGCCAGACCCTGATCAACGTGGACAACACGATCCGCGGCGCCGGCAGCTTAAATGCCACGGTCGTCAACCAGTCATTGATCCGGGCCGAGGGCGGCACCCTTTCGATCAACAGCCAACTCGACAACGCGTCCGGCCAGGTCGAGGTCGCTGCGGGCGCAACCTTCTACGCGTCCGCCAAACTCGTCGGCGGGATGCTCACCAGCGACCCACTGGGCAACGTCCAGGGCAATTACCAAGACATCATCAACACCGGCCCGCTGGCGATCCGCAACGCAACTACTGTTTCGTTTGAGCAGAGCCTGACCAACCTGGGGGTCGTGACGGTCTACGGCGACCCGTCCTTCGGCACGGCCACCTTTGCCATACCGACCAGCAGCACGCTGGCCCTTCAGGGTGGCGGCCAGGTCGTGCTCACAAATGAGGCGCGGTCGCGGATCGGCACCAGCGCCAGCCAGGTGCTCGACAACATCGACAACACCGTCCGCGGCAAGGGGCAGATCAACGCACAGGTCACCAACCGATCGATCCTGCGCGCCGAAGATGGCACACTGACCATCAACGCACAGGTGGACAACTCGTCCGGCGTGGTCCAGATCGCGGCCGACGGCATTCTGCACGCCCCGGGGATACTGTTCGGCGGAGTGCTTAATACCGTGTCCGGCAGCTCGGCGTCCGGAACGTTCCGCAACGTTACCAGCCCCGGTCCACTGAACATCCGCAACGCAACCACGCTGACGCTCGATACCGGCTTTACCAACCAGGGCACGCTAACGGTCCTGGGCGATCCCTCGTTCGGCACGGCAACGCTCGCTATCCCCTCCAGCAGCACGGTGACGCTTGACGGCGGCGGTCACGTCGTACTTACCAATGAAGCCCGATCGCGGATCGGCACCAGCGCCAGCCAGGTGCTCGACAATATCGACAATACCATCCGCGGCGCGGGCCAGATCAACGCGGCGGTCATTAACCGGTCAACCATCCTGGCCGAGGGCGGCACGCTCAACCTTAATGCTCAGGTCGACAACGCGGCAGGCCTGGTCCAGATCGCGGCCGACGGCGTGCTGAATGTCCCCGGCACACTCGTCGGCGGCACACTTACCAGCGACCCCGCCGGCAGTGTCGCCGGAACGCTGCGAAACGTCACCAACACCGGACCGCTGACGCTGAATAATGCGACCACGCTGACGATCGAACAGGGCCTGATCAACCTGGGTGTGGTAACGATCCTCGGCGATCCGTCGTTCGGTACAACGACACTGGCGATCCCCTCCAGCAGCACCGTGACCTTGGACGGTGGTGGTGACGTGGTGCTGACCAATGCGCTCCGTTCCCGCATCGGCACCAGCGCCAGCCAGACGCTGGATAACCTCAACAACACCATACGTGGCCGTGGCAACATCAATGCCCAACTCATCAACCACGGCACGCTCCGTGCCGAGGGCGGCACGCTGAACCTCAACGCCGACACTACCGGCTCCGGTTATGCGTATATCGACGCCGGTGCCATGCTCGCGTTCAACGGCGGGACGCTTCAGCAGCAGACGCTCACGGTCGACCCGGCGGGCACGTTCGATTTCAACGGCACCCGGCTGGAAGTCGTTGATTTTACCGGTGACTTCGTCCACGATCAGGGCACGTATGCCCCGGGTGCTTCGCCCGCAGAATCGTCGCTCAGCGGCGACTACACCATGGCCCACAACAACGCCACGCTGGAGATCGAGATCGGCGGGACGGCGCTGGGCGAATTCGACCAGCTAACCGTCAGCGGGGCGGTGGACCTCAACGGCAAGCTGTCGATCGTCTCGCTGCCCAGCTACGTCCCCTCGGCGGGAGATACGTTCGTGGTGCTCAAGGCCCTGGGCGGGCTCACCGGCGACTTCACCACGATCAGCGGCCAGATCATCGGTGAAGGCCCCGGCCCCGGTTACCAGATCATCCTGGATTACACCTCGGGGACGGTGACGCTCCAGACCACCCTGCCGGGCGATCTGGACGGCGACGGCTTCGTGGGGATCGCGGACCTGAACCTGGTGCTGGGCAACTGGAACCTCAACGTCCCGCCGGGCGATCCGCTGGCGGACCCATCGGGCGACGGCTTTGTGGGGATCGCCGACCTGAACGTGGTGCTTGGCAACTGGAACGGTGACTTCCCGCCGGCCACGGGCGCGGCCGCCATCCCCGAGCCGGGCATGGTGGGTCTGGTCGGGCTGGGCGTAGCGACGCTGGCCCGGCAACGGACCCGTCGGGGGGCGTGAAAGCGGGTTTTATCGGGCGGTGGGGCCCGGGTTCCGGGCCTTGGGTGAGCCGCCTAAATCTTGACATAGCCGCTGTTTTTCCTAGACTAACGGATTCACCTCGGCGTGGTGCCGGGGTGGTTGTTGCCTAAGGCAGGAAGCGTATGCGGCAGGAACAGGCCAAGGTTCATGTTGGAGCGGCGGTCAAGTGATGGGCGCGTCCCATCACTGCTGCGGCTTTGGCGTGCCAGGGTTCGATGCCCATCCCAGACGGATCACTTGGGGGGTCCGTGGAGAGGGGGTGGCGTTGCGGGCCTAGCCCGGTTTTAGCGCATCCTGCCGGTCCCGGTTCGGGCTTGTATGAAGCCCGATGCCGACGGCCGATCGCCTTGGGCCACGAGCGGGTTTCGCTGCGTGGTTTTTTGTTTGGATCGATTTTTAAGGGCTTGTGTCCGCCGCCCTGTTAAGCGTGGACGACAATTTGGCAAACACCGGGTCCAAGCACGGCGATCAGTCAAGCCGTGGGCGGGTCTGGGATCAGAACAACTAGAAAGCAGGTACGACTATGGCCATCAACAACGCGGAAATGCTCCGGCTGATCGACTCGATCTCACGTGACCGCAACGTGGACAAGGAATCGCTGTTCTCGGATATCGAGCAGGCGATGGTGTCGGCGGCCCGCAAGCACTTCAACGCACTGGATACCGACGAGTTCTCTTCCGAGGTCGACCGTCTGACCGGGCAGATCCGGGTCTGGCACGGCGAAAAGGAGATCGACCTGGCGGAGCTGGGCCGTATCCCCGCGCAGACGGCCAAGCAGGTCATGATCCAGCGCTTCCGCGAGGACGAGCGCGCCAGCATCTACAACGAATTCATCGACCGCGTCGGCGAGCTGACCACGGGCATGGCCCAGCGTTACGAGGGCGGCTCACTGGTCGTTTCGATCGGCCGGGCCGAGGGCTTCATGCCCCGCAGCGAACAGATCCCCGGTGAGCAGCACCAGCCCGGCGAACGGGTCCGTTGCCTGATCCTGGACGTCCGCGACGCCGGCAACCAGGTGAAGATTGTTTTAAGCCGCGGTGATGAGCTTTTCATCCGTCGGCTGTTCGAGATCGAGGTGCCGGAAGTCGCCGAGCGCATCATCGAGATCAAGGCGATGGCCCGCGAGCCAGGACACCGCACGAAGATCGCGGTCAGCTCGATCGACTCGAAGGTCGACGCGGTCGGCGCGTGCGTCGGCGTGCGCGGCAGCCGAATCAAGAACATCGTCGATGAACTCGGCGGTGAGAAGATCGACATCGTGCGCTGGAACGAGTCCAGCCAGATCCTGATCCAGAATGCGCTAAAGCCCGCGGAGGTCGTGGAGATCTCTTTGTGCTTCGAGCTTGGCCGGGCGACGGTCGTGGTCAACGAGGACCAGCTCTCGCTGGCGATCGGCAAGCGCGGCCAGAACGTGCGTCTGGCGGCACGCCTTACCAAGTGGGACGTGGACATCCTGACGCCGGCGGAATTCACCAAGAGCCTGGACATCCTCGAAGCCTGCCTCAAGACAGTGGACGGCCTGGACGAGGAGCACATCGACAAGCTGGCGGCTCTGGGCGTTATCAGCGTGTTCGACGTGGAAGAGGTCGGCTCGGCGTACCTTGAAGAGACGCTGGGCCTGGACGAAGAGCTTGCCGAGAAGATCGTGATCGCGGCCACGGAGCGTGGCAAGACGGTCGCGGAAGAGCAGGCCCGCGAGAAGGAAGAGGCCGAGCGCGAACGTCAGCAGCGTGAGGCCGAGTTGGCGTCGATGCCGGGCGAAGCGCAGGCGGCGTCTGTGCTGGGCGACCTCTTGCCCGATACCGGCGGCAGCATCGTGGACATGCTCGAGCAGCGGCAGGAAGCCGCGGCACAGAGCGCGGATAATACAGATACCGATTCGGTGGACGAATCGGGCGAGGAAGCGGATAAGCAGACGAGTCACGAAACCGCCTGATGTTGGCGGCGTGTTTGATCCCCGGCGCGTCTATGAGGGCGCGTCGAACCCTAGGCCGGCCGTGATCCGGGCCGGAAGGAGCAGGTCTTGGCCAAAGCCAAGCGCGTATTTGAGTTAGCCAAAGAGCTGGGCGTCAAGAGCAAGGCGATCGTCGATAAGTGCGAAGCCGAAGGCGTCCCCGGTATCACCAACCACATGTCGACCGTGAAGGTCGGCCTGGCGGTGACTATCCACCAGTGGTTCAGTGAGGAAGACACCGAGGCGGACACGGCCGTGGAAACGGCGGAGAAGGTGGACCTGAAGAAGGCGCGCAAGCCCGCGCAGAAGGCCGCCGCCAAGTCTGCCGAGAAAGACTCGGACACCGGCGATACCACGACCGCCACGCTCGAAGCGCCTTCGCGCGCCAAGCCCAAGGCCGCGCCCGCAGATGAACCCGCTGACCGGCCCGCCGAGCCGGCCGTTGAACAGCCCAAGCCCGTCGTTGTCGAACAGGCGCCTCGAGGCCGAGGCACCCAAAGCGGCGCCCGCGCCCGAACCCCCGGCCGAGCAAGCGCCCCCGATCGCGGCGAAAGCGGCCAAGCCCGCCGCCAAACCGGCAGAGAAACCCAAACCCAAGCCCGTCGGCCCGATGGGCAAGCCCAACGTCCCGACACGCCCGAACATCGTCAAGCCCGTCGGCGAAAAACTCGCTAAGCCGCAGCAGGTCCAGCTCAAAGGCCCCAAGGTCCTGCGCATCGAGAAGCCCGAGCCGGAACGCGCCCCGCGTTCACGCAGGCCCATGGGCGGGCAATCCGATCAAGGCATGGACGACGACGGTGTCCCCGGCATCACACGCGCGCGGCCCCGCACGCGGCAAGGGTGCCGGCGGTGGGGGAGGCGGCGACGAACCGGCACGCCCCAGCAAGCGCCGCGGCATGAACGCCCGACGTGGACGCGGCGGCGATGTCCTGCCCACCGGCCCGACGAAGTTCAGCCAGGCCGACATGGAGGAACTCGACGCCCGCCTCTCCGGCGCGACCGGCTTCCTCAAGCAACGCCGACGTAACCTCCGCAAGTCCGAGCACACCGGACAGGCCGCACAGAGCGCCGTCGTCACCGGCGGCAAGGTCGAGGTCCAGGAGCCCATCACCATCAAGGCCCTCAGCGCCGCGACCGGCATCAAGGCCGCCGACGTGATGAAGTACATGTTCAAGAAGGGCGTCATGGCCACCATCAACTCGGCGATCGACACCGAGGCCGCGATGGAGGTTGCCCTCGAGTACGACATCGAGCTGGAGGTCAAGGAACAGCAGACCGCCGAGCAGATCGTCGAGCAGGAGTTCGCCGAGCGTGATTCCGTCGATGTCCGCCCCAGGCCCCCGGTCGTCACCGTCTTGGGTCACGTCGACCACGGCAAGACGTCGCTGCTCGACAAGATCCGCCAGGCCGACGTCGCCGCGCACGAGGCCGGCGGCATCACACAGCACGTCGGCGCCTACCGCGTCACCGTCAAGGGCGGAGACAACAAGGACAAGACCGTCGTGTTCCTGGATACCCCGGGCCACGAGGCCTTCACCTCCATGCGTGCCCGCGGCGCGGGGATGACCGACCTGGTCGTGCTGGTGTGCGCCGCCGACGACGGCGTGATGCCCCAGACCATCGAATCGATCAACCACGCCAAGGCCGCCGGCGTGCCCATCATCGTCGCCCTGAACAAGAGCGACCTGCCCCAGGCGACCGAGGAAAACGTCCACAAGATCTACGGCCAGCTTGCCGAGCACGGGCTGAACCCCACCGAGTGGGGCGGCGATACCGAGGTGATCAAGACCTCGGCCCACACCGGCATGGGCATCCAGGACCTGCTGGAGGTGCTGGACTACCAGGCCGAATTGCTGGAACTCAAGGCGGACTACGGCGGCCCGGCGCGCGGCGCGGTCATCGAGGCCGAGATGCAATCAGGTCGCGGCTCGGTCGCCCGTGTGCTCGTCCAGGACGGGCAGATCAAGGTCGGCGACTTCATCGTGATCGGCCGTGCCTTCGGGCGCGTCCGTGACATGACCAACGACCGTGACCAGAAGATCGACGAGGCCGGCCCCGCGACCCCGCTGGAGCTTTCGGGTATCGATGCGATCCCCGACGCCGGCGACAAGTTCTACGTCACCCAGACGCTCCAGAAAGCCGAGAGCGTCGCCCAGCAGTACCGCGACGCCGAGCGGCAGAAGATGCTCGCCTCGCAGACGAAGGTCACGCTGGATAACTTCGCCGCCACCATCAAGGCCGGCCAGGCCAACCAGCTCCGCGTCGTGGTCAAGGCCGACGTACAAGGCTCGATGGACGTGCTCCGCAAGAGCCTGGAAAAACTCGGCAACGACGAGGTCAACGTCAAGGTCATCCACGCCGCGGTCGGCGGGGTCACCGAGAACGACGTGCTGCTCGCCGACGCCTCCGACGCGATCGTCATCGGCTTCCACGTCGTGGCGACCAGCGCGGTGAAGGAGATCGCCGAGGCACGTGGCGTGGACATCCGTCTGTACCGCGTGATCTACGACGTCACCGACGACGTGAACAAGGCCCTTGAAGGCATGCTCTCGCCCGAGACCAAGGAAGACATCCTCGGCCAGGCCGAGGTCAAGCAGGTGTTCAAGATCGGCAAGGTCGGCATGATCGCCGGCTGCGTCGTCACCGAGGGCACGTTCCAGAAGTCCGGCAGGGCACGCCTGGAACGCGACGGCGTCGTCATCACCGACAACCGCGAGGTCGAGAGCCTCCGCCGCGTCAAGGACGACGCCAAGGAAGTCCGCTCGGGCACCGAGTGCGGCATCCGCCTCAAGGGCTTCGACGACCTCAAACCCGGCGACACGATCGTCTGTTACAAGGTCAAGCAGGTGAAACGCACGCTGGAGTAGAGTGTTTGGTGGTTAGTGATTAGTGGTTAGTGCTTCCGCTGTGCGGACCCCGTGTATGTGTACCGGCGATGTGTAATGGGTAGGTTTTTCCCTAGCTCATCAGAAAAGAATACTAACCACCAACTACTAATCACTAACCACCAACATGGTCATCGGGATCCTTCAGGTTGAATTGACGATCGACGCGGCGGACTCGCTTAAGGACAAGCGTCGGGTAATCGCCAGCCTCAAGGACCGGCTGCACCGCGAGCACCAGGTGTCGGTCGCCGAGGTCGGCACGCAGGACGCACATCGCACCGCGACGCTCGGGCTGGCCGTGGTCAGCACCGAGGTCCCGCACTGCCAGGGCGTCCTGGACGGGATACTGAACAAGCTGCGGTCCGGCCGCGGGTTCGTCCTGGCCGACCACAAGGTCGAGATATTGTCCGGCCGTTGAAGCGATGAAAGGAAACGATGAATGACGCGTAAGTATTGATGTGTGAAAAGGCGCCCGGTATTCACCCCGCGCACCGATCCCTTACTTCCGCCTTCATACTTCATCATTTATACTTCCCATGAGCCACCGCATCGCACAGATCGAATCGACGCTGATGAAAGCCATCGCGCAGGTATTGCAGCGCGACCTGGCGGACCCGCGCGTCGACGCGTTTGTGAGCATCACCCGCGTGAAGGTCTCGCCCGACCTCGCCGACGCGACGGTCTTCGTCTCGGTCATGCCCGCCGAGAAACAGAGCAAGAACATCCACGGCCTGAAGTCCGCCACCCGGCACATCCGCTCGCTGGTGCTCAAGAAGATGGCGATGCGGACCGTACCCCGCCTGCGTTTCGAGCTGGACGAATCGCTCAAGAAGCAGGCCGAAGTCTACGACGCGATCCGGCGCGGCAACGAAAAAACCGCCGCCGACACGCAGGCGGATGACGCCACGACACCTACCCTATCCCCCAACCCCGCCGATACCGGCGCAGAGGACGGACCGAAGTGAAGCACGAACCGGCACAGATCAAGAAGCTCACCAGTCTCATCAAGAAGCTCAAGACCCGGCACAAAAACGTCGAGGCCCCGCCGTACGACCCGACGACGCAGCTGATCATGGCCTTCCTCCAGGCCGACGCCTCACGCCGCAAGGCCGAGCAGGCCTACAGCGCGCTGATGGAGCACATGGTCGACAATAACGAGCTGCGCGTCAGCCACACCGAGGAAATCGTCGAGGTCATCGGCGACAAGTACCCCCGCGTCTACTGGCGCGTCGAGCGGATGCGCGAATCGCTCAACGAGGTCTACCGCCGCGAACACGACTTCAAGATGGTCAAGGCCGCCACCCTTAACAAGAAGGAACAGCGCCAGTATCTGGACACGCTCCCGGGGATCACCCCCTACGCCGCCGCGAGCGTCATGCTCTTAAGCTTCGGCGGGCACGCGATCCCCGTCGATGACAAGCTCAACGCTCTGCTCGTGCGTGAAGGCGCGATCGACGACGGGCTGTCCTGTGCCGACGTCGAGACCCTGCTGCTGAGGCAGTTCAAGGCCGGCGAACAATCGGTCGAGGCCCACCTGCTGTTGCAGGCCTGGTCGGACAGCTGCAAGACGCCGACGCAGGTCCTCGACGCCCCCGAGCCTTCGACGATCAAGGTCGACGCCCAGCGGGATGACCAGAAGCGTGAGCCGGTCAAGGCCGCGCCCGCCAAGAAAGCCGCCGCCTCCACCAGCGAGCCGGTCGCCAAAACCACTAAGAAAACCACCAAGCGCTCGAAGAAGAAGTAACCGACCATGAACACGAACCTCAACGACGCGCTGCTGCGCATCGGTATCCCCAAGGGCAGCCTCCAGGACGCGACGATCGACCTGTTTGACCGCGCCGGCTACGACATCAGCATCCCCAGCCGTAGCTACTTCCCCCGCATCGACGACCCCCAGCTCGCCGCCGTCATGTTCCGCGCCCAGGAGATGAGCCGCTACGTCGAGGACGGCGTGATCGATATGGGCATCACCGGGCACGACTGGGTCATCGAGAACAATTCCGATGTCCACGAGGTCTGTGAGTTGAAATACTCCCGCGCCACCAGCAACCCCGCCAAGTGGGTGCTCGCCGTCCCCGAGGAGTCCAGCTACCACAAGCCCGAGGACCTCGTCGGCGGCATCATCGCCACCGAACTGGTCGGTACGACCGAACGCTACTTCAAGGAACGCGGTGTCGCCATCAAGAAGGTCGAGTTCAGCTGGGGCGCAACCGAAGTCAAGGCCCGGCTGGTCGATGCGATCGTCGACATCACCGAGACCGGCTCCTCGTTGCGTGCCAACAAGCTGCGCATCATCGACACGCTCCTGACCAGCACGACCCGCCTGATCGCCAACAAGCAGGCCTGGGCCGACCCCCGCAAGCGCGCTAAGATCGAGGACCTGGCGCTGCTGCTGCTGGGCGCGATCGACGCGAAGTCGAAAGTCGGCTTGAAGATGAACGTGCCCAAAACCTCGCTCGACGCGGTCCTGAAGATCCTGCCCGCCGAGAAGTCGCCCACCGTCAACGCCCTGGCGGATGAGGACTGGGTCGCCGTCGAGGTCGTCCTGGATGAGCGTGTCGAACGCGACATGGCCCCGGCCCTGAAACGCGCCGGCGCGACCGCGATATTCAGCTACCCGCTGAACAAAGTCATCCCCTGATCCGTAACCACAATTATTCAGCACGGACCGCTCAGACATGGTTGTACGACGGATTATCCTGCTTTCGGCTTTGAGCCTGGTTTTGTTGGCGGGCTGTCAGTCACGCCGGGGGCCGGTTGACGAGCAAGCGCCCGTGCGCGGCCCCGCCACCCGTGACCATCTTCTCAGCGAGATCGCACCGCCACCGGGGATCGATGAAGACCACATCACCCCCCTAAGCGGCGACGAGCTTGCCAAGGCGCAGATGCCGCTTGCCAAGGTGCTCAAAACGCTGCCGATCCCGGCGTTCATGGACCCCGCGACACGGCCCCTGCCCGCGACGACCGATACCCCGGCCGAGCCGCCGCTGCCGGCGCAGAAAGCCTACATCCAGGCACGCGAAGCCTGGCAGGCCGGCGACTCCACCGAGACCAAACAACAGCTCGAAGCCGCGCTTCGCCTCGCGCCCAACCAACCGACGCTCCTGCGCCTGCTCGGCGAGGTCTACACCCGCACCGGCAACCGCATCAAGGGCGCGCAATACTTCCGACAGGCCGTCGAACTCGAACCGGGCGACGCGCGCAGCGTCTTTATCCTCGGCCGGTTCGCCATTGAGAAGGGCGACCACGCCGAGGCCGTCCTGCTATTCCACGACGCGCTGACCAAGGCCGATGACGACGCCGCGCTCACCGAACTGAGCCACCACTTCCTGGGTAACGCCCTGCGCAGCATGGGCCACGCCGCCGCCGCGATCGAGCAGTTCGACCAATACGTCGCGCTGACCGATCAGCCGATCCAGGCGTCGCGTTTCGCGCGCGACCAGGCGTTGCTGCGTCGGCAGATCGGGATCACCCGCCAGCTCATGGGCGACCTGAACATGAACCTCAACCGCCCCGCCCAGGCGCTGGCCGCCTACGACCAGGCGCTCGAGGCCGGCGTACCCGACCGGGTCAAGGTCGATAAACGCAAGACCTACGCCGCCCTGAAACTCAAGAACGCCGAACTCGCACGCTCGCTTGTGATCGACCAGGTCCAGCGGCAGAACGGTGATGCGCAATCGCTTGCGATGGTCCGCTACATCGTCAGCCAGGGCGTCAACGCCAACGCGCTGGCCCGCGCCCTGCAAACGATTTATGAGAGCCAGGGCCGGCCCGCCGAATTGGTCATCGCCACCGCCGACGTGATGCCCGGCAAACAGGCCCGGGCATTATTGATCGAGCATCTGCGTCAGAAGCCCGCCGACCGTGAGGTCTTCCACCGGCTGCTGCGTTACTACCTCCTGCCCGCCGAGACCGCGCCGTATTCCGAAAAAGAACTCACCGAAGCGACCGGCCTGACCGCCGAGATGATGACACTCGCGCCGGGGCTGGCCGATGAATACGGCTCGGCCTTGGTGACGCATGTCCATGATACCCAGGCACTGCTTGAGGTGATCGACGGCGACGCCGGCGAGAAACAGGACCCGACGATGCGGATCGTGCTGCGTGGTCTGTGCCTGGCCGTGCTCACACGTTTCGACGAGGCGCAGGCCCAGTTCGAGCAGGCCGTCAAGCTCTCGCCCGACCTTCAGGTCGCGCGCATCGAGCTGGCCAAGGCCTTGTTCGTGCAGGACGACTTCGACCGCGCAGCCGAGGTACTCAAACCCCTGTCCGACGCCACCGACACCGGCGTGATCCTGCTGCGTGCCCGCGTGCTGGCGCAGACCGATCAGGTGCAGGAGGCGATCGAACTGATCGAGCGTGTGATCCGCGAAACCGGCGGCGACGCCCGTCTGGTCATCACTCAGGCCAACCTCGAACTGAAGCTAGGTCGGGCCACCGACGCCGAGCAGACCCTGCTCGATGCCCTCAACGCCGACCCGACCGCCGAACCGATCTACGAGGCGCTACTCGACCTCTACGACCCCGCGCCCGGCCGGACCTCGCCGATCGAGGACCAGACCGCCAAGTGGCGCGTGCTCGTCAAACGCCTGCTGGGCACGATCCCCAACAGCCGCACCGGCCGGCTCGTCCAGGCGCAGCTCCATGATGCCAGCCGTAACTACGACCAGGCCGCGACGATCCTCGAAGGCCTGCTCGCCGAGAACCCCGACGACGCCAAGGCCCTGAACCAGTTGCTGGACACCTACCACGCCGCCGGCCGCACCGGTGAGGCGATCGCGCTCTTAGAAACACGCCTGGAAGCCGACCCCGACAACGTACTGCTGCTTCAGATGGCCCTGCAGTTCTACGGCCAGACGGGCGACCAGGAAAGGCTCTTCCAGGTGCAGGAACGCCTGCTTTTGCTTGAGCCGGAATCATCCGAGCGTGCCGGTCGGCTGGGCTTCCTCTATACCAAGTGGAACAAGCACCAGCAGGCGATCGACGTCCTCGAAGCAGCGCTGGCGGAAAAAGATGTGACCAACCCCACGGTACTGGTCAGCCTGCTTGCTACAGCACTGACCGAGATCGGCGAACCCGAACTGGCCGAGAAAAAAATCCGCGAGGCCGCCAAGCGTTTCCCCGAGCAGGAAGCCGAGCTGAATTACCTCTTGGCCGTGTCGATCACCGGCCGGGGCGACCAGGCGAAGGGCGAGCAGGTCATGCGTGACAACCTCGCCAAACACCCGGACCACGGCCCGACGAACAACGGCCTGGGCTACGCGATGCTGATGCGCAACGAAGACCCGCAGAAAGCCCTGGACATGATCCAGCGCGCGGTCGATGGCGACCCGGACAACGAAGCGTACACCGACTCGCTGGGCTGGGCGTATTACAAGCTGGCACGCTACGAGGACGCCGAGGTCTGGCTGCGCAAGGCCCGTGACCTGGCGATCGCGCGGGTCCGCTCCCGGCAGGGTGGCGCGGGCGCGACCTTGGCCGTCGTCAGCGACCACCTCGGCGACACGCTCTACCGGCTCGGCCGTGAGGGTGACGCCCTCCGCGCCTGGTCCGAGGCCGCCTCGCACATGCGCACCGTCACCCCCGAGGACCTCACGCAGGACCCGGAACTGACCACGATGAACGACCGCCTTCGTGACAAGATCCAGGCCCTGCGTGCCAAGACGCCCGTGCCCGTTGCCGAAGTGCCCGCGCCCCCGACCCCGCCGGCCACCGTTGAAGAACCCACTAAACCACAGCCCAAACCCAAAGCAGAGCCCAAGGCCGAACCGAAGCCTCAGCCCAAGGCCGAAGCCAAACCGGAACCCAAGCCGGAGCCCGAACCTGAAGCCAAACCCGAGCCTGAGGCGCAGCAAAAACCAAAGCCCGGACCGGTCACCGAGCCGGCCAAGCAAGCCGAGCCGAAGTCCAATGCCAAGCCCGCGCCCGATCCCGTCCCACAGGCACCCGCAGACGCGCCTGTCGAAACCCCGGACGCCGGATAAAACACGCCTTTAACACCCCGTTTTTCGGCCCATTTTCACCCCCTTCGATCAACGGATAACACGCTCCTGCACACCGCGAAATCGACCGCATCCGCTGGTATGGCGGGCGCGGTTCTGGTATCATATGAGGCTTGAAAAACACCTTATTTCACAGGGGTTAGCCGGGGGCAATCAGGGGAGAAGCCGCTTGTTAAGCCATACCCCTGACGGCACCCAAAGGCAATCAATCATGGACGAACAATCCACCGTCAACGCCAGCGCAGCGCCCGCCGCCGCGCCGCAGGCCCCCAAGCCCAAGGGCGTCTATTCCGAGCAGAACATCAAGGTCCTCGAGGGCCTCGAAGCCGTCCGCAAACGCCCGGGCATGTATATCGGCGACACCACCGCCCGCGGCCTGCACCACCTGGTCTACGAGATCGTCGACAACTCCATCGACGAGCACATGGCCGGCCGGTGCGATCACCTCGAAGTCAAGATCAACGCCGACGGCTCGGTCAGCATCATGGACGACGGCTCGGGCATCCCCGTCGGACCATACCAGCACACCAACCCCAAGCTCAACGGCCGACCCACCGTCGAGATCGTCATGACCGTCCTGCACGCAGGCGGCAAGTTCGACCACGACTCCTACAAAGTCTCCGGCGGTCTGCACGGCGTCGGCGCCAGCGTCGTCAACGCGCTCAGCGAATACCTGGAAGTCGAAGTCGCACGCGACGGCAAGCTCCATTCCATGAGCTTCGAGCGCGGCGTCGTCAGCGAAGAGCTGCACGTCATCGGCGAACGCACCAAGACCGGCACGAAGGTCACCTTCAAGCCCGACCCGCTGATGTTCCCCGAGTGTGACTTCCGCTTCGAGACCCTCGCCGGCCGGCTCAAGGAACTGGCGTACCTCAACCCCGGGTTCCACATCACCATCAGCGACGAACGAAACGAAAAGAGCCAGGCCTACTGCTTCCCGGACGGCATCGCCTCCTTCGTCACCGCGCTCAACGAGGGCAAGAACATCCTGCTCGACCCGCCGATCTACTTCAAGACCGAGGACCCCGAGCAGAGCCTGGTCTGCGAGATCGCGATCCAGTACAACGATTCGTACAACGAAGCCCTGCTCTCTTTCGCCAACAACATCAACACCATCGAGGGCGGCACGCACCTGTCCGGCTTCAAGACCGCGCTTACCCGCACGCTCAACCAGTACGCCCGCGCCAACAACATCCTCAAGAACGATACGCCCCCGACCGGCGACGACCTCCGCGAAGGCCTCGCCGCCATCGTGTCCGTCAAGGTCTCCGAGCCCCAATTCGAGGGGCAGACCAAGACCAAGCTCGGCAACGCCGAGGTCGAATCCTTCGTCAACACCAGCGTCGGTCAGCAGCTCGGCGCCTGGCTCGAAGAACACCCCCAGGACGCCAAGCGCCTGTGCATGAAGGGCATCATGGCCGCCCAGGCCCGCGAGGCCGCACGCAAGGCACGCGACCTCACCCGACGAAAAGGCGCGCTCGACTCAGGCGGCCTGCCCGGCAAGCTCTACGATTGCACCAGCAAAGACGTCGGCGAATCCGAGATCTACCTCGTCGAAGGCGACTCCGCCGGCGGCTCGGCCAAGGGCGGACGCGACCACAACACACAAGCCATCTTGCCTCTGAAGGGCAAGATCCTCAACGTCGAAAAGGCCCGCCTGGACAAGATCCTCGGTTTCGAGGAAATCCGCATCATCATCCAGCGCTTAACTGCGGCATCGGGCGCGGGGATGACTTCGACATCAGCAAGCTCCGCTACGGCAAGGTCATCATCATGACCGACGCCGACGTCGACGGCAGCCACATCCGCACGCTGTTGCTGACGTTCTTCTTCCGCCAGATGCCCGAACTCATCCGCCAGGGACGCATCTACATCGCCCAGCCCCCGCTGTACCAGGTGATCCGCGGTAAGAAGAGCGAGTACGTCCTTGAACGAAAAACGCATGCGCACGCTGCTCAGCTCGCTGGGCACCGGCGACGCCGCGCTGGTCGTCTTCAACGATGACCGCACAGAACAGGCCCGACTTGAGGGCGAACCGCTCGCCCAGGCGATCGACCTCCTCGAACACATCCAGGAACTGATCGGCATCGTCGAACGGCGCGGCCTGTCGTTCAAGCAACTGCTCGCCGAACGCGCTAACGACCCCGAGAAACGCGCACGCCTGCCCCGCATCCACCTGCTCATCCCCGGGAGCAACGGCGTCAGCGGCGACCACTTCTTCTGGAACGAGCAGCAGGAAGACGACTTCCGTAAGCAGCACGGCCTGTCCGAGACCGACCCCGATATGGACAAGGTCATCGGCGAAACTCAGGACGACAACTTACGCGCGCGATGCGCAAGGAACTGCACGAGGTCAAGGAACTGGAACGCCTGTTCAAACGCCTCGAAGAGTTGGGCCTGTCGATCGACGATTACAGCCTCAAGCAGACCGAGTCCGTCACCGGCGCGCAAGGCCCGACCCGCTTCGAGCTGCACGCCACCGACAGCAAGGGCGAACCCATCATCGAGCCCGTCGTCAACCTCAACGGCGTCGTCGCCGCCGTCCTCGCACACGGCAAGCGCGGCATGGACATCAAACGCTTCAAGGGCCTGGGCGAGATGGACGCCGAGCAGCTCTGGGAAACCACGATGAACCCCGCCGACCGCGTGCTGCTGCGCGTCACCTGGGACGCCGCCAGCGAGGCCGAGCAACTCTTCAGCGTCCTGATGGGCGAAGAAGTCGAGCCACGAAGAAAATACATCGAAGACCACGCCCTGGACGTGAAGAATCTGGATGTTTAATTGAGTGGTTAGTGAGTAGTGGTTAGTGATTAGCGAATACAGCCGCTCTGGCGTGGTCGCTTCAGCGACCACGTAACAACGACTATGTAGCCTCAATCTTCCCTGACTTCTCACCAGCCACTACCCACTACCCACTACCCACTACCCACTAACCACTAACTCCATGCAACTCGAAACCGCCGACCGCACATACGAATCGATCGACGATTACACGATCGCCGAGGCGGTGCGTGCGGTGGCGGACCTGAAGACTGAGTTCGCGATCCTGTCGCTGGACGATGGCTCATTCATGCAGACGGCCGGGGGCACCGCCGGGCGGTGCTGGAATACCGCGACAAACTGTGCCGGCGGCCACTTGTCGCCTCCGGCGAAAACTCTCTGCCGAAGACGTGATCGCCGCCTTCGAGTCCCGCCTCCGGCGACAAGCGCATACAAAAAACGCCGCCGACTGGCAGCCGCTTAATGAAAAAGCCGCGGGCTGCGGCACATCCGCCGCCCTGATCGCCTGCCTGCCGCCACCTTGTGGCGTATTGTGCTCACCTGACCGGCCACGCAACGGGGCAGGAGGGTAAGGAAAAGTTGAATGTCCTTTTTCACTTATGTGCGCGGTTAAGGTGTGGTACCCGGTGAAACAGGATGACTTTTAAAGGCAATCTGATAATGTATGCGAAATCACTGAAAATAATTCTGCTACTTCCACTTATATTACACCTAACGGGTTGTGATTGGTTGCATGAGACAGAGTTTCAGATCAATGGTTTTACTCCCGAAGACCGGGCCGCAATCGAAACGTTACTCGCGGATAATGCCAACCGTTTCAATATGCAGCCCGTAGAAACTCCTTACCCTCCTCCATATGAGTTTGCTGTATATCGAGAACCGCACAGCCCCATTGTGCAAGCTATTACGTTTGGGGCACATCGGGAAAACAATTTCGGCTTTGTGGACTTGCGTGTATTCAATCGCGGCTGGCCGTACTCACTCCCACCCGAATTTGACGCGATCAAGCAAGCGTTGACACTTGGCTTGGAAGAAGCATTCCAAGACCGTTTGCATACGACTAGCAAGTAGCACGTATTCAATTCTAATGTAGGTGGGTTATGTGTGCAACCCACCGATCCGATGCGATCGGATACCACGCCCTTACGGCTCAGGACAACCAAGCGCTCGCCGCGGGTCTCCGACCCCGCCGACCGGCCTGACCGAAGGTCTCCGCGGTCCCGGCAACCCATCTGGCGGGGACGGGAGACCCGCATAACAAAGTCTCCCCAGCAAGTAGCACGGGTTCAACTCTAACGTAGGGTGGGTTAGCGTGCTGCAACTCCGCCGATCCGATGCGATCGGATACCACGCCGTCTTACGGTTTTGGACATACAACTTACCGGCGGTGACGTATCTCTGGGTTAGCCAGTACCCATACCTAAGACTGCGATAATCCGCGTTGCTGCTTCACAATCTCGCGTGATAGGTCGGCCATGCTTTTTAGACCTATGATCTCGATGCGGCGGGGCGGCAGTGTTGAGGAACATTAACGCGATGGTCATACGGATACGGTGCCAAGCCAAACCTTCCAAGACATTGTTGGTAGGCCAAGCCCCGTCATCGAAACCAGCAAACTGACCAGACCCAGCGGGAACATCGCCAGCCAGGCGTATTCTGTAACAGCTAGCGGCCATGCTGATTTACTTTTTTCATTGTTTAGTACCTGTGGGCAGATTTGGTAAACGCATGTATGAAACTCAATGGGGTCGGCTTCTTGCTATATGATCGAACTACAGGGAGTTTTGCTCAACTGATTCATAGCGGATCGCAAAGTGAGAAAAAACACCGGCTTCGCACCGCGGCCGGCGACGCGCAACGGCTGTTAGGGTCGAGCATCAGTGCACCATGCTTGGCCGTGAATCGGCATACATCGCGAACGGTAGTTTTGGCAGGATCACTAATTAGCTCTCGCCACAAGGCTTCACTTGGTTTGATCTGGTAAGTGTCTGATAGCCACTTGAACAGATATGCAAAGTTAACATCATAGAAGTCGTTGGCAGCATCATCCCAGTCTTTAAGGGTCATGTCCGAATGGTTTGCCTGGGTCTTTAAAAAGAAGTTTTCAAGCCGGGCCCCCGCCTCGAACGCCGCGTAAATATCCGCCTCGGAAGCGGGGCGGTAATCTGCGTATAGTCGTCCCATGAGTCTGGCATGACGGGCTCTTACCTACACGATAAACGTGGGGAATGGGGATGGCAAGGTTAAAGTATGGCGGATTAAAGACGCGGCGATCGGATACCACGCCGTCTTACGGTTTTGGACATACGTGCCGCTCGGGCGCGGGTCCCCGACCCTGCCGACCGGCCCGACCGAAGGTCTCCGCGGTCCCGGTAACCCATTTCGCGGGGTCGGGAGACCCGTGGCAGAGCAAAGTCTCCCGCAGCTAGAGTCGTCTGTTATGTCGGACAGCCGAGCGGTGGGCCTTGTCCTGTGAGGCTGTCGGGCGCGCGCGGGGTAGTCTTCCGACCGGGAGAATCCACGTCGTCTGGATGACACGCATGTCATGGGGCGGCAGAGGTTAAGGCAGCGTCGGCGGGCGGGGGTGTTGCTTGTGGGAAGTGCGGAAGTATGGCGACAGGCTTCTATGAAGGTGGTTCCGGGGGAGGGTTGCCGGCGGCAGGCCGGGCCGAGCGGTGGACAGGGTGACAGCGATGGGCAACCTACATCACATCAACAGCACGGCGGTTACAAGAGCGGATCCCGTGCGCACCGATCCGGCCGGGCAAAATTCGTTTTCGCCACCTCTTGTAAAAGAACGAAACTCCAGTGATTCCGACTAAAGTCTTGCGCCTACCGGGGCCTGGAGCCGGGGGCGGGCCGGTGCGGTTCAGGCGTGCTGCACCGCCGTGAGCGTGAAGCGGTGGATGTGCTCGGCGAGTTCATCGGTTGCCTGGAGCAGTAGTTGGTCGTGGGTGCAGGCGTTTGATCAGGCGGCAGGGCGAGGTGGTGGAAGTGGCACCAGCGCGACGTGTCATGGAAGCATCCGGCCCTGCATTGGCCTTATGGATTGGGGGACAGGTCCTGGATGATCTCGATCAGGCCGGTCTGGACCCTTTTTTGCCGAGACTTCGACCAGCCGGTCGAGCCGCCGCGGTCGGGTGCATCATCTCGTGGGACATCAGTTGCGTCAGCTCGCTGGGGCGGCCGTCACGGAACATGTGTTCGAGCAGTGTGCGGATGAAAAGGTACAGCCGGCGTTCGGGGGATTTGTCGGCATGAAAAATCCCGGGCGGTGTCCATCTGCACGAAGGGATTGGTCTCGTTAGACCGCAGAAGTGCGTGGTCGAAGGCGGCATCGTAGAGTTCTCGCGCTTGCCGCCGAAGTGGTACTTCACCGCCGAGACGTTCGCGTCGGCCTTGTCACAGACGCGCACGGTGGTTCGCGGAAGCCGCGCTCGGCGAAGATCGAGACGGCGGCGTCGAGCAGACGGCGGCGGGTGTCGGGGGTTTGTGTTGCCATCGTTGAGGAGCGCGGTGATATTACGCGAGTCGTACTATCACAAAGCGGTGCCGGATCATCCTATTCATCAACCATTTCGAGGAAACTAAAGTGCAATTCAGCGTGCCGGCAGTGGAAAAGGGTCCATTGCTCGTGGCTGAGCCTCCGAAGACAGGGTGTTTGCCTCCGCCATCGTTTCGTGCCGGGTGCGTTCGATCGCCTTGCCGAGTTGATCGACCGCATCGTTCATGGGCAAGGTCCGGCTCGGGTATGGCTCTTGGCGCGTGCGCTGGCGGGTAATTTCACGCCGGCTGGCAGGCCCTTGTTCAGCGGGATGTTCCGGATGACCCGGCCGATGATGCGTGTCGGCAGGGGGGCTTTGAAGCTGATGCCGTCGATCGAGCCGTTGACCGCGCGGGTGACGTGGCCGACGACCTGGCCGGGCGTCCAGTTGCCGTTGGCTTTGATGTTCGTGGCCGCCAGCGCGCGGGCGTCGGCGAGCACTTCATCGAGGCCGTTGAACCGGAGGGTGCGGCGTTTGGGTTGATTCATGGCTTAGGCCTGTATTGGTTGGATAAAGCTGAAATGCAGCTCGGCGTGCCGGCAGTGCATCTGGACCCACTGGTCGCGGTCCATTCGCGCCGAAGAGCGGGCTGACGGCGGTCATCTTCTGTTGCTGGGCACGTTCAACGGAGCGGGTGAGGTGATCAACGGTACTCTATGCTGATGTCCGGCGCGGGCGCGAATGGGCCGCCTTGGCGGGGGGATTGATCCCGGGGTTGAAACCCTTGCGGAGGAATCGGCCGCGCATCATCCGGGCGACGAAGCGGATCGGGGCGGGCACGGTGAACGTGAAACCGTCGATGGATGCGTCGATGAACAGGGCCACATGCTGAATGTTCTGCGCGGCGGTCCATTTACCGGTGGATGTGGGTGTCGTGCCTGCCAGTGATTGGGCATCACGCAGCAGGTCATCCATGCTGTCGAATCGGAGTTTTCTTCTGGTGGGGGCGGTTTTATTGGCCATATGTTTGCCTCCATCAAGGGATAGGCGGTGATCTCCCGCACCAAAAATTCAAACAAATGTTTTAATCCCGGTCTAAAAAAATCCCGCCAAAAATCCCGGCGGGATCGTGAGGGATTGGGTTTGGATCAGCGTTTGGAGAACTGGAAGCGGCGGCGTGCGCCGGGCTGGCCGGCCTTCTTACGCTCGACTTCGCGGGGGTCGCGGGTGAGCAGGTTGTTTCCGCGGAGAGCGGCTTCCAGGGTCGGGTCGTAGCCCTTCAGTGCCCGGGCGACGCCCAGAGGATGGCTTCGGCCTGGCCGGTGATCCCGCCGCCTTGGACGTTGACATGCACGTCGAGCTTGCCGGCGGTCTGGGTCAGCTCAAGCGGCTTGTTGCAGGCGGCCTTGTGCTGGGGCTCGGAGAAGTATTCGTTGACGTCCCGGTCGTTAACGATGAACTTGCCTTCGCCGGGCTTGACCCGGACGCGGGCGACGGCGGACTTGCGGCGGCCGGTGCCCCAGACGAAGCCGCCCTTGTCGGGCTTGGCCGGCTCGGAGAGCGGGCGGGTCTGCTCGGGGGCTTCGAGGGTCGCGGTGGGGGTGGTGGCTTCGGGCATATCGATGGGTCTCGGGTCTGAGGACTATTTCGGTGTGGGCCGCGTGCTGAAGCACGCTCGCCGGGCTCCGGGGCCGCGATTCATTTAGGCGGATTGCAGTTTAAGGGGTTGCGGGTCCTGGGCCTGGTGGGGGTGTTCGGGGCCTGCGTAGACCTTGAGCTTCTTGAGCATGGCGACGCCCATCTTGGTCTTGGGCATCATGCGCTTGACAGCGGTTTCCAGCAGCAGTTCGGGCTTGTGGTCCATCATCTGGCGGTAGGTCTTGGTCTTACGCCCGCCGGGGTGGCCGGTGAAGGTCTGGTAGACCTTCTGGTCGAGCTTCTTGCCGGTGAGGCGGAGCTTGCTGGCGTTGGTGACGACGATGAAGTCGCCGACGTCGTGGTGGGCGGTGTACTCGGGCTTGTGCTTGCCCATCAGGATCACCGCCAGGCGGGTCGCCAGCCGGCCGAGGACCTGGTCCGTGGCGTCGACGTGGTGCCAGTTCTGGGCCACTTCGTTGTTTTTCGCGTGGAAAGTCTGCCGATTCATCGGTTTAAGTCCGTCTAAAAGCGGGGATAATCGAATTGACCAGTTTAGCCAGATGGCGGTGGCTGTCAACTGGCCTGGGGTGGTTTGGGGCGGCACGGGTGTCGTTTCCGGGGCGGATTGGCGGGGACAGCATAAAAACCGGGTGGATGTCCGTAAGAAACTGTTTGGTCAGATTTTATGTCAATGAATGGGCGATCGGCCGGTATCCACGTTAAGGTCTGCCCGGAGCACGAGTTTTTCTCAATTCTGTTTCAGCAGCGCTTCGTGGGTTGTTGGATACCGGGCATGCACGGACTCCAGATAGGTCAGCAGTTCCTGTTTCAAGGCCTCCGCCAGCTCGGGCTTCTCGGCGCTGAGGTCGTGCTGTTCAGCTACATCGTTTTCAAGGTCGTACAGCTCGACGTTTTTGTCTTCGTAGAAGTAGATCAGCTTGTATCGACCCTTGCGGATCGACGACTGGGGATGAGTCAGGCTGATGTAGCCGTCCTCGATGCCGACGGGGAGTGTTGGGTCCGTCGATTCGCGCCAGTGGTACCAGGGGAAGTGCCAGAACAGCGGGCGGTTCGCGAGGGCGTCGGGTGTCGGTTTGCCTTTGATGAGTGGGAGGATCGACCGGCCATCGTAGTCGCGGTCGTTGTCTGGTTGATGTTGTGCGGCGGCCATAAACGTCGGCAACAAGTCGGTGTTGATGACCGGTACATCACAGGTGGTCCCTGCCTGGTTGACGCCGGGCCAGCGCACGATGAACGGGACGCGTACGCCGCCTTCATACAGGTTCCACTTGCTGCCGCGCAGCGGGCGGTTCCAGGCGTGTTCGGGGTGCCCGCCGTTGTCGGAGGTCAGGACCACGAGTGTGTTATGAGCCTGGCCCGATGCCTCCAGACCGTCGAGCAGTTGGCCCACATAATGGTCCATCGTGTCGACAAACGCGGCGTACAACACGCGCTGGTCGGACACATCGGGCCCAGCCTTGGCGCGGTACTTGTCCAGCAGCCAGCCGCATTTGGTATCGAGCGGATCGTGTACATAGTAGTGGGAGACATAGAGGAAGAACGGCTTGTCGTGCTCCCGCTGGATGAAGCTGATGGCTTGTTGTGTTAACTCGTCCTCGGGGTATTCACCTTGTTTGAAAGGCCCGAGTTTGCCGCGTTCGTTTTTGGGATACCCGTAGGGGTGTGAGCCTTTGGTGTCGGCGGTCCATTGGAAGCCCTGTTGTGCTGGGCCATGTGTCGGGCTCCAGCTCAGGTAGCCGTCGTGGTGCGCTGCGACATGCCACTTGCCGGTCATGGCGGTGGTATAGCCGGCATCGGCGAGCTGTTCGGCGATCGTGCGTTCGGTGAGCGGGAGGTTCTTGGTCTGGGACGGGGGGATGAGCGGGTAGTCCGCGTATTTTTCTGACCATTGCTCAGGTGTCGGGTTGTTGTCTTCGTAGGTTGTGACGAACTCAAGCCCGAGCCGGGCGGGCGATCGGCCGGTGAGTAGCCCCGCTCGTGAAGCGGAGCAGATCGGCGCCGCGGCGTAGCCGTTCGTGAATCGCACGCCGGAAGCCGCGAGGCGGTCGATGTTCGGGGTTTCGGGCAGGGGCGACCCGTAGCAGCCGGGGTCGGCGTAACCCATATCGTCGATGAAGATCAGCAGGATATTGGGCCGGCCGTCGGCGCTCGTGGTTTCGTGGCTGTCACCCCGTGCGGGGGTGGCGTACATGGCAAAGGTCATGGCGAGGGCTATGACGCTGAACTTTTTTTTTAAACTAAACGACACGGGATGATCTCCGGCAGTTACTGCCTACACGCGCAGGAAGACGTTCTTTTTGTAGAGGAAATACAGGAACAGCCACTTGAGTGTCAGCGCGGCGGCGATGAGGATCAGGGGCTGCCACGTCTCGCTCATCGACGCCAGTCCGGTGAATAGGAACTCGGCGGCGTGGCGGAAGTCGATGAGGCGGTGATTTATCATATAGATGGTGATGGCGTTGAGGCCGATGACGCGGAAAACGAAGGTCCACCCCCTGAGGTTCCAGACATCGATGATGAGGTAGAACACGGCCAGGAGCATCATGCTGATGCCGCCGGCCTGGAGGTTGAAGGTCGTGGTCCAGGCGGCCTTAATCGGCGGGTACCAGGGCGCGATCGCCCAGCCGATAGTGTAGAACACCGCCCCGGCGAGAAAAATCAGCAGGGCCTTGCGTGAGCCTGTGACTTCGTTGCGTCGAAGGAACTGGCCGACGAGCGCACCCATGAGTGTGATGCCGGTGGCGGAGACGATGCAGAGGATGCCCTCGGGGTCGAACGCGCCGCCGTAGAGCCTGCCGGGCAGGATCATGCGGTCGATGTAGCCGTTGATAATGCCTTCAGGTGTGAGCGCGCCCGCGCCGATGCCGGGCACGGGGATGAACAGCTGCACGCAGGCGTAGCCGATCAAAATGCCGAACAGCCAGAGGGCACGCGACAGGAAATTGTGTGTGAACAGCACGATCAGGGATGCGCCCAGGTACGCCAGCCCGATCTGCCCGAGCACGCTGGGCCAGCGGAAGTCATCGAACTGGAATTTCAGGATGCCATTGACGGCCAGCCCGAGCAGGACGAGCACCAGCGCGCGGATAACTGTCTTGCGGACGATGTCGGCCCGGGTCGCGCCGCGTTGCCTGCGTGAGCCTTGCGCGTAGGGGATCGCCACGCCGGAGATGAACATGAATAATGGAAAAATCATGTCGTAGGCGCGCAGGCCTTCCCATTCAACGTGTTCGAGCTGGAACGCCAGCGAGTCGGCCCAGCCCCAGTCGGTGGTCTTCGCCAGCGTGCGGAAGAAGGCGTCCCCGCCGATGATCCAGAACATGTCGAAGCCGCGCAGCGTGTCCAGCGACCAGAGACGTTGCCGGGGCAGGTCGATCGTGGTGACGGTGGGTTCGTTCATGGGGCCCTCGAAGTGTCGATATGTGCGGTATGACGCATCGATCATGCGGTCGTGCCGCGCAGGTGTGCGCTGTCACGACCGGCTTCGGGCCACAGTATATCCCGGACGTGCTGGGCAAGTCGGCAGGGGCTTGTTGAAGTGATCGTTTGTTGGGCCGCCCGGTTATTCGTCGGCGTTATTGCCCTTGCCGGACCAGCCCGCGAGGGCTTCGAGGTCGGGGGCGTTCTCGATGCCGAACATCCGCTGCGTGCGACGCAGCCAGACACGCATGACGACCCATGCGAGGATGCAGACGCCGAGCATGGAGCCGAAGCTGATGCCCGCAACCTTGAGGCGGTCGTCGCCGACGGGTTCGGGCAGGCGTTTGGCGGCGCGGGCGATCTCGATGGTGTCCGGCCGCTTGGCGATGCGGTCCTGTGAGAGCTGGTAGCCGACGACGGCCCGGCCGACGGATTCGAGCACGGGGACGCATTGTTCTTTTTCTTGTGAGCGGTAGGTCAGCTCGATCTTGCCGGGCGTGCCGGCGATGACGAGGTTCTTTGCCATGTGCTCGGAGAGCGCGGCGGTGTTGTTGAACATACGAATACCGCGCTGCTCGAGCTGTGAGAGCGTTTCCTTGAGGACGGGTTCGCCCAGGACGGTCTGACGCGCGGTGTTGTTCCATGCGCCGGCGGAGGGCTTATCCTGGTCCTCGGGCAGCGTGATCGATAACGCCATGTCGCCCTGCCATACGGGCTTGGCGACCTGGTGACCGATGGCGTAGCTGAACCCTGCGAGCAGCGTGACGGTGATCACGATCCCGATGATCAGGCTGGTGGCTTTGTGCGTTGCCCACCGGCGGATCATCTCGGCCTCGGAAACCTCGAGGAATTTCTTGACCTCGACGAGCATCTGCCGTTCCTTGTTCAGGCCCGCGTACTGGGCGCTGCTTGAGGCGATGCGTTTCTCTTCCTGATGGATCTTTTCGGTGCGCTTGTGCAGGGTTTCCTTGGCTTTGGCGAGCTTATCGCGGCGGCGCGCGATCTTGGCGCTGGCTTCAGCGATGGCTTCCTCGCGGCCGGCGAGTTTGCTCTTTTCGCTCTCGACCTCCTGGGCCTTCTCCGCGAGCGCTTGCTCCTGTTGCTTGAGCTTGTCACGCTCGGCAACGAGCTGCTCCTTGCCCTGGGCCAGTGTCTTCTGGAACGCGGCCAGCTTGGACTTCAGGTCGGCCTCACGCTGCTCAAGCTCGGCGCTCTTGGCGCCGAGGTCGACGTCCTGCGTCTGCTTCTTATCTAGCGCGGCCTTGAGGTCGGCGTTTTCGGCGGCCAATTTCTTGTGCGCCGCTTCCAGCTCGGCCTGGCGGGCCTTGGACTGCTCGATCTGGCCCTGCAGCGCCTGGATGCGCTTCTGCTGCTCGGCATCCGCGGCGGCGCTAGACTTGCCGCGCTCCTCCGCCTGCTTGAGACGTTCGGCCAGCGATGACTCGCGCGCATCAAGGTCGGCTTGCAACTCTTCCAGCAGCGATTTCTGCTCGGTGAGTTCCTTCTGCTGCGCTGCCTGCTTGTCCTGACCTGCCTTGAGTTCGGCCTGGGCTTTTTGCAGCTGCGAACGCTGCTGCTCCAGCTCCTTGGCCTGAGCGCTTAGCTTTTCTTGACGGGGTTGCAGTTCGCCCTTTGATTTTTCGACTTCGATGCGCTGCTGCTCGATCTGCTTGCCCTGCGCGGCGAGCGCTTCGCGCTGGGCCTTGAGCTCGTTTTGCGATTGCTGCAGCTCGGCACGCTGCTGATCCAGGGACTTGCGTTCTTCGGATAGTTTCGATTGTTGCTCGGCGAGCTGGTGTTCCTGCTGCTTGACCTTCGTTGTCAGCTCGTCGGCCTTGGATTGATCGACGGCGCGTTCTTCGAGCTGTTTGCGTAGCGTGGACTGGGTTTCTTCGGCCTGCTGGCAACGCTTGGCGGACGCCTGCAGCTCTGTCCGGGCCTGCTCAAGCTCTTTGTGGAGACGCTCGGCCTCGTCTGCGGCATCGGAGTGCTGCTGTTGCAGTTCCCGGCGGTCGTTTTCGAGTTGTTCCTGCTGCGCTTTGAGTGACTCGGCAAGCCGGTCGATTTCCTCGCGGTTCTGCTTAAAGGCTTCACGGCGGGATGCGAGTTCGGCCTCGGCCTGGTCGAGCTTGGCGTGCTGGGCGTCCAGCTCGAGGCTGAGCGTTTCGTTGGCCTGGGCGCGTTCCTCGGCGCGGGCGGCTTCCTGTGCGATCCTCGCCTGCGTTTCCTCCAGCGCCTGGTGTTTTTCCTCGAATTCATCGCGGAGCGCGTTGGCTTTTGCCAGCTCATCGGCGGCGTGCTCGCGCTCTTGTGTGGCGGATTGGCTGAGGGATTCCGCGGCCTCACGCTGTTCCTTGAGTTCGGCCCGGGCGCGGTCCAGCTCGGCCTGCTGCTTTTCGATCCGCTGCCGGTCTTCCTCGAACTGCTTTTCCGAGGCTTGAAGATCGTTCTGACGTGCGTCCAGTTCGGCCCGCTGCTCGTCCAGCTCGGCCTTGAGGCGGTTGGCCTCCTCGGCCAGGCGCTGGGCCTGCTCGAACTCTGTCCGCGCGGACTGGGCCTGCTGACGCACCAGCTCGATCTGGTGGTCGCTTTCCTTCTGCCAGTTCTTGAGTTGGCCCAGCCGGTCTTCCAGCTCGTTGAGCAGGCTCTCCACCTGGCCGGTGTCTTCGGCCTGGGGTCGGATCGGCTGTGAATTCTCCTGCACCATGATTACACACCTTGCGCGCGGGGATCACCCGATTTATCGGGTAGTTATTAGCCCGACCTAAGCCCTAAATGGGTAGAATCGTCACAGCCGGAATGGTTTTACGCCCGGAGCGCTTGACCGTGCGGCACAACCCGTGTAACCGATTGCGGACCCGTTATGACCGGAGCACAGACCCCAACAATACGTCCCGAGGCGATCACGATCGGGGATCCGGCTGCGCCGGTGGCGGCGGTGCGTGACCTCTCGTTTGGTTATCTGCCGGGTGTGCCGGTTATCCGGTCTGTGACGGCGGAGCTTCGGCGTGGACGGGTGTGCGCCTTGATCGGGCCGAACGCCTCGGGCAAATCGACGCTGTTGAAGCTATTACTTGGGCAGTTGACGCCTTGGGCCGGTGAGGTGGAACTGGCGGGACGCTCTGTCTTATCGGTGCCGTATCAGCAGCGTGCGGCGCTGATGAGCTACGTCCCGCAGAAGGGGGGCCTGAGCTTCGCGTTCACGGTCCGGCAAGTGGTGGCGATGGGGCGGTATGCTGCATCGGATCAAGGTATCAAGGGGCTCGCGGTTGAACATGCGATGGCGCTATGCGACCTTGACGGCTTGGGCGACCGCGTGTTCGCGCACTTGTCCGGCGGGCAACAGCAGCGCGTACTTTTGGCGCGTGCGGTGGCGCAGGCAAGGGGTACGGGGGCCGTGATGCTCTTGGACGAACCGGCGTCGGGCATGGACCTTAAGCATGTGCATCAGACGATGCGATTGCTCCGTCAACTATCGCGTGGCGGGCAAGGCGGCACGGGGCTTGGCGTGCTGGTGGTGTTGCATGATGTGAACCTGGCGGCGCGGTACGCGGATGATGTCTGGCTGATGGGCGACGGCGAACTGGTCGCGGCCGGACCGTGCCGGGAAGTGATGAGGCCCGAGCTGCTCGGGCCGGTGTACGGCGTGCGTTTCGAGCGGATGATCCCCCCCGATCGACGTGCGGCTATGCATGACAATCAAGAAAATGCCGGAAACGGGACAGAAAACACCGAACGTCCCGTGTTCTGGATCGACCCGGCCGATACAATGGGTTGAAGCGTGGGCGTGTCCGCTCCGCGGATATACTGACCGAAATGAAAGCGAGCGAATCGTGATGCACAGCCTGCCCCTGACCCTGGCCGCATGGGACGACTGGATATGGCTCGCGCTGGTCGGCGCGACCGTGATTGGCTCGTGGATCAGCAACATGAAGAAGAAGGGTGAGGCGCAGCGCAAGCGTGACGAAAGCCCGGCCTCAATGGAGTTGGAAGAGATGGCGGCGCGTCGGCGTGAGCAGTTGCGCCAGGCTTCCCGAGGGCGCGCACATCTTTCCCAAAGCGGCGGGCAAACAGGGGTCAATTCGGTAACTCCCGGGGGTGGGGGGGAGCCGGGGAACCTGACGATGGCCGAGCGCATCGCCCGCGCCCGGGCCAAGGCGCAATACGAACAACGTGCCCGGGGTTCAACACCCTCTCGACAACCCCGGCCGCAGGTGCCCAACGAGACGCAACAGCGTGCGCTTGCGCAACGGCAGGCCGAGCTTGAGCGCCGTCAGCAAGCCGCCCAGGCGCAGGCCCAGGCCCGTCAGCGTGCCCAACAACAGGCGCAGCAGCGGGCGCGTCTGCAGGCCCAGCAGCAACGCGCCCAGGCCCAGGCCCAGGCTCACGCACGCGCCCAGGCACAGGCCCGGCAGCGCGGCACGTTGATGCACGACCACGTCGAAGGCCCGGCGCTGACCGAATCCACGACACGCAGGGTCGTTCCCGATACGGGCACGCCCAAACGCGCACCGATCCAACCCGTCACGCGTCCTGCCGCATCAAGGCTTTTAACAACCGCTTCCTTGTCACGTGAAGACCTTCGCCGCGCGATCGTGCTCAACGAGGTGCTCGGCAAGCCGGTCGGGCTGCGAGACGAAGCGGGATACAGCTTCTAGCGTTCCACGACCCGCGATTTTCAATCAGGCATCCTGACCTTACCTATGCAGAACCTCGACCGTATCGACGTGATCACCGCCGACATTACCACCCTGCGCGTGGACGCGATCGTCAACGCGGCGAACGACTCGTTGCTCGGTGGCGGCGGGGTTGACGGCGCGATCCACCGTGCCGCCGGGCCCGAACTGCTCGAATATTGCAAAACCCTCGGCGGCTGCCCGACCGGCCTGGCAAAGATCACGCCCGCGTTCGGCCTGGAAAAACAGGGCGTCAAGCACATCGTCCACACCGTCGGCCCGGTCTGGCACGGGGATGACAGCCAGAAACTCGGCTACACCCACGAAGACACGCTGCTCGCCTCCTGCTATCACCAGTCGCTCACGCTCGCGCATCAGCACGGCTGCAAAACCGTCGCCTTCCCCAACATCTCCACCGGCGTGTACCGCTTCCCCAAACTCCGCGCCGCAAAAATAGCCTTCGGCCACGTGCTGGGATTCCTTGATAAGCAAGACTTGCCCGACCGCGTCACCCTTTGCTGCTTCAGCGATGAAGATGCGGCCATTATCCAGCAAGCGATCGACACGCGCGAAGACTGGATGATGAACCGTAAGCGGATGTGATTGCGTTATTATTCAAACACTCCCGCCTTGAGGCTCGCGTGTGCCAACAGTATCGCGGCGGCGTTGGCGAGGTTGTAGCTGCGGATATTGCCAAGGATCGGGATGCTCACACAGCGGTCGGGCCAGCGGTCGCGCCAGGTGTCGGGCAGGCCGGTGTTTTCGTTGCCGAGGAGCAGCACGTCTTCATCATGGTAATCGGGTTGGTCGAATCGTAGCTCGCCGAACTTGGTCACGAGCCATGGTTTTCGGTCGCCCAACCAGGTGAGGAACGCGTCATCATTTTCGTGTTCGGTCAGCCGGACGTGTGGCCAGTAGTCCAGCCCGGCCCGCTGCACGGCGTGATCGCTGATCTCGAATTTGTACGGCTTTATCAAGTGTAAATGTGCCGCGAACCCGACGGTAGTGCGCGCGATATTCCCCGTGTTCTGCGGGATCGCGGGATGATAGAGGACGATGTGAAGCATATTTGGAAGGCTGAAGTATGAAGTAGGGAGGGTGAAGTAGGGGTAGAGCCGTTAGCTATTAGCCGGTTGCTACCGCTGCTTCCTGGGCGACGGGGCGCACCAGGAGTTTGCGTAGCACGGCCAGCAACGTTTCCGGCGGGTCGAGGTAATTGCTCGGGGGGCGGTAGTAGAGCGTCATCTCGTCGAGCACGCTGACCCGGCCGGGCGCGTTGGCGAAGACGACTTCGAGCTTTTTTGGTGACCGGGTGGTGAAGATCAGGTCGGGGCCTTCGAGTTTGAGGGTATCGATGCCGAGCGTGCTGGCGGCGATGCGGACCTCGGTGAGGTTGATAAGGGTTTGTGCGGGCTTGGGCGGTTCGCCGTAGGCGTCACGGATACTCTGGATGACCTCATCGAGTTCGTTGAGCGCCGCGGCCCGGCTGATCCGGCGGTAGGCCTCCATGCGGTGCTTGTCGCTGGGGATGTAGCGTTTGGGTAACGCGCCGACGATCGGCAACTCCAGGTGCGTCTTGGCCGGTTCTATGATCGGCTCGTGGCGGAGCTTCTTGGCGGCGTGCTCCAGTAAAGTGCAATACATCTCGTACCCGACCGCCGCGATGTGTCCGGACTGCTCGGCGCCCAGCAGGTTGCCCGCGCCGCGGATCTCCAGGTCGCGCATCGCGATCTTGAAGCCCGCGCCGAGCATGGAATATTGCTCGATCGCCTTGAGCCGGCGGGCCGCGACCTCCGTCAACGGCCGATCCTCGGGTAATAACAGGTAACAATACGCTCGGTGTTTGTACCGCCCGACCCGGCCGCGGAGCTGGTGCAGGTCCGCCAGCCCGAATTGATCGGCCCGGTTGATGAACATGGTGTTCGCCATCGGGTTGTCGATGCCCGACTCGATGATCGTGGTCGAGACGAGGATGTCCGCCTCGCGGCGCATGAACTTGAGCATGATCTGTTCGAGTTCACGCGCGGGCATCTGGCCGTGGCCGATGATGATCTTCGCGTCCGGAACGAGCTTGTGGATGTCGTCCGCGACGCTCTGGATGTTGTGGACCCGGTTATGTACGAAGTAGACCTGTCCGTCGCGGTTCAGCTCACGGATGATCGCCTGTTTCACGCGCTGACGGTCGTAGGGGACGACCTCGGTGACGATCGCCCTGCGGTCGGCGGGGGGGGTGGACAACGAACTGATATCACGCAGCCCGATCATGGACATGTGCAGCGTGCGCGGGATGGGTGTCGCGGTCAGCGTAAGCACCTCGGCGGTCAGCCGGAAGCGCAGCAGTTTGTTCTTATGCTCGACGCCGAAGCGTTGCTCCTCGTCGATGATGACCAGCCCCAGGTCTGCGAACTGCACGTCCTTGGAGAGCAGCCGGTGTGTGCCGATGACGATATCGACCTTGCCTTCCGCGAGGTCCTTAAGCAGCTTGGTCTGTTCCGCGCCGGTCTTGAAGCGTGAGATCGACACAGCCTTGAACGGGTAATCCGCCATGCGCTGCGCGAACGTCCGGCCGTGCTGTTCTGCCAGCACGGTGGTGGGCACGAGCACGGCCACCTGCTTGCCGAACTCCACAGCCTTGAACGCCGCGCGGATCGCGACCTCCGTCTTGCCGAAGCCCACGTCCCCGCAGATCAGCCGGTCCATCGGCTGGTCCCGGCCCATGTCCTGCTTGATCGCGGCGATCGCGGCGAGCTGGTCCTCCGTCTCATCGTAGGGGAACTCGGCCTCGAACTCACGCTGCCAGGCGGTGTCGCCGGGGTAGCGCGTGCCGGGCTGCGTCTGCCGCGCCGCCTGCACACGCAACAACTCGGCGGCCAGGTCCTTCACCGCCTCGGCGACCTGCTGTTTCTGCTTGCCCCAGCGTTTGCCGCCGAGCGTGGATAACGGTGGTCGGCCCTCGAACCCACCGATGTATTTCTGTACCAGGTCGATCTGCGTGGCCGGGACGTGCAGCAGTGCGTTTTGCGCGAATGTGAGCGTCAGGTATTCCTGGCTCATCCCGCCCCGGCGCATGGTTTTGATGCCGGTGAACTGCGCGATGCCGTGATCGACGTGCACGACGAAGTCGCCGACCTCAAGATCGAGAAACGCGTCGCCCGCCTGCGCCCCGCCGGTGATCCTGCGGACACGTCGGCGGACGTGGTAGCGGTGGAATAGTTCGTGGTGGGGGATGATATGGATGGTGGACGGCGGATGGGCGATGGCGGATGTCTGCCACGTGAAGCCGCGGTGGAGGTAGCCGACTTCGAGTTGGATGGCTTTGGTTGCGGCCGGAGCGTGTTCCCGGATCAGTTCGCTTAGCCGTTCCAGTTCGGCGGGCTTCTGGCAGAGGACAACGACGTGTTGATCTTGAGTCTGTGCCAGTTCTCCGAGTTGCTGGATCGCGCCCTTGGCGTCTTCGTCGAAAGTGGTGAGTTGACCGACGGGCAGCGTGAGCGTGTCACCGGCAGATTTTCCGGCAGAGGAATACTGGTTGATCTCGACGTGCGGGCGGGCGTTGATCTTGCTGAAGATGGTGTTGGGTGCGTACACGCCGATCGCGTTGGTCAGGCGTTCGTAGTAGCCGCGTGCCTGCTCGGACAGCTCCATCACCTCGTGCAGGATGAAGACGGTGTCTTTCGGCAAGAGGTCGATCAGGTTGGCGGTGCGTTCATCGCTTTGGATCTGCTGGGTGCTTGCGCCGATGATGCGTGCGGACTTGACTTTGCCGGCCGAGCCGAGCGTGTCGGGGTTGATGCGGTGGATGGATTCGATGGTGTCGCCGAAGTAGTCCAAGCGGATCGGGCCGAGGGTTTGGCCGTCGCCATCGCTATCGGTGGTGGAGCCTGCGGGGGGGTAGATGTCGAGGATGCCGCCGCGCGACGCGAAGTCGCCGGGCTGTTCGATCGCATCTTGTCGCTGATACCCGGCGGCGACCAGCCAGTCCATCAGCTCGCCCGGGGGCATGTCCGCGTCGGTGCGGACCACCTTGGAAAACGACTGTAACGCGCCCGGTTCGGGGACCGCCTGCATCAATGCCTGCACCGGCGCGACGATCACGTCCGGCACATCCTTCTCGACCAGCCGACCCACCACACCCAGTCGCTCGGCCAACAGCTCCAGGCTCACGTTCGTCTCGCCGGGCAACACCTCAAGCGCTCCAAAACGCGCCGCACGCACCGGCCGACCTGCTTCGTCGAACAAGCCCAAGTCGTCCAGCGCATCATCCGCTTCATCAAGGTGCGCCACGACCAGCACGACCGGCCGATGCAGCGACAGGCTGAGCGCCCCGGCGGTCAAGGTGACGCTCGAACCCCGGCTGCCGTGGGCCTTAACGTGGTTGGTTTTATTTCCGGGGGCGGGCGCGCGCAGGGCCTCGCCCAGCGCAGCAATTGGCGCGGACCCGATCAGATCAGGGAGCCAGGCGTGGGCGTCGGGCATGTCTGTTAGTAGGGTAGCAGCGGGGTGGGGGGGAGGAAAGTATGAAGTAGGAAGTAGGAATGCTGAAGTGAAGACATCCGCATCAGGCGGCACTTGCCTTTTACTTCAGCATTCCTACTTCATACTTCACCATCAATCATCATCCTCCGGCGGGACCGGCTTGCCGGACTTCATGGCGCGGATGATGGGGACGACGTACTGGTCCGCCGGGGGCGGCGCGGGGCGGGCGACGACCAGTTCGGGCACATCTTCCAACACCCGTGTCATCGCGATCTCGTCGCAGGCCTGGTTCTTCGGGCACCGCACGCACTCGCTCCAAACCTTCAACGGCAGGTTCTGCCGATCGACCACCGCAAAGCCCAGCTTCTCGAAGAACACCCGCTCGTAGGTCAGCGTCATGATTGTGCGGATGCCCAGCACCCGTGCCTCCTCGACGCAGGCCTCGACCAGCCTTCTGCCAAGCCCCTTGCCCCGCTGCGAAGGCGCGACCGCCAGGGCACAGCACTCCGCCAGATTCGCCCATACCACGCTCAGCCCGCATACCCCGACCACCTGCCCGCCCCCGGAAGACTCCCCCGGAGTATCCCCCGGGGTTTCCCCGTCCTCAGCCACATGAAACTCGCGCACGTTCTCATACAGCGACGACAGCGACCTGGGCAGCATCAGCCCGAACTCGGCGCAGTCATTAATGATCTGCCCCATCGCGGGCACGTCGGCAACCGTGGCTCGTCGGATCGTCGTCATAGGGGGGATTATAGACAGGAAAACGCAGGTGGCGGGCCCGGGATGTCGGATGTGGGATGAGCGGTATCGGGCAGTGGGGCGGCGGCGTTCAACACCCTTACGAAGCGACGCGACTTGTCTCGCCCGCCATGCAACTTTTCCGCGCCTCGTGCGTCTATACACCTAACGCCCCAGCCAAACCCCGCCGGATAACGATTCCCAGGGCGAATTCGGGGGTAATCCGGGGGCGACTCCAGGGGCGACTCCGGGCCCGCTGTTTCAGGATGACAGCCATGCCGCAACGCCTCGCCTACTACCTGGCGCTGCTGACGATCCTCCTGCTTGCACACACTCGCTGGCTGCGGCGGGGCGGACATCGTGGTTGTAGGCCACCCCGGTGGCTATCCAGGCAGCCCGGCGAGGACCCGGACATCATCGTCGTCGATGACGAGGCCACGATCGCCGAGATCGACGCCGCGTGAGTTGACTTCAGTTCCGACCGTGCCGAGCACCTCGGCAAGATCGCCCGCCGCCCGAACCTCGGCCCGGCCGCCGCAGGCCTCCTCGTCGATTCCGCCCACGATGCGGCTGAGCTTCGAGGACCAGAAAATCTCCGTCCTGACCACCCTGATCAAGAACCCGACTTTCTGCGCCGAAGCCAAGTCCCGCGTTTTAGACCGGCTGGATGAACTGAAGTTCAACAACAACAAAAAAAGCATCCTCTCCGCACTCGATCGGCGGGGACCATTATTGATTTTCCCGGACGCGTCTTATCTTGGTGAAGCGGAGCTTTAGTCGAGCGTTTCAGTGACCTTCGCCTCGTCCCAAACTTCAGCACCCAACTGTTGAGCCTTATCCAGTTTGCTGCCCGCTTTTCACCGGCGAGCCGTAGTCGGGCGTTCTTCGGACACTACCGGTGACTTTTTTACGCCCGAGTCTGAAAGGTGAGGATTTCCTTTAGCTCGTTGCGGTCGTAGGCCTCGAAGGTGCCGGTGATGACGAGGGTCTTGCCGGCGAAGGGGAGTCGCGAAGCGGGTGGGGAGCAGAGTTTTTCTTCGGTCAGGTCGACGCCGGCATCTTTGAGTTCCTGGATAACGTGTCGGCCGGCGTCGCTGGTGGGAAGGTGTGGATCGATTCGGCGGTGATGGGGCCGATGTCTTCGACCTGGGCGATGGTGTCGGTGTCGGTGTCGGTGAGGGCGTCGATATCCCCGAAGTGTTGGGCGAGCGAGGCGGCGGCGGATGCGCCGATCTGGCTGATGCCTAATCCGGCGAGCACGCGGGACAGGCCGCGTGACTTGCTGGCTTCGATGCCGGCGAGGAGGTTCTCGACCTTCTTCTCACCCATGCGTTCGAGTTCGAGCAGTTGCTCGCGTTTAGTGTGTAGTGCGTAGACATCCCCGAAGGATTTGAGCAGGCCGGCGTCGGCGAGTTGGAGGATGGCTTTCTCGCCCAGGCCGTCGATATCCATCTGGTTTCGGCCGACGAACCAGATGAGTTTCTCGCGGAACTGCGCGGGGCATTCCGGGTTAACGCAGTAGCGGCCGGATTCATCCGACGGGCCGAGCGGCGCGGGCTTTTCGGGAAGTTCGGGTTTGCGTCCTTCCTTCTCGGCTTTCTTTTTCTCTGCCTCGCAGCGGGATTCCCACTTATCGATATCGTTGACGCGCTTGGTGTCGTACTCGATGGAGACATCGGATTCGCAGATCGGGCAGCGGTCGGGGGCTTTGATGGGTTTGCTTTTCTTGTCGCGTTGTTCGGTGACGACGCTGACGACCTGCGGGATGATCTCGCCGGCTTTTTCGATGACGACGGTGTCGCCGATGCGGATGTCCTTGCGTGTGATCTCGCCGAAGTTGTGTAGCGTGGCGTGGCTGACGGTGGTGCCTGCGAGGAAGACGGGCTCCATGGTGGCGCGCGGGGTCAGTTTGCCGGTCTTGCCGACCTGCCAGTCGACAGCCAGCAGGGTGGTGGTGGCCTGCTCGGCGGCGTACTTGTAGGCGATGCACCAGCGGGGGGCCTTGCTGGTCGCGCCGAGCTGTTCCTGGAGCTTGATATCGTCGAGCTTGATAACGACGCCGTCGGTGGCGTAGCCGAGGGTGGCGCGTTTGGTCTGGAAGGACTCGATGAAGGCCCAGGCTTCGTCGAAGGTGTCGACGAGGCGGGTGTGTTCGTTTGTGGGCAGGCCCAGTGAGCGGAGCAGTTCGAGGAAGCCGTGGTGGCTTTCGAGGTTGTCCGGGTCGAGTTCTCCTCGGCCGTGGGCGTAGAACATCAGGCGCCGCTCGGCGGCGACGGCGGGGTCGAGGGATTTAAGCGTGCCGGCGGTGGCGTTGCGCGGGTTGGCGAAGCGTTCCAGGCCCTTGGCTTCACGGTCGTCGTTGATCCGCTTAAACTCGGCGTCCGGCATGAAGATCTCGCCGCGGACTTCCAGAACGTCGGGCGGAGCTTTCTTTTGTGAATGCAGTGTCAGCGGGACCGCGCGGATCGTACGGACGTTGTGGGTGATGTCGTCGCCGCGCTTGCCGTCACCACGGCTAAGCGCTTGAGCAAGTTTGCCCTGTTCGTAGCGCAGGCTGACGGCGACGCCGTCGATCTTGGGTTCGAGGACGAGCGCGACCCCGGAAGCATCATCGCTGTTCTCGGCGAACAGTTGCCCGCTACTGTCGGCGTCGGCAGCTTTGGTGATGCCTTTGAGTGTGCGGTCGTACCAGGCGCGGAGTTCTTCGCGGCTGTAGGTGTTGTCGATGGACATCATCGGCCGGGCGTGGGGGAGGGTCTTGAAGCCCTCGATGGGTTCGCCGCCGACGCGTTGGGTGGGGGAGTCCGGGGTGACCAGGTCCGGGTGCTTAGCTTCGAGGTCCTGCAGCTCGCGGAGCAGGGCGTCGAACTCCTGGTCGGAGATTTCCGTTTTGGTTTCGACGTAGTACAGCCGGTTGTGACGGTCGATGTCACGGCGGAGCTGCTCGATCCGCTTCGCGGGGGTGGGCATGGGGAGATTGTAATGGGGAACGATGAAGTGTGAATTAGGATGCTGAAGTAAGGAGCGGTTACCCCGGGCGCAGATCACCGCGGCAGAGGCCATCGGGCGGCTTCTACTTCATCCTTCCTACTTCATCGTTTTTTTTTAGTGCCGCAGTGCGCGTTCGAGCGCGGTTTGGCCTGCGAGGACCTTGCACTGGCTGCGTGCCTGGACGAGGGTCTGGTGCTTGCCGTTGCGTTTGAGCTGGCGGACCAGTTCCTTGAGGTGCTGGTCGCGGTTGCGGGCGAAGCGGGCGAAGGCCTGCTCGAGGTCGTGGCGGGTGTACTTGGTCAGGGGGTCGTTCATCCCGGTCTGGACGACGGCCCAGTCGATGAGGGGTCGCGGCTCGGTGGTGTACTTATAGGAGTCGAGGGTGGCGCTGAGCCGTTGCAGGTCCGACGAGAAGACGTCGGTGAGTGCTTCGGGCAGCTCCCACAGCTCGTGGGAGTTTTTATTCGAGCGTTCGAGTTGGTCGAGCCAGCCTTTGCTGGCGGCGATCGATGAACTCATGGTTGTTTTTTTTCCTTTCGGCGCCAACGGCGCTACCGCAGTGTTAATGACGACCCGGCCGTGGTTGGCGAATTCAACGCTCAACCGCTGCGCGGCGTTGCCCTGGTGGACGATGGCCTGTGCGGCCTTGACCACGCCCTGGCCCCATTCGGGGCGGCGGGGATGCGTAACGACATCCCCCTGCTGATAGCGGTCGATCTGATTCACGGGAGCTTCCGAGCGGGATTCTCGGTCGGGACGTACCGGCCGAGCCGGCTCTCTCCTCGGGGCTGGCGCCCGGACCTACCACAGGCCCGAAACGTCGCCTCGTTTGACTGTATCGATCCCCACCTCAAGGCATCCGCGCCAATCGTCGGGATGTCATCGATGCCCGATCGCTCCTTCGATCTACCGGCATATCAAATGCTTCTCGCGGAGATGATCCGGACCTTTCCGGAAACATCTTTTGGGGTCGGCCCGGTGAGGCCTGCACCTGGAACCTTATATCGACCACCGCTTGCTTGCAACTTTGGCGATTGGTTCTCGTTGGGTACGGTGGGCTTGCCCACTGCGAGATGCTCTAACCACCCCATTATAGCCGGGATGCAAGCCCGGTCAAGGGTTTTATCGGCTAGTCGGGGGACAGTTCTTTCTCGAAAATCACGAGGTTTTCGTGGTGGTCGGGGTCCCAACGGATGCCCAGGATGTCGTAGCGGTGCTTGATCGCCATGTGGAGCATCGGCCGGTGCTGGTTATGGCATTCCAGGCGGGAAAAGGCGTATCCGTGGTTGGCCGCCCAGGCGTTGGCGGCCTCGATCAGCTGCGAGCAGATTCCCATCCGGCGGAAGTCCGGGGCCACCCCGTAGAGCCACTCAAAAAACACGCTGGGCTTGAGTTCCATCCCGATGAAGAACCCCACCGGCCGGCCGTCCACCACCGCCAGGAGGA
>JAWKTA010000043.1:0-45693 GCA_041402025.1 Phycisphaerales bacterium | reverse complement strand
GGCGCGGTCGGCGATATCGCCAACGGCCTGTACATCGACAACGTATCGCTGGCGATCGTTGGCGGGAGCCCGCTCACCGGCGACCTCAACAGTGACGGTTTCGTCGGTATCGCCGATCTCAACATCGTGCTCGGCAACTGGAACCAGAACGTCACCCCCGGCGACCCGCTGGTCGGTGATCCTTCCGGCGACGGTTTCGTCGGCATCAACGACCTGAACACGGTGCTGGGCAACTGGAACGCGGGGACGCCGCCCATCGACGGCGCTAATATTCCCGAGCCTGGGGCAGGTGTTTTGCTGGGGTTGAGTGTGGCGGCGACGTTACGGTCTCGGCTGCTGATCGGGTGACAGGCAAGCAGATAGGCACGGGAAACATCCGTGCGGCTGTTAAGCGATGCTGTTCATAGCACCGCACCGCATACGAGTTGTCCACGGACTGTCCCACGGCCGGAGGCCGTGGGCTTTGGTTTTAAGTGCGGCGGCGGTTGAGGGAAGTGAGGGATAGACTCAGCAGCAGCGCGGCGCTTGCGGGCTCGGGGACGTTGTTGGTCGGGGGCGTGCCGGCGTTCCAGTTGCCTAACACCTGATTGAGGTCGGCGATGCCGACGAACCCGTCACCGGACGGATCGCCGACCAGCGGGTCGCCGGGGGTCACGTTCTGGTTCCAGTTGCCGAGCACGATGTTGAGGTCGGCGATGCCGACGAAGCCGTCGCCGTTGAGGTCGCCGACGATCTCGGGTCGGTAGATGACTTCCCAGAGGGTGTTGGAAGCGCCGGAGAGCCCGTTAGGGTTCTGCCGGACGTGCGGCGCGTTCGCGGCGATGCCGCCGTAGATCCAGCCGAGCAGGTCGCCGGGCTGGAGTTCGTCGAGTTTGATAACGCCGTTGTCGTAGAGCTGGACGCCGGGCGCGGGGAAGAACTCGGCGTTGGAGCCGTAGCGGACGAGGTTGCTGGAGAGGTCGTAGACTTCGGGGAACGCGCCCATGTAGTGCTGGGAGTATTCGCCGGAGGCGTCTATCTTGACGGCGGATATCTGGCTGGTGTTGGGCAGTTGGTTGCTGGTAATGAGTGTGTCGTTGACCTCGTCGTATTCGGCGTAGGTGATGCCGCCGAAGAGGAACTCGACCATGTCGCCGGAGGCTTCGGAGTAGAGGCCGAGCTTGGCGGAGTGGTAGCCGTTCATGGCCTGCTTGAAGGTGTCGGGGTCGTTGGGGTCGTCCATGGTGGGTTCGCCGGTCGCGCCGATCTCGACGGGCACGGTCCATGCGCCGTTGGTGGCGGTAAAGACGCCGGAGAGCGCGACGATGCCTTCGTTGATGCCGCCGAGGCCGTCGGGAGAGTTGACGGGGATGACGTTGAGGTCGCGCCGGCGGTACTCCGCGGCGGGTGTGGTGGCGCTGGTGTTGGTGACGCTGAGGTTGACGCCGTCGTCGACGATCTCGAAGCGGCGGACCTGCTGGGTATAGGTGCCGTTGGTGCCGGGCGTGTAGGTGCCGTTGAAATCTTGTCCGAAGACCAGCTGCATCTGCCCGCCGAGTTCGTACATCGCGCCGCCGGTGACCTTGAACATCGGGTCGCTGATCTGTCGGACGTGGTCGGCGGCCGCGCCGGTGCCGTTGATGACCCAGTCGGCCAGGCCGGTCAGGTCGATGGCGGTGAGGCGGTCGAAGGTCTCGTAGTCGAAGACCGAGCCGACGTAGCTCACGCCGTAGCCGCCGGTCATGTAGAGCGTGTCGCCGACCTGCTGATACTGGTTGTTGGTGGTGCTGAGCGAGGCGATCTCGACGCCATCGAATCCCGAAGATACATCTTCGAGTGATCGGCTCCAGGTCTGTTTCGTGACGGGGTCGATGACCCAGACATTGCGGTTGGCGGTGGCTTCGGGGAAATTGAGCACGCCGATGTTCTCAAAGCCGTGCATACCGTTGGTGCGTCCGCCGATGATAACCCACTTGCCGTCTACTTCACCTGAGGCGAAAGAGTGGAGCGTGGGGACGGGTGTCGCGCCCATGTCGTAGGCATTGATCTCGACGTTGAACCCCAGGCCGCCATTCTGCACGGGCGTGACGGTGGGCGTCTGGTTGGCGGCGTAGGTTGTTGAAGTGCCCGGCAGACACAAGGCGCCGAACATCGTGATCACGGCCAAACTCATCCGTCGCATACACCCACCTTCGCCGTTCCGGCACGTAAAAAACTGTGGACTCGTCACCCCGACACGACGCCGGACCACCGAGACTAGCCCTTAATTGTACCCTATTTATCCGAAAAAACCTGTTAATTCAGCGCCAACGGCGTGTTAAAACAGGCAAACCTAGGCCGACCAGAGCGAGCATGGCGGGCTCGGGGATGTTCGAGGCCTGTGGCGGGGTGCCGTTATTCCAGGCCCCGAGCACGTAATTCAGGTCCTCGATGCCCACGAACCCGTCGCCGGACGGGTCGCCGGCCAGCGGGTCGCCCGCGGTGACGTTCTGGTTCCATGCGCCCAGCACGATATTAAGGTCCGCGATGCCGACGAAACCGTCGCCATTGAGATCGCCGATGAGCACGGCGCTAAGCGAGACGCCATCGATGTGGATCGCGCCGTTGTTGTTGTTGAGTTGGCGGAACACGAAACTCAAGCGGACCTCTACCGCGCCGTCGGGGGCGGTGTCGATGATTTGGTGGGCGATCCATGTGTCCTCGGCCGTGGTGCCGTCGGCGATGAGGATCTGGGTCTGCCCGAGGTACTCCGCGGACCCCAGCGCCGCGCCGAACTCGCTGTAGTATTCCAGCTGCATGAAGACCTGGTTGTCCTTGCCGAAGAGCGTGTCCTGGCTGCGGACAAAGGCGCTGGCGTCGGCGGTGATCAGCATGTCCTCGGTGATGGCGATGCCCTGGTAGGCGCCAGAGAAGTTTTCTGCGCCGTTGAACTGGCCGTAGATCTTCATCGAGCGTGTACCGTCGAGCACGGCCTCGCCTTCCGCGTAGACGTTCCCGCCGAAGGTTGTCCAGTGCGCGAGCGAGCCGCCGTTGTCGTCGAAGCCGCCGTTGGAGAGCACGGTGGGCGGCGGTCCGACGGGTCCGCCGGGGTTGATGGTGAGTACCCGGCCGTTGGTCGTGACGATGTAAAGCTCGCCGTTGGCGTCCTCGCCGAAGCTCACCGGCCCGCTGAGGTTGACGCTGTCGCCGCTGAGCAGAAGCTGCTCGAAGTAGCCGGTGTCCAGGTCGCCGGCGAACAGGCGTGGGCTGGTATGGACGCTGCCGCCCTGGAAGTCGCCGAAGATGTATTTGCCCTGGAGTGCGGGGATATTGCTGCCGTGGTAGACGAATCCGCCGGTGACGGAAACGCCGTCCTCGTGGTCGTACTCGAAGATGGCGGGTGTGATGCCGTTGGCGGTGGCGTAGACGTGACCGACATCGGGCGTGAGGTCGAAGCCGTCGGACTGGTTGATCAGGAACGAGCCTTCCATCGTGGGCCAGCCGTAATTGCCGCCGTTGGTGACGACGTTGACCTCTTCGATGTTGAAGTGACCGACCTCGCCGACGATGACCTTGCCGGTAGCCTGGTCGACGCTGATGCGCCAGGGGTTGCGGTGGCCGTAGGAAAAGATCTCGCCGAGGGTGTTGGGGTTTCCGTCGGCTGCGAAGACGTTGCTGGCCACGATGCCGTAGTTCCCGTTGGCACTGTTGTTGCCGAGCGGGTCGATGCGGAGCGTCTTGCCGAGCACGGTGCCCAGCTCCTGTGCGTTCTGCGCTTCGGGGTTGACGCCGCCGTTGTAGTCGAACAGACCGTCACCGACGGAAATATATAGCAGCCCGTTGGCGTCGAACGCGAGGTCGCCGAAGTTGTGTTCGTTGTCGAGTTCCTCGGCGATGAACAATTCGCGTCGCGTGACGTTCTGATTGATGCCGCTGGTGACAAGGACGTCCGACCCGATCGCGCCGGGATCAACGGTGTATTCGACCAGCACCGCAGCGTGCGCGTCACCCGGATCGACCACGGCCGGGGAGTAGACCGGCGTAAAGTCGTAACCCCCGGGGGCCTTGGGGGCCTCGGTGACGAGCGTGTAGAACTTGCCGTAGCCCGGGGCGGCGTTGTTGTTAAAGTCGGGGTGGAAGGCGACGCTGGTCAGGCCGTAGGCGAACGGCGCGATGCTGGTCTCGGCGGTGTTGGTGTTCAGGTAGACACCGCTGTTGGCGCCGGAGATGTTGCCGCCGCTATCCATGATGCGGATGACGCCGCCGAGCGTAGCGACGACCATGCGTCCGCTGCCGTCGGGGATATGGGTCACCTTGGTCGGTGGCATCTGGTTGACGCCCGGACGGAGTTGTTGAACCCCGTGGCGAAGGTGTCCAGCTGGACCGTGGTCGTGCCGACGGGGATATCCGGCAGCCAATCGGCCCCCCGTGGCAGCTGTTGACAACAGACCCACAGACACCGACAGAAGGAGTATCTCATCGCCGCTCCTGGTTCAAAAAGCACGGAAAGTAACTTGTTACATCCAAGTGGTTGTTTCGGCACGCTCTTATATGCATGCGACAACCCTACAGAATACCCCAAATAAGCGCGGTATTCCAGTGTTTTTTGCGGTTTTCTGAACAGTTACAGCAGTTACAGGATTATAGAACGTCGAATGACCGCTTCGCATAATTTGTCCATGTTCCCTTCGGTCATCCCGGCGACGTTGATCCGGCCGGAGCCGACGATGTAGACCGCGTGCTTGTCACGCAGTTCGGCGACGTGGTCCTTGGTCAGCCCCGAGTAGCTGAACATCCTGCGCTGGCGGGTGATGAACGAGAAGTCGCGGTCCGCACCCTTCTCAGCGAGTGTGTTGACGAACAGGCTGCGCATCCCGCTGATCCGGTCGCGCATCTCGGCAAGCTCGGCCCGCCACTGGGCGCTGAGCGCATCGTCCTGCAGGATCGTCGTCACACCGCCCACCGTCGGGCGGGTTCGGTAGTTGCGGCGGATACAGGCCTTGACCTGGCTCTGCACGGTGCCGGTCGCCGCGGACGAACTGCCGACCACGGTCAGCGAGCCGACACGCTCGTTGTACAAACCGAAGTTCTTGAGAAGCTTGCACACACCATCAGTTCAGGCAGCTTCTGGGCGAAGGTGCGCAGGCCGACCGCGTCCTCCTCGACGCCCTGGGCAAACCCTGGTAAGCGAAATCCAGCAGCGGCAGCAGTTTCTTCTGCACACAGAGGTCTGCGACCTTCGCCCAGTCGTCGCCGATCAGGTCCACGCCCGTGGGTTGTGGCAGCAGCCGTGCAGCAGCACGATGTCGCCGGCCGAGGCTTTGATGTAATCGTCAAGCATGCCGCTGAGGTTCAGCGCGTTTTTCTTGGCGTCGAAGTAGGCGTAGCGTTTCATCGGCAGGCCGGCGGCCTGGAAGATGGACGGGTGGTTGGGCCAGGTCTCGTCGCTGATCCAGACGGTCGCCCCCGGATGATTACTGCCCAGGTAGTCGGCGGCGACGCGCAGCGCGCCGGTGCCGCCGGGGCAGTGGCTGGTCGCGGCGCGTTTGTCGCTGATGATCGCACTGTCTGCGCCGAAGAGCATCTTTTGGACGCACGCGCCGTAGGCCGGGTCGCCGTCGATGGGCTTGTAGCTCTTGGTCGCCTCGTTCTGGACGAGCCGGCGCTCGGCCTCCTTGACGGTCGCCAGCACGGGCGTCTTCCCGGACGCGTCCTTGTAAACGCCCACCCCCAGGTTGATCTTCCCGGGCCGGTCGTCCTTGTTGAAGGCCTCGGTCAGGCCCAGGATCGCGTCGGGGGGAGCGGCTTGGACAGCTTCAAACATCGTGCGCCTCGATCGGTAAAAACCATGGAAACCGGCGCCAACCGCCGGGCCGGATAGCGTAACGCGGGGCGAGATAAACGGCAAAACACTCGGGTTATTGACGTGGGAACAGACCGGCTTCGGTCACCAGCAGCTTCACGGGACGGTCGTGGGGTTCGGCGGGCAGGTCATCAATGACTTGCCAGGCGTAGCACAGGGCGATGGCAAAGGCGTCCGGGTGGTCGGCGAGGTAGCGGTCGTAGTGGCCGCCGCCCATGCCCAGGCGTTTGCCCGAGGTTGTGAAGGCGAGGCCGGGGAGGATCACGACGTCAGGCGCGGTTTCGATCGACGTGTCGGGCGATGGAATCGGTGTGCGGTACTGTTCGGGGCCGGAGGATTTCAGGTCATTCAAGTTTTGGATGATGTGTGCGTGCATCCGGCCGTCGGCGTCGATGCGCGGGACGCTGATAGCTTTGCCCAGCGCGAGCAGGTCGCGGATCAGAGCGCGGGTATCGGGTTCGTTGTTGATCGAGACGTAGGTGAAGATCGAACCGGCGCTACGGACCTGTTCGAGGGCGAGTAGGTGCCGGCGGATCGATGCAGATGCGTGTGTGACCTCGTCGGCCGACATCGCGGCGCGGCGGGCCTTGAAGTCGCGGCGGAGTTGTTGTTTGGTGACATCCATCGCTATTTGGCCCCAGTGTGCCAACCGGAGGCAAAGCATGTAAGACCGGTCACGGTGAGTTGCCGGAGTACATCTGGACTTCCTCATCGTCGGCAGCGTGTTCGGAAGTCGGGTCGATGCGCAGGTAATCCTTCAGGAAGTAAACCGCGACATAGATCACGGGTGTATCCAAAAGCGCGGCGACGAACTTGAAGGCGTAACCGGTCGCGATGAACAAAGATAGATGCAGCGCAAGCGACCGGCCTTCCGGGGGAAGCGGCAAGGCGTGGGCGTAAAAATGTGTCACAAGTATCACGGCCACCGTGTCGACCATCTGACTGACCATCGTTGAGCCGTTGTTACGCAGCCACAGGTGCTTACCCTGCGTTAAGCGTTTCCAGAAGTGGAAGACGTAGACATCGACGAACTGCGCGGCGAGGTAGGCGATCATGGAAGCGGTGACGGCGCCGAAGGCGAGCGTGCGTATGGAAAACGTCCAGCCGGTCTCGCGGTAGCGCCGACGCCGGCGTCGAACTCGGGGATGCTCGGGAACCCGCCGGTGCATCGTTGGGCGAATCCCGGCAAAAGCCCCCGCCCAGAGGATGAACATCACCCACAGGTTCAGCATCAGCCCGACCCAGACAACGAAGTTGGCGCGATGCAGGCCATAGAACTCGCTGATCAGGTCGGTGCACAGGAACGTCATCGGGTAAGGCAAGACGCCCACGGCGACGGCGAAGATCCAGGCGTCTTTATCGAAATTGGGAACGCCCCACTGGAACACGGTCTGCCCGTCGACATCGCCCCAACTGGCGAGCACGAGGAAGCGGCTGATGCCGAGGATATTGAGCATCGCCAGCGTGCCCAGGAACAAGCCGGCGAGTATCAGGAACACGCGCTCGCGCCGCTGGTGCAGCACGGCCGGAGCGATCGGTGGCAGGTCCTTGACGGGTTTCATAATAAGGGTTCGCCCAGCGTGTCCGACGGGATTCAGGACGGCATCGTAATGGGCTAAGGGTGCCGGGACAACAGCCACGGCGCTCCGATTTGGGTTATAATCGGACACACTTGGACCCGTTATGGAAGGACCAGACGATGGCAGGCCGGACACAAACGACGCGCATCTACGACGGTGAAGGCGACCGGTTGATGGTGGATCACGCGATCCAGGAGAGGCTGATCGTCCTGCCGGACGGCCGGCCGAGCAAGCAGGCGAACAACGCCCCGCGCATCCGGATCATGTGGGGCCAGCACTTGCTGGATGATGTCGTCGCCGGACGATACCGTTCGATCGTTTGCGCGATCAACGCCGAGGACAACAGCCACGGGATCATCAGCAAGCTCGCCGAGCTGGTCACGACCAGCCAGTGGACGCCGCAGTCGATCACGAGCTACACCCAGCAGTTCGCGCACCGGGAGACGGTGACGGTTCTGAAGTTTGATATGGACACGATCGAGGTGCTTGGGCTGCTTCGGCCGACCAACCGCGATCACCTGACGCTCAAGGATTTGGCGCAGGGATTCTCGGTGGTTTCGGAAATGGTCAGCCGTAAGCCCGACCAGCGGCGGCCGGTGGCCTCGGTGAGCTTCCTGGGGGCGAGCGCCAACGCGCTGGTCGATGAGCACGGGCAGGAGCCGAGCTTCGAGACGGTGCTGCGGACCATGCACGAGGCGGGGTTTGCCGGGGACGTGTACCCGGCGCCCTGGATGTGGGAATCGGCGCCGACGGGCGTCTACGCCCGGTACCCGTTCCCGCCGTCGCTGGATTCGATGCGGATGGGCGGATTTTGACGCGGGAATAGACGATAAACGGGGCCGGGTACTGGCCCTGCCGGTGGATTGGGAATATGCTTAAGCGGGGCCATGATGTCATCCCCGCCGTGACTTTGGACGTGAGAGAGCGACCGTGCCGACCAAGAGCCTGAAACAGATCGCCGAAAACGCCGGCTACGAGCTGGGCGCGTTCCTGTTTGTGCAGCGTGGTTTGGAGTACACGGTCAAGCGGGTCCACGGTGAGCGGCCGAAACAGGTTGATAGGGACGACTGCGACGAGGATGACGATCAGCCGTCCAGCCGTCACGTCAGCGGCCAGCAGCTCTGCATGGGCCTGCGTGACTTCGCCAAGCATGAATACGGCCTGCTGGCCCGCAGCGTCCTGGCACGCTGGCGGGTCCACCGCAGCGAGGACTTCGGCCGGATCGTCTTCGCGATGGTCGATGCCCAGCTGATGCACAAGACCGAAGACGACACCCTGGCCGACTTTGTCAACGTCTTCAGCTTCGATGAAGCCTTCTCCGAGCACCTGCTGCTGGGCGAAAACGTCTAAAAACCGATCCCCCACCCCCCGCTTGGCCGACATAGGCTAGGACGGTCGGCCCGCGCGCCGATCGCATGGATCCCCGTGTCAAGGCGAAAGGGTCAGGGATGACCGAACGCGAACGACAGACCCCGCTGTGGATGCAACGCTGGTTCCAGCTCACGCTGGGGTCGTTGGTGCTGCTGACGGTGGCCTCGCTGGCGGTGCCGTGGCTGCTGGGGCTGGTGTACGCCCTGCGGTCGGTGCTGTTACCGCTGATCATCGCGTTGGGGCTTGCGTATATCTTCAATCCGCTGGTGTCGTGGATGCACCGGAGGCTTAAGCTGCCGCGCTGGGCGGGGACCAGCGCGGTGATGCTCGGGGCGTTCTGGGTAGTGTTGATTCTGGCGCTGGTGATCCTGCCGCCTTTGATCTCGCAGGGCGTGGACCTGATCAACAACGCCAAGGACTACCCCGCGCAGATCAGCAAGCTCGTACAGAAGCAGAGCAACAAACAAACTGATGAGTCCATCAAGCCGGCAGACGGAACAACGGAGACAAATACCGCACCAGATGCGGACGAACCAAGCGACAAACAAGAAGCACAAGGCTCAACCGCCGCAACGGCGTCCGACGACCCTGCTGTGGAAGCGAGCACACTCGACAATCTGCGGCTGATGGTCGAGGACGCGCTGGGCCGGGAACGTGCGACCGAGTTGCTTGCCTCTGCGGCCGCGTGGCTGAGCAAGCTGGACTGGGGGCAGGTTGCGCAGTTCATGCTCTCTTCGCTGGACGTGGGTGTGGGCGTGGTCGGATCGGCGATCAGCCTGACGAGTTATGTCGCGCTGTGCGTGGTCATCATCGCGTTTTGCTTCTTCTTTTTCAGTTGGAAACTGGACAAGCTGATCGCGTGGTTCGTGCCGTTCATCCCGGCGACGCACAAGAACGAGGTGCTGGGTGTGATCGTGCAGATGGACAAATCGGTGGCGGCGTTTATCCGCGGCCGGCTGGTGCAGGCGCTGGTGATGGCGGTGGTGCTGAGTATCGGCTGGTGGATCGCGGGCGTGCCGAGCTGGCTTTTGCTGGGCGTGTTGTCGGGGGCACTGAACCTGGTGCCGTTCGCGGCGGTGGTCGGTTTTTTGGCGGCGATGGTGTTGGCGATCGTGGACTCGGTGGCCGGCGGGGGCTTCAGTATCTGGGTGCTTGTCTGGCCGACGGTTGTGTACGTGTTTGCGCAGGGGCTGGACGGCTGGGTGGTCGAGCCGATCGTACAGGGCAAGGCGACAGACCTGGACCCGGTATCGGTGCTGCTGGCGGTGATGATCGGCGGGGCGCTGGCGGGCCTGCTGGGCATGCTGATCGCGATCCCGACGGCGGCCTGCATCAAGATCCTGTCACGCGAGGTCATCCTGCCGAGGCTGCGGAAGCTGGCGGCGGGGGAAACGGTCAGCAGTTAGTGCGTTTTAAGGCAGATTTTCCTTCCCCCACCGCCCTAGTATGCGTACAATGCGGTCAGCCCACGCACGGTTCCCATAGAGCGTGCATCCCACGGGTGATGGACCGATCAACAGCGACAACAAAAAGGGGCTTGCGATGAAGTGCGTACAGGCGTTGACGGCGTGCCTGATCCTCACGGCAATGATGTCCGATGCGCCGGCGCAGAGCCTGGCGGAGCGGATCGCCATCGTGAAAGACCAGCGCAACCGCGCGACTGAGCAGCAGTCGCCGCAGCCGGAGTCGCTTCAGATCCCACAGAAGATGAGCGTGCTGATCGATGAGGTGCTCTTCGACCAGACGCCGGCCCGTGACGTGTTCAACTGGTGGGCGACGCGGGTGGACGTGCCGCTGGTGATCGACTGGGACGGGATGGCGCTGGAGGGGATCAACCCCGAGCAGGGCATCACGCTGGACCTGAAGACCGTGCCGGCCAGGATATTGCTCGACGTGCTGATGCGTCAGGCCTCTCCGGACGTTGAGTTGATCTACGAGGTGACGCCCTGGTACGTGCAGGTGATGACCAAACGTCAGGCCAACCGCAACCCGGTGCTGAAGGTGTACGACGTGTCGGACATCGTGATGCGTGTGCCGAACTTCACCAACGCGCCGAGCTTCGACCTCAACGAAGCACTGAGCAACACCAGCTCCGGGGGCTCCGGCAGTTCCGGGGGCGGGGGTGGCGGCGGCTCCGGCGGGATCTTCACCGATGCCAGCGAGGACGACGGTGAGGATGAGGATTCGACCAAGGCCGAGCGTGGCGAAAGCATCGCCGAACTGATCCGCGAGACCATCGAGCCGGGCATCTGGCAGGAAAACGGCGGTGCCTACGCGTCGGTGCGTTTCTACGACGGCCGATTGATCGTCAACGCCCCGATGTACGTTCACCGTCAGATCGGTATGCCGACGGTCTCCGGCGATTCGCCTCGGTCGATCAGCGGGTACAAATCCTCGGCCGGCGGGACGGACGAACCCAGCACCAGCAAGCCGTTCGGCACGCAGCCCAGGTAATGGCTGATACGTAACTACGCTAAGCCGCAAGCGGCCGAACGTGGCGAGTATTAACAGGGTTGGGTCGGAGGATTAACCGGCCGTGTCTTCGGCAGGCGCGGTTTCGGTATCGGTTGCGCCACCGCCGGGCATGCGTTCTTCAATGGCTTCGAGGATGCGCTTGATCGGTTCGCGCTCGAACTTCCAGTCGTCCAGCGTGATCCGCCCGGGCTGGCCGGCCTTTTCATATTGCACGACCGCGATGCCCTTGCTCTGCCAACGCGACTTGTCGATCGACTTGATCGAGGCGTAATCGGTCTCCTGCCCGCTTCGGGTGCGTACACCCTGCTCGTCCGCCTCGATCCACCGGCCAAGCGACATCACGAACGTAAACAGGAAATACAGCCCGACCGGCGCGGTAATGAAGCCGAGCACCTTCTGGGTGAGGATGTCCTTGTCTTCCATCTTCTTCTTGGGCGTCTCTTTGGGCCAGCCGTTTTGCTGGGCGTGCTCGGCCCAGAGCTTGGCCTGCTCGACCGGGTCGCCGGGTGTGTCTTGCACGATCTGGTTGTATTCGTCCCACATCTTCATCAGGCGCGGATATTTGACCAGGCCGTCGTAGAAGAACCAGGCGCTGAAAACCAGTGCCGCGATGCCGATCAGGCCCGGCCGCCAGATGTATCCCTTGCTGATATTCGCTCGTACCGCCATGTGCGCTCCACCCGGTATCCCGGTTGTTAAGGTCCGTCTTATGTGAAAGTGATTAGAAGTCCACGCGGTCCAGCGCCCGCCGCCACCAGTGCGCCGTGACGATCTTCGCCAACGGCCGACGCATCAATTCGGTGAACCCCCCTTGGTCGACACGCCGACGCGGGATCCTCGGCAGGCCTTTACCGTCGCCCAGCGCCCATTCCAGGAACGCGTTGGTCTCGGCGATCATCTTGTGACGATCGAACCGGTCCCCGATCCGCGATCGGTCTTCCCCGCGATAAAACAAGACATTATCCTCCAATGTGACCCGAGTAGGACACTATCATACACGCTCCGTCCCCGGTTGCCCCCCCGGAAGATCCCGTGCGTACGTCAGCAACGCAACGGACCGTTATTCAGACCCGGTTTGCCCCCATTCATGACCCCCACAGGCCCCGTTTGGCCGACTTGGCCTCCCGCTGAAGGTCCGCGAATCGCTCGATGTACCGGTGACTCCATCGGTCATCCGCACGTGTCAGTCCGGCCGAAATCAGTTCTTCATTCAGTAACTTGCCGTCCGACATCTCTACAAACGCCAGCAGGCGTCCATAATTCCCACGAAGACGGTGCGGCTCAAGGATCAGCCGGACACGCCGGCTCTGCACCAGGTCGCGTGTGAAGTCTGTCGCCTCTTCCGCGAAAGGCTCGGCGGGCATCGGCGGGTCACGCTTGGCCATCTCCGGCGTGTCCACCCCCCACAGCCGCACACGCGTATAGGCCTCATCCCCGTCCGGCGCGTCGATCTCCACTGTGTCCCCGTCCACCACGCGCAACACCGTGAACCACCGCCCGTCGTACCGCGCCAGGTCGTCCCCCTGCTCGACGAGCAACCCCGAGCGGTCCGCCAGCATCAACAGCAGCGCGACGATCAGCACCAGAGCCGAGTACGCCCACCGCCGCTGACCACGCCCCCGCAGGAACCGGTCGATCGTGAGTCGCGGGGGTGACGATGGTTTGGGCATGGTGATGGGGTGTCGGGTGTCGGGAAGATCGTATGCGTTGAAGCTAACGGCTAATGGCAAATGGCTAAAAACTCTCCCCCTCACATACCGATGTGCCCTAATCTCAGATACCGCACGACACCGGCGAGCATGAGTACGAGCACGGCCAGCGACAGGTTCAGCCAGCGCCATACCCGGGCCTTGTCATCAATCATCGAATCGACCTGGAACGCCCACAACAGCGCGAACACCGCCGTCGCGATCAATACCTTGATCGAGAGCACGACCAGAACCGCCGTGCCCAGGTCCTGGTACGCCTGCGAGAAGATGACCCATTGATAGACCCCGCTGATGACCAGGCCGAACACCGCCGCCATCAGCACCCAACGGTAGCGTGCCTCGATCCTGCGGACCACCTCCGCGGACGCTTCATCCCGCAGAAGTGCCTTGGCCGGCCCGGCGCTGAGCACAACAAGCGTCAGCCCGCCGACGATCATCGCCATCGAGCCTAAGTGCAGCCAGCGCATCAACAGAAAAACAAAACCCTGGATCATCCCGCTAGGGTAGCGAAGCAGTACGAAGGATCAATTTGGCAACAGCCGTGTCGGTCAGGCGAAGACGTCCAGGAGGCCGCCGGCGGCGGGGACGGATTGGCCGTAGGCGAAGCTCTGAACAGCGACGGGCGGCAGCAACACGGCCGGGTCGGCGTGCAACGCGTTGTAGGGCCAGGCGACGGAAATCGTCGGGGCGTACAGCTGGAACACCGGGTTCATCAGCGGGCGAGCGGGTTCGCCGGAACGGTGCGGGTGACAGTCGGGGGGCTTGGGTTGTTGCGTGTGTTCGACCACACGGACCTCGGGCCGGTGTCGGCGGGCGGAGGCGTGTACATGGCGGTGGGCAGGGGCCACTTTCTCGTGCCCGTGGCAGGGCGTGGACGGATGGAGCCTGCCGGGGCCGAAGCGGTCGTGGCGGATCGAAAAGACCATCAGGTTTTCGTGTGGCTCAAGCCGCATGCTCAAGGGCACGCGAAACCCAAGCCCGGACCGGCCCCCGGAGGTTGGCCGCCGCATTGTCATGCGATTCCAATGGTTACACGAACCCGTCGCCCCGCCCGGGTTTGCGGGCTGTAACGGTTGATGCCGTGGACTCACAGCGGTGTTGCCCCGGCATGCCAACGCCCTACCATGCCCGGATGCTGGCTGACGCCCTTGATTTCGACCTGCCGCCTGACCGGATCGCGACCACGCCGGCTTCGCCGCGCGACAGCGCCCGGCTGATGGTGATCGATCGCGCTTCAGGGACAATCGGGCACCACCGTGTGGCGGACCTGCCGGGGCTGGGCATCTTCAAAAGCGGCGATCTGATGCTCGTCAACCGCAGCCGGGTTTTACCGGCGTACTACCACGGCACACGCACCGCGACCGGCGGCAAGGTCAGCGGGTTATACCTGGGCTGCGACCACCACGGCCGATGGCGGACGCTGATCGAATCGCGCGGAACCCTCAGACCCGGCGAACAGATCACGCTCGAAGCAAACGCGCACCTGACGCTAATCTCCAGCGAAGGCGGCGGCGAATGGATCGGCGAATACGAAGGCCCGGACGGGACGCTCGCGCTGCTTGCGCGGATCGGCGCCGCCCCCCTGCCGCCGTACATCCGCAAGGCCCGTAAAGCGCACCACGAGCCGGAAGTGAATGCGGATGACATGTCGCGCTACAACACGGTGTACGCACAACATGACGGATCGGTCGCCGCGCCGACAGCCGGGTTGCATTTCACACCCGGATTGCTCACCGCACTGGAACAGGCTGGCGTCAAACGGGCCGAAGTCACGCTGCACGTGGGGTTAGGCACGTTCGCGCCGATCCGCAGCGACACGGTCGAGGACCACCCGATCCACAGCGAACCGATCGCGGTCCCCGCCGAGACGGTCCGGCTGATCCGGGAAACCCGCGCCGCCGGTGGTTCGATCACGGCGGTCGGCACCACGACGGTGCGCGCCGTCGAGAGCCTGCCGGACAACTTCACGGCCGAAACTCCATCCGGGGACTTCGAGACTTCCACCGGCCTGTTCATCACGCCGGACAACGGGTTTGCGTTCCGGTTCACGGACTACCTGATGACGAACTTCCATCTGCCGCGTTCGACGCTGCTGGCCCTGGTCGCGGCGCTACCCGGGGTGGGAATAGACCGGCTGCTGGGATGGTATCGGGAGGCGATCGCGGAGGGTTACCGGTTTTACTCCTACGGTGACGCGATGCTGATCGTCTGAACCTAAGGGACCGCCCCACCCACGCCTTACCGGCCCAAAGATCGTAGAATCCCCACCCATGCCGCTGGACCAGATCGACTACGAGCCGAAGCGCAAGGACACCCGCATGGACGAGGTGCGAATGAGTTTTGGTGATCACCTGGAGGACCTGCGTCGCCGGTTGCTGCTGGCGTTGATCGGGCCGGTGGTCACGAGCGTGTTCGGGCTGATCTACGGTCGGGAGATCGTCGGCTGGCTAGTGAGGCCGTTGGCTCAGGTGTTGATCTTCTTCGGGCTGCCGCCGCAGGTCTACAACTTCGCGGTCACGACGGGTTTCAGCGTCTACATGAAGGTCGGGTTGATCGCCGGCCTGGTGATCGCGGCGCCGTGGGCGGTGTACCAGCTCTGGAAGTTCATCGAGAGCGGGCTGTACGCCAACGAGAAAAAAGCGGCGTACTGGGTCGCGCCGTTCAGCTCGGTGATGTCGTTGCTGGGCCTGTTGTTCATGTATTACATCCTGCTGCCGATCACGCTGGCGTTTTTGATTTTCTTCTCGATCGGTTACCCGCTCCGGACGCGTCGGTGCCGACGGACAGCGGGCTGCTGGGCTTATTGCTAAGCCCCTATGAAAGCCAGGTCCAGCCTCCGTCCCCGGACGGCTCCGCTGCGCCGGGCGCGGGCAACGCCACCTCGCTGCTCCCGGTGCTGACGACGGACCCGCCCACGCCGATCGAGGGCCAGGCGTGGATCAAGCAGCCCGAGGGGCAATTGCGGATTCACAGCAACGGGCGGACCCAGGTCTTCATCCCGCTGGCGAGCCAGTCGATGCTCGCGCCGATGATCGAGATCGACCAATACATCAGCTTCGTGACGACGCTGATGCTGTCGGTGGTGGTGTCGTTCCAGCTACCGGTGGTGATGATGATCCTGGGATGGACAGGGCTGATCGACCCGAAATTCCTGAGCAAATACCGGCGTCACTGCGTGTTTACCTGTTTCGTGCTGGGCGCCATCCTGACGCCCGCGGACCCGCTGAGCATGTTCGCGCTGGCGATCCCGCTGTGGGGTTTGTACGAACTGGGGCTGCTGGTGATGCGGATGGGCTACCGTAAAAAGGCGGACAAGGGCGGTGAGCCCGCGTAAGTGACGTGCCTGGCTGGGCGGCCGTGTTGGGCGATCGTTCGCTGCGTTACCGCTACCGGTTCATCCGCGTTAGAATCTGCCCCCATGCTGCCACCGCTGAAACATCGTCTGGTCATCGGCATCACCCTGGTCATCGGGGGGTTGTGCTGGCTGTTGGCACTAAGCTCCCTGCGCGCGGTCGATGGATCGACGGGGCTGAGCCTGATGGATGCACGGGTCGGGACGGCGTCGGCGGTGTTGATCGTGGTGATCGCGGGGTTGCCGGCGTGCATCGCGGGGCTGCTGTCGGCCTCGACGGGCAACCCGCTGACCGGCGCGTTCACCGTGGCCGGGGCGTTGATCCCGCTGACAACGATCGGTGGTTCGATCACGGGGTATTTCCAACGGGCCGCGTTGCCAGGCGTTTTCAAGCCGCTGGCGGTCGAGTCGGTGATCTGGCTTGTGTATATGGCGGTGGTCCTGGTCGTGATCGATCGGCTGCGCAAGCGTGTCAGGCCGTGTCTCAGTGGTCTGGCGGTCAGGCAGCACCTGGGCACGGGGACGGGTTTGACTTTGCCGAATGTCAATGCGTTGCTGGCGGGACTGGTCGCGACGGCAGGAGGCGCATTCGTGTGCAACCTGCTCCTGCAATCCCCGGACGGCGGGCAGGTCAACTGCGGTCTGGTGATCGGGTTCGCGGTATCGGCGCTGGTCGCGCAGACGGCCCTGCCGCAGCACAACCCGGTCGTGATCCTGCTCAGCCCGATGGTGGTGGCGATCGGGGCGTACCTGTGGGTCGGTTCGTCGTACACGACGCCGGACGCGCTGCTGGCAGACATCTACAGCGGCGACCTGCCGAAGCTCGCGCTGGCGTTGCCGATGCAGTACGCGTCGTCGGGCGTCGCCGGGTGCGCTATCGGCGTGGGCCTGGCGCAGACGATGGAACACGCCCGGCGGACCACGGCGATCACCGTCGTCTGATACACACAAGTCATCGCCGGCACGAACCCGTGATCCGCCCCGGGCGCATCAGTGTGAATGGATTGAAGCCTTGAGCGATCCCAAAACGTCACGGCCCCAGACACCCATCAAGTTTGGCACGCTCGGCGGGGTGTTCACCCCCTGCACGCTGACGATCCTCGGCGTGATCATGTTCCTGCGCTTCGGGCAGGTCGTCGGGCAGTCGGGCATCTGGCACACGCTCATGATCGTGCTGGCCGCCAAGGCGATCACGACGCTGACGGGTTTATCACTTTCGGCGATCGCGACGAACACCCGCGTCAAGGGCGGCGGCGCTTATTACCTGATCAGCCGGAGCCTGGGCATGGAGTTCGGCGGCGCGATCGGTGTGGTCTTCTTCTTCGCGCAGGCGATCTCGGTATCGATGTACGTCGTGGGCTTCACCGAGGCGTTCACCGACGCGTTCCCGAGTCTCGGTGCGTCGCAGGTTTTGATCTCATCGGTGGTGAACTTCGCGGTGTTCGTGTGCGTGTTCATCGGCGCGGGGTGGACGATCAAGGTGCAGTACGCGATTTTGGCGATCCTTGGCCTGTCGATCGCGGCCATCGTCGCGGGTGCGGTGCCGATGCTGGATACGGAGGTTTTCCGTAACAACATGGCCCCCGCTTACCGGGACGGGGAGAGCTTCTTCACGATGTTCGCGCTGTTTTTCCCGGCGGTGACGGGGATCATGGCCGGGGCGAACATGTCCGGGGACCTGAAAGACCCGGCGAAGTCGATCCCGCGCGGCACGCTGGGCGCGATCGTGGCGACCGCGGTAATCTACCTGGGTCTGGCGCTCTTGCTGGCGGCCAGCGAACCGCGTGAATCGCTGATCGGCAACAACCTGATCGTCAAGGATATTTCCCTGTCCGCGTGGCTGGTGACGGCGGGCATCTTCGCCGCCACACTCTCGTCGGCGCTGGGGAGCATGATGGGTTCGCCTCGCATCCTCCAGGCGTTTGCGCGGGACCGTGTGTTTACTGTCCTGAACCCACTAGCCGTCGGCAGCGGGCCGGCGAACGAGCCGCGCCGCGCGACGGTCCTCACCTTCCTCATCGCGCAGGCCTGCATCATGCTCGGCGACCTCAACGCCATCGCCCCGGTCATCACCATGGCGTTCATGATCACCTACGGCACGCTGAACCTGGCGACGTTCTACGAGGCCGTCACGAAGAACCCCAGCTACCGTCCGCGCTTCCGCTTCTGCCACTGGTCGCTGTCGCTGATCGGCGCTGGCGGCTGCCTGGCGGTGATGTTCCTGATCGCGCCGCTGTGGGCGGTTATCTCGATCATCGCGATGGCCGGGCTTCACTGGCTGATCGGGTACCGGGAAGTCCAGTCGCGCTGGGGCGACATGAAAAGCGGGCTGCTGTTCGAGCGTTCGCGCAAGAACCTGATCCGGCTCGAGACGCAGATGTACCACCCGAAGAACTGGCGTCCGATCGTGTTGGCGCTCTCCGGCGCGGGCTGGACGCGGCCGCACATCCCGATGTACGGGCACTGGCTCACCGCCGGGCACGGCATCCTGATGCTCGGGCAGGTGATCCCCGGCGAGCTGGAGGGCCGGATGCAGCGCCGGCGTCAGCAGGAAGAGTTGCTGTTCAACTTCATCCAGGACCAGGAGCTTCAGGCGTTCCCGATCGTGGTTGTCGCGCCGAAGCTGGCGGACGGGATCGAATCGCTGGTGCAATGCCACGGGTTAGGCGCGCTAAGGCCGAACACGGTCATGCTCGGCTGGCCGAACGCGCCGGAGAAGGCCGAGGCCTTCGGCGCGACGCTTCGAACACTCGACCAACTGGGCCAGAGCATCGTCGCGGTGAAGTTCAAGGACGACGCGCCCGACCCGCGCGAGGTGCCGGCGGGCACGATCGACGTGTGGTGGCGCGGCAAGGACAACGGGCCGTTGATGCTGCTGCTGGCGCACCTGCTTAGCAAGAACGACCCGTGGCGGTCCAAGACGATCCGGCTGATCCGCGTGGTGCCCAACGAGGCGGCGCGTGCCGAGGTACGGCAACACCTCGAGCAGCTGCTGGAAAGCTCGCGTATCCGTGCGACGCCGATGGTGATCGTATTGGACAACCCCGCGTCGGCGATCCACGACACCTCTCAGGACGCGGCCGTGGTTTTCCTCGGTCTGATCTGCCCCGAACAAGGCGAGGAGGGCCTGTTCTACGATTCACTCGACGCCCTGACCACGGACCTTGACCGCGTGATCTTCGTCCACAGCGCCGGGGACATGTCGCTGGAGACCTGACGCGCCACCGCGGGGAGCCGTTGCCACGCCCGGCCGGTTTGCGGATTGAACCGGCAACGTAGCCGGGGCCGGAGACATCCAACCCCGCCGCTACGCCACCTGTCTGGCCAATCCGTGCGCTGTGCCGACCATCTCGCCCAGTAATCCGTGCCCGGCGATGTTGCCGTGGCGGTCGATCAGAAATGCGTACGGCATGTAATCGCAGTGGTAGTCCTTGATGAATAGTTTGCCCCAGGTTTCCGGCTGCCCCTCTTTGGCAACGTCGATGCAGATCGGGTATTCAATGCCGAACTGCTCGATTACCTTGTCGATCGCTGCACGCTCATGGCCCGGATTGTGGATGCCGATGACAACAATCCCGTTGTCACCGCGATCCTTGTGCAGTTGACACATCGTCGGCAGGTCATTGCGACACGGGCCGCAGCCCTCGGACCAGAAGTCCAGGATCACCACCTTCCCGCGCAGGTCGTCCCAGGTGAGTGTTCCGCTGTTAAGCCATGCAGCACCTTCCGGGAAAGGCGGCGCGGGCCGGCCGATCAGGGCATCGCGCCGGGCCCGGGCTTCCCGCATGGGCGCGACTTCCTTCTCCCGGGCTTCGATGAGCACCTGGTACTCCTGCTCCGACATATTCTTCTTCCATGGATATATCAGGCATGGATCAAAGCGCCGGTCCGTCACCTGGACGCCTTCCTTGAATCTGATGGTGAATAGTTCATCGGGCAACGGTTGATCGACCCCGACCTCGACCGCCCGCACGTCGCGCGTGGAGCTTATAAACGGTTCAACTCCAGCATCAGAATCGTAGCAGTCATAGCCCTGCCACATCGGGAACCACATGCCGGGCGCCACCTCTTGGTAATCCAGCATCCAGAATTCAGCAAAGGGGCGCCGAAAGGGTTGCAGTCGCTTGTATAGTACGTCGTGAACAGCCCTGCGCCGGTCGTGGGTCAATGTCTTCAGCCAGCTATTAAGCCCTTCGGACGACTCGCACGGTACGTTGAACTCCTTCATGATCGCTTTTTGTATTTCTTGCCTCTCTTGCGTTGTGTGATAGGCGAACTCTTTCAGGCCATGGATCAACTGGTCTTCAACACCGATGTAGAGCATCTGCCGCCGGTAAGCCAACTCGTAGCAATCGATCCCACGGAATGTTTCACGCCCCACAAGCGTCCACTCCGCGGGTGTGCCGTAATACTCCGCCTGGTCTTCGGACAAAAATTCACTCCACCAGAACCGGTGCGGCCTGCCGCGCAGCCAGGACAGGCTGGCCAACATCAGCAGACTGATCCCACGCAACGGCTTGTCCGCCAGGCTGTACGAATCCGACCCGCTGGACGCGTCATGCCAAAGGCTGGTCTCGCGTTTGCCGTCCCAGGCACGGATATGGGTACGATAGTTCCGATCGACGTGCTCCGTGCGGAGCCTGCGGTCGTCAAAAGCGATATAAGTCGCCACGTCGATACACGGGTGCAGGTCTGAGAAATGGCAGGTATCAAGGTCCATATCGGGGAACTGCCTGGCGAGTTCGGCGCGGTTGTGGACCAGGCCCCGCGGTGTGCGTGTAACCGTGCCCTCGAAGCGTGCGTAGAAGCTCTTGATCTGGTGGACCCAGGCTTCCATCGCATCCGTCTGGCACAACAACCCCTCCGCCGTAAGGGGATGATCCGGATTCGGGTCAGCCGTCGATGAAATAGTTTGCCCCATGGACACGGCCTCCTTCCATACTTACCGACGCGGCCAACCTGGGAGCGTTACAGGCCGTAATTAAAAAAAGGTGGCCAAAGTCCAGCGTGTCAGCCCCCGCCCCCAGAAACTCCCGGGGCTTGCCACGTAAAGCTAGTTCTGATGGCGGGCGCTCGTCAGCGTTTGAGCCGTCGCAACAGCCACGCACCGGCCCCAGCAAACAGAGCCGCCGACCCCGGCTCGGGCAGCGCGACGCTCGGCGGGGTGCCGGCGTTCCAGTTGGATAACACGGCGTTGAGGTCGTCCTGACCGATGAAACCGTCGCCGGAATAGTCGGCCAACGCGCCCGGGGTGACGGTGTGGTTCCATTCACCCAGCACGATGTTCAGGTCGGCGATGCCGACAAAGCCGTCGCCGAACGGTTCATCGGGGAAGTGGTCGTAGTAAAGGTCCGGCATCTGTAGCAGGCCAGACCCGGCGTTCCAGAAGCTCAGGATCACGTTCAGGTCGCCGATGCCGACGAAGCCGTCGTGGTCGTAATCGCCCGACGTGGTATCGCCCTTGGTGACGTTCTGGTTCCAGTAGGTGAGGACGTTGTTGAGTTCATCGATCCCGATAATGTTGATGCCGCAAGCGACATCGCCGGGCAGGCCGTAGCACGGGTCGGGGACGATGTGCCCGTCGATAACGGGAAACTCGTAGGTGGCGAGCTGTTTGTCGGCCTCGGAGATGGAAAACGCGAGCGTGCCCTGGGCGTCGCTGGAGAGGCTGACCCGGCCAATCGTGGAGATGCCGAACTCGGTGCCGGCGCTGCTGATGCCCAAGGGGGTGTTGAACCATGTGACGTCCAGCGCCTGGGTGTCAAAACGCAGGGCGGTCCCCCCGATATCACCGGCGGCGCCCGCGATGAAGTCGGGCGGCTGGCCGTCGACCTCGCCGACATACGTGTCGAACGCGAGCGAGGGGAATGACGCGAACATCGACGACGCCGGAGCCGTGTCACCCGCGGTAGGCGAAGCGTCCTGGTAGACCGAGCCGCTGGTGAGGTTCAGGACCATCCCGGAGCTGGACCAGTCGTTGGTGGTCAGGACCTGGATATCCTGGGTCACGAACCCGGCCAGTTGGGGCGCGGCCGAGTTATCGACCGGCACAAAATCGACCGCGACATCGGCGGACGCCGACGCGGAAAACGCGATGCCTATCAGCAAAGGGGCAAGTTTGGACATGATGTACCTCCGGTTTGTACGCCCTGATTTCTTTAGTTTCCCAAATAAAAACAAAAGATCAATGGAGATTTGGGGAAATGGGTGAATTTAACACTGAATTCGGTTTTTTCCTGTGGTCCAGTGGTTCACGCCTCGGGCCGTAATCTATGTATGATAAACGGCTTGCCATGACCGACCTCCTCCAGCGAATCCGACACTTCATCCCCCGGACCAACCGCAGCATTATGCTTGCGCCGCTGGTGGGGATCGTGGCGGGCGTGGGGGCGATCGCGTTTAACCTTTTGTGTCTGATTATCACGCACGTGAGCCTGGAGTGGTTCGCGGGGTATCACCAGGGCGGCCCGGCGAACGACGCGGAATACCACGAGGTGTTCGGTTGGGGGCTGCCGCACACCGAGTTGGCCCCGCTGATGCTGCTGATTGTGCCGGTAATCGGCGGATTGATCAGCGGCGCGATCGTGTTCAGGTTCGCCCCGGAGGCGGAGGGGCACGGGACGGACGCGGCGATCGACGCGTACCACAACAAGGGCGGTCGTATCCGCGGCCGGGTGCCGATCGTGAAAATGGTCAGCTCGGCGATCACGCTGGGCACGGGCGGGTCGGGCGGCCGGGAAGGCCCGATCGCGCAGATCGGCGCTGGTTTCGGCTCATTTTTGGCGACGAAATTGAAACTGCCGGACTCCGACCGTCGGGTGCTGATGGCGGCGGGCCTGGGCGCGGGGATCGGCGCGATCTTCCACGCCCCGCTGGCGGGCGCGATCTTCGCCGTTGAAGTGCTGTACCGTGACCCCGACTTCGAGGCCGAGGCGCTGATCCCGGCGTTTATCTCGACGGCGATCGCGTATTGCGTGTTCTGCCTGGCGTTCGGGTTCCAGCCGTTGTTCGCGGTCAAAGCGATCGGGTTCAACCAGCCTTCGCTGCTGCTGCCGCTGACGGTGCTCGCGATGGTGATGGTCGTGATGTCGTGGCTGTATATCAAGTGTTTCTATGGGATCACCAAAGCGTTCAAGAAGCTGGGGGTGCCCAAATACCTCAAGCCGGCGATCGGCGCGGGGGCGACGGGGATGTTTGCCGTGGGTCTTTACTACGCCTTCGCCCGCTCGGGACACGTCGGCCCGGCCAAGGAGAGCCTGAGCGTGTTGTCGTTCGGTTACGGGTTCCTGCAGAGCGTATTGGAAAAACCGACGCAGATGACGGCCGTGCTGCTACTGGCAGTGGGCCTGGGAAAAGTATTAACGACCTCGCTGACGATCGGGTCGGGCGGGTCGGGCGGCGTGTTCGGGCCGAGCATGGTGATCGGCGGATCGCTGGGCGCGGTGGTCGGGCTGCTGTTTCATCAGTGGACGCCGGGGCTGGTCGCGCAGGAGCAGGTGCCGATGTTCGCGATCCTCGGGATGGCCAGCTTCTTCGCCGCGACGGCGTGTACGCCTGTGAGCACGCTGATCATGGTCTCTGAGATGACCGCCAGCTACTCGCTGCTGCTTCCGTCAATGTGGGTCTGTGCGCTGGCGTACCTGTTAAACCGCAGGCACACGATCTACAAGGAGCAGATGGCCAATCGCCTGGAGTCCCCCGCCCACCGCGGCGACTTCATCGTGGACGTGCTCAAGGGCCTGAGTGTGCGCGATGCGCTGCACGACAAGGCAAAAGATTTCATAAGCGTGCCGCTTGGGATGCCGCTGATCGAAATGGCTCAACTGATCCCGACGACCCGGCAGGCGTCGTTCCCGGTCGTGGACAACGCCGGCGCGTACTACGGGCTGATCGGGATGAACGACATCCGCCAGTTTCTTTTCGAGGCCGACGCCGGGAGCCTGGCGGTCGCGTTGGACCTGGCGATGCCGGGGGTCGAGCCGTTGACGTTGCAGATGGACCTTTCCAGCGCGATCGGACGGTTCGCGTTCGAGTCGTATGAAGAGCTGCCCGTGATCGACGCCGACGCGCCGCAGAAGGTGCTGGGCCTGCTGCGTCGGCAAGACCTGCTGGCGACGTATAACGTCCGTCTGCTTGAACAATCCAAGAAGTAGACGGCCGTAAACCACACGATGGGCGAATCCCCCCGCCGATACCCGTTCCGCCACCGCCAGCGTCTGCACGGCAGCCGGGCGTTCGCCGCCGTGTTCGACGCGCAGATGCGCAAGAACCTGGGCGTGATCGCGCTGTGCGGCCGGTGCAATGGGTTGGACTACAACCGGCTTGGGCTGAGCGTGCCCAGACGTGTCGGGGGTGCCGTGGTACGGGTGCGGATCAAGCGGCGACTGCGCGAGGCGTTCCGGCTCGGGCAGCACGACGTGCCGGCGGGCTATGATCTGGTGGTCGTGGTTCGGCCGCACGAAACGCTGACGGTTACCGAGTATCAAGCGTTGCTGGCCGACGGCATCGTGCGCTTACACGAACTGGCCCAGAAACGCGCAGGCAAACAGGACAGCCCGGCATGACGCGCTGGATCAACCACATCCTCAGCAAAACTTTGATCTTCCTGGTGCTGCTGTACCGGGTGACGCTGGGCAGGGTGATGGGCGGGCACTGCCGGTTCCAGCCGTCGTGCAGCCAGTACATGATCGACGCGGTGCAGAAGCACGGCCCGGTCAGGGGAGCGTGGCGCGGGATCAAACGCATCGCCCGCTGCCACCCGTTCGGGGGTTCGGGGTACGACCCGGCGTGACGCGTTATCCGCAACCGCCTTTTGACAACCGCGCCGCGCTACTCGACCATCTAAGTATGAAGCTGCTGAACGAAACACGCCAGAGCGTCCACCGCCTGCTGACCGAACCCGTCGATGAACTGTCGCGGGCCCAGCGGTCTCTGCGATACATGCTGGACTTCGGCCGGTACTGCGCCCGCGAGCTGCGTGCCGACCGGGCCGGGGAGATGGCGGCGGCGCTGACCTACCACACGCTGTTCAGCCTGCTGCCGACCATCGTGATCATGCTCGTGATCCTGCAGACGTTCGTCGGCGAAACCGACCGGGAAAACCTCAAACAGAACGTGGTGGATTTCGCGTTGCAGTGGGTAAAACCGGATGAATCCGAGACCACATCCAATCAGGCGTTGCTTTGGCAGGGACCCGTCAGACAGGGTGAAATCCAGCCCCCCGAGGAAAGTAATGCCTTGGCTCGCGACACACGGGGTGAATATGAAGATGCCCGCCGAACCCTGACTAAAAATGTCCAGTCACTGATCGACAAGCTCGAACAGATTAACTTCGCCAGCATCGGCATCGTCGGTGTGCTGATCTTCATCTATGCCTCGACCAAGCTGCTGTCCACGGCAGAACACAACTTCAACCGGATCTTCGATGCGCCGTACGGCCGGCCGATCTACGTCCGTCTGCCGCTGTATTGGACGTCGATCACGTTCGCCCCACTACTGCTGCTGGCCGGACAGTTCGTGCAGAATCGGATCATCACGTTCATCGAAGATGCGGCTGCGGCGGCGGGCACGAGCGCCGGGTGGCTGGGCGGATTCACCGCGCTGATCACGCCGTTCGTCACAACCTGGCTGGTGCTGACGCTGATGTACCAGTTCCTGCCCAACGCCAAGGTCAGCACACGGGCCGCATTAACCGGTGGATTCATCGCGGCATTGTGCTGGACCGTGCTGATCGAGGGGTTCAAGGTCTATGTCCGTATCGCTGGAACCGCCAATCTCTACGGCGCGCTGGCGCTGCTGCCACTGTTTCTGTTGTGGCTGTGGGTGACGTGGTTATTCGTGCTGTTCGGGCTCGAAGTCACCTACACGATCCAGATGATGAAGGGCCGACGCTTCAAGAGCCTGCGCACGGCGGAGGACCGGGACGTGTTGTTCGACCCGCGGTGGATGATCCCGCTGACGGCGATCATCGGCCGGTCGTTCCAGAACGGGCGGGCGATCCGGTTCAACGAGCTTCAGGTCGCCACCGGCCTGCCCAACCGCGCGGTCGCCAACCTCGTCGATATCCTCACCGAAGGCAACGTCATCCACCACGTCGAGCACGGCGAGCCCGGCGTGCCCGCCTACGCGCTGGCCCGGCCGCCCGAAAAGATCAACATCGATGAGCTGCTTGATCTGAGCGAGAAAGCCGCCATGCGCGAGCGCAACCGCGCCCAGCTCTCCGGTGTCCAACTCGTCGCCGACCTGCACGACGCCCAGCTCAACGCCGCGAAGGGCAAGACGCTGGCGGATGTGATGGATGAGGGGGAATAGCCGTTAGCCATTAGCACGGACCGGGCATACGTCCCAATTACTTCCCGTAATCATACCGCTGCGCGATCGGCATCCTGCGGCCGAAGCCGAACGCGCGGCCGGTGATTTTTAACCCCGGGGCGGCCTGCTTGCGCTTGTATTCGTTTAAGTCGATCAGGCGGATCATGCGCAGCACGACCTGCTCGTCGAAGCCGGTCTCCTTGATGATCTGCCGGGCGGACTGCTCGCGCTCGACGAAGCGCTCGATGATCTCGTCGAGCACCTCGTAAGGCGGCAACGAGTCCTGGTCGGTCTGGTTCTCGCGCAGCTCGGCGCTGGGCGGTTTGGTGATCGAGTCGGTGGGGATGACCGGCTTGCCGAAAGTTTTGAGTAAAGGCGACGCGGGGTCGTCGTTGATCCACTTGGCGAGGTCGTAGACGAGTGTCTTGGGCACGTCGGAGAGGACTGCCAGGCCGCCGGCCATGTCGCCGTAGAGCGTGCAGTAACCCACGGCCAGTTCGCTCTTGTTTCCCGTAGTCACGAGCATCGAACCGAACTTATTGCTGATCGCCATCAGCAGCACGCCGCGCGCCCGGGCCTGGATGTTTTCTTCCGCCACGCCGGGTGTCGTGCCCTCGAAGATCGGCCCGAGCATCTGCTCGAACGCTTTATGTGCCGGCTCGATCGCGACGGTATGGAACTCGATACCCAGGTTCTGCGCAAGCTTCTCCGCGTCGCTGCGCGATCCGCCGGAGGAATACCGGCTGGGCATCGCGACGCCGCGCACGTTCTCTTTGCCTAAAGCCGCCACCGCCAACGCGCAGCACACGGCCGAGTCGATCCCCCCGCTAAGCCCCAGCACGACCGACTTGAATCCGCACTTACGGCAATAGTCACGCAGCCCCAGCACGAGCGCGTGGTACGCCGACGCGATCCCTGTGTGAATCGTCTCGACCCTCGCCGCTTGCGGCTTAGCGCTCCTGTCCCCCCCACCCTCCACCGGCACGTCCACGATCAACAAATCGTCCTCGAAATCCTTCGCCTGTCCGATCAGTTCACCGTCAGGCCCGACCGCGCAGGACGCGCCATCGAAGACAAGCTCGTCGTTACCGCCGACCTGGTTGCAGTAGAGCACGGGCAGGCCGTGACGCTTCGCGGCGCTGCGCATCAGCTCCAGGCGCATCTTGTGCTTACCCACGGTGAACGGCGACGCCGAGCAGTTGATGAAAAGGTCCGCGCCGCGCCGGGCGAGTTCGTTGATCGGGTTGTCGTGGTAGAGCTGGCGGCTGACGACGCCCCGGTCGTTCCAGAGGTCTTCGCAGATACTGATGCCCAGCTTAAGGCCGTTGTAAGGCGTGATCTGAACATCCGGCCCGGGCTCGAAGTAACGGTGCTCGTCGAAGACGTCATAGGTCGGCAAAAGGCTCTTGACCCGGCGGTGCTGGGGCTTGCCGTCGTGGCAGAGGGTCGCGGCGTTGTAGAGCAGCCGGCCTGTTGTGTTATCGGACGGGACCGGGTGCCCGACGATCGCGGCGATGCCTTTGCATTCCCGGGCGATGGTTTCCACCGCCTTGGCACACGCCTCGATCACCACGGGCTTGAGCAGCAGGTCCTTGGGAGGGTATCCGATCACCGAAAGCTCGGGGAAGACCACCAGTACCGCCCCGGCCTGCCTGGCCCGATGGATCGCGTCCACGATCAAGCGGCTGTTGCCGTCGATATCGCCGACGGTCGGGTTGATCTGGGCCAGGGCGACTTTCATCACGGGTTCCGGTGGGGTCGGTGCGTGTCTGAACGGAGGATTGTAAGCCCGGGCGGGGGTCACGTCCTATAGGCCGGGCCGGGTTGGCTTCACGGGGGCCTGACAGCCGATATCATGGTGCATCATGCGAGCTATTCCCCTGACCGCCGTAGCGTTGTCCGCCGTGCTTCTCGCCGGCTGCGCGCTGAACTCCGCCAACTCGACCGAAGAGCGGGCCACCGCCCACCTGGAAAGCGCCTCGACGTTCCAGGAAAGCGGGCTGCTGGACTCCGCGCTGGCCGAGTTCGGGCTGGCGCTGGAGGTCAACCCGAACATCGCCGACGCCCACATGGGCATGGGTAGCATCTACCAGCAGCGCGGCGACTATGAGCTGGCCAGCCGGGCGTATGAGCGTGCGACCATCGTCGAGCCGAACAAGTTCGAGGCCCATTACAGCCTGGGCCTGATGAAGCAGATGCTCGGCCGGCTGCGTGAAGCCCTGCAGGCTTACAAGACCGCCTGGCGGCTGAACCCCGACGACTTCAAGGTCAACCGCGAGCTGGGCTCGACCTACCTGCAGATGGGCAGGCCCGGCGAGGCGCTGACGTTCGTGCAGATCGCCACCAAGCTCGACCCGGACAGTCAGGCCGCGTGGTGCAACCTCGCCGCGACGTACAACCTGCTCGAACGCTACGAAGAGGCCGTGGACACCTACCGCCAGGCCGCGGAATTAGGCGACCTGGCAGACCCCGTGCTGCTGGGCCTGGCCGATGCGCACATCCACCTGAACAACCTCCAGCAGGCGCTGAACGTGCTCGAAGCGCTGATCCGCCGCAGCCCGTCGGTGATCGCTTACGAACGCCTAGGCTACGTCAAGTTCAAGATGCGCCAGTTCGAGCCGGCACTGTTCCAGTACCGCCAGGCGATGGCGCTGAACCCCGACGACACCGCGACGCTCAACGGCTTGGGCGCGTGCCTGATGACGCTCTACATCCAGGACGGCCGGACCAACAACGCCCAGCGCGACGAGGCCTTAAACGCCTGGCGCAAGAGCATCCGCCTGGACCCGCAACAGCCACGGATCACCGACCTGCTGTCACGCTTCAGCCGGCTGTGAGTAGGGAGCCGTTAGCTTTTAGTTTTTTCGTTAGCGGCTGCAAAATACAAGAATGCACCTGATAAACAGCCCGTCGCGGAAGCGGCGGGTTGTTGTTTGTATACGCATAAGGCCTTGACTCCCGGATTCCCGCAAAGACATACAGCATCTGACCAGAGCCTGCGGGTTCCGCGTGAAACAACAGGACAACAGATCAGATATAACTTATATCTGATCTGTTGATCGCGTATCGTGGGGATTGAGTGCGTGTGGTGGCGGGCTCAGGCCGTGCGGCGGGTGTGAGGCTTGCCGTTGCCGTTGGCCTTGCCGTTCATGGCGGCGAAGGGGCGGTCGCTGTTGAGCTTGTTGTTGAGCTTGCGGAGGGCCTCGGCCTCGATCTGACGGACGCGCTCGCGGGTCAGGCCCACGTGCTTGCCGATCTCTTTAAGCGTCAGAGGCTCGTTGCCTTCCAGCCCGTAACGCAGGCGCAGGATCGTCGCCTCGCGGTCGTCGATGGCGTTGAGCAATAGCGCGATGGTCGCCAGGTCGTCGTCGAGCAGGACCTGCTCATCGGGCGATGGGGCGCGGTCGTCGCTTAGCATCTCCGAGAGGGTCGGGCCGTCGCCGTCACCCCCGCCGCCGCCGGACTGGGCGGGGCGCTGGAAAGCGCGGACGGCCTTGTGGATGATGCGTACCTTCTTGGGCGGCAGTTCCATCCGCTCGGCGAGTTCGTTGATGTTCGGCTGCCGGCCCAGTTCCTCTTCCAGGTCGCGCGACGCCTTCTTCCACTTGGCGATCAGTTCGACCATGTAAGCGGGGATGTGGATCGGCTGCACGGCATTAATCAGCGCGCGCTTGATGCCCTGCTTGATCCACCACGTGCCGTAGGTCGAGAACCGCGCGCCCATGTCGGGGTTGAAGCCCTCGACGGCCTTCATCAGCCCGATGTTGCCTTCCTCGATGAGGTCGGTCAGGGGCAGGCCCCTATTCATGTAGCGTTTGGCGATCGACACGACCAGGCGCAGGTTGGACCTGACCATGTGCTCGCGTGAGGCCATGCAGTTTTTTTCGATGATGTTGCGGCAGAGTTCCTTCTCCTGCTCCGCGGTCAGCAGCGGGGACTCGTCGATCTGCTTGAGATAGATCTCCAAGCCGCTCTTGACACGTTTGCTCGCCATAGCCTGTTACGTCCGTTGGATCAGGGGCCGTGTCCGGGGTCCGGGTCCGGATGGGCCGGGGGCCGGATCCGGGGGCCGGGCGAGCGGGCGCGCCCCAAACGCCTCGGGGCCTTTCACTCCGCTCCGCGTGTAGTGTCGGTGTGATGAGGCCCCGGCTTAAGAGACGGGACAGCCAGCGGCCTGACAACAGGTATTATCGGAAGCCGCACACCGCACAGGCGGGGCAGATCGCCTATCCTGTCGGGGTGACGCCGAAGGCGTTTTGCGGGGCTGGAGGAGCGCGGATGAACCTGTTTTTCCACCTTGGCGCACTGGGCGACTTCGTGCTCACGCTCCCGTTGCTGCGCCGGCAGAACGGGCCGACGACCGCCATCTGCGACTGGCCCCGGGCGGCGCTGGCGTCGAAGCTGATCCAAGGCGTCAAACCGATGGACATCCAGCTCTGGGAGTTCATGCGTCTGCACGCCAAGGGCGGGCCGACCTCCGTCAGCCCCGCCGTCGGCGAGCTGTTCACCGAAGCACAAAACATCATCAGCTTTGTCAGCACGGGCAACGACGACTGGGCCGTCAACATCGAACGGCTGTCGCCGCAGGCCAAACGCATCTACATCGACCCCCGGCCGCCGGAAAACTTCGACCGCCATCTGGGCGACTGGCTGACGCAACAGGCGCAGGAGCAGGGGCTGAAACTCGCCGCCTACACAACCCACGTTCGCCGGCGACAAGAAAGGCCCGATCGCGGTCCACCCCGGCAGCGGCGGCGAACAGAAATGCTGGCCCGCCGACCGCTACGAATCGCTGATCGAGAAACTGAAAGACCGTGGCCAACCCGTGCGCCCGCTGCTCGGAGAGGCCGAGGCGGATCGCTGGCCCGATGACGTGATCCAGCGCTGGCAAAAACAACACGGCGCGGAGGTCTTCGGCTCGCTCGATCAACTGCACGTTGCCCTCGCCGCCGCGTCGGCCTACATCGGCAACGACTCGGGGCCGACCCACCTCGCCGCGCAGATGGGTCTGCCGACCGTCGCGCTCTTCGGCCCGACGCCCCCTTCCCTCTGGGCGCCCGTCGGCCCGAGCGTCACCGTCCTCGCCCCGCCCGCGCCGGCCGCGATGGATTGGCTGAGTGTGGACGCCGTGTTGGATGCCTGCCCGCAGCCGGCCTAACATGACCCGATGAAGGTGATCCTCGCCAACCCCCGCGGCTTCTGTGCCGGCGTCGAAATGGCCATCCAGACCGTCGAGCAGGCCGTCAAAATCGTCGGCACGCCGTTGTACGTCTACCACGAGATCGTCCATAACCGCCACGTCGTCCAGCACTTCGTCGAGCAGGGCGTCGTCTTCGTGGACTCGATCGAGGATGTGCCGGAGAACGCCACCGTCGTCTTCAGCGCCCACGGCGTCAGCCCGAAGGTCCGCAGCGACGCCAGGGCCCGCGGCTGCACGCTCATCGACGCCACCTGCCCGCTGGTGACCAAGGTCCACATGGAGGCCCTGCGTTACGCCAGGCAGGGCTACAACATCCTCCTGATCGGCCACGCCGGGCACGATGAAGTAGTCGGCACGGTCGGCGAAGCGCCCGGCGCGATCACCATCGTCGAAAGCCCGGAGGACGTCGCCGCCCTGCCGTTCACCACTGACGACAAGATCGCCTACCTCACGCAGACGACATTGAGCGTGGACGACGCCAACCGCATCATTGGGCGTCCGGCAGAAGTATCCGCAGGTGAAGGAGCCGCCGACCGAGGATATCTGCTACGCGACAACCAACCGCCAGCGGGCTGTGCGCGAATTGTCGCCCGATGCTGACCTGGTTCTGGTGGTCGGCTCGCAGAACGGCTCCAACTCCGTGCGACTGACCGAAATCGCCCACAACTCAGGTTCCACGGTGGCCAAAGGTACACCCGCGAAACTGATCGACGATGCCAGCGAGATCGACCCCGCCTGGTTCGCCGGCATCAACCGCGTGCTCGTCACCGCCGGTGCATCCGCCCCCGAACACCTCGTCCAGCAGATCGTCCAGAAACTCGTCGATGAACACGCCGGCGAGGTCGAGCACGCCACCATCGTCGAAGAAGACATGAGCTTTAATCTGCCGGTAAGCCTGCGTGTGCTGGCGGGGACAAACAAATAAACCGCGAAGGCGGAAGAATCGGAATGTTGACAGGATGACAGGATTTTCAGGATCAGGTTCAGACCTTCAGAACAACATATCCTGCCCATCCTGTCATCCTGTCTACATTTCTTGTCTTGACTTCGCGCTCTTCGCGCCTTCGCGGTTGATCTGATAGACTATTGGTTGTGACTTGAATCGAGGAGTTAGTGATGTCCGACGACGCCCCGAAGATTATTGTGGATGACGACTGGAAGAGCCAGGCGCAGGCCGAGAAGCAGAAGCTGGCCGAGCAGGCCCGCGCCAAGGCGCAGGCCGAGGCCGCCAAGCCCGCCGCATCCACGGGTGCGGCCGCCGCATCGGGCCGTGCCTCCGGGGGCGGAGGCGGGGGCGCGAGGCAACTGCCTGAGGCCAGCTTCGAGTCGCTGGTCAGCACCATGACAACGCAGGCCCTGTTCGCCATGGGCGCGATCCCCGACCCGCACACCGGCCAGCGCATGGCCCACCTGGACCTCGCCCGCCACCACATCGACATGCTCAGCGTCCTGGAAGAAAAAACCAGGGGCAACCTGAGCAAAGAAGAAACCGACATGCTCGCCACGACGCTCTACGAGCTGCGCAACCGCTACGTGCAACTGACGATGTCGCAGCGGCCGACGGCGTAATCACGCAAGATATCGAATGCACACCGAAAGACCGCCACTTAGTCATCCCACACATTTACAACCGTGCGATCAACCACGTTGTATCGCATTAAGCCCTCGCGCGTTCCTAGCAACCAATAAACATTCTTTGGAATACAAGAAGTAGTTGGCGTCCCGACATCCACAACCAAGTGCCAGAGCCTATCACTGGGCTCGGATTCATCCTTTACAATACGTTCCAGCTCATCTCGATCAGCGATGACGATGCCAGAGGTTGTGTATATCCCGACCCCTTGATCAAGGGTAACTGCTGTTCCGCAGGCATCACTAAGACGTGACGAGATAGTCCGAGGATATGAATGAAAACCTATCCAATCGTGATTCTTGGGCAACCTGATTGTTTTTGCTGCTGTAAATAGCCCCCCATCATCTCTCCATAGAATCCCAATAGCCGGCATATTTGGGCTCGACCAAACAAATAGATTGTCATTGACCCGACAAAATCCACCAGTCGGGTTGTCAATCTGTGATTCGCCAATGCTGACGGATTTTTCGTTTTGAATCAGCCACAAGTCTTTTTGGGCCATGCATAGCATCGAATCGGATGCCAGGTGTTGAGCAAATGTATACATATCGTCGAAAAGTGGCTCGGCGGTCTTGGCATCGATTAGTTTCGGCCCTGAGCATAGCGCTCGTGCGCCTAGCACATGGATACGGCCATAATAAGCTCGTGGTCGGGGCTGAAGATACCAACTCTTGCCGTCATACTCCGCCATACACTTACCCGACCAAGGTATTAGAACCCGCCCCTCATAGACCGGGAAAAACCTCTGCAAAGCCCGCTCTTTAAGCATTAGTTCAAACTGCTGCTCAATGGCCGCCTTATCCGATCTGGTAACCTGCAATACATTACCTGATTCATCCAGGCGGTGTGCGCCTCGCAGACCGCGAACCCATATTGTTCCGTCATCAAGCGGGACAAAGTCACGGATAACCGTATACAACCTGTCATAGATATAACGATCATCCCCCGTCCAATCCATGTGTAATACGCGATTCCGTATGGTGCCATCGGCATTACAGATGAAAATCCCATTACTGGTACCGGCCCAAACGAGTCCGCCCTTGCCCACTTCATGCAGCGCCGTTACACCCTGATCGACTGTAACGAAATAAGCGAGCAACTCTGTCCGCATGATCGCCGGATAATCGAGGCCGAGTTGCTCCAATTCCCACTCGGTATCGGCATCACTCGCGTAGGTAAATGTGCCCTGAAAGTTGAATAAAATCACACAAATGAATACTGCAACCGACCGGAGGGGCGCCCACAGAATTCTATGAATAACGGTAACTGTACACGCGCAGAATGACGGTAAGTGTATCCGCTGATATTCATCTCGGGCGACACGATTAATCATCGCAGCCCCTTATGTGTATTACTTCCCTGCGGCGGCGTCGGGTTTCTTCGGCTTGAAGATCCGGAACAGCTTCTTGATCGGGTCGTAGTACTCATCCACCACACGTTCCTTGAGGGGAATGATGGCGTTGTCGGTGATGGTGATGTGTTCGGGGCAGACCTTGGTGCAGCACTTGGTGATGTTGCAGTAGCCCAGGCCGTTCTCGTCCTTGAGGTCCAGCAGGCGGTCCTCGGTGTCGAGCGGGTGCATTTCCAAGGCGGCGTTGTAGACGAAGAAGCGCGGGCCGATGAATTCCTCGTGCTTGTGGTGGTCACGCAGGACGTGGCAGACGTCCTGACAGAGGAAGCACTCGATGCACTTGCGGAACTCCTGCACGCGGTCGACGTCTTCCTGGACCATGTTCCAGGTGCCGTCTTCGTTGTCGGGCTTGCGCGGCTTGAACTTCTTGATCTTCTTCTTGACCTCGAAGTTCCAGCTCACGTCGGTGACGAGATCGCGGATCAGGGGGAAGGCCTGCATGGGCTCGATGATGACGGGGGTGGAGGTGTCGATCGAGTCCATCCGGGTCATGCACATCAGGCGGGGCTTGCCGTTGACCTCGGCTGAGCAGGAGCCGCACTTGCCGGCCTTGCAGTTCCAGCGGCAGGCGAGGTCCGGGGCGCTCTCGGCCTGGATCTGGTGGACCGCGTCGAGCACGACCATGCCCGTGGTGATCTCGGTCTGATAGTCGACGAATTTGCCGGCGTCCTTGTTGCCACGCCAGACCCTGAAAGTCACCTGGGGCATTACTTGTTCTCCTCGATGATCTGCGCCAGGTCCGGGCGGATCGTGGGGATCGGGACCCGTTCGATCTGCATCTTCCCGTCCGGGCCCTTGCGTACGACGTTGTTGCCCTTGGCCTCCTCGGCGCTCTTGTCGGGGTGGTCCAGGCGGGTGTGCGCGCCGCGGGATTCCTTGCGGTTCAGTGCACACAGGGCGGACGCTTCGGAGACGGTCAGGAGGTTGCGCAGGTCCATCGCCGTGTGCCAGCCGGGGTTGTAGTCGCGGTTGACGTCGGCGGCGGCGTGCTCGGCCCGGGCCTTGAAGCCTTGAAGCGCTTCGAGCGCTTCGCCCAGTTCCTTTTCCTCGCGGACGATGCCGACCTTGTCCTGCATCATCACCTGAAGATCGCTCTGGATGGTGAAGGGGTTTTCGGCCTTGTCGCCGCGGTCGAAGGGCGCTTCGGCCCAGGCGGCGATCTGGTTGACCTGGTCGTTGTTGACCTGACCGGCCGAGTTTTCCTTGGCGTACTTGGCGGCGTATTCGCCGGCGCGTTTGCCGAAGACGACCAGGTCGGAAAGCGAGTTGCCGCCGAGGCGGTTGGCGCCGTGCAGGCCGGCGGCGCACTCACCGGCGGCGAAGAGGCCCGGCACGGTAGACATCTGCGTGTCGCCGTCAACCTTGATGCCGCCCATGACGTAGTGCGTGGTCGGGCCGACTTCCATCGGCTCCTTGGTGATATCGACGCCGGCCAGCTCCTTGAACTGGTGGTACATGCTGGGCAGCTTCTTCTTGATGTGCCCTTCGGCGTCCTTGATGTGCTGCTTGATCCATGCGATGTCGAGGAACACCCCGCCGTGCGGCGAGCCCCGGCCGGCCTTGACCTCGCGGACGATGCAGCGTGCGACGTGGTCGCGCGTCAGCAGTTCGGGTGGACGCCGTGCGCTCTTGTCGCCGGTGACGTAGCGCCAGCCCTCTTCCTCGTTATCCGAGGTGGAGCTTTTGTACGCATCGGGGATGTCGTCGAACATGAAGCGTCGGCCTTCGCTATTCGTCAGGATGCCGCCCTCGCCGCGGACGCCCTCGGTGACGAGGATGCCGCGCACGCTGGGGGGCCAGACCATGCCGGTCGGGTGGAACTGGATGAACTCCATGTCCATGAGGTCGGCCCCGGCGTGGTAGGCGAGCGCGTGGCCGTCGCCGGTGTATTCCCAGCTGTTGCTGGTGATCTTGAAGGCCCGGCCGATACCGCCGGTCGCGAGGACGACGGCTTTGGCCTTGAAGACGATGAACCGGCCGTGCTCGCGCTCGTAAGCGAACGCGCCGACGACCCGGCCGCCGTCCATCAGAAGTTCGATGACGGTGACTTCCATGTGGACATTGATGCCCTGGTGGATGCCGTGGTCCTGTAGCGTGCGGATCATTTCCAGTCCCGTGCGGTCGCCGACGTGGGCGAGGCGCGGGTACTTGTGCCCGCCGAAGTTCCGCTGGAGGATCTTGCCGTCCTTGGTGCGGTCCATGACCGCGCCCCAGGCTTCCAGCTCCTTGACGCGGTCGGGGGCCTCCTTGGCGTGGAGCTCGGCCATGCGCCAGTTGTTGAGGTACTGCCCGCCGCGCATGGTGTCGGCGAAGTGGGTGGTCCAGCTGTCGCGTTCGTCGACGTTGGCCAGCGCCGCGGCCATGCCGCCCTCGGCCATGACGGTGTGGGCCTTGCCTAAAAGTGATTTGCAGATCAGCCCGCAGGTCACGCCGCTGCCGGCCGCCTCGATCGCCGCACGCAGCCCCGCGCCGCCCGCGCCGATGACCAGTACGTCGTATTCGTGTGTCGTGAACTCACGCATCTTAGAACAGTCTCCAGTCGGTCCAGATGCCCATCGCGCACATCCGGATGTAGAAGTCGGTGAACCCCACCCAGATCAGGCTGCACCACGCCCACTTCATGTGGTTGCGGTTCAGGCAGCTGATGCACTCGTAGGGCTTCTTGCCCGTGGGGAGTTTCGAGAGGTGGTCGTGCTTGCCGCCGGAGAAGTGGCGGGCACAGTGGCAGCCGAAGGTGTAGCCGCCGAGCAGGATGACGTTGAGCGTCAGGACCAGCGTGCCGATGCCGACACCGAACTCGAGCATCCCGGCGTCTGCGGCGGCGTCATAGCTCATGCCCGCCGGGGCGTGCCACAAGCCGACCCAGGCGTCGTAGGCCAAGATGAAGATGTAGCAGGCGGCGGCGTAGAAGAAGTAGCGGTGGATGTTCTGGACCAGCAGCGGCCAGAAGTTCTCGCCCCTGAAGCTGTTGCGGGGTTCACCCACGGCACAGTTCAACGGGTCCGCCCAGAAGGCTTTGTAGTACGCCCCCCGGTAGTAGTAGCAGGTCAGCCGGAACCCGGCGGGGAAGATCAGGATGATAAGGGCCGGCGAGAGCATCCAGCCCGGCACCCAGCTCGGTTGAAGCGCCTGCGGCCAGGCACCCAGCCAGGAGTGGTGTGACACGTGGGCGTCCGCGCCCAAGGCCTCGGCCTTTAACGCGGCCTGCGTCGGGGCTTCCCACAAGAGCGGCGAATACATCGGCGAGAGGTACGGCCCGGCCTCGTAGTACGAGGCCTGGAACGCGGCCCAGTTGGCGTAAATGATGAAGGCGGAAAGCCCTAGGAACACCACCAGCGGCTGCAGCCACCAGGCGTCCTTCCGGCTGGTCTGGCCCATCCCGCGCTGCTGGGGGAGGGATAACGGGGTCTGGCTCATCTAATTTAGCTCCGAATCGGCCCAAACGGGTATAGAACGGCATGTTAGCAAAATACCCCCCCGTGCGAAAAGCGGGGTCTGGGTCGAATGAAACCCACATAGGGGAACACGATTAACAAAGGCGCAGACCGCAGATTTCACCGTTGACGCAGATTGCCTGTGAACGCGCGCAAAAAACAACGCCGGCCTTTCGGCCGGCGCTGCTCAGATTTCCCATCCGTGGTGTGGTCGTCTTACGCGGCCTTGCGGCGGGCGCCGCCGGTGACGCGCTTGAACTTGAAGGTCTTCGCGCCGGTGCTCTTGGCACGGGTCGTGCGACGGACCTTGCTCTTGGCAGGGGTCGACTTCCAGCTCTTGGCCTTGGTCGTGCTGCTCTTGCGGGCCTTGGTCGCGGGCTTACGGCTCTTGCTCTTGGCGGCCGAAGTCTTGCGGGCCTTGCTCTTGGAAGGGGTCGACTTCCAGGTCTTGGACTTGGAAGTGGTCTTGCGGGCCTTGCTCTTCGCGGTCGTCTTGCGGGCCTTCTTGGGCTTCGCGGCCGACTTGGCCTTGCTCTTCGCAGGCGACTTGGTCTTGGCCTTGGCAGTGGTCTTGCGAGCCTTGCTCTTGGCGGTGGTCTTGCGGGTCTTGGCCTTCGCGGTGGTCTTACGCTTGGCCTTGCTCTTCACAGCGGTCTTGCTCTTGGCCTTCGAGGCCGTCTTGCGGGCCTTCTTGGGCTTGGCGGCCGACTTGGCCTTGCTCTTGATCTTGCTCTTGGTCTTGGCTTTGGCCTTGGTGGCCGACTTGCTCTTGGCTTTCGCCGTGGTCTTGCGGGTGCTTGCCATAATGGAAGCCTCTCTGTCACTATGAACTATTGAGCTTGCACCTACGCGGTGTGCTCCGGAGTCTTGTTACCAATCGCCTGTTGGGCGATGCGAAATATCGACAACACGCCCGTGTTTATTGATACTTACCAAGGATTTACAACGGATAACGGGCTATCGGACCAAGCGAAAAACCGCGCGGCCGCGCGACTTTAGTGGGCGTTAGATCATGCGCATAGCGTGACTTACGCGCACGGCAGCGCCCGATCCCGGGCGATTTGGGCGAGATGCGGCGCGAAAAAGTTTTTTTGCTTTGTCTTGCGCTACTTCGAAAAACTCACCACGCGCGGCTGGCAGAACTGGCGGTGGCCCTCGCGTGAGGCGTGGTAGCCGTAGCCGGATTGGCGTGCGCCGATCCAGGGCGCGCCCGATGCGCCGCCGACGGATTTGTTGACGCCGATCATGCCGGCGTTGAGCCGGCGGGCAACTTGGCCGGCGTGCTCCGGCTCACCGAAGACGACCGCGCCCAGGCCGAACTCGCTGTCGTTGGCCATCCGCACGGCCTGGTCCTCATCCTTGACGGTCATCACGCAGGCGATCGGGCCGAACGTCTCGGTTCGGGCGATGTCCATGTCGTGGGTGACGTCGGTGAGGATGGTGGGCATGACGAAGTTGCCGTGGTGCCCGGTGTGGCCGAAGAGGACCTTGGCCCCCTGCTTCACAGCCTGATCGACCTGGTTGAGGACGTGGTCGCGCTGCCGGGCGTTGACCATCGGGCCGATCGTGGTGGTTTCATCAAGCCCGTTGCCGGCGGCGATCTGGCGGGCGGCCTCGATCATCTCATTCAGGAACGTCGGGGCGATCGAATCGGGGACGTAGATGCGTTCGGTGCTGACGCAGACCTGCCCGGCGTTGCCGAAACTGTTGGCGACGGCGAAGCGTGCGGCGGCCTTGATGTCCGCGTCCTCCAGCACGACGAGCGGGTCTTTCGAGCCGAGCTCGAGGATGATGCGTTTCAGGCCGGAACTGGCGGCGGCCATGATGTGCTTGCCGGTCTCGCGCGAGCCGGTGAAGGCGATCAGGTCCACGTCCGAGGCGACGAGCGCCTTGCCCTGGTCGTCCTTGCCGTGCACGACCTGGAGCACGCCGTCGGGCACGAGGCCCGCGAACTGATCTATATAGCGTTGTGCGGTGAGGGGCGTTTCTTCGGAGGGCTTGAGCACGACCGCGTTGCCCGCCATCAGGGCAGGGATCACCAGCCAGTGCGGCATCTTCAGAGGAAAGTTCCAGGGCGTGATGCACGCGCAGACGCCGAACGGGTCGTAATAGAGCGTTGAGTGGGTCGAACCGTCATCCAGTTGTTCGGGGGCCAGCGCCGCCACGATGGCGTCCAGCTCGTGCGGCAGGCGACCGGCCGTAGTCGCGGTTTCACTGCGGGCTTCCTTGATCGTCTTGCCCATCTCACGGGTGATGAGGCTGGCGAACTCCTCGTGGCGTGCGCTGATCCGTTCGCCAAGCGGCCGCAGCGCGTCGCGACGCTCGTCCAGAGATAACTCGCCCCACGCAGGCTGCGCCTTGCGAGCGCGTGCCACCACTTCCGGGATCGCGCTTGCCGGCGTCACCATCACCTCGCCGACCACGGACTGGTCGTATGGGTTCAGCGAGACGAGCATGCTCGGGGCCTGGTCGTTGTCGTGCGGCTGGGGCATATGAAGAGTCCTGCTGAGTTCGGGTTATTGCACCAAGCGCTTGGCGAAAGCGAAGCCGTGGTCGCGGCGTTCTTCGTAGGCGGGGTCCTTGGGGTCGAGACTGCCGATGCGAACACCGGGACCGCCGGACCCAGGTACTTGTTGTCGCCGATATAGATCGCGGTGTGGCTGATCTTGCCGCGTGAACCCATGAAGAACATCAGGTCGCCGCGTTGCATGCCCGCGCGGTGGGCGCGTGTCGCGGTGAGCCGGCCGACCAGGGCCTGCTGGTCCGCGTCGCGCGGCAGCAGCACGCCGATGTGTGAGAACGAGAACCGCGTCAGCCCGGAGCAGTCGATCCCGTCGGCGGTCGTGCCGCCCCACTTGTAGGGCGTGCCCATCAGCGTCGAACCCGCTTCGATGGCCGGGTCGGTTTTCCGATTGGTGTCTTTGGGCATTGATCGCACCAGCGCCTCCGTGTCGATCCGTTGGATATCCGCGCCGCGGATGTAGCCGACGTAGCCGTCCCATGCGTGGCAGTAGTAAAAGCCGTTCTCGGCCGGGCGCAAGAGGAAGACGACCTCGCCGCGTTTGGACTGTGTCAGCGTCTCGCTGCGCTCGTCCGGGTCGCCGTAGAGGAACGTGCTCTCCGCCGTGACCGAAGCGAAAGGCTCATCGCCCAACTCCGGCACCGGCATCTGGATGAGCCGATCCTCGATCGGATCAAAACCAAGGGTGATGAAGTAGTTGGCCAGCGAAGCGCGGTGTTCGTGATACTCAACAAACCCCGTCAGCACGACCTCGCCAAGCTTTTCATCCCAGTCGGCCCGGACATCGAACGCGATCTGTCTGCGGTCGTTGAGCGCCTCGGACTCGAAGTGCGCCAAATACAACGCCAGCTTGTCAGGCGAACCTTTCAGGTCAGGCTCGACGCCCCTGGCGATCCGCTCGTAGAAAAGCTGCGTCCGGCTCTTGCCGTCCGGGCGCATCGGCATGCCCCGGCGGACCTCATCCGCACGCTCGGCGGGGTCGGCACCGGATGCCCCGTTTACGCCCAACGCCAGCGTCGCGCAGCACGCAAGGACCAAAAGCAGGCAACCGGCCATGCCCTGTGCGCCCAAACCCATGCAGGTCGTCATCGTGGTTTACTCCAAGCGTAATATTAAAGCCTAGTCCGGTTGTACCCGCGCCACGTTACGCGCCTGTGCCGGGCAAGCCCCCCAACCCGCCCAAACCGCCCCGGCACACAAAACAAAATTTTCATTGCGCTTTTCCGCGCCCATGGTCGATAATACAGTTTATCAGGACGGTTAGGCTTGCGCCGTCAGAACAGGAGTTGCAACATGTCTGGGCAGATGCGACTGGCTTCCGTTCGCCCCCTGGTCCGCTACGTCGATGAAGACCAGGCGGTCATCGATACCCACTTCCACACCGTCGGCCCGATCCCCAGTGCGCAGGCGGGGTTTACCGGCGAGGCGGATGTCCACATCACCATCCAGAGCGTGGACGGCTTCCACGACGAGGGACACACCCGCACCCCCGTCCACAAGGGCGAAGGCTCCGTCCGCTTCGAGGTCGTACACCCGCAACGCTGGTGGCCGGCCGGCATGGGCGAGCAGCCGCTTTATGAGTTAACCCTGCGTCTGGTCGAGGGCGACAGCGTCGTCGATCAGCGCACCGTCACCATCGGGCTGACCAGTGTGCGCTGCGACACGGACGACATCGACCTGGACAAGCCCGGGTTCCTCGTCAACGGCCGACGTTGCAGGATCCAGAGCGTGGTCATGGTCGACAAGGTCAACGAAAAAACACTGCTGCCTGCGACGGGCGATTCGCTTCTGATGATCCGCGACCACTACGGCCCGGAGCTTCTCTACGAGGCCGCCGACCGCGCGGGCGTGCTGCTGGTGCAATCCGTCCCGATCAGCGCACAGGGCCGGCCCAGCGCCGAGGTCGCCGAAGAGATCGACCGCTTGGCCGCCCACCCCTGCCTCGCGGGCTGGTTCGTCGGGCACCTGGGCGCGGCCCGTGACAGCGTGTCGCAGCGCATCAAAGCGTTGGACCCCACGCACGCCGTGTTTGAACGCTTCCCCCAGCCACGCAGGAACTGAACCGGGACCGCCCGGGAACTTTTCCGCCGCCGGGGCGTTAATATGGTGTGATGCGATACCTTTTCTGCACCGCCCTGTTATTGTCCACTTTCAGCGCCTGCTCGGCCCAGCCCGCCACGGCCGAACCGGCTGTTGGATCCGAACAGGCGCAGGCAACCACTGCGACCGAACCTTCGGCCGAGGACTGGCTGCAACGCATCGAGACCCGCGCAGCGGACATCCACAACCTCACCGCGAAACTCCGCTACGACAGCAACCAGCTCCTGCTCGGTGACGAGCAGCGCCGCTTCGGCGACATCGTCTACCAGGCCGGGCCGCCGCCGCGGTTCAGTGTCCACTTCGACAAAAAACTCGTGGACGGCCACTGGTCGGAGCCGGACCTCTACTACATCTACGACGGCCGATGGCTGCTCAAACGCGACCACGAGAACAAAACCGCGACCCGCTACCAGCTCGTACCCGACGATGAAGAAGCCGGCGGCGAGATGGAACTGGGTGAAGGCCCGTTCCCGATCCCGCTGAATCTCAAGAAAGACAAGGTGCTCGCCCGCTTTAACGTGCAGACCGCCGAACCCGCCGATGAAGACCCCGAAAACAGCGTCCACCTCAAACTCACCCCACGCGAAGACCACGAGACCGACCTGACACAGATCGACCTGTGGTTTGACCGCGAATCGCTGTTGCCCGTGCAGGTCTCGAGCCTGGACGACTCCGAAACGCAGACCGTCGTGCGCCTGACCGAAACGCAGATCAACAGCGAACTGCCCGACCAGGCTTTCGATACAACGCTCCCCACCGACCCCGGCTGGCAGACGGACGAAAACCGCATCGCGCCGGCCCCGGAATAACCTGCCACCCACAGATTCAATCCGTGGGCTTTACGGCAGCGCTTCCACCACCCGGTCCATCTGCTCGGCCGTATTGTAAAAATGTGGGCTGACGCGCAGCCGGCCTTCGCGCAGCGCGATCACGATCTTCTGCTTTTCCAGTTCGTGCACGATCTTGCGGTGGCTCTCACGCCCGCCCACGCGCTCAGGGGCGGTGAAGATCACGATGCCGCTGCGTTCGTCGGGCTTCTCACGCGGCGTGAAAATCTCGTAACCCTTCTTCGTTGCGCCTTCACAAAAACGCGTGGTTAGCGCATCGACGCGCGCCCAGACGTTGTCGATGCCGACTTCGTTCAATAAATCCAGGCTCGCGCCCAGGCCGATGATCCCCGGGATGTTCCAACTGCCCGGCTCGAACCGGCGGGCATCCTGCTGGAACTCGAACCGGTAGTCGCCATAGTTCTCCGCGTCCACCATGCTCATCCACCCGACCACGGACGGCCGAACCAGGGGGCAAAGCTCTTCCCGGCAATAGAAAAAACCCAACCCCTCCGGCCCGAGCATCCACTTGTGCCCGTCCGCCGCGAGGAAGTCGATCCCCATGTCCTGCACGTCCACCGGCAGCACACCCAGGCTCTGGATCGCGTCCACGCACAGGTACCCCCCCGCCCGGTGCACCATGTCGCTGATCGGCTTGAGGTTGATCCGATGGCCCGATGCGTACTGCACGTGCGAGATCGATACCACCCGCGTCCGGTCCGTGATCGCCTCGCAGACATCGTCGGCATCGATCCGCCCGTTGGCCCGCTGCTTGACCTCGATCAATTCGACATCCAGACGCCGAAGATTCTCCCAGGGGTAGCGGTTGGCGGGGTATTCGACGTTGGTGATGACGACGTTGTCGCCCGGCTCGAAATCCAGCCCGTTGGCGACCAGACTCAGACCGCTGGACGTATTAGGGATAAAGGCGATCTCCAGGTGGCTTTCCGCGTTGATCAATTTGGCCGCGGCCCGCTTGACCTCGATGGCGCGCTTGTACCAGCCGGCATCGACGTAGGCGATGGATTCGGCCTGGCGGGCGTATCCCCGCACCGCGTCCGCCGCCGGCCCGCTGATCGGGGCGACCCCCGCGTGGTTGAGGAATACCATCTCACGCAGGATCGGGAACCGCCCGGCAAAGTCATTCTGCAAGTCCGTCATACGAAGAGCCGATCCTGTAGTAAGAGTGAATAGAAGCATGACCATGATAAAACGAACCACGACGCCCCGCCTGCTCGCCGCCGCACTACTGTGCCTGCCGGGTTTTGTGCGGGCGGATGAGCCGGGCGAACGACCGCTGCTGCCCCCGATCGAGCCTGCCCCGATGGTCCAGGTGCTGGTCGACGACCCGCTGAACAGCGAACAGGACAAGACCGACCTGCTCATCTTCCACGGCCGATGGGACGCCCTGCCGGCCGCGGCCGAACTGACGCCCAACCAGCGTGCCCGGCTGGCGCTACTTAAAGACGAACTGGAAAACCCCGCATTGCAGGATGAGTTGGCCGATGTGCTGCTGCGTGCCGAGGCGGCGCTACGCAGAGGTGAACCGGAGACGACCATCCAACTTCTGCAGGGTGCTGGAACCGCGCAGGCCGCGCTATTGGCGTCACAGGCCTACGAACAGCTCGGCCAAACCGCGCGGGCGGTGGAATTACTCAAACCCTGGCGTGACAAGCTGCGGGGCGACCAATTCAACGACCCGGCCGAACTGACCGCCGCCGCCGAGGCGCTGGTCGCGCTCGCCCGGCTCGAAGGCAGGCCCGCGCAGGATTACCAGCTCGCGCTGAACCTGCTTGGGCGTGTGCGTCAGGACCTGGACCCGGCGTACTGGCCGGCGCTGATCGCAGAGGCCGACCTGCTGATTGACAAAGACAATCCGAGCGAGGGCGTCGATGCGCTCACCGCGGCTCTGGCGCTCAACCCGGTTTGCAGCGAGGTGTGGGACAGG
>JAWKTA010000042.1:0-45822 GCA_041402025.1 Phycisphaerales bacterium | reverse complement strand
CGTTTGGGAAGCCCGCGAATTGATCGAGGCGCAGACCGGCAAGACGCTGGAGGAGTTGATTGAGCGTCAGCAGAACTATCAGCCGGGGGGCGAGATTCCGAACGGCGCGCCGCCCGCGCCGTGAAATGGGAGGACGCGACAAGTTGCGTCGCTTTATAGGTGGTGATTGATCGTGGTTCTTGATCGCCTAACCCCGATCCCCGGCCGCTACTGCATGTATTGCTTTTGATACCACGCCCAGAGTCTGGCGAGGCCGTCGTCGATGGAGGTTTTGGGGGCGTAACCCAATAGTTTTTTCGCTTTGTCGACGTTGGCGAAGGTGATCTTGGGTTCGCTGGCGGGCGCGGGGGGCGTTTCGAGTTTGGCGGGTTTGCCGACGAGTTTTTCGATGATGGTGACGAAGTCCTTCATCAGGACGGGCTCGCCGCGGCCGAGGTTGATGACCTCGTAGCCCAAAGGCGTGTCCATGGCGGCGCTGACGCCGGAGACGATGTCGTCGACGAAGGTCCAGTCACGTTTCATGTCGCCGGCGTCGAAGAGGGTGACGGTGTCGCCGCGTGCGATGCGGTCGGTGACCATGAAGGGCATCATGTCGGGCCTGGCGCGTGGGCCGTAGACGCTGAAGAACCGCAACGCGGTGAAGTTCATGCCGTGGAGGTTGTGGTAGGTGTAGCCCATCAATTCGATGGCTTTTTTGCTTGCGGGGTAAGCCGAGAGCGGCAGGTTGCAGGCGTCGGTCTCGATGAAGGGCAGTTGCGTGGTCTTGCCGTAGATGCTGCTGGTGCTGGCGAAGGCGAAGACTTCGGTCTTGTTCTGGTGCGCCGCTTCGAGGAGGTTGACCGAGCCGGTGATGTTGACGTCCGAGTAGAGCGGTGTGCGTCCGATGGAGTAGCGGACATTGGCCATGGCGGCGAGGTGGGCAACGGCGCGGGGCTTGTGCCCGGCGAAGATTTCGTTGACGGCCTCGGTGTCGCGGATGTCGGCCTCGCAGAGCGTGAAGCGCTCGTGGCCGGCGAACTCGGCGACGTTGGCGCGTTTCTGCTCGACGCTGTAGTAGTCGTTGAAGTTGTCGATGCCGACGACGTGGCAGCCCTGCGCGAGCTTGACCTGGCAGAGGTGCGAGCCGATCAGGCCCGCGGCGCCGGTGATGAGGACGGTGTTTGGCATAAGGTTCGCGGTTCAGGGTTCGGGGACCAGGTCGGGGATACGCGCCTCGTTTTGTTCGATGGCCCACGGGTAACGCCCGCGCGGTGGGCACGGCGATCTGCGATCGCCCGCTCAACATAGCAGCTAATGGCCAAGGGCTAAAGGCCGACGGCTATTTACCTGACCGGGTTGGTGAATCGGTTGTCTTTCCGCAAACCCTCGCGGTATCGGCCGTGGGTGCCCTGGGCGGAGCGGCGGATGGCGTCGAGGAGGGCCTTGACCATCCAGTCGCCGGCGTAGAGCGATTCGAGCTCGTCCAGCGCGGTGCTGCTGGCGCCGCCCTCGTTTTCGCTGGCCTTTTTGAACAGCAGCTTCCAGGCGTGTTTGAGCCGGGCCTCGTCGTCGGGGGAGAAGCCGTGTCGCTTCAGGCCGATGGCGTTGACGCCGCGGATGCGCGAGGGGTTGCCCTCGGCGATCATAAAGGGCGGGACGTCCGAGACGATGCGGGTCATGCCGCCGACGTAGGCGTACTGGCCGATGGTGACGAAGTGGTGGCAGGCGGTCGCGCCGCCGACGATGGCGTGGTCGGCGAGGTGGACGTGCCCGGCGAACTGGACCGCGTTGCTGATGATCGTGTGGCTGCCGACGACGCAGTCGTGGCCGAGGTGGGCGTAGGCCATGATGAGGTTGTGGTCGCCGACGCGGGTGACACCCTCATCGTTTTTTGTGCCCTTGTGTATGGTGACGTTTTCGCGGATGTCGTTGTGGTCACCGATGACCAGCTCGCTGTCCTCACCTTTGAACTTCAGGTCCTGGGGGTCCGCGCCGAGGGTGGCGAAGGGCCAGACGGTGTTGCCCGTGCCGAGCGTGGTGCGTCCGAGCACGCAGACATGGCTGACCAGTTTCGTGCCCGGCCCGAGTGTCGAGCGGGGCCCAACCCGGCAGAACAATATGTCCTCGGCGAGCGTTATGCCGGGTTCAACGACCGAACTGGGGTGGATCGTCGCCGGTCTGGTCTACTTCCCTGATCGTCGTCGACGAGCATGAATTTGACTCGGCTTCGGCGGCGAGGTCTTCGGCGATGCGGCTGCAGGATGCGGACGATGGCCGCGTATCTTGACGCTGACGGCTTCCATCAAGAGCGGTCGCCGGGGGTGACGGGTCAGTGGAGCTTGACGCGGTCGAGTGAGAGCAGGACGGCGAGCTTGCCGGTGTGTTCGAGTTTCTGACCGATCAAGACGCCGGAGAGCTGGGCCATGGCTTCGACGACGAGCACGCCGGGCATGATCGGGGTGCCGGGTAGTGTCCCGAAAACGGCTCGTTGATGGAGACGTTCTGATGCCCACGGCCTGGCGGTCACCGTCGATCTCGACGACGCGGTCGACCGGAAGGCATCGGGTAGCGGTGCGGCAGGAAGCGGTGGATCTCGGTGGATGTCGAAGACGCTTTGGTGGACGCCCAGGTCGGGCGCGTGGACCTGCGCCTGGTGTGTTCGATGAGCTGGCGGACGAGCTTGGTGGTTCAATCGCGGCCGGACTTCAGCGGCGATGACACGGCCCCTTGATGGGGTAACCGAGCAGGAGGTCGCCTATGAGGTCCGTGAGTTTGTGGCGGGCGGGTTCGTCCTCGAAATTTCTCGCATGGCGTTGTGGCCCATGGGGCCGTTGTCGCCGATGACCGTGATCGTCCCGGAGGGTGTTCCCAGTCGGCCTCGCGCAGAAGCGCGTGCCTCGCGTTCAGAGGATGTAGGTGCGTGCGGGGGCGATCTCGTGCGTAGCTGCTGCCCTGGAAGCTGAACTCGTGTGTCTGTCGACCGAGGTTGTTCCGCCGTAGTCCAGGCCCGTAAAGCAGCTGGGGTGTCTTCGGCGTCATCACAGGGCATGGCGGTGATCATGGCGTCGTCCTGCTTGACGACGACGGTGGCGGACGACCAGGCAGTGGTCGGGGCTGATCGGGATGTTTTCACCGGCTTCGGTGAGCCGCGTCGAGGAATGTGGTTTGGGCCGAGCCGTCCGGCCTGCGGCAGTTCGGGGCGTCCATCTCGATGATGAGGTTGTCGATGTTCAGGGCCTGCGACGGCGGAGAGGCAGTGCTCGCAGGTCTCGATGACGGCGTCGCCGGTGCGGTGAGCGCGGGGTGCAGTCGTAGCGGCGGACGACGTGGGAGACGAGCAAGTGGGATTTCGACACCGCCTAAGTCGGTGCGGACGAAGCGGACGCGTTAGGCCCGGCGGGCCTAGCGTATCGCGGCTGTTCGTGGAACAGCCCGGGGCCTTTGAGTGACGGCTTCTACCGATAGTCTGCTGCCTGCATGGTCACGGGGTCCGGTCTTGGCCGGGGTTAAGGCTCTTTGCTCCCGGATGTGCTTCCGGGGCCTGGGTCATGGGATGGCAATGACGGTTCCACCGGGGGCATTCTAACGGCGCGACGCAGTTTCTTCCCAAAAGGTCCGGCAGGCGGGTCAGGGCCCGGACTTCCCTTGAGGGCTTCGCGGAAGGCTGGTGCAGAGCCGGCGTAGGTCACGCCGTCGGGGAGCGTCACCGGGTCACCGGCGGACCAAGCGCCGGCGAGTCGGACGCCGGAGCCGATAACGACGTGGTCGGCGATCGCGACGTGCCTGCCGATCATCGTGCCGTCACCGATGACGGTCGAGCTGCCGACGTCGGTACACCCGGAGATGACGACCATCTTCCTGAGCCGGTTGTGCCTGATCTGGACGAGGTTATCGATTTTGCAGCCGTCGCCGATGACGGTGGCGTTGCACTTCAAGGTGTCGATGTAGGCGTTCGCGCCGATCTCTGACGTCGTGGCCGATCTCGACGGTACCGATCTGTGGGTCTTGACCAGGTGCGGGGCTGTTGGGCGTCATCTGGTCGGTAGCCGGAAGCCGTCGGCACCGATGACGGCGTTGGGGTGGATGATGCATCGGTCGCCGATCGTGCAGCGGTCGCGGATGACGCACGCCGGACCAGAAGGTGCATTGGTTGCCGACGGTGGTGTGGTCGAGATGGTGACACGGTTGTAGAGCGTGCAGTTATCGCTGATCGTGACGTGCGGGCCGATGAGACAGTGCGGGCCGACGGTGATGTTTTTCCCGAGCGTATAGGTTCGTGGATGATGGCTGTCGCGTATGCCGGTGTGGTACGCGACCGGTGGCGGGGCGAAGAGGAGATGCCGCTTTGGAGAATGCGAGGGTCTGGAGTTGTCGATCCGGATGAGGGTTTTCGCGTCGGTGCTGGGGCAATTCAGGTCATAATCAGGGCGATTCTGGCGCGGGGCATTCGTTCCAGCGGCCGGCGTAGCGTTGGGTACCGATGAGCGTGAGTTGGCTGGCTGGGCTGGTGGTCGAAGTCGCTGATGCCAGGATGACGGTGTCCGGCCGATGAGTTCACCGCCGACGTTCGGCGATGGATGCGGCGGTAAGCGTTGGCGCGCGTCGTGACTCAACGTGGATATCCGGTCAGGTTGGATACGAAGCCTGAGCTGTGCCCGGGGCCGGTATTGGGTCTGGTTGTCGGTCACAACCGGTTCGGAGCAACCGTAGCGGGGGCTTAGCGGCTGTTCTCAACTGGCTGTTCATGTGCTGGGCGACCTGTCCGGTGATGCTCTGCGGGCGCTGCCGGCCCAAGCGACGACCTTGATATTCGCGGCCTGCACGCGGCCCTGCTGGTCGGTGCCCACGCGCATCGTTCGCTCTTGTAGAGCACCACGTCGAGTTCCTGGCCTGGCGACGGCTTCGATGGCTTCTTCTTCGGCTTTCTTGGTCAGCTGGGTGATCCGCATGGTTCTCTCACGGGCGAGCTTGTTTGCTCGTATAGCCCAGAGCTGCAATCCAGCCGCGGCCTTTCGTAGCCTCTCTGGCAAGCCGGTGAAGCGGGTGTAAAGCAGACGAGCATGTCCGTGTCCTGCTGGAGCTGGGCGATCTCTTTCGCCGGTCGTCGCGTTCCGTGGTCAGGCGGTGCGGATTGTTTCCAGCTCCGAATCGATCTGCTGCTTTTCACGCAGGGTCAGAGGCGCAGATCGACGACGGCGACGATGGGTCGCCGCCGGGCGCTGCTCCTCGGGGCGATACCGACCAGCCTGGAGTCGAGACGAGGACGGCGAGGCGCGTGGCGATGAGGATGTTGCGTGTTTGATAGGCATGCCGGTTCTCCAAATATAGGTTTGCGTTTCAGCCCGGCCGTGGATCAATAGCGGCGGCGGGTGTTCTAACGCGGGTGTGAGCGGGGCAAACCGGGGTTTCCGTGGGCGAGAGGGCTTTTCATCATACGCCATTCGGCCCGGCCGGGTTCTGCTGTTTCGGCCACGGCATCCGGGATCAGCGGGAACGGCAGGTCGAGGCTGAAGCTTAGGACCATCTGGTCGCCGGGTTCTTTGAGCAACGGCACGGCCAGTCCGCGCGAAAGGTGCCGAGCTGAAGAACGGCACTTTGATCCGCAGGCCCGCGCCGACCGAGACACGCCAGTCATCAACCCGGGGTCGCCTTCCTGTGAGCGTGCCCAAGGCCGGAAAAGAACACGCCGCGGAGGACCCTGGAGTAGATCGGGCAGTTGTATTCGACGCCAGTGGTGAGTATTCGCTGCCGACGGCGTCGTCGCCGGGGGTTAGCGTGTCGGCGCGGATGCCGCGTGGCCTGACGCCGTGGAACTCGAAGCCGCGGAAGGAGCTGTGACCACCGAGGTAGAGCCTTCGAAGAACGCTTCGCCGTCCTCGGGGATGATCGACGCGCCGACGCGCTAACCGGACGGTGCGTCGGCCGAAGAAACTCGTCGACGGTCCAGAACTGTTTAAACTCGGTGGCGATGCGTGCGAAGTCGGAAGTCGCCGCCGAGCGGCCTGACGCTTCGACGTTGAACTCCTCGTAGCGGTTACCGCGTGTGTGGAAGAGGCTGCTATCGGTGGTGTTGCGGACCACACCGGAAGCCGACGCCGGTGACGCTGCTGTCGCCCCAGTGGCGAAGACATCGACGGGGGCGTTTACCTCGATTTGGGAGATATCGACGCTGGTGGTGCGTAGCGAAGTGACGGACCACACGTCGCCGAACCGCCTGCCCAGCGTGACGCTGCCGCCGGCGCGCCCCTCGTCGTAGGCGTCGAACTCGCGTTCGTAGATCGACAGGCTGGTGGCGAAGGAGTAGTCGGTTTCCAGGACGCTGGGTTCTCGGAAGGAGATGGAGTACCGGCTGACCTGGTCGCCGGGCTGCAGGGAGAGCGCGAAGCTCTGGCCCGCGCCGCGGAAGGCCCGGCCGGTGAGGAATTCCTTGGGCGTCTGCGGGGTGTCGGTGATGTCGAAGTTGCGCTGGCTGAGGTCGATCGCGCCCAGGACGCCGGCGTCGGAGCTGACGCCCGCGCCGAAGCTGATCGAGCCGGTAGTGGCTTCGGTGACGTCGATCAGGACGTCGCGTGACTCGTCGCCGGGTTCGCCGAGGATGGTGACCGTGCCCTCGCTGAACAGGCGTCCGTCGGTCAGCAGCCGGCGGGTGCGGTCCACGCCCGTGCTGTCGAAGGGCCGGCCGGGGTCCATGCCTCGGACCTGGCGGAGCACGACTTTCTGCCGTGTCAGTTCGTTGCCTGTGATGCTGACCTTGCCGACGACCGAGGGCAGGCCCTGCTCTACCTGCACGATCAGGTCGACCAGCGCATCGTCCTCGTGGGGCAGGCCGGAGACGTCCACCTTAACGTCCAGGTAGCCCAGCCGGCCGAACACGTCCTGGAGCATCTGGACCGATTGATCGACCTTGTCTTGCGAGTACACATCCCCGGGTGCCAGCAGCAGGTGCTGGCGGAGTTGAGCGTCGGGCAGCAGGCGCTCTTCGCCCGATTCCGGAGGCAGGACCCGGACCTGATAAACCCGGTAGCGCCGGCCCTCCTCGATCAGGAATACGACGGTCGCTTCTTTTTCGTCAGGTGACAGGTCGATGCGGCGGCCGACCTGCGCATCCAGGAAGCCCCGGGCGTTGTAGAAGTCCCGGACGCTGGAGGCGTCAAGCTCCAGTTGTTCACGGTTGAGGTCCCCCTTCTGGAGGATCGGGAAGTAGACCTTGCTGCGCAGCTTGCTCTTAAGCTGTTTGCGGGTGTAGGTCGTGTTGCCCTCGAATTTAATCCCCGTGATCTTGACGCGCGGTCCTTCCCGCACGCGGTAGACCAGGATGTTGGATTCGTCCAGGACCTCGCGGTCGATCGAGACGTCGGCCACGAAGTAGCCCTTGTCCTGATACGCCTGGATGATCCGGCTAAGCCCCTGCTCGATCAGGTACGGGTCCGACGGGTCGCCCGGCCGAAGCAGCACCATGCCCAGGACCTCGCCGTCGTTGATCGCCTTGTTGCCCACGACCTGCACATCGGTGAGGATCGCCTGCTCGGAGACGTCGAAGATCAGCACGACCGAGCCGTCGTCCTGCGGTTCGACCCGGGCGGTCACCTTGTCGAACCGGCCCAGGTGGGTCAGGCGGACGATGTCCTGCGCGACGGTGTCGCTGTCGTAAGGCCCGCCGACCTCGGAGCGGACGTTATTCAGCACCAGCCGCTCGGTGACGACCTTCAGGCCCTGGACCTTGATCGCGGCGATCAGGCGGTGCTGGGGGTCGATCCCCTGGGCGTGGGCACGGTTGGCCAGCAGCGCTATCAGGGCCAGGCCCAGCATCAGCCCGAAGGAAACCGCTGTCTGACGCCAAGGGGTGCGATTCATGGACAAATGCCTGATCGGGTATGAGCAACCGGGACGGTTCGAGAGTGTAATCGAAAGCCCCCGGTGCTGGCGAGCCGGTGCCCCCGCCCCCGGAAACTCCCCCAGATGTCCCCGGCGGTCTTCCCGGCCTTTTGTGGCAAACACTTGCCGCTATCACGCCCGGCCCCTAAACTACGCCGACCCCTGAAGGCACCTGCGCCCCCACGGCAGCGGCGATCTCTGCTGCCGGTGGCCCGGCGGGCGGGGGCGCTCTGGGTGTCTTGGGACGGCCGGCCCCGTTTCGCGCCAGTGTGACCCCGCGGCCGTCAACCCGGAATTTTCGCGTGTTTCACGAGGAGGCGGCCCACGCCCAAGACCGACGCTCCTCGTCTGTGTTTGCCGATGACCGTGCAAGGAACCTCGATGACCCCCATTACCACTGAGGACAAGGTGAAACCCACGGCCAAGAACAGCCTGCCCAAGCCCAAGCTGATGGACATGCTCTATCAGATGATGCTCATTCGCCGGTTCGAGGAGCGGACCATGCAGGCGTACCAGCAGGCCAAGATCGGCGGGTTCTGCCACATCTATATCGGTCAGGAAGCCACCGCCGTCGGGGCCGTCGCCGCCCTGCACGACGAGGACCCGATCATCACCGCCTACCGTGACCACGGCCACGCTCTGGCCCGCGGCATGCACCCCAACTACTGCATGGCCGAGATGTACGGCAAGGTCACCGGCTGCGCCAAGGGCAAGGGCGGCAGCATGCACATGTTCGACAAGCCCCACCACATGTACGGCGGGCACGCCATCGTCGGCGGGCAGTGCCCCCTGGGCGTCGGGCTGGCGTTCGCGATCCAATACGAAAAGAAAAATAACGTCGCCGTCTGCTTCTTCGGCGACGGGGCGATCAACCAGGGCGCGTTCCACGAGGCGATGAACCTCGCCGCCATCTGGAACCTGCCGATCCTCTTCGTCGTCGAGAACAACGGCTACTCGATGGGCACCGCCATCCACCGCGGCACCGCCGCCGCCGACAACCTCGGCGCGAAAGCCGCCGCTTACGGCATGCGTTACGCCGAGTGCGACGGCATGGACGTGCTGGACACCTACAAGGTATTCAAACGCGAGGCCGACCTGGCGCGTGGCAGCACCAGCGACCAACTGGGCCTTGAGCAGAAAGGCGGCGGCCCCTGCTTTATCAACGCCAAGACCTACCGCTACCAGGGCCACTCCATGAGCGACCCTCAGAAGTATCGCAGCAAGGACGAGGTCAACGACAAGAAAGACAAGGACTGCATCAACACCCTCGTCGGCTACCTTGTAGAGAACAAGCTCGCCACACAGGATGAGATCGACGCGCTGGACAAAAAGGCCAAGGACGCGTCGCGCGACGCGGTCACCTACGCCGAGGAGTCGCCGGACCTGCCGTTGTCCGAGATGTTCACCGACATCTACGCCCAGCCCTACGGCCCGCCGTTCGTCAAGGGCGGCTTGCCGAAGATGCTGACGGACAACAATTCGGGCGAGTAAGCCTCTTTCGTATTTTCAACACCGAGAAACGAACACCGATATGCAGACGATTCAGTACAGGGAAGCCCTCCGCGAAGCGATGCAGGAAGAGATGCGGCGTGACGAGCGCGTGTTCCTCATGGGCGAGGAAGTCGCGCAGTACAACGGCGCGTACAAAGTCAGCCAGGGCATGCTCGACGAGTTCGGGCCACGCCGGATCGTCGATTCGCCGATCAGCGAGACCGGGTTCTCCGGCTTAGGCATCGGCGCGGCGATGTACGGGCTCCGTCCGATCATCGAATTTATGAGCTGGTCGTTCTGCCTCGTCGCCGCCGACCAGATCATCAATAACGCGCCCAAGATGCTGTACATGTCCGGCGGACAGTTCGGCTGCCCGGCCGTGTTCCGCGGCAACAACGGCGCGGGCGGTCAGCTGGGTTCCACCCACTCCTGGTGTGTCGAATCAATGTTCTCGAGCGTCCCCGGCCTGAAGGTCGCGATCCCCTCGACGCCCCGCGATGCCAAGGGGCTACTCAAGACCGCGATCCGTGATGAAGACCCGGTCTTCAACCTTGAATCCGAACGCATGCTTGGCCTGGGCGCTCGCGGCGACAAAGACTTCTCCCGCTACATCAAAGACACCTGGGCCCCCCCGACCGCACGCGAGGTCGAGGACTTCACGATCCCGTTCGGCGTCGCCGACATCAAGAAGCCCGGCAAGGACGTGACCATCGTCGCCGCCGGCCGGCCCGTCCACTTCGCGCTCGACGCGGCCGAGGAACTTGAAAAAGAAGGCATCGACTGCGAGGTCATCGACCCACGCACCTACCGACCGCTGGATATCGACACGATCGTCAAGAGCGTGAAAAAGACCAACTACTGCGTCGTCGTCGACCAGAGCTGGCCTTTCGCTTCGGTCGGCGCCGAGATCGCCGCGCAGGTCTACGAACACGCGATGGATTACCTGGACAACAAGGTGATCCGCGTGAACAACGACGACGTCCCCGCCCCCTACAACCGCACGCTCGAGCAGGAAATGCTCCCGAACACGCGCAAGATCATCGAAGCGGTGCGCGCGGTCACATACAACGCGTAACGCTTATAACTCTTTCATCAACCTTCAAGCCCGGTCATGGCCCGCAGGGCCTTGGCCGGGGCCGCCCCGGGATTGACACGAACACCCCACCCGGCCCAAGCGGCTGCGCCGCATGAGCCGGCTTTGTTCCGCGCGGTTACGGTTGTTCTTCGATTTTGTTTTCAGGTGTGTCGGTAACATCCGCCGGCGCTTGCGCTGATTCGGTGGATTCGGTGTTCTGCGTGTCAACGGGTTCAGATACTTCGGCTTCTTCCTCTTCTGTGTATGGCTCGCCATACTCCCCCATCTCGCCGTAGCCGTACTCGGGTTCCGGCTCGGGTTCGGGCAGCGGCCAGAGGATTTCCTGGAGGCCACCGAAGGTGAATGTGATATCGGTCTGTTCCTGGCTCTCGTTGCCTTCGTCGTCGTAGCGCCGGCCTTCGTTGTCGGTGTTGTCACTCCCGACGCTGAAGATGATTGCGCCGCTATCTTCGACGCGGTAACGCAGCGGGTCGCCGGTGAAAGGGTCGTCCGCTACAGCGTCGAGGTAGTCGGGGACGAGGTCGCTGAGTTGTGCGGGCAGCGACCCGTGGGCTTGCCGGTAGCGTTCGGCGGCGATGGCGGTGAGGATCGTCCGGCGTCGGGCTTCGCACCTGAAAAAAGCAGCATAAGCGCTTCCCAGCGCGGGAGTCATAACACGTGTGACGATACAAATTCTTGGAACCTGCTCAAAGAATAGATCGTCATCAACCAACGCTCCAGGGATCGGCCAAATTGGGTGCTTGGCGAAGTCGATATGCGTCTGCATGAAGTCCAGGTAGCAGCTGTGGTCGATGTCCAGCAGCCCGGCGGTGCGGTAGGCCACCATCACAAACCGGCCGGCCTTAGGGCCGCCGGGCAAGACGCCGGCGACAGATTCAGAATCGCCGAATACCGTATGACCCATGCACCGTTCGCCGACCATCACGCGCAGTATCAGGCGATCCATATCGATTGCCCCGATCACACGGGCCAGTTCCTGAAGCTTCGCATCGCTGACGTGGCCGGTGGCGATCAGCAGTTCGATCTGTTCATATGCCAGTGTCTGGATCGAGATGTTCACAAGCCCCGAGATGAGGATAGGCTCGTTATCCAGAGAACGCCCAAGCGCGATGATCGTGATACAGCGGTCGGCGGCGCGGTCGTAATCACCCAGGTGCATGTCGTAGATCGATTGCACTTTCAGGGTGCGTGCCACGCCTTAACGGGCCTAGTTCCGGCAGCAGCACGCTAAAGCCATCCTTGAAATCCAGGGGAAACGGCCGGGCCGAGCTTGGTCGCCTCTTCGAGCAGGGCGAGCATGTCGGCGTGCTGCCAGGAACGCCTCGATCCGCGCCGGCCATCTCCTCGTCCAGCGGCTGGCCGGGCACGTAACCCGCTATCGTGCTCACGACCGGGACGCCCTCGGACTTGTCGTCAGCCGGGATCGCGGAACGCGCGTCGTACACATCCGCGGCGTTCTCGCCTTCGGGCATGGGATACCAGGCGTTGAGTTCCTCCGGCTCGATCGGGTAGCCGGACGCCCGCACCGCCTCGATGCGCTGGTTCAGGGCGCGGTAGGCCACGACCCGGTACAGCACGAACGTCCCGAGCAGTATCGCCGCCATCGTCGACAGCAGCTTGATCCAGAAAATCTTGCGTGACCGGGGCGTGTCGGGCGTGCGGTCGGGGTCGGGCATGAGGTGTTGCTCCGGGGGGCGTGAATCCGGGCGGGCTTAAGCCCGGGGCTTCCGGGGTGGCATCCGGTGGGCCTATGATAAGGACGTAGCCGGCGGGGGATCGGTTGCGGTGTGACGGCGGGGACGCCACGCTTTAAGATACGGGCCCCAAACCCACATAGAAGTTCCCTAGGAGTCACGACGGATGCCTATCGAAATCACCATGCCCCGCCTTTCGGACACGATGGAAGAGGGGACGCTGGTCAAGTGGCGGGTCAAGGCCGGCGACGAGGTCGCGTCGGGCGACCATTTGGCGGACGTGGAGACCGACAAGGCGACGATGGAGCTTCAGGCCTTCGACGACGGGGTGGTGGCCTCAGTGGCCGTTCAGGAGGGCCAGACCGTGCCCGTGGGCAGCGTGATCCTGGTTCTGGCCGAGGAAGGCGAATCGCTGGAGGACGCCGCAGGGGCCGCTCAGGGGGCGTCTGAACAGGGTTCAGGGGCCTCAAAATCCCAGGCATCCGGCGGGGGAGGCGGCACAGCCGTCGCAGACCCCCCAGCTACCCAGACCACGACATCCGCCCCCGCCCCCGCCCCCGGAGGTGGCCCTGACGATAGTGATAGCAGGCGGCAGCGGGTCAGCCCGGTGGCGCGCAAGATCGCGGAGGAGCACGGGATCAATCTCTCGGGGATCGCCGGCTCGGGGCCGGACGGGCGGGTCATCAAGCGGGACGTGCAGGCGGCGATCGAGGGCGGCGGGACGGTGGCACCTGTGGCCGAGGCCAAGAGCGCTAAGCCGCAAGCGGCGGCGCCCAGCGCGCCGGTGGTGGCGGTGGGGCTTGAATCAAAGACCATCACGCTTTCTGGGATGCGTAAGACCATCGCACGCCGGCTGGTCGAATCCAAGACGACGGTCCCCCACTTCCAGGTCACGGTGTCCATCAACATGGACCCGCTGATGGAACTGCGCAAGACGATCAATGCCCAGCTCGAAGTGCAGGGCGTCAAACTCTCGGTCAACGACTTTATTGTCCGGGCGACGGCGCTGGCGTGTGTGAGCCACCCGGCGGCGAACAGCTCGTGGAACGGCGATACGATCATCCAGCACGGCACGGTGAACGTCGGCGTCGCGGTGTCGCTGCCTGCCGAGCGCGGCGGCGGGCTGGTGGTTCCGGTCATCCGTGACGCGCAGAACAAAGGCCTCAGGCAGATCAGCGACGACACCAAACGGCTTGCCAAGAAAGCACGCGAGGCCGGGCTGACCCCCGAAGAGATGGGCGAAGGCACGATCACGCTGAGCAATCTGGGGATGTACGGCGTGGATCAGTTCACGGCGATCATCAATCCGCCGCAGTCCGTGATCGTCGCGGTGGGCGGCGCGATCGAGAAGCCGGTCGTGCGTGACGGGCAGATCGTGATCGGGCACGAGATGTGTGCGACATTGTCCGGCGACCACCGCGTGATCGACGGCGCGCAGGGCGCGGAATACCTCGGGACCTTCAAGCAGCTCCTGGAAAACCCGGCGGCGCTATTGGTATAAACCACGCCGATCGGCGTGGTTTTACCCCCAATTGGTCAGGAACAGCAGCTTGATCGCGGCGGCCAGCGTGGCGGCGGAAGAGCTTTCCGTGGGTTCGGTGCGTGCGAGTTTGAGGATGACCGGTGAGCCGAGCAGATAGGTCAGGCCGACGGCCCGGCATGTGCGTTCCAGCGCCCGCGAGACTTTGGGCATCTTCATCGCACGGTGGACGACCATAGGCCAGAAGAACTGTCTCTGGCGCGCGCAGGGGGCTACGCCGGTTGATGCGCAGGCGTCGCGGATCATTTTCGTAGTGAAGCACTGGTAGTGCCGCGTGTTGCCTTCGAGGGCCTTCTTCAGGCCGAACAGCAGTTTCTCGACGCGGTTGACACTGATCAGCGAGGGGTAGTCGATGATGACGGCGTGCCGGGCGACGCGTGCTGCTTCCGAGAGGAACCGGGGCCAGTCCTCGACGTGGGCCATGAGTCGGATAGCGATGACGGTGTCGAACGAATTGTCTTCGTAGGGCAGGTTCAGCAGGTCGCCGGTGTGGAATGCGCAGCGTCCGGGTTCAATGAAGGGCTTGAGCCGGTGTGCGCAGGATTCGTCGCTGCCCATGACGGTGACGTGGTAGCCGTGGTCCAGCAGCGAGCCGGTGAGTTGTGCGTGCCCGCCGCCTATTTCAAGGACTTGTTGTCCGGGGCAGTTGCGCAGGAGCTTGTGGATGGCGTCCCACTGGACGTCAAGCAGCCAGGTGCCCACGGGCCCGCTGAATCGGCGGGCGTAGTCGTCGGTCGAGGTTTCGATGTCGGGGGTTTCCCGTTTTAAAGTCTGCACCGCTTGGGTTCCGATCGCCGTCGGGTTGGGGTTGGGGGACGGCAAGACCCTTGATGTAGGCGAATAGGATAACAATAGTATGCGTGTTACAAGTGTTAAATTTTAGTGGTTTCAGGAAGCTTTTTTGTGTCCCGGGTATTCACTGACGGTGACGCCGCCGGGTCCGGAGCGCTTGCTGGCGTACATGGCGTCATCGGCGGCGGTGAGGAGGTCGGCGACGCGGGTTTGGGCGTCAGGTTTCGGGCAGGTCACGGCCCCGACGCTGAAGCACAGCTGGGCCTGCCGGCCGTTGCCGAAGTCCACCGGCTTGCCGTGGCACGCCCTGGCGATGCGTTGGACGATGCGCTGGGCGTCCTCGTTGTTGACGTTGACCAGGAAGATCGCGAATTCGTCGCCTCCGAGCCGGCCGAATAGGTCGCCTGACGCAATGTTCTTGCGGACCTGTTCGGCGAATTCGGTGAGCATTTTGTCGCCGGCGTCGTGGCCGAAGGTGTCATTGACCCGCTTGAACCCGTCCAGGTCCAGGACGACGGCACAGACGGGCAGGCCGCGGTCGATCGCCGTTTGCATCCGGCGTTCGCTGAGCCGGTCGAAGCCCCGGCGGTTAAGCACCTGGGTTAGCGGATCGGTCACCGCCTCGAACTGCAGTTCGTTGACCTGTTGGAACTTCTGAGACAACAGGTTTTCCATCTCGCAGAGCTGGCGAACCATGTAGGCGGTATCGGTATGGACCTCGCTGAGGAGTTTCAGCCGTGTGGCGGGATCCATGCGGATCGACGGCGCCCCGCCATGGACCTCGTGTGCCGCGCGAGAAGCGGCCCGGATCATGGCCTCCGGGGAGTCGTACGCCGAGGACAGGAACAGGCAATGGACCGCCGCGACCCATTCCGAGCGGTCGGGGGTCATCGCTTCGCCGACGTGCGGGAGGATGCCGGCGATGAGGTTGCCCATATTTGTGGGCGTAGCGTCACTGCGGATCCGGGTGTACAGGTGGTGGTTGAGTACCTCTTCACAAAGGATCGGCGAGGCGTCCCAGGACTTCAACAGGTGAGCGCCGACGGCGGCGTGATCGATGCCAAAGCGCTCCTGCTCCAGCAGGCTTAACGGCACGCGTGCCGGTGTGTCGCCGTCCAGTTTGCTGTAAAAATCCGGCGCGATGACCCACAGGGCGGACAGTCCCACGTCCTGAATCAGGCCCAACGTGTAGGCACGATCGACTTGTTGTGGATCGATGGCTTGCGCGACAAGCCGGGCCAGGTGGGCTTTTTCGAGGCTGTTGACCCAGAGTTGGTGGGCGAGGTCACGGTCCAGTCCGGACTCTTCGGCGAGCATGTGCAGCCCGAACGCCATCGCGATCGAGCGTGCCCTCGCCGCGCCCATGTGGATGACGGCGCGGCGGATGTCGTTGATCTCGCCGACGACCCCGATCGCCGCGGAGTTGGTCACGCTGAGCACCCGCGCGGACAACACGGACGATTGCAGCAGGGCTTTGGTGACTTTGTCCGGGTCATCCGGCGGTGCGTCGAGAACGGCCATCAGCGATCCGGGCCGTATGTCCAGACGGCCGATCTGTTTGAGGGTCGCCTGCGCCAGGTTACGCATGTCCGCGACGCGCGCGCGGTGTCCTGGCGATTCGACGGGTTGTTCCTCGGTTTGGCTCATGGTTATTGACGATCATCCGTCGGGCAAGTCGGTCGATCGGGGCCGGCGCACCCGGGACCTATTCAAGATCGGCTTGAAATGCGTGATAATCCAGCCCGACGGCGGGAACGCGTCACGCGCAGCCCGCGTTATTCTGAACCGGCGCGGGCCAGTTCTCGGGCGTTGACCAGCACGTTAAGCAGCATATCGGGCGTCAGCCGGGCGGTGAACGTGTTCTGCTGGCTGGGGTGGTAGCAACACAGCAGCGCCGGCGCGTTATCGAACGTGAACACCGCGCCGTGGGCGAAACGGTGGCGGGTAAGGCTGTTGATCACACCGCGTCGGCGGTATACGCCAAGGACCGCGCGGTGCGCGATCTGACCCAGCACGATCACGGCCGAAAGATCAGGTAGCGCATCGAATGTCTGGTCGAGGTAGCCGGCGCAAGCCTTGAGCTCATCGGGTGTGGGGCGGTTGCCCGGCGGGGCGCAGTGGCCGGCACCGGTGACGATCGTGCCCATGAGCTTTAACCCGTCACCGGTTTTGATCGATTGCGGCTGGTTACACAGCCCGGCCCGGTGCATCTGGGCGTAGAGGAAATCGCCGGAGCGGTCTCCGGTGAATATCCGCCCGGTGCGGTTGGCGCCGTGCGCGCCGGGCGCCAGCCCGACGATCAGCAGGCGTGCCTTTTCCGGGTCCGGCGGCAGAAAGTTTGGCACCGGCTTGCCCCAGTAGGGTTCGTCCCGGTAGCGGGTGACCTTTTCTTTGGCCACGGTTTTGCAGTGCGTGACCAGACGCGGGCAGCGTTTGCACCGCGTGATCCGGTTGTTGAGCGTTTCGAGCTTCGGTTTCTGACGCATGGGCGGGTTTCGACGGTTGTCCAGGTTGTAACGGCTGGGTCGCGTGTGAGCCTTGCCAGCCACGCGCGGACGAACATTATCGGCAAACGCGCTAATCCCACAGCTGCCGACCGCCGATGCTGCACATGGTAACCCCGGCCGAGAGACCGTATGCGCCCGATCATCGACAGCATGATCCTGATGTTGGTTGTGACCCTCCTCATCGGGGTGGTCTCCTATCGCAAAGCTTCCGAGCGGCGCGAGCGGGAGCTGGCCACCGTGCGGCAGGCGCTGACGCAGTTTGATGACAAGCTTGCACTGCAGAGTGTATTGTGGCAGAGCGAGGAGGAGGATGCCGGGGAATTCCCGCCGCAGGTCATGCCCGAATGGTTCAAGGACGATATGCCCAGCAACCCGCTGGCTTCCGGCGACAGGCCGTGGATCGATATCGCTCCGGCGGGTGACTACCGCGACCAACCCCCCGACCCGCTCGCGGAAGACGCCGGGCAGGCCGCCTTCTGGTACAACCCCAACCTCGGCATCGTCCGCGCCCGTGTGCCCCGGCAGGTCTCCCATCGTTTGACGCTGGAGCTCTATAACAAGGTCAACGGCACATCATTGCGGGCCTTACCCACCGATGAAGACCCGGACCGCGCGCCGCTCGCGTTCAACCCCAACCCGGTGACGAGCGTCCAGCACGCGAGCCTGGACAAGCGCACCACCAGCGATGTTCAGACACGCGAACCGGACGGGGACCCTGCCGCCGACGAAGCCGCCGATATCCCCTGGTGGCAGAAGCGCACCTACAAGCCCGAGTCGGCCGATGAACCCGAACCCGCCCCGGCCGTGGAGCGCCCGTCACTGATCGCTCAGTAACACCCGCAGACGCCCCGCCGGTCGGCCCGTGGCAGGATCAGCCGCTACAATCCGGGGATGACACGGATTTACCAGGAACGCTTGCCCAACGGCCTGTGGCTGGTCGCCGAACCCAGCGACACCGCCCAGTCCCTCTCGATGACGCTGCTCACCCCCGCGGGCGTCGCCCATGAGCCGGAAGGTTTGCAGGGTGTGGCGGCGCTGCTCGATGAGATGATCACCCGTGGAGCGGGCGGGTTGGACGCGCGCGCTCATTGTGAAGCACTGGACCGTCTGGGTGTGCAGCGGGGCACGAACGTCGAGACGCGGCACCTGCGTTTAAGCGCTACCATGATCGCCGAGAAGCTCGACGAGGCGCTGCCGCTGCTGCTAAATATGGTCACGGCCCCGGCGCTGGAGGGTGCGGCGCTGGAACCGAGCCGTGACCTCGCGCTGCAATCGATCAAGTCGCTGGACGATGAGCCGCAGCAGAAGGTGATGCTCACGCTGCGTGAACGTCACCAGCCCACGCCGCTGGGCCGGTCGCCGCTGGGCACGGAACAGGGTGTGCTGGCCGTGACGCCCGACAAGCTGCGTGACTTTTGGCGCAGTACCTGCGTGCCGGACGGCTCGGTGCTCGGTTTCGCGGGCAGGCTCGACTGGCCGAAGCTGCGCGATCTGGTCGTCAAACACCTGTCCGACTGGACCGGCGCATACAAAGAAGTTCAGCCGACCGGCCAAGGTCCGCGCGGGTACCAGCACGCTGAGGCGGATACGCAACAGGTCCACATCGCGCTGGCGTACGATGCGCCACCCGAAGCGGATGAGCGCAGCATCTTCCAGCGTGCTGCGGTGGCGGCGCTGTCCGGCGGGATGTCCGGGCGGTTGTTCACCGAGGTCCGGGAGAAGCGCGGGCTTTGTTACTCGGTCTACGCCACCTACGCCGCCGGCCGGGACCGCGGCGCGGTGTTCGGCTACGCCGGGACCACCACCCCCCGCGCCCAGGAAACCCTCGACGTGATGGCCGGGGAGCTGCGTCGCATCACGCAGGGCATCGACGAGAGCGAGTTCAACCGCGCGATCGTGGGCATGAAGTCCAACCTCGTGATGCAGGGCGAATCCACCGGTGCGCGGGCGGGTTCGATCGCGACCGACCAGTACGTCCTGGGCCGGCCCCGCAGCCTCGACGAACTGGCGGCGCGGGTCGATTCCGTGACGCACAAGACGCTCAACGATTTCCTGCGTGACAACCCGCCCGGGGATTTCACGATCACAACGATCGGACCCGAGGCGCTGAAGGTCGAGGAAACCGCGTCGGTTTGATAGCGCGACAAGTCGCGTCGCTTCCTAAATAAAATACCTACACCCTACACCCTCTCATGCGCCTCCTCATCACCGCCGGTCCAACACGCGAGCCGATCGACACGGTGCGGTTCATCAGCAACCGCTCCAGCGGCAAGACGGGGATCGCGATCGCGCAGGCGGCGGCGGCGGCGGGGCACGATGTGACGCTGCTGCTGGGGCCGGTACTGATGCACGCGTCGATGCACGAGAAGATGCGGATCTACCGATTCGGTTCTTCAGCGGAACTCAAACAACTACTCGAAGCGCACTTTGTGGATTGCGATGTGCTGGTGATGGCGGCGGCGGTGGCGGACTACCGGATGGAGCGCATCGCCGAGGGCAAGATCAAGCGCGAGTCCGACGGCGGGCGTGACAAGGAGTTGAATCTGAGGCTCCAGCCCACGCCGGACCTGGTCGCCGCGGTGGCGTCGACGAAGCGTCCGGGGCAGAAGGTGGTGGCCTTCGCGCTCGAGGAGCCGTCGGAGATGGAGGGCCGGGCGATCGAGAAGATGAAGCGCAAGGGCGTGGATGCGATGGTCGCCAACCCGCTGGGCACGATGGACGGCGACCATATCACGCCGCTGTGGTTGACCGCCGATGGCGGGCGCGTCGAGCCGGGCGCGATGGCCAAACCCGACTTCGCCCGGTGGTTGATCGACCAGATAACCGGCCTGTAGACGCGCCCCAACACGGTTGCCAACAAAAACTTAGAGATTACACCTTGGCGCGGCGACCGGCGTGGGATACGCTTTAGTGGTAGCGGATCAAGGGTTACGGGGCGGGGTGGATTTCAGGGTCGATCCGGGGGCTGGCATTTCCTTGTTTGTGGGACCGACATCATGATGAACACCCATGTCGTACCGTGCCCGGCGTGTCAGACACCGCTGAACGTACCGCCCAGCGCCGGTGGCCGACGCGCGCGCTGCCCGGCGTGCGGCGACCGGTTCATCATCCCCACGCGCACCGACCTGCTCGAAGACACCGTCTCGGGCTGGATCGAGCAGGACGTCAGCGATGTCATCGACCACCGCAACCGCGAGTCGGATGAGAACCACGCCTCGCAGGTCGCCCGCGCGCAGGCCGCGGTGAAGGAAGCGCCGGTTGAGACCACGGCACCCACCCCGGTCGAGGAGCACAACGCCGGCGAGACGATCGTCGGCGTGCCGTTCGATAAGCCCGTCGACACCAGCGTCAAAACCGAACCCACGCCGCCCACGCCCCGCCCGGTCGCCCGGCCCAGGCCAGCCTCGACCGATGATGACAGCGACGAACCCAGTGAGTATCCGCGCAACCTGCGCACCGACCCGAAAAGCCCGCACCTGGTCGTGCTCAAGTGCGGCAGCGCCGGCGTGCGTTTCGCCTTCGACGCCAAGTGGCTCGAGCACGAGGGCTTCCGCGCATCGATGCCCACACGTTGCGTCTACAGCGGCACCGCCGTACGCGCCAAGCTCATCGCACGCCCGATGGTCTTCGCCGACCGCGCGCGTGGTGTCAAGACCAACGCAGCCGACATCAGCGCCGGCCACGACATCCGCAGCCTCGGCGACAGCTCGGCACGCGACATCATGCAGATGATGGGCACCATCGAGGGCATGCCCAACCCCTTCCTGTTCACCATGCCCTACTACATCAGCACGCGCTACGCCAACAAGGTCATCCACTGCATGACCCGCGACCGACCGAGCGGCGGCATCACAGCCGAAGTTCTGATACCCGACGCGGTCTGCGCGCTGGAGTGGTTGTCGCGCGTCAACGGCGTGTGCGGGCCGGAGTACGAACTGCTCGAACGTGAGACGTCACTCTTGCACGGCGACCGGTTCCAGGAGTTGTCAGAGGTCTGCCGAAGCCGGATCCAGTCCTGGTGCAAGCTGCGCCCGCAGGAGGTTTTCCACCTGTACCTCAATGATGCGGACTTCGGCCGGTTGGATGAGGGGCTTGCCGGCGTCATCGTCACCGACCAGCGCGTGGTCTACTGCAAGTACCACCACCGCGGCCAGGCCCGGCTCGAAAGCCAGGACACCATCATCTACGCCAAGCCCGACGGACGGTTTTACAGCCTCTACATCGAGATCGGCCCCGAACGCGGCCGCATGTGCAAGCTCCACAAGGCCGACATCCCCAAACTCGAGGCCGCCATCGGCGCCGAGGCGGGGATCAAGTTCGTGGTCAGGTAAACGCCCGGGACCGCCCTTCCATATGGCCCCGACTTGCGGCCTGGCATCCCGGGGGATTATGCTCCGCGTATGTAATAAGACTTTGTGATCCTGTTTATACGCACACAAGGAGCTTGCCGTGCCACGCCACCCCGCCTTCGCCATCGGTGCATGCCTGATCCTGACCACGATCACCGCCCAGCAACTGCTCGCTCAGGCGCTGCCGGCGGTCAACCTGGGGTTTACCAGCTTCCTCGACGGCGGGCCCCCGGCCGGGCCGGGCTGGTACTACCAGCAGTATTCGCAGTTTTTCTCCTCGCATAAATTCCGCGACGCCAACGGCAATGAACTTAACTACGACGTCGATGTCTTTGTCAGCCTGAATCAGCTCATCTATCAGTCCGATCAGGCCGTGATCGGCGATGACGGCAGGTGGGGTATCGACTTCATCCTCCCCGTCGTCCACCTCGACGGCGAGGGCACGGTCCCCCCGCTGCGCGACAACGGCGGCGGGTTCGGCGACCTGCTCATCGGGCCGTTTATTCAGTTCGATCCGGTCATGGGCGACAACGGCCCGGTGTTCATGCACCGCTTCGAGTTCCAGGTCATCCTCCCCACCGGCAAGTACGACGCCGACCACGAGCTGAACCCCGGCGCCAACCACGCGTCGCTGAACCCCTACTGGGCCTGCACCTGGTTCTTCGCGCCGCAATGGACCGCATCGACACGCATCCATTACCTCTACAACTTCGAGAACGACGACCCGAGCAACCGTTTATATCCCACGGCCGACGACGTCCAGCCCGGCCAGGCGATCCACGCCAACTTCGCCGTCGCTTACGAGCTGGTGCCCCAGAAGTTCCGTGTGGGCCTGAACGGCTACTACCTCGAACAGATCACCAAGAGTAAGGTCGACGGCAACAAGATGCCCGGCGAGGAAAAAGTCTTGGGTATAGGCCCCGGCTGCGTCTGGCACGTCAACCCGGACAACCACGTTTTCGTCAACCTCTACTTCGAGACCGAGGTCGAGAACCGCCCCGAGGGTGTGCGCGGTCAGGTGAGGTGGACGCATCACTTCTAAGAGCAGGGCGTCAACTTGATAAACAAAGAAGCCCACGTTTTGAAAACGTGGGCTTCTTTTGTTGAGATGATTATTGTGGCGCGGCGATCTGCGATCGTCCGCTAAACGAGGGTGGCTTCACATCAGGCGTTGACCACCGGCAGGCCGGCGAGCGCCATGGCGATTTCTTCTTCGGGGTACTCGTAGTCCATCAGTTCGCCGGCGACGTAGGCCTGATACGCGCCCATGTCGAAGTGGCCGTGGCCGCAGAGGTTGAACAGGATGACCTCGCTCTTGCCCTCGCGTTTGCAGCGTTCGGCTTCGCGGAAGGCGCCTGCGACGGCGTGATTGGCTTCGGGGGCGGGGAGGATGCCCTCGGCCTTGGCGAAGGCGACGCCGGCGGCGAAGGCCTCGAGCTGCGGGATGCCGATCGGCTCGGCCAGGCCCAGCTCGACGGCGTGGGAAACCAGCGGCGCCATGCCGTGGTAGCGCAGACCCCCGGTATGGATCGCGGGCGGGACGAACGTAGAGCCGAGCGTGTGCATCTTGACCAAGGGTGTGAGGTGGGCGGTGTCGCCGAAGTCGTAGGCGTACTTGCCGCGTGTCAGGGACGGGCAGGCGGCGGGTTCGACGGCGAGGATGCGGCGCTTCTTGCCGCCGCGTAGATGTTGACCGAGGAAGGGGAACGCGATGCCCGCGAAGTTTGATCCGCCACCCGTGCAGCCAACGATCACGTCCGGGTCGTCGCCCGCCATCTCCAGCTGCTTCATGCACTCCTGCCCGATGACGGTCTGGTGCAGCAGAACGTGGTTCAATACCGAGCCGAGCGCGTACTTGGCGTCGGGGTCTTTGGCGGCGACCTCGACGGCCTCGCTGATCGCGATGCCCAGCGAGCCGGGGCAGTTGGGGTCCTTGGCGAGGATGGCCCGGCCGGAGTCGGTCTCGGTCGACGGGCTGGGCGTGCAGGTTGCGCCGAAGCTCTCCATGAAGGCTTTACGGTAGGGCTTTTGTTGCGCGGAGCACTTGACCATGAAGACCTTGCACTCGATGCCGCCGATCAGTGCGCAGGCGAGCGCCAGCGATGAGCCCCACTGTCCCGCGCCGGTTTCGGTGGTGAGTTTCTTGACGCCGGCCTGTTTGTTGTACCAGGCCTGGGGCAGCGCGGTGTTGGGCTTGTGCGAGCCCGCGGGCGAGACGCCTTCGTACTTGTAGTAGATCTTCGCCGGTGTTTGTAATGCTTTTTCGAGCCTGCGGGCGCGGAACAGCGGCGCGGGGCGCCATTGTCGGTACATCTCGCGGACGGGTTTGGGGATCTCGACGTCGCGCTCGGTGGTGACCTCCTGCTCGATCAGCGCATCGGGGAAGATCGGGGCGAGGTCCGCGGGCGACGCGGGCTTGCCGGTCCCGGGGTGCAGGATCGGGGGCATGGGCGTGGGCAGGTCGGCCTGGATGTTGTACCAGTGCGTGGGGATGTGCGTTTCGTCGAGCAGGTACTTGACTTGGTCGGGCATGGCGGGGTTCCAAGTGTTCACGGTTGACGGGAGGCGGCGCTGGACGCGCAACAGCAACCATCAATATACCACCAATAAGTCTTTTTAGAAAGCGCTGGCTGCAAGCGGCGGATTCGGGCGCTTGCTTAGAGTTTCGCGTCGTCTGGGACGTGTTGTTTGCCGCGGACGACGATGCGGATGGGGACTTCCGAGTAGGCGAGTTCCTCACGCAGGCGGTTGCTGAAGTAGCGCAGGTAGTTGCTGTCGAAAAGCTCGGGCTGGTTGACGAACAGTGCGATGGTGGGCGGGTTGATCTCGATCTGGGTGGCGTAGTAGATTTTTGGCTGCTTGCCGATCTTGGAGCTGGGTGCGCCGGTGGCCATGACGGCTTGTACGACCTGGTTCAGCTCGCCGGTCGGTGTGCGGTGGCGGGCCTGCTCGTAGAGGTTCATCGCCATGCCGATCGCCTCGCGCATGCCCTCACCCTTGTTGGCGCAGGTGAACACGATCGGCGCGAAGTTCAGGCCGGCAAGCTCCTTGTCCAGGTACTCGGCGTACTCCTCCTGCGTGCTTTTTTTCTCGGCGAGGTCCCACTTGTTTACCACGATGACCGTCGGGCGGAAGTGTTCGTTGATCTCGTTGACGAGTTTCTTATCGACCTGGCTGATGGGCACGGCCGCGTCGATCAGCAGAAGGCACACGTCCGCGCGGCGGACGCTGCGCAGCGAGCGGTGCATGGAGTAGTACTCGATGTCGTTCTCCAGGCTCTTGCGTTTGCGGACGCCGGCGGTGTCAATGGCGGTGAAGGTCTTGCCGTCGATCTGGAAGCGGACATCGACGGAGTCACGGGTGGTGCCCTCGATCTCGCTGACGATGACGCGCTGCTCGCCGGCGAGCGCATTGACCATGGTGCTCTTGCCGGCGTTTCGTTTGCCGACCAGCGCGATTAATGGTCCCGTTTCGGCGGGGTTGTTACCGTCGGTCTCGGCGTCGAACTGATCGAAGTCGATCTCGTCGAGGATGCGTTCGTAGAACGCGCCCTTGTTGTAGCCGGTGATGGCGGAGACCATGACCGGGTCGCCGAAGCCCAGGCTCGCGGCTTCGTAGGCCTGGGCCTCGTGGGTGCGGGCATCGACCTTGTTGACGACGAGCATGACCTTGGTTTTCGTGCCGCTGGTGCGGATCATCCGGCCGACGGTTTCGTCGAGTGCGGTCACGCCGTCCTGCGCGTCGATAACGAACAGGAGCAGGTCGGCCTCGCCCAGACCGACGGCGATCTGGCGTTCGATCTGGGGGGTGAGCTTCTGGTTGTCGGTCAGGCCGTAGCCCCCGGTGTCGATCAGCTCGGCGTAGCGGGGCTTGTCGCCACGGCTAAGCTGGGGGAGCTGGATGGTGGTAGCGATGCGGTCGCGCGTGACGCCTGCGGTCGGCTCGACGATGCTGACGCGCCGGCCCGCGAGCATGTTCATCAGGCTGGACTTGCCGACGTTAGGCCGGCCGACGATGACGATCTTGGGGAGCATGGGGTGCCGGTGGTTAGTTATTAGTAGTTAGTGCTTTATGCGGGTTGACGGGCAGGTCGTGTGGGGATTGAGCCGCGTAACATACCATAACCGTTGAAAATCACAGCCCGGGGCGTAGTTTCCGGTGCCATCCACCAACCACTAACCGCTAACCACTTCTTCTTCTCCGTGCCGTTGGTTCCACAGCTCCACGGCCTCGGGCTCGCGGATATACAGGGGGACCAGCAGCATCGGGTCGTCGGGTGGACGGGTGGCGGCGGCGTGGCGGCCGAGCTTGTGGACCGCGTCGCTTCGGCCTTCGGCGTAATCGGGGCCCAAGATGGTGACGCTTTGAGAAAGTTCATCGGGGATGGCGGGCAGCGGGTCGCCCATCAGGCACACCGGACGCGGGCACGCTTCGAGCAGTTCCGGCATCGTGCGCAGTTTCGGCTCGACGATTGCGGACCAGCGATCGCCCTCGCGTTGGTACACGGCGCTGTGGACGGTGTCGCGCTTGAGGTTCAGGCAGACCGCGACGTGTTCGGTTTCCGCAGGCGCGTTCTCGGCGAGCACGTCCAGTGTCGGGATGCCGAACACCTCGACACCATTTGCCAGCGCGAGCATCTTCGCCGTGGTGATCCCGACGCGCAGGCCGGTGAACGAGCCCGGTCCGAGCGACACATAGACCTGCCCGATCGCGTCGGGTTTTATATCGTGCTCCCGGCAGAGCGCATCAATGGTCGGGATCAGCTCGACGTTGTGGCGGCGTTTGTGTTGCAGCCCGACGGTGGTGACTTTTTTCTCGCCACGGCCGAGCGTGACCGAGCCACTTCGGCCGGAGGTCTCGATCGCCAGGTTGTAGGGCCGGTCGGGCATTGGGGGATTTTATTGCGTCACTCAGAAACGTAGGGCCGGGGCGGGACCGAGATGGCGTAGGCGAGGTAGCAGGCGAAGAAATACATCACGAGTTTGGGCAGGTTGGTCATGGCGTTGATCGTCAGACGAAGTTCCGGGCCCAGCAGCACGCTCAGCGGTTTCTGCTGCGCGAGCATAATCCAGACCAGGTCGCCGACAATACAGCCCATGAGCACGGCAGCCACGGCGATCCACGTGGTGCGTCGACCGAGCGCGCCTTGAGCGCCGAAGCGGATGATCACGCCCCCGACGCCGCCTGCGACCAGCGGCGGGAGGATCATCCCGAGTGACAACTGCAGCTTCCACGCCAGCCAGTACCCGAGCATCGCCCAGGACACGCCCGCGGCCGCCATCGCGCCCAGCACGGCGACGGCACCGATGAGCACCGCACCCTGTTGCGCTTCGCTTTGGCTCGGGTTGTCCATGGATCAACCTCACGTTTCAAGGCTGGGGGGTCGGGTCGGCTTGTGTGATGCGGACCAGCTCGTTAAGCGCGTTTTTCGCTTTACCCGAGTCGATCGCCTCGGCGGCGCGTTCGACGCCTTCGACCAGGTCGTCGGAGATATCGGCGACGACGAGCGCGGCGGCGGCGTTGAGGCAGACGATGTCCCGCGCCGGGCCGTGCGCGCCGTCCAATAGTTTGCGGATGATATCCGCGCTTTCATCGGGTCCGTCGGCGTGCAGGGCTTCGGGATGTGACAGGGGCAGGCCCAAAGTGGTCGGATCGACCTCGTAGGTCTTGATCTGCTCGCCCTTGACGTGGCTGATCTGGCTGGGGCCGCAGGTGCTGAGTTCGTCGAGCGTGCCGTGGGCCTGGCCGGTGTTGGCCGGGAGCTGGCCGTGGACGACCATGGCTTGCTCGCAGCCGAGTTTTTTCAGTACGTTCGCCAGGGTCATGGTCAGGCTGGGTGCGAACACGCCGATGACCTGTCGTGTCGCGCCGGCGGGGTTGGTCAGGGGGCCGAGGATATTGAAGATCGTGCGGAAGCCCAGGTCGGCGCGGATCGGGGCGGCGTGCTTCATCGCCGGGTGGTGCGCCGGCGCAAAGCAGAAACAGATGCCCGCGTCGCTTAAGCACCTGGTCAACGTTTCGGGCTTGACCATCAGGTGTACGCCCAGGGTTTTGAGTACCTGGCTGGAGCCTGAGTTGCTGGTGACGGCCTTGTTGCCGTGCTTGGCGACGACGACATCGTGATCTTTCGCGGCCGCGGCGGCGACCAGGCTGGCGGCGGTGGAGATGTTGAACGTTTTGGCGTGGTCCCCGCCGGTGCCGACCAGGTCGATCGCCGTCAGGCCGTCCGGGACGGTGACACGGGTCGCGCGTTCGCGCATGACCCGTGCCGCACCAGTGATCTCGTCAACGCTGGGCCCGCGCAGCTGGATCATCGACAGAAGCGAAGCCGTCTGGGCCGGGGTCGACTGCCCGGTCATGATCAGGTCGAATGCGTGGTGGGCCTGCTCGGCGGTGAGTGTCTGGCCCGAGGCGAGTTGTGCAAGGATCGGCTTCATGTCGTCGGTAGGCCCGGGTCGTCAGAGATTGAATGAGACGGGTTCGGTCAGACCAGTTCGGTGAGCATCCACAGCGCCGCCGCGGCCATGACCATGAAGGCCACGATCTGCGCCGCCAGCACGGTCGTCTCGCGGGGGATCTTCTCCAGCCGGTCGGTCTTGATTGTTTTGTAAACTACCGCGATAGCGACCACCATCGGCAGCAGCATCAGCATCCAGTACCGATCGACCGGCACGGGGTCCAGAAACGGACGGAACGCCAGCACGACAGGAGTAATGTTGGCGAGCAGGCCGGCGATGGGGCTTAGGATCGGAGTCATATGCCCCCCCCGTTGGCCACGGTTTCGGCCTCAGCAGCAGTTGGTTCGGCCGGTGGTGCTTCGGCGGTCCGTTTGTGACGGTTACGGCTGGCGGGGTCCTGGTAGAGCACATCCATGATGGCAAGCAGGTTGAGCATGCCGGCCAGGGCGGTGTAGAGCACGCCCTGCTCGTGGACGTGGCCGTAGCTGGGCGTGTAGGGGATGACCGCGGCGTCGGGGCGGGCGGGCGCCGCATCGGGGCCTTGCAGCGAGCGGTCCCACTTCTCGACCACGATGGACGGGGCGATGAGCATCTGCCCGAGGAACCAGATGGGGTGGCCTGCACGGTCGAAGACGCCGACCCCGCCGATAAAAAAGCCGCTGGTCCACAATAAGCCGATGCTGATAAGCAGGATGACCCCCCGCTTGCGTTGGCCGAGCAGCCAATGGCCCAGGCCGGGCACCAGCCAGGCGGCGATGGCGCCGGCGATGTGCCACCGGGGGTTAGCGGTTGAATCCGACAAATCAGGTCTCTCCAGGCTCGCGGGGCCGGCCCAAGGGTCCGGCGGGGCAAAAGTTTCCGCCCCGGACCAGCCGATTACCATTGACAAACCCCACGGGGCAGATAGTTTAACCGCCAGATTGATACCCGGCTACCACCGCCCCGCCGGCACACGCCGACCGGGCCAGCCGGGACACGCCGGATTAGGAGATCGTGATGCTAAACACTCAGACAGGTCTTACCGATGAATTGACTGGGTCCGCATGGCGTTACACCGACGCCTTCGGCTCCCCCGCCGCCTGCCCCGCTCGCGCCTACGACGACGACGAGGTGGAGGACGACGACTTTCTGGACGATGATGATGACGACGACTTCGACGACGACGACGACGACCTGTTCGACGACGACGATGACTACGTCGATGACGATGACGATGACGACGACCTGTTAGACGATGACAGCGATTGAGCCGGCCGCCGCGGGGATGCGCTTGCCCCGGCCGCACGCCGGTGACAGGAGCAAGACCATGCCCGACCCATCAGACAACAAACCCAAGGCCAAGCTTTCGGACAGTGAACGCCGTGTCCCCGGCCCGGACCGCCGTAAGTCGGTGGTTGATCTGCGCGCGCCGGGTACGGGCCTGGAACGCCGCCGCGGGCCCGGCCGTCGCCGCAGCGACTTCATGAAGGCCGCCGAAGAAGGCGAGATGACCCACGAACAGTTCCTGTTCATCAAGGCCGTCGATGCCTACAAGCGCGTCAACGACAAGCCGTTCCCGACCTGGACCGAGGTGCTGGAAGTCATCCGCAAGCTCGGGTACCGCAAGACGTGTGATTCGACGCTGAAGCTCGACGCCGTCGAGGACTGGAAAGAATCCGCCGACGCCCCGGCTTTCCCGCCGAGCATCGAGGAAATCGATGACATCGAAGACGCCGCGTGACCGGGTAACAGACGCGGTCAGCCAAATGATTCACTGCCCCGGCGCGAGCCGGGGTTTTTTATTGACCTTACCCGCCCGCCACCGGATGATAAAACCGACATCCATCATGCGATCCGACGGGAGGCCTCATGCGTATTGCCGCGATCATCGGTATGGCCGTGCTTTGGTTGGCGGCGACCGTTCACGCACAAAGTATTGACACACGCGGCCGGGACGTGCTGACTCGTCTCCGCCCCGATCACCCACGGCTGTTTGTGGACAAAGGCACCTGGGACACGATCCGCGCCAAGCGGGCGGCCGATCCCGTCTTTGATGCACGCATCAAAGAACTCGAAGCCAACGCCAAGGTCCTGCTCGGCACCGGCCCGGTAGAACGCAAGATGACCGGCCGGCGGCTGTTGTCGGTGTCGCGCACGGCGCTGTACCGGATCATGCTGTGCTCGTTTATCTATCGACTCAACGGCGGCGACGAATACCTGCAACGGGCTGAGTTGGAGATGCGCGCGGTGATGGCGTTTCAGGACTGGAACCCGTCGCATTTCCTGGATGTCGCGGAGATGGCGGCGGCGGTCTCCGTGGGGTACGACTGGCTCTACCACGACCTGGACCCCGCGTTCCGCGCCGAGGTGCGCACCGCGCTGTGGGACAAGGCGCTGAAGTTTCCGTTCGATGAAACAACGGCGGGCAAGCTCTGGTGGATGAAGAGTGACAACAACTGGAACTCGGTCTGCTTCGGCGGGCTGACGATGGCGATGCTCGCGACCGCGGAGGAATACCCCGACCGTGCCGCTGAGTGGCTCGACATGGTGAGCGAGGGCAACCCCCACGCGCTGGGCGCCTACGCGCCCGACGGCGTGTACCCCGAGGGGCCGGGCTACTGGACCTACGGCACGACGTACCAGGTCATGCTCATCGCGGCGCTCGAATCCGTGCTCGGCGATGACCTGGGCTTAAGCGGCGCGCCCGGGTTCATGGAAACGGGGCAGTACCCGTTGCAGACGGTCGGGCCGACAGGGTTATCGTTTAATTATTCCGACGGCGGCGCGGGGGAGCGGCTGGACCCGGCGCTGTTCTGGTTCGCCAAGCGCACGGGCAGCCCGAGCCTTGCGTTGCTAGAGCGCACGCGTGACTGGGGCCGGGCCAACTCGCACAGCAAGCGCGTGCAGCCGCTGGGCGCGATCTGGTGGGCGATGCTGGATGATGCGGGTGTCAGCGAGATCAATCTGCCACGGTATTGGCACGGTAACGGTGAGCAGCCTATCGCTGTGTTCCGTTCGTCGTGGAGCGACCCCGATGCTTTATACCTGGCGACCAAGGGCGGGCGTGCGACGATCAACCACGGCCACATGGACGCCGGCTCGTTTGTCCTCGACATAGGCAGCATCCGCTGGGCCGCCGACCTCGGCTCACAGAGCTACAACAGCCTCGAATCCCTGGGCATCAACCTCTGGAGCAAAAAACAAGACAGCGATCGTTGGTCCGTCTTCCGAATCAGCAACCTTAGCCACAACACGCTCACCATCGACGGCAAGCCACACAACGTCGACGGCCAGGCAACGATGCTCGAGTTTTCCGATGACCTCGATGCGCCGGGCGTGACCTACGACCTGACGGAAGTTTTTGCCGATGATGCTGAAAGTGTGGTGCGCACGTTCCACGTCCAATCTGATCACGCGGTATCGGTGCGGGATGAACTGAAGGGCTTACGCCCCGGCGCGGAAGTCCGTTGGGCCATGCTGACGTCGGCAGAGATCGAACTTAAAGGCGATGCCGCTCTGCTCACTCAAGCCGGCAAAACCCTGAAAGCAAAACTGACCGTACCCGCCGGCGCTAATTTTGAGTGGGTCACCGCCGATCCGCCCCACGACTACGACGCCCCGAACCCGGGATACCGTTTGCTGATCGCGAAGATAAAAGCACCCGAGTCCGGCCAACTGCGTGTCACGGTGAAATTGATGCTTGAGTAATCGGCACGTCGGATTGGTTGGGCCATTTAACGGTAGCGGCTTTTGCAGGCCGACAATCGCGGTGAACGAAAGCAGCAACGACGTCCCCGGCTCGGGGATGTTGGTGTTTTCGGTCGGCGGTGTCCCCGCATTCCAGTTGCCCAGAACAGTGTTGAGGTCCTGGATGCCGACGAAGCCGTCGCCGGAGGGGTCGCCCTGCAGGAAGTCGCCGGGGGTGACGTTCTGGTTCCAGTTGCCCAGGACGATGTTAAGGTCCTGGATGCCGACGAAGCCGTCGGCGTTGAGGTCGCCGGGGATCGCGGTCAGGTTGGCGAGGATGATATTCAGGTCAGCCAGGCCCGTGAGGCCGTCGCCGTTGATATCGCCGCCGCCCCAGCCCAGGCCCGATTGGCCGTTATTGTTGCTGGCGATGTCCAGGTCGAGCTGGTCGATCGCGCCGTCGAGGTTCACGTCGCCGTAGCCGGTCTTGAAGATGTTTTCGATGAGGATGGCTTCGTCGAGGTTGTCGGTGATGCCGGAGACGTCCAGGTCGAGCAGCCAGTCGGTCGAGCCAAACTGCGTGCGGATAAAGTCGATGTCGGCGGCGTTGGTGAATGAATCGTTGTTCAGGTCGCCGCGCCCGAGCAGGACCTGGGCGTAGGCGTCGAGCGTGGGCTGATCCGCGCCGCCGTTGATTAGCACGGCTTCGAGGGCGAACAGGTCGTGGTTATCGACCAGGCCGTCGGCATTGACGTCGGCGGCGGCGTGGAACTTGTCGTTCTGGCTGTAGAGGATGTCCTTGAACCCGTTGGGGACGGCGTTGAGGTCGGCGGGGCTGAAGACGTTATCTGAGTTCAGGTCACCGACGCCCGCGCCGTTGGCGCCGCTGGTGGTCAGGCCCGCGAAACGCTGGATGTTGAACGTGCCGGTCTGCTCAACGGTTAGGATCGTGACCACGTGGTTGCCGTCCTTGACGTTGATGTAGCCACGGCGGAAGAGGTCGCGGTCGATCTTGATGGTGGTGTTCTGCGACGGATCGATGTCGAGGATCTCGGCCTCGGTCGCGTTGGCGGGCAGGTCGAGGTAGACGAACACGGCCTGCGCGGTCTTGTCGACGCTGCGCATGATGAGGTTCATGTTCCCCGTGCCGGTGCCGTTAAGCTCGAAGCTGTCGACGGCGGAATCGGGCGGGAGCAGGTCGACGTAGACGACGCGCTTAAAGTCGTTAAAGATCGCCGGCCCGCCATCTGTGCGGTGGCGGAAGGCACGGGTGGTGATGAAGTGGTAGCCCTCGGCGAGTTGCGTCGCGTCGATGGTCTGTTCGTAGAGCCCGTCACCGGAAACGGAGCCGAAGCCGGGGTTGTTGGTGTCGACGAAGTTCTCGAAGCCGTAGGTCACGCTGCCGGGCGTTGTGAAATCTACAACACCGTTGCCGTTGGCGTCGATGCCTTCATCGATCTTCAGCGCGGCGAAGTCGCCGTCGGCGTCGAGGTCGCGGAATCCGTCAGGGAGGGTGACGGCGTTGGTGTCAAGCCGGACGGTGAAGGTGTTGTTCTTGATAATGTCGTAGTCGTTGATGATCGCGGTCGCGCTCTGTGAAGCGCTGCCCGCGCCGAACTTGGTGGAAGTTTTATCGGGGATGGAGACCGCGCCCTGAGGGTTCTGCAGGCCGTAGATGACGTAGCCTTTGCCGTGGGTTCCGTTGGAGGGGATGCTGATGTTGACTTGGCCCGACGCGTTGACGACGACGGTTTCCGGGATGGCGTTTCCGGGGTCTACGGCGGGGTCGGCGGCGTTGCCGGTCAGTTCGACCAGGTGCGTACCTGGCGCGAATTCGGTCTGTACGCCGTTGCGTGTCTCGACGAAGTTATCTACCCGGCTGTTCAGCGCGACGATCGCGGAGTTCCCGCGTTCGTAGATGTAGATGTTGGAAAACCCATTGGGGTTGAAGGCGTCGTCGATCCATCGTTCGTGGAAGTTGCCCCGGCCGTGGGTGTTTCGGAGGTTGACGAGGGTGGTGACGGTGTCGGAGCTGAAGCCGCCGAGCGCATCGTCACGGCCGTCGACCGGGAAGGCCCTGCCGCCGCCGAATTCTTTGGCGTTGTGGTAGACGATAGCGTCGCCGGGGCGCATCAGCGTGTAGGCGTAGGCAACGTTTTCGAGGAAGGGGAACCCGCCGGGGAGGTTGTCATGGCTGTTGACGAAGCTGACGCCCTGGCTGCCGTTGCGCAGGCCGTCGTCCTGTGTGTCCTGGCTGGCGTTGCGGATGGCATGCCAGTTGTTTGCAAGCCCGTTGCCGGTGAGGTTCTGCTGCATCGCGAAGAAAAGCGGGAAGTCCAGCGCATCCCGGTTGCCCTGCACCTGGTAATCGTTGGCGTCGATGGCGTTGTCGTTGGGCAGGCCCTTGTTGATGTAGCCCTGGACCGTGGACTTGTTGCCATCGAGGATTTCGCTGAACGAGAACGTCGGCTTGATGGAACCGTCCAGCAGCGTCTGGTTGCTCGCGCGGAACACGGCCTGGTCGAGCATGTCGAGCGTAGACTCGGGGAAGTGCTTGGCGGCATCGATGCGGAAGCCGTCCACCCCGATGACCTGGATCATCCACTGCGCGTGACGCATGAGCAGTTGCTCGGCGGTCTCGACGGTGGCGTCTCCGGCCATGGGGTTTTCGGTGTTGAAGTTGTAGCGGGTGATGAAGAACTCACCCGGCCCGGGGTCGACGTCGATCTGCGTGCCGGCGATGCCCTGGTCGGGGTAGAACTGCGCGTTGGCCGCGTCGGGGACGTTGGCGATCCGGCCGAATGCGCTAGCGGTGCCGGCGGGGATGTTGTTCGGGTCGCCGGGCGTGACGGGCTGGCGGATGAACGCGTGGGTCTTTTCCTGTGCGATGTCGATGAGTCCAGAGAGCCGGCCGTTCAGGTCGCCGCCCTCGAACGCGCCGTGGTAATCACCGTCGATATCACCGGGCAATGAAAGTGCGAATCCGGGGTAGCCGCCCGCCTGAAGAAACGTCACGTCGTCGGCGGTGCTTGTTGTGCCCTTGGTGTCGACGGTGCCCAGGTCGGAAAAGCCGTTGTGGTTAAGGATCAGGTCGGTGTAGACGTTGACCGAGGCGTTATGTGATTGGTTGATGGTTGTGATCAGGCCGGTCTGCGTGCCGTAGCCGGTGGCGCGTGTTTCGTCGCCGAGGTCGAATCGGTCGTAGACGTCGTATCCGACGGACTGGTCGCCGGAGTCGGCGCGTCCGGGTGGGGGCAGCCACATCGCGCCGTAGCCGGCGTAGAAGACGTCGATCATGCGGGCTTCGATGGTCTGCCAGCGTGCCTCGAAGAGTTGGAGAGTAGCAGGGTTGGAGACATCTTCGGCGGAAGCGGTGAGCGGGCAGGCGGCGGCCAGTGCTGACGCCAGGAGGGCCGATGTAACAAAGTGCCCGCCCCGCTTTTGGTTGGCGGTAACGACAAAGCCCGGCTCGGCGTCGTGATGCATGCGCTTCGCTCCTGCGTCTTTGAAGATTAGGCGGACCGTGCCGGCGGGGAGTTCACGGCGTCGGTCAATCAACGGGGCGGATCGGGGTGTTGCCGGAGGGTAAACCCCACGCAAGCCCTGATTACGGCTCCCGAAAAAACCGCGGCACGGCGGTTAGGCCGCGCCGCAGGGAGGATACATACAGTGACGGGCGCTTGCCCGTCGGGTCGTCCGATCAGGCGCGGCGACGCAGCATTGTCAGACCACCCATGCCCAGCAGCGCGAGGCTGGCGGGTTCGGGGATCTGGAAGTACTGGTTGCCGGCGAACTGGTTGAGGTCGACGCCACTAAGCGTGCCGGTGAAGTTACCGCCGCCGTCGCCACCGAGGTTGCCCGTGCCGGCGGGGAGGCCGCCGAGGATCTGGTTGGACAGGTAGTCGTGGTTAGACCCGTTGACCATAGCGCTGATCTTGATGTCGGCGATATTGGGGTTACCGATCGCGGACAGCGGGATGGCCAGTTCGATGCCGGTGGTGACGGCCTGAGCGGCGACGGGGTCGGCCGCGCCGGTGCCGCCGAGGATACCGGCCACGTTGGAGTTATCGAAAGCGACGCCGATGCCGGCGATGGGCAGGGCGTTGGCATTGGAGCCGGTGAGCGAGGCACCGAAGACGCCGCCCGCCGCCTCGAAGGCACCCAGGCCGCCGCCGACGGTGGCGAAGTCGATATCGAACTGCGGGCCGAAACCGTTACGCATGATGATCATGTAGTCGGCCTCGAAGCCGCTGTCGAAGGTCATGCCGTTGTGTTTGTTGGCCCAGCCGTCGTTTTCGGGGTTTGTCCCGCCGTTGTTGGCGTCAGCGGTCAGGACGTTCTGCCCGCCGGCGACCGAGTCGATGAAGACGTTGAGTTTGTTGAAGTTGCTCTCGAGGTTGCCGGTGAGCGTGAGGTAGAGCACGCCGCCGGAGACCTGGGCGTAGGCCGCGTCCAGCTCGCTGAAGTTATCGCCGAACTGGGTTTCAACCGTCTGGACCGATACGGCCGCGCCGTAGCCGTCGCCAGCGGTGCTGCCGTCAAGGACGACCGCCTGCGCGGTGCCCACCATCGCCAACGCGGCGGCGGTGGACATACCTGTGACTAAACCTTTCATACCTTCCTCCTTTAAAAAGTGACGAACACAAACAGTGTTGAAAACGTTCATCGGGGTTTCGTTAACCCGACACCTGTATCGCCGGGCCGCCCGGCCCCGAGCCTGCTTAACCGTTTAAATCCGATCCCAAAACAAAAACCCGAAACACGGGTACAGTGTCTGGAAGAGTCATTGGGTGCGTCGCAGATGGGTTTAGGCCTTCTCGTCGCCGGCCGCTTGTGGCAGAAGCGGCACCGGTCTCCTCCAAGAACGACTATACCCCGATCGGGCCATGTGTCAAGGGTTTTTACGCCCCCGTGGCCGTAAATGTCATCTTTGCAACCGGTTCGTCCACACCGTGTCACGGTGTAATCGGGACGGCGTGTTAGCTGTTTGCTAGGTCTATCAGACATGTTATGAGTGTTCATCGGGATACCAAGGCCTCTGCCAGGGTGAAAAGTGCGTGTCAGGCGGGGCGGTTCGTTTTTTTATATGGTGTTTGGCCCGATGACGCTTGACGGTGTTCAACACGCTGGTAAACTGTTTAAGCAGTTAACGTTTTACCACTTGGAACCGTATTACCATTCATCGCAGGGTTCTCGCGTCCCGTGCGGCCGGCGGGGCCGGTGGATGTGACGCCCCGCCGCTGGTTGGTGAGTGTCGATTGGGATCGATGGATATGCCCGAGATCAAAGCCAACTCGATGGAGGCCGCCCCGGCCCAGGCCCGGAGAGGCCGACCCCCCGGTGCCCCGTCACGCGCCAACGGCAAACGACGGGTCTCCATGCGCGAGGTCGCCCAGCAGGCCAGCGTTTCCGTCGCCACCGTCTCCATGGTCCTTAACGACAACCCCCGGATCAGCAAGGCCACCCAGGTCAAGGTCCGGCGGATCATCGAAAAGCTCGGGTACCGGCCCAACCGCCTCGCCCAGAGTCTGTCCAGCCAATACACCCGTGTCCTGGCGGTGCTCCTGCCGCCGCTTAGGCATGCTTTTTCCGACCCCTATTTCGGTGAGCTGCTCAGCGGGATCTGCGACCGGGCCGACCGCCTGGGCCACAAGGTCATGCTCGAATCCGCCAAGCCCGATTTCCTGCGCGAACGCAAGCACATGGAGCTGTTCGAGCGGCGGTTCGTCGATGGCATGTTCTGCCTGGGCGTGAACGACCGGCACCCGTTCGTGAAGGACTTCGCGGCCGCGGGCTTCCCGATGGTCTGTGTTAACAATTATTTCCCCGACCTTAAGCTGGACTACGTTGTGGCGGATTACCGCTCCGGAGCCGAGCAGGTGATGAACGTGCTCTTACAGCTTGGGCACAAGAAGGTCGCTCTGATCAACGGCGCGCCCGAGGCCCAGACGGCACGTGACGTGCTGGAGGTCTACTCGGCCAGGATGCGCGACGCGGGGCTGACCAGCGACGCGGGCTGGACGGCCGACGGACGGTTCACCGAAGAAGGCGGCGCAGCGGCCACGGATGAGATACTAAGCCGTCACCCGGACGTCACCGCGATCTTCGCCGGCAACGACAAGATGGCGCTGGGCGCGATGCACAGGCTGGTTGAGACCGGCCGACGTGTGCCGGGCGACGTGTCCGTGGTTGGGTTCGACGATATCCAACAGATGGCGTTCGTAAACCCGAGCCTGACGACTGTCCACCTGCCGCTGTACGAGGTCGGCGCCCGGGCCTGTGACCTGCTCGTCCAGCGTGTGCGCGGCAAGACCGATCGGATCGCCGAACGGCTGGCGACCCATCTGGTGTTGCGTGATTCGACGGCGATCGTTCCGGGCCGGGGCTAAAAGGCAATTTTTCGCTTGATCCCGAGCCGTTGCCGGGATCGGTGGTCCAGGATTATTCCGGGGTGATCCGATTCAGGGAAAGGCCAGGCATCTTGATGGCACGTCGGGTACTGCTGCTCATTTTGGGTTTGTGGCTGCTTTGCTGCGCGCAGGTGTCGGCGGAACTGCAACCCCCGGCGCTGGCGACGGGCAAGACGGCGGCGGACTATGGCGGGCAATCCGTACTGATCCTTCACTACCGGCGTGACGCGGCGGACTACGCTGATTGGAACCTGTGGGCATGGCCCATCGGGGCGGAGGGCGCTTCGTTTGAGTTCACCGGGTCGGACGCGTTCGGCGTCTACGGGATCGCGGTCTTCGAGGAAGCGCATCCGAAGCTGGGGTTCCTCGTCCGCAAGGGCGACTGGGAAGAAAAGGACGGCGGCCAGGACCGGATGGTCGAGTTGGGCGGAAGCGGCGTGGCCGAGGTCTGGGTCCGCCAGGATCGGCTTAAGTTCGATACGACCCCGCCCTGGATCGATGAGGCTCAGGACGTGAAGCCGGCCGGGGAGGTGTCGGGCGGGGGTGGAACAAGCTACGAATCCGCCGCCCCCGAGTCGGCCGAGTCGGTCGGGGCGAAAGCGGTTGCTGTCTTGCACTATCATCGGCCGGACGGTCAGTACGAGGGCTGGAACGCCTGGGTCTGGCCCGAGGGAGCCGAGGGCAAGGCGTACCCCTTCAACGGCACCGACGGGTTCGGGGTTTACGCGCGGGTGTTGCTGGATGAGCCGACAGATCGTGTAGGCTTTATCATCCGCAAAGGTGACTGGCTGGAGCGGGACGTGGAAGAGGACCGCTTCGTCTCGCTGAACCCATCCGGGGTGGGCGAGGCCTGGCTGAGCGCCGGTGAGGAACTTGTGTATATGGACCCCGCGAACATGGATTATTCGTTGCGTATTCAACGGGCCTTTCTTGATGCACCTAACAGGCTGCACGTGCGGTTAAGCCGCCCCGCGAAGGCGGACCAGCTCAGCAACCCGCCCGGCTTTGTGCAGGTCGAGGACCATCAGTACCCGGTCAGCCAGGTCAAGACGATGGGCCACGGCGACGCCGGCTCACGCGACTTGGTGCTGACGCTGGCCGAACCGATCGGGTCGGAGCGGGTCGGCAAGCCAATGGCGCTGACCCTGCCCGGCATCGAGCCGGCGACCGTGTTCGCCCGCGACATCCTCAGCGACAAGGCATACCACGACCTTAGCGCCACCCTCGGCTGCGACCACACGCCCGACGCCACCGCGTTCGCCACCTGGTCTCCCGTCGCCGAGCGCGTCGAGTTGCTCCTCTATAAAGACGCGAACGACCCCCAGCCCTATGAAACCCACGAGATGAGCAAGGGCCACGGCTCGGTCTGGCGCGCACGCGTCGAGGGCGACCTCGACGGCGTCTACTACCAGTACCGCTTCACGTCCTACGGCGAAAAGCGCGAGGTGGCCGACATCTACTGCCGGGCCGCCTCCAAGGACAGCTCGCGCTCGATGGTGATTAACCTCGACCGCACCGACCCGCCCGGCTGGGATAACGACATATCACCGAAACCCCAAAGCCCGACCGATGAGATCATCTACGAGATTCATGTCCGGGATTACTCAATCGCCGATGAGTCCTGCCCCCCCGAGCAGCGCGGCAAGTACCTGGGCTTGGCGCACGCTGGCATCGGCGACATCGCCACGGGCGTCGCGCATTTGAAGGAGCTGGGCGTCACAACCGTACACCTCCTGCCGATCCAGGACTTCAGCGCGCGGATGGATGAATACAACTGGGGCTACTGGACCGCGCTGTTCAACGTGCCCGAAGCGCAATACTCGACCAACCCCGACGACCCGGCGCAGGCGATCAAAGACCTCAAGGCGATGGTCAAGGCTTTGCACGAAAACGGCATCCGCGTGGTGCTGGACGTGGTGTATAACCATACGAGCACGTCGTTCGCCGCCTCGCCCTTCGACCAGGCCGTGCCCTGGTACTACTTCCGCGCAACGCCCGGCGGTCGGCTCCGCAACGAATCGGGCACCGGCAACGCCTTCGCCGACGAACGTCCGATGGGACGGAAATACATCGTCGACTCGCTGAAATACTGGGTCAACGAATACCACATCGACGGTTTCCGCTTCGACCTTCTGGGCATGACGCACAAGGAAACCGTTGCATTGATCGAGAAGGAACTGCACGCCATCCGTCCGGACCTCTTGATCTACGGCGAACCCTGGACCGGCGGCGGGCCGACCCATTTCCCCAAGGGCGCACAGAAGAAGATGCACATCGCGGTCTTTAACGACCACTTCCGTAACGCGATCCGCGGCGACCTGGACGGCGTTGCGCCGGGCTACGCCATGGGCGGCGGGCACATCAAGGAAATCCGCAACGGCCTGGCCGGCGCGATCGACGACTTCGCCGACCAGCCCACCGAATCAATCAACTACGTCTCGGCCCACGATAACCGCACACTATGGGACAAGTTCACACACACGCTCCCCAACGCGGACGAAAACACAAAGCGCGCGATGCAGAAGCTCTCGCTGGGTATGGTGCTCACTGCCCAGGGGGTCGCGTTCCTGCACGGCGGCAGCGACTTCTGCCGAACCAAACTCGGCAACCACAACTCCTACAACGCCGGCGACGAGGTCAACAGGTTCGACTGGCATCGCAAGGCCGAGTACCGGGACGTGTTCAGCTACGTCAGCGGGCTTATTCATCTGCGCCGCGAACACCCGGCGTTCCGCATGGCCGACCGCAAGCTGATCCGCAAGCACATGAAGTTCCACGACGGCCCGGGCCCGGTCTGGTTCCAGCTCGAAGGCGCGGCGCTCGGCGATAGCTGGCGCACGATCCTGTGTGCCTACAACGGCGAAGGTGATGAGCGATCGATCACACTGCCGGGTGGTGTGTGGCACGTCGTGGTGAACCATGAGCGTGCGGGGACCGAGCCGATCGGCGAGGCCTCGGGTGAGCTGAAGCTGCCGCCCCACTCGATGGCCGTGCTGTACCGCGACTGACCCCGCCCGCGCGGGCAGGCCCATTCAACGACGGAGATACATGACCGATGCTGACGATGTGCCCGCGGGCCGAAAGATTGAAACGGTTTACCGCGGTGTCGCTGTTGTGTGGGGCCGTCTTTATCGTGGGCGCATGCACGCACCATGCCCACCTTGAGTTGGTCCCTTATCAATTACACATCAATGCAAGTGGCGGTGCGCCTGAATGGCGGATGATCCCCGCACAATCCGAGCACGGTGATGTGTACCGTTTCCTGCTCCGTGACTTGCAAGGCTCGCCCGCGGTGGCCGTGCGCGACGGGGATGAAACAGAAGCAACATGGGTCTATCCGAACCACGGAGAAGCGGTTGTTGAATACCGACCGGACAGCCACGAGTTCGTGCAGCTGCCCGGCACGTGGCACCTGTTCAAATACAAGCCCGCACACGACGAGGAAGTCCGCGATGTCCACCTCGCCGGTTCGTTCAACGGCTGGTCGATGCACGCGCTACCCATGATCGACCGGGGCGACGGCGTGTATCAGGCGCTACTGAAACTGCCCGAGGGTGTACATTGGTACAAGTTCGTCGTCAACGGCGACACATGGGTCAACGACCCGGCCAGCGACAAGGAGTTCGAGCAGCCCGACGGGAATTACGGCGTCAACTCTGCGGTGCTGGTCGGCGTCGATGCACGCGGTCTGCCCGCGCCACTTCCCAACCATATCGAACCCTCTGCTGTGATTCACGACCCGGGTGATGTGCCGGACCTCGCAGCCGCGTCGAATACGCTGTTGCGGTTGAGCATCCGCACGCAGGCCGACGATGTGGACCAGGTATCGGTGCTGGTGGCGCGCGAAGCGGCCGATAGCGGATGGGAATGCTACACGCTGCAACCTTCGGGCGAGAAGGTCGGGCTGGAGCGATACGGCGCATTGATCCAGACGGCCGGCGGACCCGTGCGTTACATCTTTGAGCTTAAAGACGGGGACGTGACGCTCTACAAATCAACCGCGGGTCTGACCGATTCATTAAAGACTGCCCAACATTCCGCCTATACCTGCGACATGCGCCCTAACTACGTCACGCCCGACTGGGCCAAGGACGCGGTGTGGTATCAGATATTCCCCGAGCGATTCCGCAACGGCGAGCCGGCCAACGACCCGCCCAACACGTTCCGCTGGCAGTCCGACTGGTGGGCCACGCTCCCGGGCGAAGAGCCCGGCGAGGAGAACTTCCACCGTGGCGCGGGCAACGTCTGGCAGCGTCGTTTCGGCGGGGATATCCAGGGCGTGCGTGAGGCGCTTCCGTACCTGCGTGAGCTGGGCGTCAACGCGATCTACCTCAATCCGGTGTTTGAGGCGCAGAGCATGCACAAGTACGACACCGGCGACTACCGACACATCGACGACAATTTCGCGGCAATCACCGACCCCGCCGCGCTCGTCGGTGAAACCGACGACCCGGCGACGTGGCAATGGTCACAAGCCGACCTGGTGTTCCTGGACTTCATTAAAGAAGCACGCAGGCAGGGCTTCCGCGTGATCCTCGACGGCGTGTTCAACCACGTCGGCGAAGGCCACTACGCCTTCCAGGACGTCCTGCGGAATGGTCGTGACTCGAAATACGCCGACTGGTTCGAGATCACCGACTGGGGCACCGGCGGGGAACCGGGTCTTCCGGGCGGCATCCAGTGGCGCGGCTGGGACCACGACAACGGGCAGTTGCCATTACTTAAAAAAGACCCCGTGCATGGGCTGGCCGAGGGGCCGAAGCAGCACATCTTCGCCATCACCCGCCGGTGGATGGCGCCCAACGGCGACGTCAGCGCCGGTATCGACGGCTGGCGGCTCGACGTCGCGCCGGACATTCCGCACCCCTTCTGGGTCGAGTGGCGCAAACTCGTCAAGTCCATCAACCCCGACGCGCTGATCAGCGGCGAGGTCTGGACCTGGGCGCAGCCCTGGCTGGCGGGCGACCAGTTCGACACCGTCACCAATTACCAGTTCGCCATCCCCGCGCAGGACTTCTTCGCCGACAAAAAAACAGCGATCTCTCCGAGTGATATCTCCACGCTCCTGAACCAGCTCGTCTACGCGTACCCGCTGCAATCCGTGCTCGTCCTGCAGAACCTGATGGATAGCCACGACACGGACCGGCTCGCGTCCATGTTCGTCAACCCCGACCGCGGCTATGACACCTCCAATCGTCTGCAGGACACCGGCCCGGATTACAGCCTCGACAAACCCGACGAAACCCAGCGCCGCCGTATGATGCAGGCGATCGTTTGTCAGATGACGTTCGTCGGCGCGCCGATGATCTACTACGGCGACGAGGCCGGCATGTGGGGCCCGGACGACCCATCTAACCGACAACCGATGATCTGGCGTGACCTGATGCCCTACGACGACCCGGCCGTCGAGTTCGACGGCGAACTGTTCGGCTGGTATCAGCGTCTGATCGCGCTGCGCCGTGGCTTGCCCGCGCTCCGCCGGGGTTTCTTCCGCACGCTGATCGCGGACGACGACACCGGCGTCCTCGCCTACGCACGCGATTTGGACAACGACCACGTCTACATCGTCCTGAACCGTTCGGCCGAGCCGCGCGACGTGCTGCTCCCGCTCGCCGAGCGTGACCGGGGCGCGAAGCTGGTCAACTGGCTCGATGAATCGCAGGCGAGCGTTATCTTCGGCGCATCCGATGCGCATGACACCCGGCCCGGGTTGATGCAAACGCCCGACGCAGGCATCGGTGGCCATACGGGGGCGACAATCACCATCCATCTGCAACCTTACGGCTCGGCGGTCCTCTCAGATAGCGAGCAGATGCGATGAGCGTGACCCGCGTCCTGCGTTGGCTTTTGGCGCTCGCGGCGTTGCTGGTCGTGGTCTGGTCCTTTATGGATGTGGGTATACGCACGTTCGCGCGGTGGGACTCGGCCCGAAAAGACACGCGCACCACACTGACGATCCTGCATTGGGGCGACAACGCCGAGATCGCCATCGTGCAGACGCTTGTCGCCGCCTTCGAAGCAGAGCACCCCGACATCCGGGTCAACCGCATCCATGCGTCCGACTACGACACGAAGCTGAACACCATGTTCGCCGCCGGCTCCCCGCCGGACCTTTTCTACCTCCGCTACGAGGACCTGCCCAAGCTTGCGGACATGGGCCTGCTCGAACCGATCGACGCCCGGATCGAAGATGACGTAAAAGCGACCGGCGAAGACTGGATCGATGCGTTCTACCCGGTGCTGCTCGACGCGTTCCAGTACGACGGGAAACAGATCGGCCAAGGCCCGCTCTACGGTATCCCCAAAGACTTCACGCCGATGCTCATGTACGCGAACCTCGGCCTGTTCCAACGCGCCGGCGTTCCCGTACCTTACAACGGCTGGACGTGGGACGAGTTCGACGACGCGATGCTAAAAATCACAGCGCTCAAAGACCCCAACGGCGAGGTCTACGGTGCGGTGATCGCGTCCTGGCCCGCCGTGCTCCGCAACATGATCTGGGCGCACGGCGGCGACTTCTTCAACGGCAACGACTACACCGACGTCACCCTCGACGAACCCGGCGCGGTCGCGGCGCTGGAACACATCCGCCGGATGCGTTTCGAGGACAAGACCGCCTACAACGCTTCCAGTGGTGATGCGCAAGGCCTGGGCGAAGAAGAATTCGTGACCGGCCGGATCGGCGTGGTCGGTCCGATCGGCCGGTGGCGGACGCCTAAGTTTCGCGACATCGACACGTTCGACTGGGACGTCGTTCCCCTGCCGCATCAGCAAGGGGCCGATCCCGTCAGCTCGATCGCGGTCGTTGCCTGGGGGATGTCGTCCACGTCGAAACATCCCGACGAAGCGTTCACACTGATGAAGTTCCTCTGCGGTCCGATCGGGCAGCGGCTCACCGCGCAATCCGGGCTGGCGGTCCCTTGTACGAGACCGGTTGCCGAGTCGGATGATTTCCTCCAGCCCGACAAACGCCCCGCGAACGCCAGACTCTTTATCGACCTGATCGACACCGCCCGGCTCGGGCAGATGCCCCCGGAGGCCGAGTTCTCCCGCATCGTCGAGCAGGAAACCGAGCAGGCGATCCGGTTGAACAGACTCACGCCCGAACAGGCGGGGAAGAACGTCGAGGCCCGTTGGCTCGCGGAGCTTTCTTCGCCTTTGCGTAACCGTTCGTACCCGAAGATGGCTTGGGGGGCGGTGATCGGGGCGACGGCGGCGGGGCTGTTTATTGTCGTTGCGTTGCTGTTTTTCTGGCTGCGCAGGGAGAAGCTCGGTGCGATCGACCGGGTGCAGGAGCGGGCGGGGTGGGTGTTTATTTCGCCTTGGATCGTGGGGTTTCTGGTCTTGACGTTCGGGCCGATGCTGGTGTCGTTGTTGTTGGCGTTGTCGCGTTGGACGAGCATGCAGCCGTTGGGCGAGGCGGAGTTCGTCGGGTTTGGCAACTTCGGTCACATGGTCGAGTACGATGCGAGCTTCTTGAAGAGCGTGTGGGTGACGACGTATTACGCGCTGCTGGCGGTGCCCTGCGGGCAGGTGCTGGCGCTCTTGGTCGCGGTGCTGATGAACCAGAAGGTGAAGGGGATCGCGTTTTACAGGACGGTCTTCTTCGTGCCTTCGGTGGTGTCGGGCGTGGCGCTGGCGACGCTCTGGGTGATGATGTTTGATAATCAGAAGGGGATCATTAACCGCGTGCTGGAGCCTGTGTTGAGCGTGGTAGGGTTGCACGCGCCGGACTGGTTCGGCGTGGACGCGGAGTGGTTCGCGATCCCCGCGTACGTGATCATGGCGTTGTGGGGCGTGGGCGCGGGGATGGTGATTTACCTTGCCGGGCTTAAGGGGATCTCCGAATCGCTGTACGAGGCGGCGCGGATCGACGGCGCGGGGCGTGTGCGTGCGTTCTTCAACGTGACGCTGCCGCAGCTGTCGCCGTTGATCTTTTTTAATCTGGTGATGGGGATCATCGGT
>JAWKTA010000041.1:0-48950 GCA_041402025.1 Phycisphaerales bacterium | reverse complement strand
GCCCACGCCGCTGCCCGCACCGACCCCGCGGAACTGGATCGCCCCACGCGCACCCGTATTAAGGCCCTCGTTGCGGTTGCCTACAAGAATCAGGTCGGTCAGTGTGGCATCACCGTTGTACTCGAACATCTGGATGTCGGCCGTGCCCCCCCCGCCGCCGATACCGTTGTTGGAGAACGTCAGGTTGGTCAGGTCGACATCCTGGACGCTCAGGCCTGTAGTCGCGTTGCCGAATACCGCGATGCCATAGAGATTAAAGCCGGTAAAGTCGCCGTTCTCGATGATGAGGTTGGCGAAATCTGCACCGGAGCCGACAAAGACGCCCGCGCTGGCCGTGCCCGCTGAGCCGTCGAAGTCAATGTTCTGAATACGGACGGTCTCATCGTCGCCGAACCCGCTACCGGCGATGGTGATCAGGTTGCCGGCGCCAGCGGGCGTGAGTGTAGTCAGGCCCGCCTGACCGAGCAGGTTGATGTCCTTGCTGATGGTCAGGTTCTCGGCGTAGGTGCCCGCCTCGATATTGACCGTATCGTTAACATCGGCGGCGTCGATCGCGTTCTGGATCAACTCGTCGCTGAGACCGGTGCCCGGTGTGGTGACGTACAGGTTGCCCGCCACGACACGGATCAGGCCGCTGGAGGCGTCGTCGGTGGCGTGGTACAGCTTGTCTTCGATGCGGAAGTTGTCCACCTCGTCGAAGGTTGAACCCAGGCCAACGAGATTCATAGCCAACCCGGAGAGATTCTCGATGTAATAGTTGTCGCCACCGAATGTATTGCCCGCGCCGATCGTGATGCCGGAGGCGGTGGAGGCGACCTGGATGTCGGTCAGGTTGTCGCTGGCGTTGTCGAAGAAGTTACCGGTGATCGTGGCCGAGCCGCCGACCAGGACGCCGATATCGAGGTTCTGGAGGGTGACGCCCGAGACCGAAGCCGAATTGCCGTCGGCGATGTTCACACCGATGCCCGACGCGCCGGTGACACTGCCGCCGTTGATGTTGGCCGAGGCGTTGATGCCGCCGATGTCGTAGGCGGTGCCGGTATTGGTCACGGTGTTGCCGTTCATCTCGATCGGCAGCGTGCCGGTGTAATCCTGCGGTGTGCCGAAGTATATGTCGAGCCAGTCGAAGGCCACGTCCGCCCCGTCGACCACGTTGTTGTCATAACTGACGGTGCTCGAAGCGCCCGAGTGCGACGTGATGCGGAACGCGGTCTGCGTACCGGCATTGCCCGCGACGCCCGTAAAGCTGTTGCCCGAGACGTCGATGTTGCTCTGGTGTGCGTGCCCGTTCTCCCAGACGCCATAGATGCTCTCATCGCCGGCGTTGAGCACGACGATGTCGTTACCGGTGATGCTCAGGCCGTCGTAGTTCGTCCCGCCGTGGGTATTGGACTGGATGGCGAAGGTTGTGCCGTCGCCCCCACCGACCAGCTCAAACAGGTTGTTGGTGATCGAGATATTGGTACCACGAGCGTAGTGGATACCGATGTTCTGGTTCGCGTCCGCCGAGGAATCGGCGGCGACACGGATATGCATGTTGTTGACGGTCAGGCCGGAGTAATCATCGCCACTGAAGTAGAAGCCGATCGCGTTATCGAAGTCGAGTATGCCGAAATTCTCGAAAGTCCAGCCGGTATTGGTGCCGTTGTCAAAGGCAACGAACACGCCCTCGAGGTTGGCCGTCGGGACGTCACCGGGGCCCTGGATCGAGATGTTGTCGCCGGGGTTAGCGGTCACGGTTACGTTGTCCAAACCATCGGGCAGCAGCACGCCCCAGTCGTCATCGGTCGAGGCGATCCCGTCATTGCCGAGCGCCCAGGACGCCAGCGCGAAGGGCTCGTCCCAGTTAAAGACGCTGTCGATGCCGTTTGGCATCAGCATGATCGTGTCGCCGTCGGTCGCGGCCTCGATCGCGTTACGGATGCGGGTGTAGTCGTTGTCCAACGCGGTCGCGGAAGCGGTCGGCGTCACGATGATCGTTCCCGACTGGAGCAGGATGCGGCCGAGCGACCCGTCGTCCAGGGCGTCGGTGATCTTGGCTTCCGCTGCGGCGAGTTGCGTGGGTGTCAGGCTCGCGCCGGTGGTGCCGTCGACCGTCACGGCCGAGGCGTCCACCACCAGATTGTCCAACGCGCCGTTGGCGAGTGTGACGTAGTCGCCGCTCTGGCCGGCAAAGGCCAGGTCGTTGAGCGTCAGGCCCGCGATCTGTGCGCCCGCACCATCAATCAGCAGGCCGGTCGTCCCGCCGCTGATCGTGTTGCCTGCGCCGACGGTGAGTACCGGGTCCACGGTGGCGTCGCCATCAATTAGCTTGATGCCGATGTCTGCGCCGGTGATGGTATTTCCGGTCAGGCTCGCTTGGGAATCGGCACCATTACCGCTGTAGGAAATAACCGCAACACCGATGTTGCCGCCGGTGATGTCGTTGCCAGTGACATCGCTGGCGCTCTGGTCGACCAGGATACCTTCGTAACGGTTGGCGGTTGTCGAGCCGAGGATGTTGTTGCTGATCTGGACGGTGCCGCCCCAGCTATAGATGCCGACATCGTTGGCGTCGATCGTGTTGCCATCGATGATGACACCGGAACCCGCGTCGAAGAGCAGGATGCCGGTAGACTGGGTGTCGGCCAGCGGGTCGCTGCCGCCGGAACCCCCGCTGTACATGTGTCCGCTTATGGTGTTGCCGGAGATCGTACCGGTCGCGCCGCCAAGCAGCACGATACCGTTCTGTGCGATGAGGGTGGTGTCACCGGCGCCGGTGATGTCGTTACCGGTGACGTTGACCGTCAGGCCCGTGCCGCGCAGGTCCAGGCCGTTCTTCTGGTAGTCTTCAATGGTGCTGTCGATGACTGCCACCGTGTGCGGGCCCGCGTCATCAATGCCGGCGAAGATCGCGCGGCCGCGCTGGGTGCCGGCGAGCGAGCTGTCGCGCACGCCCGTGACGGTGACGTCTTGAATCGTGGCGTCGGCGTTATGGATGCCGATTCCGTTGAAGTCGTTGCCGGGCACCACGGTGTTGCCCGCGGCGTTGCCGTCCACCGTCAGGTTCTGCACGGTGACGTCGCCGCCGGTGATCGCGATCACCGACTGCTTGGTCTGGCCGCTGTAAACGAAGCTGTTTGCGAGCGTCATCGCCGGCGGGGCCTGGATGACGGTGCCCAGTTCGCTCTGGCCCAGAAGTGTCAGGTTCTTGGCGATGGAGAGCTGCTCGACGTACAGGCCGTCCTCGACGTTGACGGTGTCGCCCGCATCGGCGGCGTCAACGCCGCTGCACGCTGTGATCGGTGCCGGCGTCCGTCACGTAGACGTTGTCGGCAACCCAGGTGACCAAACCCGTGGTTACGGCGAGGTCCGTATCCAGCACGTGGTGGACCTTATCCTCGATGCGGAAGTTGTTGGCCGCGTCGAAGGTCGTGCCGTTCGCGGACAGGTCGAAGTCCTGCGTCCCCTGGTTGTCGATGTAGAACGTATCACCGGCGAAGGCGTTGTTCGCGTCGATCGTTACGGTGCCGGCGGAGGCGTCGATCAGCAGGTCGGTCGTGTTGTCATCGCCCGCGCCGCCGTCGAAGTCGTTGCCTTCAACCGAGCCGCCGCCGCCATTGATAAAGCGCACGGCGGTGGTGTTGTCGTAAATGTGGTTGTTGCTGACCGCGGCGGCGCCATCGACATCGACGCCGATGAGGTTGCCGTGGATCGAGTTGTCGTTGTCGGAGATCGTAGCGTCGGCCCCGCTGGCTACGAGGATGCCGGTCTGGTTGCCGCTGAGTTCGGTGTCGGAGTCGACCAGCAGGGTAGCACCGTCGACGGCCGAGATACCGACGTTGTTGCCGGTGACCGTTGCGCTCGTGGACCTGTGCGTCGGCTGTACCGCCGACGTGGATGCCGGAGCCGGCGTTGCCCGTAAACGAGCCGCCGGTGACGGTCAGGACCGTGCTGTCGGTGGTGCCGTACCCGATGTATATGCCGTCGGTGTTGCCCGAGAATGCGTTGTTGCCGCTGAGGTCAACCTCGGTGCCCACGCCCCAGAAGGTCGTCGCAAGGACGCCGGCCGACGTCGAGCCGTCGGAGGACGCCACGCCCAGGTTGCCGGTGACGGTGTTGTCGATGATGTCGACCTTGGCTCCGGACCCGGCTTCGAAGGCGTAGTCGAGCCAGTCGCCCGCGCCCTTACCGGTGTAGTCGTTACCCACGATATCCGCGGTGGCCGCGTCGCCCTTGACCAGTACGCCGATACGACCGATGTCCTGGAACGTGCTGTTTTGGACAACCAGATGGCTCGCCGCGCCGCCGCTGCCGTGACTGTCGGCGCCCGCGCCGCCGCCAACGGTCCCGCCGTAGCTCTGCACCGCCACACCGCGGTACGGGCTGCCGCTGGCGCTGCCAGTGATGTCGCGGAAGTCAACGCTGTCGACGGTGGTGTTGCCGTGTGAGCGCAGGCCCTGCCACACGAAGAAGCCATTGCCGTCAAGGACCACGTTGTTGAGGCCGAACGCAACGCCTTCGTCAACCAGCAGCCACGCGTCTGCGGAGTTGTTACCGATGAAGTTCTGACCCGGCGTGATGACGGGCTTGGTGCCCTGGCCGGCGATGGACAGGTCCTTGTCGATGAGGACCTGGCTGTTCTCGACGTAGGTACCCGAGAGGACATTGACGGTGCCCCCGGCGTCAGCCACGGCCACGCCTTCTTTGACGCGGCCGATGCCGCCGGTCTGCGTGCCGAGTGTCGTCACGGTGATCGCCGAGAAGTCGCCCTGGAAACCGGCCGCAGCCGCATCGGTGTCCGTGCCGTTGTTGAGGAACGGGGTAAAGTCGACGTTGCCCAGTGTCTGCGCCGCGACGCCGGCCTGTGTTGCGACGCCCCAGTAGTTGCCCGAGGCGTTGACCGCGGCGGCGGCGGAGTTGCTGATCGCACGGATAGTGTTGCCGCCAAGGCTGCTGCCGAAAACGGTGGCCGAGCCGGTGGCACCCACGAGCAGGCCCGTACCGTTACCGGTCAGGATACTTTGAGTGATGTTCGCACTGCCCGTGGAGACACTGACGCCCGCTGTATTCGCGTTGGTGATCTGGCTGCCGGCAACGACCGTGCTGCCGCCACTGACGACCTCGATGCCGAAGATGCCGGCGTTGGTCAGGACCGACGCTTGAACATCGGCCGAACCGCCATCGACACTGACGCCCACGAGCGCCCCGTCGATCGACGAGTGCGACAGGGTGACGTGCCCGTCTTCAACGGAGACACCGCCGGTGAACCAGTTCGCGAACGTGAAGCCTTCGATCAGGACGTCGCTCGACCCGCCGGTAATCGTCGCACCGAATACGCCAAACAGTGAGGTGCCGTCGAGCACCGGTGCCGAGGCCCCTTCGCCCTCAAGCGCGTCGCCGGCGTCGCCGATCAGGTCCACCGACTTATTGATCGACAGTGCCTCGTTGTACGTGCCTTCAAGCACATAGATGGTCGCGCCGTTGTCGGCGGCGTTGATCGCCTCCTGGATCGTGGCGAACGCGTTGTAACCGAAGACCTGGGCCGGGCCCGCGCCGTCCGGGTCCGCGCCGAACGCTGTGCCCGCGAAGTCGTCGTCAACGTACAGCGTGTCAAGCGCGTTGGGGACACGTACCAGTTCGACGTCATTGCCGTCGCCGCCGGCGTAGTTGATCAGGAAGCTGTCGCCGCTGATCACGAGGGTGTCACCCTGCGCCAGGCCGACGAAGGTACCGGTCACGGCGTCGGCCAGGTCGTTGTCGATCAGTATGACCGAGTCGCCGACCGAAGCCGCGATGGTACCGGTTGCGTTGAGCGTGGCGCCGCCGAGGTCGACCGTGCCGGTGACCACGTATTGATCATGACCGGTTCCCGGGGTCAGACCGTTGATCTCCGCGTCGAGCGTGGAACCGGAGGTGAGCGAGAGGTTGCCGCTGGCGATGATGCCGGGGCTGAAGCCTGCACTGAGTGTCGCACCGGCGACGCTGAGCGTCAGCTCACCGTTGAGCGTGAAATCGCCGCCGACCAATAGTGCCTTGTTGACATCAACGTCTTCGGTGAAGGTCCCGGAGAAGCGCAGCGCCGTGCCGGGGGCCGCGGCGTCGATGACCGCCTGCATGCTCGCGGCCATAAAGACCGTGTTGCCGCCGTCTACGAAGAACACGTTGGGGTCGAACGTGTTGCCGGCGATCACGCCGTCCAGCCCGGTTGGGTCGGTGGACAGGTCGTTGGCGGTGCCGGGATTAGCCAGGAACAGGAAGTTGGTGGTCGGGGTCTGTCCCGCGCCGTCGAAGTGATTGCCGGTAATGACGGTGCCGGTGCCGCGTGCGCGCAGGCTCGACCCGAACCGAGTGGTGGTGCCGGCAAAGGTGTTGCCGGAGATGATCGCACCGGCGACGTCGATGGTCACGAGGGTGTTGCCCTGCTCGGAGATGCCGTCGTCGGTGCTGATGCCGCCGGCGGTGCCGGTGACCTGGTTGTTGGTGAACGTGATGTTGGAGGTGTTGCCCCCGCCGGTGCCGCCGCCCATGACCACGAGCTGTCGCGGGACGTTGTTGCCGACGTTGAACTGTGTGCTAAAGCCGATACCGCCGGGGTTGGCGCCGGTGAATGTCTGGCCGGAGAACGTATTGCCGTCGATGATGACCGCGGTGACCGTTGCCCCGAACTCGGACATCAGGCCCGCGTCGCCGTCGGCGACGATCTCGTTGTTACGGACCTCGATATTGCTATGGTTGCCCTGGAGGTAAACCGCGGCGTTCTCGATCGCGCCGTTGCCGTTGATCCCCATGATCGCAAAGCCCTGTCCGGGCCCGCCCAGGATGACGTCGTTCACACCCGGCAACAGGTGCACGGTCCCCAGCGCACCGGCGCCGGCGATGCCTTGCAGCGTCGTCGATGCCGCGCCGTTCTGCGACAGCAACGTCACCGACTGGCCGATCTGTACGTTCCCGACGAACGTGCCGTCGTTGACCACGACCGTGCCACCGGCATCCACGCTGTCCACCGCCTCCTGGACCCGGCCGGCGACGCCCGCCTGAGCGCCCAGCGCCGTCACGCGCAGCATCGAGGTGTCGCCTTGGAAGCCCGGGTCACCGCTGGTATCCGCACCGCTGTCAAGGTAGGGGAGAAGTCCACATCGCCCACGACCAGGCCCGCGATTGTGGCCTCATCGTTGGTGCCCCACCAGTTGCCCGACGCGTCAACCGTCGGCGCAGTGCTGCTGACGCCGTTACCGTTGCCGGACAGGTCATTGCCGCTGATGGTCACGGAACTGGTGTCGCTGCCGTCAAAACCAACGGCCACGCCCGTAGTGTTGCCTGTGAGGGTGTTGTTGTGGATGTCCGCGGTGGTACCCGCGCCGAAGAAGGTGCTGACCAGCACGCCCGCCGAGGTCGAGCCGTCGCTTATCGCCACGCCGAGGTTATTGCTGATGGTATTGCCCGACACCTCGATGTTAGCGCCGGCGCTGATGTCCAGCGCGTAGTCGAGCCAGTCGCCGGCCCCCTTGCCGGTATACGTGTTGTCCGCAAAGGTGCCCGTCACGCCCGACCCAAAATACAGTACGCCGACACGGCCTATATCACTGAACGATGAATTGGTGACGTCGATGTCGCTGGCAGACCCGAACGCGGCGATAGCCGTACCACCGTAGGGCGACCCGCTAGCCTGGTACGCGATGTCGTTAAATGCGACCGAGTCAAACGTGCCCGACCCGCGGTGGCGGAACGCCTGCCAGATCAGGTTGCCCGCCCCATCGAAGGTCATGTTGCTGACGTTGAGATTGACACCCTCATCCACGAGGAACCAGCCTCGCCCTTCACCGCTCGTGGTGGTGTTGCCGCCCGCCTCGATGATGGTGACGCCGGCCCCCTGCCCCACCAGGTCAAGGTTCGAGCTGATCTGGATCTGTGGGCCCTCGACAAACGTGCCCGCGCCAACACTGACGATGTCGTCGGCCCCGGCGGCGCTGATCGCAGCCGAAATAGTGTCAAACGCATCCGTGCCGAATACCGCTGTACCGCCACCGAAGTCGGTCAACGCGACAACGTCACCGGCGTCCAGCACCCCCGACCCGTTATCAACCGTCACGTCGGCAAACGTGAAGTCATCGGCGTAGAAAGTCGTACCCGAGAGGAGCATCTTGGGCTCGAGTTCCTCGAACCGCGGCCGATGCGCCGATACCGCGTTACGCCTGTCGAGCAACCGCTTGTACCAGTCACGACGTTTGGCCCGCAGGATACGCTTCTTTTGCTTACGCGGCATCATCTCTCCCTTGACTAAATGCAGGGTGATAGGCTTGTGGTCAGGCGGCGATCGTCACCACCTCCCCTTACAGAACAGATTTACACCACCATCCTTGTAGCGAACACCAACCAATCATTCCATAACAAAGTCAACCGGCTTAAACAGCGTCCCATGCGAACTAGGACACACATGTCGCTTCATGCGACAGAGGCTTGCATATCATCCGCGCCGGCCCCGTTGCCCGGTGGGACCACGCAAATACTCACGCCGAAATAGTGGATCCCGAAACACGTTCCTGAACCCCCCAAGCACCGTAAGTGTTATAACAAACGGCTTCACTTATAACGCAACCGCAAAGATCATGTCAAGCATAATTGCGAGCATAATAGCTAAATACCTGAGAAATACGGGTGGCCCGACCGGCAATAACAGCTAAACCACTCCAACTATCTGCAGGCGATTACCCTTCCGCAATTATGCCTGAAACAGAGACAATCATTGCCACATCAGTAACTTAGGGTGGCTCACAACGAACAAAACAACCCCCGACGGACCGTATACCCACACGAAATTAGTCGGTTTCTCTCGCCGAAGTAAAGCTAAAGCAAGCACGAGCCGTAACTTCCAGCTTAATTTTTTGATGAAAAATCCTGTGTCGCAACACTCTCTGAAATTTCTACCCCAAGCGTAGATAAAGCTGGAGGACAACACGCCTGAAGTAAGGGCCGCTGACATCCTCGCTGAGTACAACGTCAACGCCGAGTTCTCTGGCAGAGATTTCTGCGGCCTCGATCCCCGTACCCACGAATGCGATAGTAAGGATGTCAGGCTTAGCCGCTTTCAACCGCTTCAGAAAAATGCCCGGAATATCTTCAGGTCCCATCGGCTTATGACCACTCCGACAAGCTCGTTTTTAAGTACAACAGCCGCGTCTTCACCCGTACTGACACAGATCAAACGGATCGGCAACCCTGCCAATGCTGCCGCCCGGTTGGCCAACCCTACGGTAAGGATGGTTACGGTCGATTCCAACATGTCGGGGACCACTATAACACAGGGGCAGCAAAATTGAACCACCTATTCTGGCATTTATTGTGATGCCATCACAATGTAGGACATTATATTATGACCGCTATGCCTCTGGCCTTGTATCTCCGTGTTTACGCAGGATTTGGTGGCGGTGTATGCTTACTGACTCATCGGCAGCGACGTCCCAGCCGTAAAGTCCATTTAGTAAAGCAGTAAAGCTGTAGAGGGACCTGTCAGTATTGTGTCCGAATAGGCCGATGATGTCTGTACGCCAGTAATGCGTCCAGCACAAAAGCCCAACTCTTCCAACACTACCTATAGCTGAGATGACCCGCAGCAGATTTAGGAGATACCAAGCGTATAAACGCCCGCTCCAAGTGAAAAATGCGGGAGAGTATCCGGGAGATAGATCCGCTTAGCCGGTTAAGCTTTACGACGACGGTTACCGATCAAACCTAAACCCATCGCCAACAGGCCCAGGGTCGCGGGTTCGGGCGACGGGCTTGGAAGCAGATGGGTGTCGGCCCAAGCCGCGTGCACGGTCGCGGTGTCAAGTTCCGGCGCTGCCGCGCTGGTAAATATGAGGATCGCGCTGGTACCGTCAAACGGGATATTCGCCGCGAAATCGAATGCGACAGACGTCGGCCCCGAGCCGACATACCCGGTCGAGGACGGGATCGTTATACCGATTCCCGAGACGAAACCGGTCGCGCCCAGCGGCTCATCGCCATCCAGGCCCACAGTGAACTGCGAAATGGCCGTAGCCGCGGGGATCGTCCCGGGCAGGTTGTTGATCTGGTAAGCGTAGACGTAGTCGGACCCGTTACTGGGGTCCTGACCGGGGAACGCTACCCCGAATGCGCCGGGGGCGAACACCGCGTAGTCCACGCTGGCGTTAACCGTGAAGCCCCCGGAAGTCGTTGCTGAACAGTTGGGTGCCGGTGAAAGCCCCGATGGCCCCGCCGCTGTTGGCCGAGAGGAGGCCCGCTTCCGCAGCAGTACCCGCCATCAATGCGGCCGTGACTGCCAGCCCAACTACGCCTGTCCTTGACGCTCGTGTAAACATCCCTTATCTCCCTGATTCAGCGAGAATACACTGTTTAGAAGCTACCCTACCCAGATACTCCCATAAACTCAATACCTAAACCAGCATGTTTGCCGGAATCTAATCGTCCGGGCCCGACCGAACGCCACATCTCAGCCGCGACGACGCAGCATCTGGCCGCAGCCCAGCTCAAGCAGCTGCCAGCGAGGCCGGCTCGGGGATGTCATTGGGGCGCCGGGGACCGGCAAAGGCAGAGCGACCGCGAAGCTGCCGTTCAAAACCACACCGAAGAGGTTGGTCGGAGCTTTGATCGAAGAGAACGCCAGGCCGGAAGAAAACTCACCGGTATCCAGGCCCGCGAAGTTCCACTGGGTCTGGGCGCCGATCGACGATGCTGTGGGCGCTTCACCGCCGAGATCGCCGAACGAGCCGATGTTGTTGCCCCGTCCCGGTGGCTTCGTTGAGCGTCAGGGAGTGGATCGAAGAGGTGCCGTGAGTAGATCTGGAAGCATAGACTGCTTCGCCCGCGGTCGGCGAGTAGCCGGCGTAGGGGAAGTCGCCCGGGGCGAACACGGTCTGACCGATCGTGCCGCTAAGCCCGGCACCGTTATCGAAGGCGGTCGTCCCGGTCCAACCGGCGTAAGCCAGAGCATGTCCGTTCAGCGCCCCGGCCTGGGCCGATGCACCAAACGCAAAAACACACGCAACGCCGAGCGCGAGCGCACCCGTCCGTAGAACTCGCGAAACGCTACCTGCAAAACCCATGGCCTTTCTCCTCTCCTGTAGACCGTAGAAGGGTCTGACTCTTTTTCGATACTTCGCCGTCTGTGAGTCAGACTATTAGTCTTATGTCACCTGCAAACTTTCGGACTGAGTGTTCGCCCGTGTTTTAAAACACTAGGCAGGCGCAGTCCTTCATGGTGCAGCAATAAGATGTTAATGGTTAGTGGGCCACGGATCAAGGCCTTGACCGTTAAGAATGTGCGAATTAATCATTATTACCAAATCTAATCCCCCCGAAAGTAATGCCTGCCTATGGACGTTTGATGTGAAAATCCCGCCGGTGGGGTCGGTTTTTAAGATGACGAAGCGGGTTGATTAGTGCTCCCTCTTAAAAACTGATCCAAGAGATCTATATGAATCCACCCTGCTTTTGACCTGTCGGGAACTTGCGAGCCTAATGTGTTTAAGCACGCTCACGCACATAACTCAGCGCGCTGGGTGGGTCATCGTGCACGGGCTGCCCCCAGGCGTCACGCGGCGTATCACGCCACGGCCTCAGGAGCAGCGCGCCAGTCTTGGTAAAACACGCCGGGTCCGCTTGACGCGGGATGAGCCAGTCCAGCACTTGGTCAATCAGCATCAGGTAGATCTCATACTGCCTGGATCACGCCGCTGCCGTGGGACTCAAATTCGAACAGCATATTGGCGTCCAGTTCATGCCAACCAGCCCCGGTGTGACGGTAAAAGCTGGCACCTGGCGATATCATCAATGCGTTCCAGGAGCCACACATGCACGTACTTCCAGCAACGCTTCGACTCGCTTCTTCTGTTGCGGGTGCAGCTTGCCGCGCCGTAGTAGGTGGCACGGGCAACCTGGTCTGCCGAGAAATACGCCCAATCCCGCACACGGTTCAAGACATGGTGGGTGAGGTACAGGCGATCGAGTTGGCCGTTGCGGGCGCGATACATGGTGTCCTCCGGTGCGCGCACGCCCTCACAACGGAGCGGCGCGGCGTCACAGTAAAACTGGGAAATGAGGTGTCAGTCAGGGTCTTTCGTACTGAAACGCCGACGGGTTGTTCGGCCGTTACGCTCAGCCAACAGCGCCTGATCGCCTCTGCCTTATCCTCGTCGGCTAGGAGTAGCTCCGCTATCGCGGCCAGCGCACGGGCAAAGGTCGTGGTGCGGGGCTGTTTTGGTTTGTTGGTACCAGTACGGGTACAAGCGACGGAACCACGCCTCCTAACCCGTTTGCCAACAGCCGCTTGTACCTGTCGTTTTCCGCTTTCCAAGCTGAATGTTGAGGGTTCGAGTCCCTTCGCCCGCTTTCCTACCTAACGATGCAGTGAATCGCGTAGTCTCGCATCGATTCGTGCTCAACTGCTGTAACTTCCGCTGTAGGTTTGAAGCTGCACAAATATTATCGGTTCCGGTCGCCACAGCCACAACTCCCTCAAGAACTTGCAGAGTGGCAGCCGACCGATGTTTGCTGCAGATTAACGTGTTCGAGGCTCTTGAAATCAGTCTGTGCGTTGATAGGCAGTCGCGGCTGGGCGTATCAGGTCATCGGATATCAGCGCGCGTAGCTCACTCGCTTTTTCCGGCAATTTATCCGCGAGATTGATCGACTCGCGCGGTCTGCGCCTGCAGTCGTAGAGTTCCGCTATACCATTTGGCTGGAGGATCAGTTTCCATGGCCCACGGCGGATACTGCCTTCAATAAGCAACGTTTCATAGGGTGTTGCCGTGTCCGGATCGTCGCGTAAGAGCATTGTGATATCGTGCCCGTCGATGTTTTGTGGAAGTTGACATCCCGCCAGGTTTGTAAAAGTCGGGAGCAAATCCATCGCGGTGGCCAATTCATCGCACGTACGGCCGGGAGTGATCATCGATGGGAGGTATATAATCGTCGGGACTCGGTGTCCGCCCTCGTAGGGTCCGGCTTTCCCGCCCCGGTAAGGCCCCGCGCTCCCGGCTCGCCGGCCCGGGTACAATCTCGGGCCGTTATCAGAGGTGAACACTACGAGTGTCCGTTCGGTCAGGCCAAGTCTATCCAATGTTTTCAGGATCTGTCCGACGCTCCAGTCGATCTCCTGGACCGCGTCGCCATAGAGACCGCGCCCGCTCTTGCCCCGAAAACCTTCAGATGCAGCTAAAGGGGTGTGCGGCATCGGGTGAGCCAGGTAAAGGAAAAACGGCTCATCTCTGTGGCTCTCAATGAAGCGCAGGCTCTCACGTGTGCAACGCGCCGTCAGGTCGTCCTGATCGATCGGGAACTCGACCACTCTGTCGTTACGCATCCAGGGGATCATTCCAGCCTTGGCGTGGTACGCCTGTTCCCTTGTCACACCGTGCAGTATTGCGTCCTCGGCAAAAGCGATCTCTGCCGGCATCGGCATATCGTTGCTGAGCGGGATACCCTCGAAACTGTCAAACCCGCGCTCGGTCGGCAGGTACCCGCGTCGGTGCCCGACATGCCACTTGCCGACGCAAGCCGTTGCGTAACCCTTCTCTTTGAGCACGTCCGCTATCGTCGGGATGCCCGCAAGGATACCGCGTTCGGTCGATTCGGTTCGGGGATCGATCACGAAATAGATGCCCGTGCGCTGCGGATAGCGTCCCGTCAACAGCGCCGCCCGTGATGGTGAACATACGGACGAGGCGCTGTGGAAATCGGTAAAACGTAAACCGCCCTGTGCCAGGCGGTCGATATTGGGCGTCCGGATGTCCTCGGCGCCGTAACAGCCGATGTCCCCATAGCCTAAATCATCGCAGTTGATAATGATGAAGTTGTACGGCCGATCGCCGGCAATCGCCGTAGCGCAGAAAACCAGACAGAGCAACATGCTGAACAGCTTCACGGGTTTACCCATTAATCGTGGCCTGCCGATCACGGCGTGGTGGCTCCGGACGCCAGCCCCGATAGTTCATCCAGCGTGAACCTGACCGACACAACGGAGTTCTTCTCCGGGCCCGGCCGGTATTTTACGTATGTTGTGGCGATGATCGTGCCATCGGGAAGTTGCTCAACCGCGCCGTACCCACAGTCGTGGTAGCTGCCGGCTTTGCCGGGTGTAGGGTACTGATGCAGGAGTTTGAGCCGGTATTCGCCCGGGTTGCCGTGAACGATATCCGAGTATTTACCTATCCACGCCACAAAACTGCCCTTGCTCGGGCTGCCCTCGGCCATATCGCGGAAAACGATGACCAGGCGTCCGTCATCGGTGTAGATCGCCTTGTGCCTGTCTCCGGTGAGCGCATCAGGTAATTCAACAGGCGCGGACCAGGTCTCGCCTTCGTCGTGCGAGTACATCACCAGAGAATTCTGTTTCCTGCTGTTCTCCCGCATGATGCAGGCGAGCTGCATGCCGTCGGGCGAACGTATCAACTCGGGTTCGCAAGGCTTAAACCCCGGCATGTCAAGCGCGATGCGCCAATCCGACCACGTCAACCCGCCATCCGCAGAGATGCTCTGAGCAACACAGTTCGATCGCGGGTCGGGATCGTTTTCTCGGCGTAGGTTTGTCATCGCAAGGAGTTTCTTGCCGTCGTCAATAGCTTTGATGGTGCAGAAAGGCATCGCGACCCGCATCAGACCGTTGGGTGTCATCTCGGACCAGGTGTTGCCGCCGTCTTCTGAAACGGCCTGGACCATCTGCTTCTTGTCGAGTTCATCGCCGATCTGTGCGAATACAAAAAGGCGTGCCCGACCGTTTGGATCGGTAAGCCTGTAGATCGCCGGACAGTTATGGGCCTGTTGCCACGACGCGGGCGTCGGCAGCAGGTCGCCCCAGGTCAGGCCGCCGTCATCGCTGCGTTTCATCGGCCCGCAGGTGCCACCGTGGCCGATCGTCCAGACGCAGTAGAGAGTTTTACCATCCGGCATCAGGACGGTCGTGGGATGGCCCTGGTATATATCCTCAGTGCCCCGGGCAAGGACGATATGCCGGTCGGACTGGTCGGCGAGGTCCAGAGTGATCAGCCCCCCGCCTGCATCACCCGCCACGGCCTGACGGATCATGCATATCACGACTACAAGACCAAGGTGATGAGCACGGTGCAGCATGTATGACGCCTCCAGATTGCTTGTGTTGCCACGGCTAGATTGGCGGCCGACGGACATTGTGTAGATCGGCGCTCTGCTTGCCGGAATGGATATCCACTACTTAACCTCTCACGATTTACAATCGAGCGATGGAAAGAACGCTGCACCCGAAGGTGCCACGCCCGAATGCCTACACGTCATGGGTTTTCCCCCTCACCCGGCCCGCCTGTTACTGACACGATCTGCTCCGTGCCACCCACCAGTACTTCCTGTTGATGCTGAGTAAATACCGTCAGGCTGCGCACCTTCGGCACACCGGGCAGCAAGATACTCAACGCATATCCACCGATGAAACACACGCCAATGCCGATCACCGAGTACAGGAAAAAGTGGATCTCCGTGTACTGTTTGACCCAGTACAGTGTCAGTGCTCCCAACAGTGCGCCCACCATGGCCCCGGCACTGTTGGCCCGGATGGTGAAAAGGCCAAGAAGAAACAGCCCCGCTAACACGCCAGCCAGCAGCCCCATGATCTCCAGGAACACGTCCCAGACCGAAACCACGAACGTTGACGCCATGAAAAGCGCCATCCCTGTGCCAAACACCCCTAACAACACGGTCAGTATGCGTGCGAGATTCAACCGCATGCGCTCGCTTGATGACGGCCGAAACCGCTGGAACATATCCGTCACCACGACCGTTGCGACACTGTGTATCGAACTGTCCAGGCTCGACATGGCCGCGGCAAAGATGGCGGCTATGATCAAACCGCTGACGCCCATCGGGAGCTCCTGCGATACGAACATCGGCACCATGGCGTCCGCGCCGAGACCCGGTGTCACCTGGCCCGGGTGTGCCTTGTAAAAGACGTACAGGGCTGTGCCCATCGTGAATACGATAAACGCCCAGGGTATCGAGACGGCCACGTCGCCCCACAACGCCCGCGCCGCCTGCTTCTCATCGGTCGTGGTCAGGTAGCGTTGGATGACGGATTGGTCGGCCGACACGCTCGAAAACCGCGAAAACACGCTGCCAAGCAGGATAACCCAAACCGCCCCCGATGTGATGTCCCAACCCGTGCCCACAAGTCGCAGCTTGTCGTCGGAAAACGCGGTGGTAACCACCTCGCCGATACCCCCCTCGGTCTTGGCTACCGCGACGACAACACACAATAATGCGCCGCCCAATAACAACAGCGCCTGCAACACATCTGTCCAGATCACCGCTTCCATACCACCGGCGGTCGTGTAAGCGGTTGCCAACACCCCCATGATCAGCACACAGCCGTAGATCGGGATGCCGGTCACAACAGACAACACCAGCGCCGGCAGATACAACACGACCGCCATCCTCCCGATCTGAAGCAGACTGAAAACCACGGCCGCGAAAAGACGCACGGACACATTAAACCGCACCTCAAGATACTCGTACGCGCTGGTGACATTCAGTCGGCGGAAGAACGGGATGTATACGCGCGTGACGATCGGGACAATCACGAACCAACTCAATACGCCGATGAAATAAACCCAGTCTGTAGCGAACGTCTTGGCGGGCACCGCGATGAACCCGATCGAACTGACCTGTGTCGCCATCAGGCTCAAGGCCGCCGCCCACCAGGGGATCCGTCGGCCCGCCAGGAAAAAATCGTCTGTGGTGCGCTCACCCTTGGTGAAATACATACCACGGCAACCAGCAGCAGCAGGTATGCCCAGAGCCGTGGTAATCGAGCCATAAAAACCGGGGCTGCGGCTGCGCACCTTCGATGCGGTAGAGGCCCGAGCCAGCCGCCCCGTCATCACATAGCAGCAACGGTTCACGTGTCGGACGCACCACCCGCAGCGTCGTCAGCAGTTGCGCCGAATCGATCGGAGCCCAACTGTCTATGATCGTGTGATAGATATAACTGACACGGGTGCCGTCCAGCGTGCCGGTGATCAGGATGTGATGTGCCCCCATCGGGGTCATTTGCTCGACCAGTATCGGACCGGGCATCGGGGACCGTTCACGCCAAAGCCCCTTGACCGGATCAAACTCGTGCAGATGGCCGTTACCGGCGCTACCGTTATCCGTGGCCAGGTACAGGCACTCGCGCTCGCCGTTAGCCTGCGCAACCAGGGCCCGGATGCGTCCGAGTCCATGAGGCAACCCGGGCCCATTTTCCCAGTCGCCGGCGACCGGGTTTGCTGGTTTTGTATATAGCACGTGTTGCCCGCTCCCCGCTTGCGAACGACCCATCACATAGATGCGTCCACCCATTGCTGCGGCGCTCGGCCATGCAAGCGTTTCCGGCAGGTCGGCCCAATCCTCCACGCGCTCCACCGAGGCGCCATCGGGCTGCGCCGACACTTGAAATGCGGTCACACCCGTTGACCACGCCTCATCGCTCCGCCCGCCGATGATCACGAAGGTATCGCCCGCGGTGACCGACGCGCAGTCTATGGCGGAGCGGGTCAACCGGCCCGAGGCAAGTTCCTCGCCGGTTTCCGCCTGGACCACACGGTATTGATCTGCTCCGGCCCCGTTAATCAGGATCAGCCAACCGTCGAGATAGCCCAAGGCCGCGTAATCTTCGTGAGTATTCACGTTCCCGACCGTACGCCACGCCAACGGACCTTTCGGTGCATCCGCCAGGCTAAACGGCGCGGCAAACAAGATCACAACGAAAACAATCAGCGGGATTACGGACTTAGACATCATGGGGTAGATTTTGGCTGAACCTGGAAGCTGTAGAGGGCCGCCTTGGTCACGACGATCCTGATCCGCACGTCCTCACCGGCGGGTACTTCGTTCCGCTCCCGCCAGGTCACCGTATGGCGTACCGAATCACCTGTGATGGGCGTGCAATCTTCCAGGGCGTACCCGGGCACAGGTTGGCCGTTAACGTCCAGCAAAGCCACCCGTATCTCGCCACCCGTCGCATCGGCATTCAGGGATAGCATGCCTTGGGGTAAACGCAGCGGCACCGTCGTAAGCTCTCCCCCCGCTTCACCAGCATCACGTGATACAAACCCGTCCAGACGCCACTTCGCCAATCCGATCGTCGCCCGCTTGTCGGGGATCGTTCCCCCGTGGGTCGTACTCAGGGCCGTGTAATAGTACCACACCTCATCTCCAACCATGACCGGAAGATTCGAGACGTTCATAATGCAACCCGCGTCGTAACCGTACGGCCCCGTCGGGATCACCGGCGAACGGTCGGCGGCACGCTCCCAAGCCAGCCCGTCCCTGCTATGAACCAGTTCCGCCTCGATCGGCCCTTCGTACTTGGACTGGAGCGACTGCTTCTCTTCATGTATCTTCGTGATCTTGAATACCGGCAGCAGACCAAGGTATTGCGAGCCGTACCGGAAGCCCGACATCGAATAGAACTCGGTACGCTGCTCATCATTGGTCACCCACGCGTCATCTATTGAATCCGGCTCGACGATAACCTTCATCGGTGACCAGTTCACAAAGTCATCACTGGTGGTCACGGCGACCAGCCGTTTTTCTTTCACGTTCTTCGGATAATGTTTGGGCAGGTACGGCCTGATATAGGCAAAATACCGCCCCGTAGCCGGATCACGGAACGCATTGACAAGCTCCGAACCAAAACCGATCAGGGGCTCCTGCTGGTACTTGTGCCACTCAAATCCATCAGCCGAGTAGAAACCGATGAAGTTATAATGTGCGGTATTGTCCAGCAGCTTGTATTTCTTGGCCGGGTCCGCCGATGTTGGATCAAGCACCACACACGCCAGGTTGCTGCCCGTCACAAGCAGGTTGGTCTTCTGCCCTTTGTATTCATGATAATCCAGTTCGGGTTTGATCCAGTTCATCCCGTCGTCCGATTCGGCATACGCCAATCCCCCACCGGAGTACCACATTCGGAACCGGCCCGTTTCGGCGTCGCGCTCGACGGTGCCGTAGAGGTACACCCGGTCTTTTTCCCATGGTTTGTCCGCGTCGACCACCGGATGATCCAACTTTTCGCAAGCGTGCGCGGTGTACGTCAGGCCGGATTGCTCCGAGATCAGGACGTCGTCAACAAACAACTCCTGCTGAGCGGGTTTCACCGCGTACGGGGCGTCGGCGGCTTGTAGCGTCGCCAGCAGTGCGGTGTGGGCAAACACGCCAATCAAGCTCGTCATGAGTTTCATAGAAAGCGTCCGGGATAAATGTTGACGGATCATTGGTCTGTGCCGGCACCAATAACGAGGTGGCCGCCACCTCGTTATCGCGTGCCGGGTCACTAAATACTGCGTTTTCGGTTATGGATTTGGTTTCGGCTCGATAATCGGCCGGTGGTAATCGTTCTTGCTGCTGTTGGTTCGCAGGTATACTTCCAGCCCCTCCCACGTGAACCATTGGCCGGAACCATCCATACGGGCGAAGTTCGCACCGGAGGGCGTCTCGGTCGCCTGCGGGGAGTCGTGTGCGAAGTATGTCCCGTTGGCGGCAAGGAAGATGGACATGTCGCCCCAGACGGGCAGGCTGCTGTTGGATTCGATTTCCTGGGTTACGAACTCACCGTTGAGCCACGTGTACGCGCTGCCGCCCGTGGGCAGGTTGATGTTCAGGTATTGGTAATTGACGTTATCGTAATTGTAGCCCGGCGTATCCGGGTTGCGCACCTCGCCCAGAGGCCCCGGGCAGAACATGATGTCGTCACGCTTGACGCCGAAGTAAGGCTCTATGAAGTTTTCCTGCAGGTCGAACTTGCCGCTGACGTGCATGCGTTGCGGCAGGTAGTTGGACGTCGGCGGGCGATAAGGCAGCTTGCCATCGTTATCCACGGCATAGGCGATCGTGCCGATCTGGATCTGTTTGACGTTGCTTAGGCACTTGGTGCGTATCGCAACCGCCCGTGCGGCACCCAGCGCGGGCAATAAGATGCCGACCAGTAACGCTATGATCGAGATAACAACCAACAGCTCGATGAGTGTAAACGCACGTTTTTCGGCTGACATTGCACTTCTCCAAGTTGCTTATCTCGGTCCAGACCAACCGCGGTCGGCAATCTGAATACGGCCGCACACGTTCAGGCGTACGGCCGCGGAGGAACACTGCTTAGGAGCGTCGGCGGAACACCAGGGACACACCCATCCCGAGTACGGCAAGGCTCGCGGGCTCCGGCACGGCGGCGCCGGCCGGTGGCGTGCCGGCGTTCCAGTTGCCCAGCACGGTGTTAAGGTCTTCGATGCCCACGAAGCCATCGCCGGATGGATCGCCCTGGATCAGGCTGCCCGGCGTCACGTTCTGGTTCCAATTACCCAGCACGGCGTTGAGATCGCTGATGCCCACGAATCCATCACCTTCCAGATCGCCGGTCAGCAACGCCAGCACCAAGGCCAGATCGCTGGCGTCCCCATCGCCGCCGTCATACAGATAAGTGAGCATGTAGTCGCCGAATACCGTGCCTTCAGGCGCATTGAGGAACGCGCCCGAGATCGGATCGGGCTGCTGATTGTCGATGAGTACGATAACGCAGGTGCCGCGGTCATGGCCGACAAATCGAGCAACAGATCGCCGTCCTGGATACTCACGCCACCGGGGCCATCGAGCACGGTGATCGGCGAGACGCCGGCCGCGTCTGCGATAAAGCTGAGTGTGGCGTCCGGCCGGTGTGCGTAGGACAGCGCGGTAAGAGTGACGTTAGAGCCGGAGAGGGTCAGCAGTGCCTCGCCCGGGTCTGTACCGGTGGCATCATTCAAAAGGGTGGTGCCAACATTGAGTACCCCGGTGCCGGACAGGTTGACCGTACCTTTACTCGGCAAGCCTTCGGCGGCGGGCTGAGCGGCGATATTGAACTGACCGGCGGTGGTGAAAGTGCCGCCAGAAATATTCAGTGTACCGGTTGCACCCGCCCGACCCACACGCATTGCGGTGCTGGCGGTGCCTTGAACATCCACCGTGCCTGCCGAAAGGTTATACGTGCCCTGCCCCAGAGCGTCGTAGCCCGGCCCGCGCGAGCCGATCCAAAGGCGGTTGGTCGAGGTGACGGCCCCACCCAACTGGTTGACCACACCGGTTCCTTCATCGCCGATCTCGCCCAACCGGAATGTCAGGTCACCGGACAAGACACGCAGTGTACCGCTGCTGGCCGAAGTAGATGCCACGCGGATCTCGTCCGCCACTTCGCCGGATTGTGAGATCGTAATAATACGGCCGTTATCGACCGCGACCTTGTCGCTAGCCGTCGGCTCGAATCCCGTGCTCCAACCCGCGTCAAGGTCCCAGTCCCCGTCGGCGTTGCTGTTGTCCCACACCACAGTAGGCACATAAAGATCGGCATACACCGGGGCCGGTATAACCGCCGCCGCGCCACATACGCATAAGGCGCAAGAAGCAGCCCGGGCCGAGCGCAGTAGTTGGCGGTGTCCTCGCGTAATCTTTCGACTTTTCCCTCGCTTCATGATTTCCTCCAAGTAAGAATTGATTGGCTCAATTTCAGACCATCCCCGGCAAACTTACGGGGCTCTATACATTCAGGCCCTTCCGACCGGCCCCCAATCTGACGGGGATGATGTGTTCGCGCGGCTCCACACCGGGATCAAGAGCCTGGTCCTGAAGTAATTCGGCGAACAGGAGCCCCTCTTCCGCGTCATCGCGCGCCGGCCAGATGTGCGGCAACTCCACCAGATCGGAGCCCTCATCCACCGGGTCCGCCAGCACGACCAGAACGTCGTCGGGGATACGCAAACCCGATTCCCGGAGGCACTCCAATACGTGCCGGGTTGTGGAATGAGATCGGCAGATCAGCGCGTCCGGCCGGTCCGGCGAATCCAGGATCTGCCTGACTACCGCCCGTGCGACAGAAGCATCCGAGGGCACGCTTCTTACTAATAAGCCGCCCGGGTCCATGCCCCGCGAAACGGCCTCATGCATCGCCGCATCGCTGAGCAGATCATCACCGTAACCCCGGCTCGAACGCAGGAGCAGGGCTATACGTTGTGCGCCGCTTCGGCACGCATAAGCGACCGTCAGCCGACCGATCTCCGCTTGATCCAGGTCGATCGATGCCACCCGGGCCCTGCCGGGGAATACCGAACCCAAAAGCACACAGGGCAGGCCGCTGTCAAGCAGGATATTTTGAAGATGATGCGCTTTAAGCCCGACGAGGAACCCGTGCCTCAAGCCTGAGTTCCGGGCGCTGTTGATCACTCTTTCCAGGAAAGCCTCGGGCGCGTTTTTGGGCACAAATGTGTACTGCAGGGAACCGCCGTCCAGCCCGTCGATCACACCGGACATCCTGCGCTCTATGTGCGACCGCTCGGTATCGAAATAGTCCTTCTCGATAACCAGGTGCACTACGTCAAAACCGTCGGTGTCCAGCGGCCGGGCGGCATCACCCACGAACGTACCCGTCTTGGGCCGCCTTACGAGCAGGCCATCGGACGCCAGAACCTGCATAGCCCGGTTGGCGGTGGCCTTGGCGACCCCGAAATTTTCCGCAACCTCGGCCGTCGTCAGGTATCGGTTGCCCGGCATCAGGCCGCGGGATCGGATGTCCTCACGGATAGAACTGGCCACACGATCGACGCTCGGTTTGGAGAGGATGACGGCCATGGGATGAATATATCAATAGTAGCCCAATTAGTCAACTAATATGTTGCAAAATTCCATTATTGGTTCTACAATAGAATAATAGGTCGGCACGGTCCCCTGCCGATCTATATAAATGTGGCTGGACAAACGTAAGGAGTTGATCGATGGTTTTGGATTCGTGCCGGCTGATGGTTGCACCGCTGACCCCGTTCGATTCCAGCGGCCAAGTCGCCCTCGATCTGATCGAGCGGCAGGCGGAATTGTTGCTGGCCAGGCGCGCCGAAGGCCTGTATCTGGCGGGCAACACCGGGGAGGGCATGCTGCTGACGACCGAGGAACGCATGGCGTTGGCCGAGCGATGGGTGGCCGTGCTGGACGGACGGGTGCCGCTGGTTATTCACGTTGGGCACGGTTCGGTCGAGGACGCCAAGGCGCTGGCTGCGCATGCGCAGTCAATCGGCGCCGCAGCGTTTTCATCCGTCGGACCGACACTGTTTTCCTGCAAAGACATCGAGTCGTTGGTTAAATGGTCGGCTGCGATTGCGGCGGCCGCACCGGAATTACCCTTCTTCCACTACTACACCGGTCCCAAGCCCGACCTGCACCCCTGCCGAGCCGAGGATTACTTCATCCGCGCCCAGGAAGTCATCCCGAACTTCGCGGGGCTTAAATTCACAAACGCTGATCTGCTGGACTTCGGCCAGTGTCTGCGCCGGGCCGGTGATCGCTACCGTGTGCTCTACGGCGTTGACGAGGCGATGCTGCCCGCATTGGCGATGGGGGCGCCCGCCTTCATCGGCGGCAGCTACAACCTCTTCAGCCCGCTGGCGTCGCAGGTCATCACCGCGTACGAGAACAAGCAACTATCCGAAGCGCGACGGGTATTCACCACCATGCAGCGTTGCATCGCCACTCTGCGTAAGTACGGCGGATTGGTCGCACTCAAGGGCGCGATGGACGCGATCGGTTTGCCGTGCGGTGAGCCACGCCTGCCGATGCGGCCGATCGACGCCAACCAGAAGACCAAGCTCATCGCGGAGCTTGAGCAGCACTGGCCACAGATGGCCGGGGTCGCCCCCGACAGCGTCCGCCTATCGGTCCCGCGCTGATGCAATCCGACGAAGACAAGCGCCGACATCGTATGCTTGAGATAAGGCGCGGCGATTGCACGCTGCGCCTGACACCCTACCGCGACAACATCATCCGGGTGCAGTATGGCCCAACCGCAACACTCGACCAGCCGCGTGACCAGACGTGGATCGTCGCCGAACCGCAAGTATGCGCGGAAACGGTGATCGAACACGCGGGCACACTGAGCACGCTCGACATTAGGCGCATCCGAGCGGTATACGATGATGCAAGCGACCGACTCCATTTTGACTTCGGCGATGACACGCTGCTCGCAGAGCCGAATGCCCAGGCACGCAGCCTGAATGTCTCCGATACCCCCGGTGCCGAAACCTGGGCGCTTCGGCAATGCCTCTCATTACATAAAAACGAGAGCCTCTACGGCCTGGGCCAATCACCCGCGGACAGCTTGCGGCTCAACGGCCGCAGCCTGGACCTTTGCCAGGAGAATCCGGTCATCGTCGTGCCCATGCTGCTGTCGAGCAGGGGCTATGGTGTTTTCTGGAACTCGGCCGCTCACAGCGCGTTCAACCGTGTGACAGGACCCGTGCCGGCGGCATGCCTGGCGGATGATGCGGGTGAACGGGGCGGGCTGACCATGCGACGCTATGCGAACACAGCATTTGAGGGTGAAGCGTCTATACAGAAAGCGTCTACTATAGATGCGGAGTGGCGAGGCGCTCGCGTGGAGGCGTGGATCGATGCGGGAAAAGAACACCAGCCGCTACTGCCATTTAGTGTGCGGTGGACCGGCAGCTTGATACCCAATGAATCGGGCACATATACATTAAAAACATGCTTCCCCGATGGGTGTCGGGTCTGGATAGATGATCGGCTTGTCCTTGACAGCCGGGGCGTTCACAGTTGGGTGAATGTCGATCTGCCGCTGCAAGCGGGGCGCCTCCACAGGGTCATGGTTGAGTCCGTCCAGCCGTGCGATTGGCGAGGCGCGTATGCGCGTTTTTGGTGGTCTCCGCCAGCCCCGCGCGACAATTTCGCGCTTTGGTCGCGAACAGGTGAGTGTATCGACTACTTCTTCATCGCCGGAGATAACCCTGACAAAGTTATTGCCGGCTACCGCACGCTAACCGGCCGAGCGTCGCTGCTGCCGCGCTGGGCGTTCGGCCTCTGGCAGAGTAAAGAACACTACCGCACGGCCAATGAAGTCATAAGTGTCGTTGAGGAATACAGGCAACGCGAGATACCGCTGGACGTGATCGTGCAGGACTGGCGCTACTGGGACCCGTTGCCGTGGGGCTCGATGGCTTTTGATCCGCACCGCTACCCCGATCCGGCCGGCATGGTCAATGAGCTGCACGAGAGGCTAAACGTAAGGCTGCTGCTGAGCATCTGGAGCGATTTCCACCCGGCCAGCGATACCCACGCGCGACTCGCGGCCGAACAACTGCTGCTGCCAAACGGTTTCCGCAACGAGACGCAGTTTATCGACATGTACAAGCCCGAAGGGAGGCGGGCGTATTGGGATATCGTCGGCAAGCGCCTCGGACAATTCGGCGTGGACGCCTGGTGGTTGGATTGTACCGAGCCTAAGTTTGAGCACCCCCTGATCGCCGACGTGCTCTCACGCCGGCTCATCGGCGCCGGCGGCGAATCGCGCGACGATCGTTTAAGCAGTTACGGGCTGGAAGCCTCGCGGGCCGTCTACGATGGTGCAAGCCATGACTATCCTGACAAGCGTGCCACCATCCTCAACCGCAGCGGGTTTGCCGGATCGCAGCGTTACGGCACGATCGTTTGGTCCGGCGACATCTACGCCGACTGGCAGACGCTGCGCGAGCAGGTCGTAGCGGGCCTGAACTGTTGTGCGGCGGGCATACCGTATTGGAACAGCGACATCGGCGGGTTTTTCAGCGGCGATCCACGCGACCCTGCGTACGCCGAACTTTTCGTGCGCTGGTTCCAGTTCGGCTGCTTCTGCCCCATCACGCGTATCCACGGTACAAATCACGCGAAAGAACCCTGGCGATTCGACGCCCGCTATGCGCGGGTGATCGAGGCATTCATCCGGTTACGCTATGAGCTCCTGCCGTATATCTACTCTTTAGCAGGCCACGTTTGGCTGACACACGGGACGATGATGCGCCCGTTCGTGATGGACTTTGCGTGCGATGCCACGGCGTGTGCGGTTAATGACCAGTTCATGTTCGGGCCGGCGATCATGGTGTGCCCGGTGCTGGAAGCGAACGCACAGAGCCGCCGTGTTTACCTGCCCGTGGCCTGTGACTGGTACGACTACTGGTCCGGCCAACGCCTGACAGGTGGCAACCTTGTCGAGGCGGAAGCGCCGCTGGAGCGACTGCCCCTGTATGTCCCCGCCGGGGCGATCCTGCCGACCTGCGCCGTGGTCCAGCACACGCGGGAGCTTACGGGGCAACGGCTAACCATCCGCGTGTTCCCCGGTCGGGACGGCACGTTCAGCCTCTACGAAGATGCCGGTGACGGCAAGGGATATGAGACCGGTGAATACAGCTTAACCACACTCCACTGGTCGGACGCTAACCGTAGCCTGACGCTCGGAGCCCGACAGGGCAGCTACCCCGGAATGCCATCCAGTTGCACATATAACCTGTCACTTATCGACATACACGCGGCCTCAACCACCTACAAGGGTGAAGCAATCACAATCAACTTCTAAGCTTGAACGCTATTACTCGGACACGCGATAGCTGTACAGATTTGCGTGGTGGAAGCGGAACCGCAGCGCGAACGGTCGATCGAACGCCAGGCGATCGCCCCCGGCCCAGGTTACGTGATGATCCAACGCGTCCGTCGTGATGGCCCGGCAGTCGGCTGCTGAAAACCCGGGTAGCGGCTCGCCCGTATCATCCAGGACCTCCACAATCAGATCGCCTTTGCCCGCGTCAGCGTTGACGATCAGGCGGCCCGGCTTGGCCGTCATAGTCTCGGTGCGCACGACGCCCTCGGCCCAACCCGCCCCCAGTGACACGAGCCGGTCGCGCGGCCACGTCGCCAGTGCGACCGAGGCGCGTTTGGGCGGACGCTCACCGCCGTGCGTCGTGTTGATGGCCGTGTAGTACAGCCATAACTCATCGCCCACCTCGATCGGGTTGTTTGCGATATCGAGGATCGTTCCCGCATCGTATGCGTATGGGCCGTTCTCAACGACCGCGGTTCGTTGCTTCGTACGGTGCCAGGTCATGCCGTCCCGGCTGTGGACGAGTTGCACGTCAATCGGTCCGTCCCAGGCGGACTGGCTCGACGGGTGTTCGCGGATCAATCCCGTGATCCGAAACACCGTCAGAAAACCCAGATACTGCGAGCCATAACGGAACCCGTTCCAGCCGTAAAATTCCGTCGCCTGGTCTGGCCCCATCACCCAGCCGTCGTCCACAGCGTCAGGCTCGATGGTCAGCACGGGCTCGGACCACGTTCTAAAATCGCTGCTGGTGGTCAGCGAACAGGTGCGTTTGACTTTGATCCCGTGTTCATCGAGCTTGGGCGGTCCCGTCCGTATGTAAGCTTGATACTCACCCGTTTGAGGGTCACGGTTGATACTGGACAACTCGCTGCCGTACGGAAGCAATGTCTTGCCGTCGTTGTACATCGACCAGTGGATGCCGTCGGCGGAATATGCGCCCTTATAACCGTTGCGCCCCCCGAAGAGTGCTTTGTAACGCTCATCCGGATTCTCCCCGGATTCATCCACGAGCACCGTTGAGTTGCGCTGCTCCGGGATGACGATGTTGTTCTCTGTCGAACCCTCGAACTCATGCAGGCCCAGCGTCGGCCGCACCCAGTGGATGCCATCGTCCGACTCGGCATAGCACAGGCCGCTTGCGTTGTACCACATGCGGAACCTGCCGGTGTCTTTGTCGTAGTGTACGGTGCCATAAATGTAGGCATTATTCCCCTCCCACGGCTGCTCGGGCTCCAACACGGGAGCCTCTCGTTTATGTGCCGGATGGAAGATGCGCACCACCCCCGAACTCTCAGCGATGCGCACGTCGTCGATAAATAACTCCGACGCGCCCGTGTGCTCAAACGGCTGCTGGGCCCGCAGGGCCGACGGCATCACCGAGGCCAGCACCCACACGATCGTCCAGGCGGTCAAGCACTTTTGCAGTATCATCTGATAATCCGTTTGTGTTTGAATGGTGTACGTAATTGCCGTGCGTCTTTCATGTTCGCCGACACGACGCCGCGAACGTGCCAGCCCACAATACGACCCAGGCGGCGGGCTCCGGCACCGACGAACCCGCATCGGGTGGCGTCCCCGCGTTCCAGTTGCCCAGCACCGTGTTCAGGTCCTCGATGCCGACGAACCCGTCGCCGCTCGGGTCGCCCATCAGCTGGTCTCCCGGGGTCACATTCAGGTTCCAATTACCCAGCACGATATTAAGGTCGGTGATCCCGACGAAACCGTCACCGTCAAGGTCGCCATTCAACGCAATGAGTATCAGGGCCAGGTCGTTGTTGACTCCGTCGCCGCTGTCGTAGTAGTACGTGAGCATGTAGTCACCGAAGATCGCGCCTTCCGGTGCATTGGTGAACCTGCCCAGACCTGCACCGCCCTGCCCCTTGATCGGGTTCGCCGTCTGGTTGTCGATCAGTTGCAGCACGGGCGGCCGACCGACCAAAGCGCTTAAGTCAAAGTCGATTAACCCGTCCTGGATCTCGACGCCCACCGGCGCGTTAAGGATGTGCATCGGGGAAACGCCGTTGGCGTCGGCAACATAACGCAGTGTCGCGTCCGGCCGGTGGCCGTAGGAAAGCATATTCATCGTGACCTGCGAACCGCGGATCTCAAGAAGTGCTTCGCCGGGGTCCGCGCCGGTGGCGTCATTGAGCAGCGTCGATCCGACATTCAGCACCGCGTTGCCCGAGATGATGTAGCTGCCCTTACTGGGGAGCCCGTCCGCCGCGGGGATCGCCGCGATGTTCAGCTGGTCCGCGGTGTTCAGCACGCCGCCGCTGTGGTTGAGCACCCCCGTTGCGCCCGCACGGCCGATCCGCATAGCTGTGTTGGAAGTGCCCAGCACGGTCAGCGTCCCGCCCGAGAGGTTATAAGTCCCCTGGCCCACGGCGTCATAACCGGGCCCGCGCGAGCCGATCCACAATCGGTTCGTCGAAGTCACGCTCCCGCCGAGTTGATTCACGACGCCGATGCCCTCGTCGCCGACCTCTCCGAGCCGAAAAGTCAGATCGCCCGACAAGATGCGCAGCGTCCCGCGCGCAGTAGGCGTCGACGCCAGGCGCAACTCATCCGCCACCTCGCCCGACTGGGTGATGGTGACGATCCGGCCATTATCGATCGCGACCTTGTCCGCATTGGTCGGCTCGACACCCGTGTTCCAGCCACTATCCAGATCCCAGTTGCCATCGACATTCGAGTTGTCCCACGCCACGGTCGGCAGATAGGTGTCGGCACCAACGGGTGCAGCGGCAATGGAAAGACCCGCGACCAAAGCGCAATAAATCATTCGGCTGTTCAGCACAAATCCGGGGAATCTCATACACAAACTCCGTTGCAAACAATCAACTCACGAAATCATTGCGATACCTGGGAATACGGGAGCACGCCTATCGACGGGCTCCCGTTACTTATATGATGGACTTCAGGCCCCGCGACGCAGCATCGCGCCAAAACCCAGCAGGCACAACGCACCCGCTGCGGGTTCGGGGATAACAAGCGCTACATCGTTGGCGTTACCGTCGCCGCTGTCGTGCAGATACGTCAACGTATATGCGCCGAAGGACGTGCCTTCCGGCGCGTTGGCAAACGAACCGAGGACGGGGTTCACCCCGCTGTTCTCGATCAGGGTGATCACCGGCGGCAGGCCGATAAGCGCGGTCAGGTCGATCATGACATCGCCCTCCAGGTCCGTGGTGCTGCTGACCCGGATCGGTGTCACACCCACAGCGTCGGTGGTGAACATGACCGCCCCTTCCGCGTTCTGAACGTAATTGATGGCCGTCATCGAGGCGCCCGAGCCCGTCAGCGTCAGCAGCGATATGCCGGGCGCGGAGCCCGAGGCATCGTTAATGAATGTCGAGTTTACCACCAGCGAGCCGTTGCCCGAGAGGTTGACCGTGCCCTGGGCGGGCAGACCCGCGACGGATGACCCGGCGGTGAGATTGAATTGCGCCGAGGAGGTCCACGTGCCGCCGGAGATATTCAGCGTCCCGGTTGCGCCGGCCAGGCCGACGCGCATCGCCGTCGATGATGTGCCCTGCACCGTGACCGTACCGCCCGACAGGTTATATGTCCCGTCACCCAGCGAACTATAGCCGGGGCCACGCGCGCCGATCCAAACGCGGTTGGTTGAAACCACGTCGCCGCCCTGATGATCCACGACACCGGTCCCTTCGTCACCAAACTGGGCGAGGCGGAAAGTCAGGTCGCCCGACAGCACGCGGATCGTGCCCGAACTGGTGGACGTGGATGCCAAACGGATCTCATCGGCGACCTCGCCCGGCTGCGTGATGGTTACAATCGCGCCGTTATCGATCGCGACCTTGTCACTGGAAACGGGCTCGGTAGCCGTATCCCACCCCGCGTCCAGGTCCCAGTCCCCATCCGCGCCGCTGTTGTCCCACGAGACCGTGGGGGCATATACATCGGCCCATGTCATACCGGGGCCGGCCACATATAACGTCGCGGCCGCAAGCAATGTCGCTGTCTGAAAGGTTCGGCTCCTAAGCATGATTCTCCCTCCAAAGTGTTTGAAATGTCCGGGCGATACACACGCGCCCGGCCGGCGTTAATGTTTGTCCGCCTGTGAATGATCCTTGAGCAAAACATCGATCGCCACGTGGACAGGGTCCGGCTCAACACCCGCCATAATGGCGCTGAGCATCTCGCCCATCCGCCTGCCTTGTTCGGCGGCGGTGACGGCCGGCGCGATGGAAGCGCAGACGCCGGCATGGTCCTCCACGGGCAATTGGTCGGTTGAAAAAAGCAACGGGGCCTGCATCGATGTATATCCGGCCGCCCGGACAGCCTCCCGTGCGGCGGTGAGCAGCACACGCGACCGACAGATAATCGCGTCCGGACGGTCGGGCATGTTAAGCAAGTGCTGTACCGAACCCACCGCGAGCTCGGGGTCCGACGGGACGCTACGGACGATCAGGTCCCCCGCGGACAGCCCTTCACGCATCGCCTCGGCTGTGATCGCATTGAGCATCAGGTCGTCACCAAAACCCCGGCGGTCACGCAGGATGACCGCGAAACGCCGCCGGCCGGTTGCTAATGCGGCGCGAAAAATCTCCTGACCGATGGCTTCCTGATCCATATCAATCGAGGGCATCCGCTCGCCGTGAGGGAATGGGGTGCCCATGACCAGTGCGGGCAGGTCCTCCTGATAAAAAAAAGACTGCACTTGTGACGATTTTGATGCGATGAGGTAACCGACCTTGAACGCGTTGGTCCGATTGGTCCGCACCAACCGCTCGGCGAACATCATCTCGTGGTCGTCCGGCGCGAGCGACAACTGCACCGACGCCTGGCCGAGGACGGACAGCACGCCGCTGAGTACTTCATTGAGCCGGTGCCGCTCGTTCATGTAGTAAGACCGGCGGACAAGCAGGCAGACCAGGTCGATACTGGCGGGGTCGGGCGTGATGGCGTCCCCGACAAACGTACCCAGCTTGCGGTTGCGGATCAGCACATTTTCGCGAGCCAGCTCCTGCATCGCCCTGTTGGCCGTACCCTTGGCGACTTCCATGCGCTCGGCCACTTCTTCGGTGGTCAGGTACCGGTCGCCGGGGCGGAGATTGCGCGAGCGGATATCGCTACGGATCAACTGAGACAGGCGGGCCACCGTCTGGCCACCGGCTCGTTCATTGACAGGCGGATGATGAATCACAAACTTAATATACTTGTATTGACTTTATATGTCAAATAGTTTATTTTATATATCATTATTGATATATATTTAGAAAATCGATCATAAATTCAATTTTTACATCTACTTAATTGATAAAGGATATTGCTATGGCGAGCATTGGCCCGGTGTATTTTGCGCCGGACCGTGTCCCATCCGAGGAACGGAACCTACACGCCGACCTGTGTATCTATGGGGCGAACTCTGCGGGGATCATCGCGGCGGTCGCCGCCAGCCGACGTGGCCAGCGCGTGGTGCTTCTGCATCCCGGCGGCAACATCGGCGGCATGTTTGCCAACGGCCTGTGCTGCACAGACGTCGGCAACGAGGCCATCATCGGCGGGCTTACCGGTGCATTCTTTGACGCGTTGGGCACCCACTACGGCGAACGCAGAACCTGGCGGCCCGAGCCTCACGTCGTCCGGCAGCAGTTCCAGAAGCTGCTGGATGAACAGGGCATTACCCCCCTGACCTGGCAGTTCCTAAATCAAGTTCATACCGACAGGGGAAAAATCACCGCGGTCACGATGCTTGGTGGCTTGACGGTCTCCGCCGGTTGCTTCCTTGATTGTTCTTACGAAGGCGACCTGCTCGCAGCCGCGGGCGTGCCGTTCACACTCGGGCGTGAAGGGAACGCGGCATACGGCGAAATGAGCAACGGTGTCATCGTCCACGACACACACCAGTTCGACTGCGACGTCAGCCCCTTCCGCATCGAAAACGATCCCGGCAGCGGCCTGCTTCCCGATGTCAGCCCCGACCATCTTGGACCCATCGGTGCGGGCGATGGCCGGGTCCAGGCCTACAACTTCCGTGTGTGCATGACCGCCAACCCTTCGAACCGGGTTCCTTTCCCCAAGCCCCCGGGCTACGACGCCAACAGGTACGAACTCTGTCGCCGCTGGCTCCGGGGCACGCAACTCGATTTCTTCCGCAAGTTCGATCCTATCCGCGGCGACCAGAAAACCGACACCAACAACCACGGCGCTTTCTCAACCGATTTGATCGGCGGATCCAACCGCTGGCCCGTCGCCGGGCACGCCGAACGGGAAGCCATATTCCAGACGCACGTCCGCTATCAGCAGGGACTTCACTACTACCTGGCGAACGACCCCGGCGTGCCGGAAAAGATCCGAAGTGAATACGCGCGTTGGGGGCTCGCCGGAGATGAGTTCCAGGATACCGGGAACTGGCCCGCACAACTCTACATCCGTGAAGCACGGCGGATGGTGTCCGAGGTCGTCGTGACAGAGCAGGTATGTACCTCAAACGCCCGCTTCGACGACCCGATCGCGATGGCGGCTTACCAGATGGATTCGCACAACTGCCGGCGGTTCGTCGATACGGGCGGGTTTGTCCGCAACGAGGGAGACGTGCAGGTCCGCCTGCGCCGGCCTTACGGTATCCCGTACCGCGCGGTCACGCCGCCCATCGGCAGCATCGACAATCTGCTCGTGCCCGTTTGCGTTTCCGCTTCACACATCGCTTTCGGCTCGATCCGTATGGAGCCCGTCTTCATGATGCTTGCCGAAAGCTGTGCAATCGCGGCGGACCTGGCGATCCGTGGAAAACTGCCGGTCCAAGCCGTGAATTACGGCGAGTTGCGTGCCGCATTGCTCGAGGCCGGGCAGGTGCTCACGACCGATGCCGAGATGGAACTGGATGACGACGGCAACCCCACCGGTTGAAAACTAACGCCATATCTATTTTCTACGAAAGGCGGAACCATGACCACGCAGATCACCACCGACATCGAGGCCCAGAAAAAACAGTTCTTTGACGAGGGCTACGTCATCCTGGACCGCGTCATCCCCGAGGAACACCTGGCCATGCTCCGCGAGGCTTGCTCCTACTTCATCAGCGAAAAAGACAAGGGCATGGCGCAACGCGGCGTCGAGCGTGAGGGGCTGACCCACAAGGGCAGCCGATACTTCATCGCCAATCAGTACCGCAAACACGCCCGCCTGCACGAGTTCATCTTCGGCGAGGTCATGGCCGAACTCACCCGCGCTCTGCTCGGGCCCGAGGTATACCTCTTCAACGAGCAGTGGGTCGTCAAGGGCGCCGAGGTGGGCATGAGCTTCTCTTGGCACCAGGACTCGGGCTACGTCCACCACGACGACCCGAACGCCGGCCACAAACCCTACCTCACCTGCTGGTGCGCGCTGGACGACGTCGACGAACGCAACGGCACGGTCTATATCCTCCCCCACTCCAAAGCCGGCACACACAACACCATCATCCCACACAAGCACGACCCTGATACCAACGACCTGATCGGGTACACCGGCGGCGAGCCTGGCATCCCGATGATAGTCCGCGCCGGTTCGATCGTGGCTTTCTCAAGCTACGCCTTCCACCGGTCCGGCGCCAATAACACCGACAAGATGCGCCGCATCTACCTGGCTCAATACTCGGCAGAAGAAATCCGTCGTAAGGCCGGCAACCTCTGGGCCCAGGCGGTGCCTTTCCTGAAAGACGGCGAGAACGTGTATGACCACGAATACGACATAACCCACGCCGAGGAATACGCCAACCCGAAGGTCATCTCCCCGTTGACCGAATGAGAAAACCCATGCCGGCAAGCACAACCGATCCTAAAGATACCCAAACCAATGGCACCCTCGCCTGGAAACCGGACTGGCTCCAGGCCAGGCAACGCCTGACGGCCTGGTGGCAGGGCCGGGGTCCGGCGGTCTGCCTGCTCGCCCCGCGTGACCGGCCCTGTGAAGACATTCAACCCCCCTCGCCGCCCGATGATGTTACGGCCCGCTGGACCGACCCGGTCTATCGCCGGCGTCGTGCCGAGTATGAGATGGTACACACGTGGTTCGCCGCCGAGGCGTTCCCTTTTTTCGATACCGAGATCGGCCCGGGCAGCCTGGGTGTAATGCTCGGCAGCGAGCCCGGCTTCGCGGAAGACACCGTCTGGTACGAGCCCTGCATCGATGACCCCGAGAAACATCCACCGCTTCGCTTCAAGCCGACCGGCAACCGATGGTGGGACGCGCATCTTGCCGTGATCGACGAGGGCCAGCGGAACGCAAACGGCCGGTACCTCGTCGGCGTGCCCGACCTGATCGAAAACATCGACACACTCGCTGCGTTGAGAGGCACGGAGAAGCTTCTCTTCGACCTGATCGAACGACCCGCCTGGGTGCATCAAAGGCTCGAAGAGATAAACGATGCCTACCGGACCGCCTTCGAAATGATCTACGAGCGCGTGCATGACACCGACGGCGGCAACGCTTTTAGCGCATTTCACCTGTGGGGCCCGGGCAAGACCGCAAAAGTCCAGTGCGATCTCTGCTGCATGATTTCGCCACCGATGTTCAAGGAGTTCGTCGCACCTTACCTCAACAGACAATGCGCCCAACTCGATTACACGATGTATCACCTGGACGGCCCCGGCGCCATCAAACACCTGGACGCGCTGCTGGCGATCGACACTATCGCGGCGATCGAATACACACCCGGTGCCGGAAATCCGAAAGGCGGCGAGCCGTGCTGGCACGGGTTGTACAGACGCATCCGGCAAGGCGGCAAGAGCGTCCAAGCCGTGGGCGTCCGCCCCGATCAGGTCGTCCCGATCTTCGATGCGGTCGGACCCGAGGGGGTTTTCCTCTGGGTCAACAGCGAAAGCCAGGCCCAGGCCGAGAAGTTGCTAAATCAAATCGAACCGTATTACAACTGACGGAATCCCCACCATGCTGCGAGCCACTCATAGCTTGTTCATGTTAGTCCTGCTGAGCTTGCCCACGGCCTGGCCCACACAGGCCGCACCACCGAACATCATCGTGATCGTGGCCGACGACCTGGGTTACGCAGACCTAGATGTACAGGGCTGTGAAGACATCCCGACACCGGCGATCGACAGCCTGGCCGTCAATGGCGCACGTTTCACCAATGCGTACGTCACCTGCCCTATCTGCGCTCCATCCCGCGCGGGGCTGATTACCGGCAGGTACCAGAACCGCTTCGGGTTTGAGGATAATGGCGGACCCGATCCCGAGCCGGCCTTCGGGCTGCCCGACGATGAAGTCACCATCGCCGAGCCGCTCAAGGCGGCGGGCTACCGCACCGCGTTCATCGGTAAGTGGGACATGGGCGACAAGCCCGGGAGCCGGCCCAATGACCAGGGATTCGACCAGTTCTTTGGGTTCCTCCCCGGCGTGAATGACTACCTCCCCGCCGGCCATCCCAACGCCTACCAGCCTAACGACCAGCCGCTTGTCAACGGGCGGTCCTTCCCGATCTATCGAAACACCCAGGTTGTAGATGAACCAGAGTACCTGACCGACGCCTTCGGGCGGGAAGCAGCCGCGTTTATCGAACACCACCATGATCAACCATTCTTGCTCTACCTGTCGTTCAGCGCCGTTCACAACCCGATGACCGCGACCGACCGATACCTCGACAGGTTCATGGACCTTCCCGAACCCAGACGCACATACGCCGCAATGGTCAGTGCGATGGACGATGCAGTTGCCCGCGTCTGCAATACGCTGAACAAGCACGGCATCACGGATGATACGCTCATTTTCTTTTTATCAGACAACGGCGGCGCGTCGGGCGAGGGCGTCGCCGCCCCAAGCCCCGCCGACAACACGCCGCTGAGTGGACGTAAAGCAACATTCTGGGAAGGCGGCATCCGGGTGCCCTACATTGTCTGTTGGCCGCAACGCATCAAGCCCGGTCAAGTCATCAGCCACAACGTCTCCTCACTCGACATCCTGCCCACAGCAATTGCCGCCGCGAACGCTTTTTATTCAGGCAAACACCCGCCCGATGGCACAAACCTTTTGCCCGTCCTGCTGAATCAGACCGACGAACCCCCACACCACACACTCTACTGGCGCTACCACGGCAACGCCGCTGTCATTCAAGGGAACTGGAAACTTATCGCCTTCGACAATGGCATCGTTCAACTGTTCAATATCAGCCGGGACATCGGCGAATCCACTAATCTCACCCAGACACACCCAGAGCAAGTCGAACAACTGCGCCTTCTATTGACCGCATGGCTTAAGACATTGCCGGAACCAGCCTGGCGACGACGCAAGCTAAACGAGCAAGGGCACCCGGTTTACATCTCCCTGCCCATTTACGAGGCGGTCTGCGATCCGGCCCTATGATTCACATCCGGGCAACAGATCTGCCCCATCAACCAGGAACCGGTTATGAGAATTCTGTTCATCGGCGGGACTGGTGAGATCTCATATTCCTGCGTTGAGCAGGCGCGTGATTCCGGGCACGAGGTAACGGTCTTCAATCGCGGTAACACATCACGGCCGACCGGCACCCGCCATATCGCGGGCGACATGACCGACGACGCCACGTATCGCGCACTAGCGGTGCAGCATTTCGATGTCGTCTGCCAGTTCCGCGTGTTCACGCCCAGCCAGGGGGAGCGCGATGTACGTTTCTTTTCCGGACACACGGAACAGTACATATTTATCTCCTCGGCTTCGGCGTACCAGAAACCACCCACAAGTCACGTCATTACAGAGAACACGCCGCTGATCAACCCCTTCGCGGCCTACAGCCAGAACAAGGCGGATACCGAGGCCGTGCTGATGAATGCGCACCGGCAAGGATTATTACCCGTCACCATCGTCCGCCCTAGCCATACACACCGTTTCAACTTCCCGGGGACGTTCGTGGCCGGAGATCATTGGGCCTGGCGCATCACTCACGGCAAGCCGATCGTCATCCACGGAGACGGCCAGTCGCTCTGGACGCTTACCCACGCCGACGATTTCGCACGAGCCTTCGTCCGCTTATTTGGAAACAGCCGGTCATTGGGCGAAGCCTTCCACATTACACGCGACACGGCTCACACCTGGGAACATATTTTTACTGTTATAGCGCGGTCCCTGAACGCTCGATTAGACGCGGCCTATATCCCTTCCCGCACGATCAATCGCTGCCATCCGGACTGGGGCTGGCCGCTGCTTGGGGATAAGTCATACTCGGTGGTGTTTGACAACAGCAAAATCCACGGAGTGATTGGCGACTGGCACTGCTTAGTGTCGCTTGAGGAAGGCCTTGCCCGGGCCGCAGAGTCTGTGAGCAAACGACTCCGTAATTATCAGCCGGACATGGATGCGGATGCCCGCATCGACTTCCTGATCGAGAGTCAGAATAGAGTTGGCCGGTGATTATTGTTTTCTGATTGCGGGGATCGCTGTGGGGGCCCGCCCCGCTTCGCCTATAAGTAGCCCGGAGAGAACAGCATGAAATCCAGGGCGTCGACTCTCCAGGCTGAATGTTTAGAGGTCGGGTCGCTTCGCCACTTTCAGGCCAGACATTGATCTGCGCGGGGCAACCGTATGGGGAGCGGCCGTGTTACCACGCCATGTGATCCGCGCCCCAGACCAGCACGCCGCCGAGGAAACCGGTGAGTCCGACCAGTGCGACCGTGATCAACAGGGTCACGCGGTACAGACGCTTGGAAGTTTTCGCGTCCGGCCGTGCGCTCACGGGGCACAGGATCAGAAGGATCAAAGACAGCAATGCCGTGAAGGTTCCCGCCCAGCGGTGCCGGGTCATCAGCACCCAATCGCCGTCGGTCCACTTAAAACCCTCCCAGAACCATCCCAGCGCGCAGGCGAGGATCGCAGAAAGTGCGCCGAGCGCCAGGCAGTAGCGTCCCGCCGATGCGTAGCGTTGTGATCCGCTGAGCATGGCGATGATTTCCGCCAGGAACGCCGCCATCAGCAGAGCGATCGGGAAGTGTACCGCCGCCGGGTGGAACTTGCCCAGCCAATGCGTCAGCCTTTCGAGCGTGAATCCGTCGGCATCGTCCAGGCCGGACCCCCGATCATCATCGTCGTCATCATGGGCATGGTCGTGATCCCGGTCTAGATCGTAGTCGCCATCGTGGGCTTGTTCCGCAGCGGCGGCTGTGTCGGTGGCCACATCATCCGGGTCCGCAGAGACGGTGGCGGCCCCCCAGTCAAGCGTCAAGCAGAAGATACACAGACCGGCAAATAGTACGCGTGGCATGAGATAGCTCCGTGTGGGGAAAACCACGCCTAAAGCATACCCGCACGCTAGACCTTCACAAACGCGCGCTTACGGTACAGCCACCAGCACAACGCCCAGAGCAGCCACCAGACCACCAGCGCGTTGATAAACGCGGCGACCCGCTCGTCCACGCCGATCATCCTCAGCCAGCCTTGAACGAAGATGCCGACCTTCGGGTAGATCCAGGACCACGCCATCGATTCGGTGATCATGTAGATGAGTATCGAGTTCATCCCGACCGCGGCGACGATCCAGCCGCCGCCCTTGATGCCTAACCCGTCGATCACGCCGTAAAAAAGCGCTAATGCCAACACGCACCACCCCCCCGAGACGATCACGAACGGGCCGGTGCACGTGCGCTTGATGATCGGGGCGTAGCCCGCGTAATCCAGACCATAACCGATCGCGATACCGATGACCCCGAAGAGCGCGAGGACGGCTGTCTTCTTCAGCTTACCCCCGCCACCGATCAATACTTTGCCCGCCAGCACGCCCCAGATCGTATGCGCCGCCGACGGGATGAAGTTAACCGCCACCCAGTGGTCGCTGTTGACCTTGCCCATCAACAGCGTGTCGATGTACGTCCCCAGGTTCTCACCGGGTACGAAAGGCTGACTGTATCCCTCAACATCGGCAAACCGGTACGCCGCGTCCGTCGCACCGATCAGCACCAGCGAGACCAGCAGCTGCGCCGCGATCGGCCACTCCATGATGGCGTAGGCGATCAGGATCGTCACCGACAACTGCGTCAGCACGTTCCACAACTCAAAAACCAGCGCCCCGGCATACAGACAATGCAGGCCCGTGCCCAATAAAAACAAAATCACGCAACGCCTGAGGATGTGCCCGAACCGCGCCGCCTTGCTGTCGCCGCGCTCGGCACGCTTGCGCATCGAGAACACCATCGACACACCGACGATAAACATGAACGCCGGCTGCACCAGGTCCCAGAACGTCAGCCCCGACCACGGCGCGTGCATGAACTGTTTGGCGATCGGTTTGGCCCAGGGAAAATCCAACTCGTGCAGCGTCTCGTAGACGCGCGCGCCCTCCGCGACCAGCAGCGTCATCACCAGCCCGCGATAAACATCCAGCGAAAATAACCGCCCCCCGGAAGTCCCCCCTCCCCCCGGAGCAGTTGATGCCGCGGCGGCCGCCTGCGCGGCCTTGGCTTTCAGTTCATCGTCGCGGGTCTCGACCATGTCAGGACCCCTTAACCGCGGAGGCGGTCAACGGGCCGCGTCCGGGGGCGGGACCGCCGCCGGGCGCACCGACGGGTGAGCCGGGGTCACCGGGATCGTTAGGACCGCCCAGGGAGTCGCCGAAGATAGATTGTTTAACAATCCAGCGCAAGACCCAGGCCGACACAGCCGCGATCACGAGGCACACGGCCAGGCTGATCCATCGTGCGAAGATGGTTGAGCCGATCGCAAATAGAAGCGAGTAGATGAACGCGATCGCTGCGAACCAGCCGATGGTGCTGCGTCCGAACTCGCCCTTTTCCTTGGCGATGCCCTCGCGTTCACGGACCAGTTGCCAGCCCGGGCCGGACGGGCGGACCTGCTTGCAGAAGGCGATCGCCTTGGCGGTCGGTTCGTGGCAGGTCAGCAGCGACACGGTGATCCAGATGAAGGCCGTGCCGAACGTCGTGATGATCGCGCGATAAGCGAAGTAGTCGATCGGCCGGCCGGCGCTATCCAGCATCGCGGCGCCCAGCGCGTCCTTCGGGTTCGCCAACATGATCTCGACCGTGTTGCCGATCACCAGCGCGCCGATCACGGCTGCGATTTCCGACCACGCCGTGACCCGCCACCAGTACCACCGCAGGATAAGCACCGTGCCCAGACCGCTGAGCACCACACCCAGGTACTTGTACGCGTCGATGATGCCCGTCAGCTTCGTTGAAACGATCAGCGCCATGATCGTCAGCAGTACCATTGAAAGCCGCGAAGTAAGCACCAGTTCTTTCTGGCTGGCTTTAGGCCGGATGAACGGTTGGTACAGGTCGTTGACCAGGTACGATGCGCCCCAGTTTAAGTGCGTATCCAGCGTGCTCATGTAGGCGGCCAGCATCGCCGCGATCATCACGCCCTTGATGCCCGGCCCGAGCAGCAGGTCGATCATCTTCGGGAATGCGTACTCCGCGTCTGCCCCATTTAATTCGGGAAAAAACACCATCGACGCCAACCCCACCACGATCCACGGCCAGGGCCTCAAGACGTAGTGGCAGAAGTTGTACCAGAGGAACGCCAAAAGCGAATCCTTCTCCGAGCGCGTCGCCAGCAACCGCTGCACAAAGTAACCCGACCCCGGCGCGATTTGCCAGGACACGATGAATATGTAGGTCAGGAACGTGAACGTCACCAGGTCCAGCGTCGACAGGTCGGGAAAGAAATTGAGGATGCCTTTGTCGGGGTTGTAGGCCGTGCTCGCCATGATCTGCTCGGTGAAACCGCCGCTCTCCGTGACCCGGTTGTAGGACACCACCGCCAGCCAGATCGTGCCCAGCATCGCCAAACCGAACTGTACGAGGTCGGTGTAGACCACGCCGTACAGCCCCGACGCCATCGAGTACGCCATCGCACAGAAGCCCAGGATCAGCAGCACCAGCCCCGTCTCGGTGATCGTGAACAACGGTTCTGAGCCGGCGGACAACACCAACGAATACACCGGGTCGTCGCTTAAGCCCATGACCGCCTGCACGACCTTCGTCGCCGCGATCGTCACCGACGCCATCACCACGCAGTTCACATAGATGCCGTCGAAAAACACCTTGAAGATACGCAGCATCGAGCGCTGCGGCGAAGGCGCGTACCGGCACTGGATAAACTCGACCTCGGTCAGCACCTTCGTGCGGTGCCAGAGCTTGGCGAAGAAAAAAATCGTGGCCGTATGACCGATCGCCGCCGCCCACCAGAACCAGTTGCCGTGGATCCCCTCGTTACGCGCAAGCCCCGCGACGAACAGGGGCGTGTCGGTCGAGAACGTCGTCGCCACCAGTGACGTGCCCGCGACCCACCAGGGCAACGTCCGACCGGCGACGAAGAAGTCCGTCGTGTTTTCCGACGCCTGTTTGACGAATACAAAGCCCAGGGCCAGCGCGATCACGACGTACAGGCCGACGATTGTCCAGTCCAGAATGGTCATCTAAAGCGTCCTGTCCAAAAACCGAGATGGATCGACCCGTGACGGGCCAACGGATCAAGAGGATAACCCCAGACGCGATTCGGCGAGATACGCCCGCCCACGTCGCCCTCACGACAGAGGCACCGGCCGATGAAGCCCACAAAGTTAACAGGATTATTTGTATTGTCAAGTTTTTGTGGCTTAAAATAAAAATCGCTCAAATAAGCCTAAATTTAGGCTTGACGTGGTGGGGTTATGGCTGATAACCTGTTTCTAATTGTCAATACAAGTTGCCCGCAACACACACCTCGCAACGGAGCTGTCATGTCAAAGCCCAGCCCCAAGGCCCAAGGCCTGTTGACCCTCGTCGCCCTGACCGCGTGTGCCCTGATGCTCCTCGGGCTGGATACCGCCGCCCCCGCAGCGAAGACCTACGCGCCCGACGACGGCTCAACATTCGCCAACCCCGAGCGCGGACTCTACCACCAGTTCACCAGCCAGGCCGAGCGAGACCCGCTGACGCTCGAAGCGGTCGAATCAACACTAGGCAACGACAACCTCACGCTGATGCTGCGGATGTACTACCTGAAAACCTTCCGCGATCGGCCGCTCAGTGATAAACAGCTCGACATGATCCGTGAAGACTTCAACATCATCCGGCAGGCCGGCGTCAAGTGCATCCTGCGCTTCGCCTATTCCCAGGCGATCGGCGAACCCGATGCGCCGATCGACGTCGTGCTCGGCCACATGCAACAGCTTGAGCCGATTATCCGTGAAAACGCCGACGTGATCCTAATCGCACAGGCCGGCTTCGTCGGGGCGTGGGGCGAATGGCATGCCTCGACCAACGACCTCGCCGAGCCACAAAACGCCAAAAAGATCGTCCACAAGTGGCTTGAAATCCTGCCCGGTTCACGCGCCGTCCAGCTCCGTACGCCCCGCCAGAAGTGGATGATCCTCGACGATAAAGCCGCGATCACCGCCGACCAGGCCTTCACCGATTCTCCCATCGCACGCATCGGCCACCACAACGACTGCTTCATCTCCAGCGAAACGGATGTGGGCACCTACGAAGACATCGAAAACGAAAAAGCCTACCTCGGCCAGGAAACAAAGTTCGTCCCGATGGGCGGCGAAACCTGCGCACTGACCAAATTCAGCGACCCCGACAACGCCCGCGCCGAGATGGAGAACCTGCACTTTACATACCTGAACCTGGGCTACCACCCCGAGGTACTCGAAAAATGGCGCAACGACGGGTTCTATAAGGAAGTCGCAAACCGATTGGGCTACCGGCTGTCGCTTGAATCCTTCAGCGCCCCGGCCTCGCTAAACCAAGGCGATGACCTGCCCATCCAAATCACGCTGATCAACACCGGCTTCGCCGCGCCCTGCAACCCACGCAGCGTCCAATTGATCCTTAAGCACACCGGCGCGGCATACGAAACGATCCTGCCCATCGCCGCCGAGCCGCGCGCCTGGCTGCCGGGTGAGCCGATCGAATTAGCCGCAGATCTACAGGTACCCAATGACCTGCCGCCCGGCGAATACAAGCTGCTCCTCGCACTGCCCGACCCCGAACCGACCCTGCGCGACGACCCCGCCTACGCCATCCGCCTGGCCAACCCCGGCCTGTGGGACGCGGAAACCGGCCGGCACGACCTGGGCGTGACACTGAGTATCGAAAAGGATTAGCGGCTGGGTGCTAATGGCTAATGGCTTCCCCCTCAGCCCTCATACACCAGCAATCAGCAATCCCCCTACTGCCATCCGTCGTAATACAGATTAGCCAGCGCCAACCAGCCTGCCGTCTCCGCGGGGTTGCCGACCGGCTGGTCCCACAGGTCAAAGCGTACACGGTTAATCAATTCACCCAGCAACCGTGAACGGATCGAGCGCGTCAATAGGTCGCACACGTTGGGGTAGCGTGTCAATTCGCTGACGATGACCAGCCGGTGCGGGCGCATAAAGTTCACGACGTTGACGATGCCGTTGGCGAGGTAGCCGTAGAGCGTCTCGAGCGCTTCGTCGCCCTGTTCGTAGATTGCCGATCGCCGCATCAACAATGAATTACGAGCGGCGACGCCATCCGCATCAAGGCCCGCGTCCACGTCGATACGCCCGGCGTCCTCTTCAATAAGCCGCAGGTATTCGCTGCTGAAGATGCGTTCCAGGCACCCGGTCTGCCCGCAGTAACAGCGTGCGGTGTCCGCGAGGTAGCGCATGTGACCGAGTTCGTTCGCGCTGCTGACACACCCCCGGCTCGGCCGACCGCCGATCAACACCGCCGCGCCCAGCGCGCCGTCGCTGATATTGACTAATAGCGCATCGTGCCCCGCCTCCGCGCGGTGTGTGAGCAGCCAGCGCGCCCCCAGCGCGTGCATGTCGTTCTCCACGACCAAAGGCAGCCCGCCCGCACAATCAAACAACGGCGACAGGCTCACCGGGTTCTCCTGTGTCGCCATCATCCCCGACAGGGCGCGCCGCGCCGCCGGGTCGTAGAACCCCGGCATGCTCACGCCCACGCCAAGCGCTTTGTCGTTGCGCACTTTCTCAAGCAACGATGCCGCCGCCGAGACCAGGCGATCCGTCCCGCCGGTCACGTAGCGACCGACCGGCTTGCCGACCAGGTTGCCTTGCAGGTTGAGTTTCGCCGCGCTCACCGCGCCGGGCCAGATGGTCAGCCCGATGACGTGACGCTGCCCCGGGTCGATCTCCAGCGGCACCCTCGGCCGACCCCCGCCGCTGGGCCGGGCCTGGCACTCCCGCACCAGCCCCAGCTCCATCAGCCCCGTCGCCGCCGCACCCACCCGGTTCGGGGCCACCCCGGTCAACTCATGCAGCCCCGACCGGCTCCGGGCGCCCTCGCGCCAGAGGTAGTGCAGGACCGAACGCTGTTCATGGGTTAGTATCACACCCACTTAATATCATTTTTATATTAATATATCAAGTAAAAATAGACCGATTCGCCTATTTTCGTTGACAAGACACACTTATTTCTGTATAAAAAATAAGTGGTAAAACTTCCCTGGAGGCACTCGTGGACAAGGTTGTGATACTGGCGGGCGGGCTGGGGACGCGGATGCGCAAGCAGGACGGGGCTGCGGCGCTGACCGAGAGCCAGGCGCGCGTGGCGGGCACCGGGGTCAAGGCCATGATCCCGATCGATCGGCCGTTCCTGGATTATGTGATCGCCGTGCTGGCGGACGCGGGGTATCGCAAAGTCTGCCTGGTCATCGGCCCGGGGCACGACAACGTCCGGCAATACTACGACGAGCAGGCCCCGCCCAAGCGGCTCTCGATCGAGTATGCCGTGCAACCCGAACCCTTGGGCACCGCCAACGCGGTCGCGGCGGCCGAGGTGTTCGTTGGCGACGATCCGTTCCTGATGATCAACAGCGACAACCACTACCCGCTCGATGCCGTCCGCGCGTTGCGTGACCTCGACGGCCCGGGGCTTGCCGGGTTCGAGCGTGACGCGCTGATCGAGAAAAGCAACATCCCCGCCGAGCGCGTGCTGAAGTTCGCCATTACCGATATCGACGACGCGGGCCACCTCCGCCGGGTGATCGAAAAGCCGACGCAGGCGCAGGTCGATGCGCTGGGCGAGCACGTCTACCTCAGCATGAACTGCTGGCGGTTCACACCCAACGTCTTCAAGGCCTGCCGGAACATCACGCCCTCGCCGCGCGGCGAATACGAGATCACCGACGCCGCCCAGTACTGCATCGACAAGCTCGGCGAACAGTTCACGGTCATCAAATCCGATTCACCCGTGCTCGACCTGTCGTCCCGGCAGGATGTCGCGCCGGTCACGCAGCTGCTCGCCGGCCGGGAGGTCTCGTACTGATGCCCGCTCAGTCCCTCGAACCTAATACCGCCGCCCGTTCACTTACCCGCGCGGGTATGAGTAAGCCGTCGGTCGAAAACAAAACGCGCCAGCTCGGCGTCCTGTACGAAGCGCTCGCCCGACTTAATCCGGACACGGGACAAGCCAGCGCGTACTTCGTGCCCGGCCGGATCGAGGTCCTGGGCAAACACGTCGACTACGCCGGCGGGCGCAGCCTCACCTGCGCCACCGAGCAAGGCATCTGCCTCGTCGCCACGCCGCGCGACGATTGGCGCGTGCGCATGACCGACCCGGTCCACAAGCTCGAAGCGTCTTTCCCCCTAAATCCCGAACTCGAACCACTCGCCGGCGACTGGACGAATTACCCGATGACCGTTGCCCGCCGGGTCGCGCGCAACTTTCCCAAGCTCGGCATGGGTAAGCTCACCGGCTGCGACATCGCATTTACCAGCGACCTGCCCCAGGCGGCGGGGTTAAGCAGCTCGAGCGCCCTGATCGTCGCGGTGTTCATGGCGATCTCGGCGATCAACAAGCTCCACCTGCACCCGGCGAGCGCCGCGGAGATCAAGTCCGACTTCGACCTCGCGGGCTACCTCGGCTGCATCGAGAACGGCTCGGGCTTCGGCACGCTCACCGGCGACCGGGGCGTGGGCACCAAAGGCGGCAGCCAGGACCACACCGCCATCCTCTGCGCGAAGGCCGACGAGCTGGGCCAGTTCGCTTACCGCCCGGTGAAGCTCGAACGCCGTGTCACGGTCCCGAAGGGTTACGTTTTCGTGGTCGGCGTCAGCGGGGTCCACGCAGTGAAAACCGGCAACGCGCAGCAGCAATACAACAACGCCGCCGCGCTAGCGGGCAAGGCAGTGGAACTCTGGCGCAAGGAAACCGGCCGGGATGATGAACACCTCGCCGCCGCGGTCGCCTCTTCAACCGACGCCGCCGACCGGCTGCGCAAGATCATCAAGCAGGCCGATGAAGCCGTGCGCGTGCGTGTCGAGCAGTTCCTCAATGAAACGTACCGCATCGTCCCCGAAGCGGGCGATGCGTTAAACGCCGGCGACCTGGACGCCTTCGGTAAACTCACCGACGAATCACAACACGGCGCAGAAACCAAACTCAAAAACCAGGTGCCCCAGACCGTGTTCCTCGCAAGGGGCGCCCGTGAACACGGCGCGGCCGCCGCGAGCGCATTCGGCGCCGGCTTCGGCGGGAGCGTGTGGGCGCTAATCCGTGAGGATCAAGCCGACAAGTTCACCCTCGACTGGTCCGCCGCCTATCGCAAAGCCTTCCCCGACGAAGCCAAGGCCGCCCGCTTCGTCACCACCCGCCCCGGTCCGCCCGCGATGCGGTTGGGATAAATACAAACCGACAAGTCCAAGCACACCGGCATGCCTGGAAGGCTATAAACCGCTAATAAGATTTCGTTATGTGACGCCCATCACACCCGCGACGCGACAGACTTCCCCGGCACGTGGACGTGCTGGAAGGTGCCGGTGGATGCCGACTCGCGGGCGGCGAGGCACATCGCGGCGCTGAGCAGGCCGTCGTCGAGCGTGGACTTGCTCTTGGCCTGCCCGCGGATGACGTGCAGGAAGTTTTTCACCAGCACATGATCGCCGCCGTGGTGGCCTTCGGCGACGGGGACGTGGATATCATCGACCGCCTGGCCGTGGTGCTCGGTGACGCGGATCTTCTCGGTGAACCAGTCGAAGTCAAGCGTGGCGTAGTAGCCGGTGATGCGTGCGCCGCGTCGGCCCGCGCCGCGTCGGGAGACGAAGTTCTGCGTGTAGGTAAGCTGGGTGGCGTCGTCGTACATGACCATCGCCGCGCCGGCGTCCTGGTTCTTGATCGAATCGGAGAAGGCGCAGGCGTGATCACCCTTGCCCATCCCGCCGTCGTCGCCGCGCTTAAGGATGTTCGACGGGCTTTCCGGGCAGAGTTCGGTCTTGGTGCAACCGGAGCATTTCAGGTCGGCCGGCTCATCGCCGCCGTAAACCTTTCGTGTGCTGGTCGCCGAGATCACTAAAGGCGTGGCGTCGAGCAGGTGGTTGATGTAGTCGAAGTCGTGCGTGGCTTTTTGCAGCCACAGCCCGCCGGTCGTTTTGTGATCGCGGTACCACTGCCCGAAGTAGACCCCGCCGTAGGGCACATCATTGAACGCGACGACCTGATTGATCACACCCAGCCGGCCGGACTGTACGATCTCATTGACGCGTTGACAAAGCGGCGTCATCCGCAGCGGGAACGACACGACGACCCGCTCGTCCCGGCCTTTGAACGCCTCGGCCAGGTCGGTGAGCTGCTCGGTCGTGATCGAGACCGGCTTTTCCAGAAATAACGGCAGGCCCAGCGGCGCGAGCTTCACCGCGATCGGCGTGTGCAGGTCGCAGCGGGTGCCCAGCATCAGCCCGTCGAACTCGTCGGCGTGCTCGATCAGTTCGTCGGCCGAGTCGTAGAAGCGGGTATCGTCAAAAACCACGCCGTCTTTACGCAGCTGCGCCTTGGCGCCCTGGGCGTCCGGGTCCGCCACCGCCACGAGCCGGACCTCCCGGTCCATCTCCTGCGCGAGCTTCACCAGCGATGAGGAACGCAAACCCGAACCGATGACTGCTAGACGGATCATGCTCAGCGAATCCTGAAAACCTTGTACGTGGGAGGGATCAAACGCGGCGGCTCATCATACCGGGTTGTGGTTTCGCCGCTATTCACAATCATCGAAACTACACCGATTGATTATTTCCCCGAAGCCGGGTCCACGTGCTTGGGCCAGAAAAGCCGCTTGGCACGTTCATAATCGGCTAACGACATGCTCTGGGACTCAGCGGTGCCGATGATCTCGGCTTTACGGCCACCGGAACCCGCATGACCATCCGCATAAAGCACGTTGATCTTGCCGCCATCATCATCGGGGGTGCCGGTATGCCGCCCCCACTCCGGGAAATTCCAGATGCCCGAAGAGAATTCGTTGTCGGTCCCCATAACGGCCAGCTTACTTGCGGGGATCTTGAACGAGGGACTACGCGTCTCAAACAGGTGCCCGAAATAGATTTCACTGATCAAAAGCAGTTCGGTCGGCGAGAGCATATTGTCGATCGGGTGCCAGACCTGGGCGGGCGTGAACCCGTCCTTACCGTCGGGCGCGTTAGGCGAACCAGCAGCCGAAACCCCGTCGCTGATGGAAACGAATTGGTTCATGCCGTAGCTTGACAACACGTTGTCATCCGGGTCGGGCGGGTTACTGACGGCCCCGGCCAGATAGGGCTTTTCATCCGACGGACAGACCAAGTTGCTGTTTGCCCCCTCTTCGGTGCTGCCGACCGCCGCGCCGTCGAGTATCAGGCGGTGCCACCACCGGG
>JAWKTA010000040.1:0-49843 GCA_041402025.1 Phycisphaerales bacterium | reverse complement strand
CCGTGGCTAATCTTCGGGTTGTTTGAGTTGATATTTTTTGACACGGTAGCGGAGGACGTCGCGGGTGACACCGAGCTTTCTTGCGGCGGCGCACTGGTTCCAGCCGGTGCGGACGAGGGTATTCAAGACGAGTTCGCGTTCCTGGTCGGCGAGTCGTGAGCCGGTGGAGGCGGGCGGCGCGGGTGGCGGCGTGGTGGGCATGGTCGGCGTGGGTTGGGGCCAGGCGGTTGGATCGTTGGGTGATGTTGTGCCGGCGATCACGTCGGGGGGCAGATCGTTCAGGCCGATGCGGCCATCACTTAATAGCGCAGCGCGCTCGGTGACGTTGCGCAGCTCGCGGATATTGCCGGGCCAGGGGTAGCTAGTCATCGCATTGAGCGCATCGTCGGTGATGGTTGCGGATTCCAGGCCGAGGTCGGGGCCGAGCTGTTTAAGGAAGTGGGCCACGAGCGCGGGTACATCTTCGAGGCGGTCGGCCAACGCGGGTAACTCGATGGGGAAGACGTTGAGGCGATAAAACAAATCTTCACGGAACCGGCCGATGACGGACTCGGCCTTGAGGTCGCGGTTGGTGGCGGCGATGACGCGGACATCGCAACGGATTGTCTGTGTGCCGCCGACGCGCACGAACTCGCGTTCCTGGAGCACGCGGAGCAGGCGCGACTGGCTGCTTAGGCCCATCTCGCCGATCTCGTCGAGGAAGATGGTACCGCCCTCGGCCAACTCGAAACGGCCGGGGCGTTGCTCGGTCGCGCCGGTGAAGGCGCCCTTTTCGTGGCCGAAGAGTTCGCTCTCCAATAAGGTTTCGGTGAGCGCGGCGCAGTTGACGGCAATGAAGGCGCGTTCGGCGCGCGGGCTTAGGCTGTGTACCGCGCGGGCCATGACTTCTTTGCCCGTGCCGGTGGGCCCGGTGATCAGGACGCTGGTGCGTGTAGGCGCGACCTTACGTGCGAGGCGCAGCGCGGCGCGGATGGCGGGGGAATTGCCGATGACGGTCGGCGCGGGCGCGGTAGCGCGGAGCGAGGCGTTGTCGCGCGAGAGGCGGTCGACGGTCTGCGCGTTGCGGGCGGCGCTGGCGGTGAGGTTGGCGAAGAGTTTCAGGAGTTCCAGGTCGCGGTCGGTGAATTGTTTTTTGTCATTGGGGTTGATGACCTCGACGACGCCGAGGGTTTTGTCGCCGTGCATAAGCGGCGCGGCGAGGAGGCTGCGGGTGCGCATGCGCGTCTTGTGGTCGATGTCGGGTAGGAAGTTTCGATTGAGTGCCGTGTCGTCGATGCGCACGGCCCGCTGGGTCTTGACGACCTGCCCGGCGATGCCCTGCCCGGTATCGATGCGCGTGCCAACGAGGCTCTGGCTGCCCGGCCCGGTCGCGGCGCGGAAGACCAGCTCGTCGCCGGCGTCCGACAGCATCAACACGCTCGCGCCCTGCGCCTGCAGCACATTGGCAGCGCTGCGCGCGAGCAGATCGAACACCTCCTCCAGCTCAAGCCCCGCATTGACCGCGCGGCTGGCCTCGACGAGGGCGAGCAGGGTCTTGCGGTCGAGCGAGGGGGTGGTTGTGGGCATGAGAGGTTGGGTATTGAAGATTAGTAGTAAATTTACCACTATTGAGTTTATTTACATAATCATATTTGAGTAATTTTACTCATATTTGCCAGAGATTCAAGATGTTTGCGGTTTGCCGGTGAATTGCGCGGCAAATCCCAACCACCCCGTTTCGCGCGCAATTCATTATCTAAAAATACTTTAAATCGCCCGCCGTTACCCGTTTTGCGTCGTGGTGGCTGCCCTATGCCGGGTCGCGTGGGGTTCTGGCACGGGGGTCGTGATGTCTTAGGCGGACACACAACCTTAACCCCCAACCGAAAGGGACCCGACGATGACGACCAAGACCCGCAAAACCACGACCCGCAAAGTTTCACTCCTGAGCCTGGCCGCGCTGATGCTCGTGATGGGTGCGACGCCCGCCCACGCATGGTTCGGCGACAAGGACAAAGAGAAGAACCGCAAGAACGACCGCGACGAGATCCAGGTCGAGGCTGAAGAGCATTTGGCGATGCTGTCCGCCCCGCTGCCGACCATCCCCGGGCCGAAGCGCACGGTGGCGGTTTCTCATTTTGACGCGGTCGGCTCGTTTACGGCTGTGCACGGCGGATGGGACGTCGGCGGCGGCCTGTCGGCGATGCTGACCACGGCCCTGACCGAGTCCGACCGGTTCATCGTCCTGGAACGCGGCAGCTTAAGCACGGTGATGAGCGAGCAACAACTCGCCGCAAGCGGGCTGACGAATAAGGAAAGCGGCGCGCAGGCGGGCAATCTCTTCGGAGCACAGATCCTGATTATGGGCAGCGTCACAGAGTTCGGGCAGAACAACTCCGGCGGCGGGTTCAGCATCGGATTCGCCGGATCGGACCTGGGCGGCGCGATCTCACCGCAATTTTCCAAGGGATATGTCGCGATGGATGTCCGCTTCGTGGACAGCACGACAGGGCAGGTGATCCGCAGCATCACCGTGCGGAAGAAGATCAAGTCCAGCGCCCTGGCGGGGAGCATCAAGTTCGAGGGCATCAGCATCGGCGGCAACAAGTTCAATTCGACGCCGTTGGGTGAGGCCTGCCGTGAGGCGATCAACGAGATCGCTCAGACGGTGGCTCTGGAAGCCGCGGCGCTGCCCTGGACCGGGCGCGTGGTGGATGCCGACCTCGGTGAGGTGTACCTGAACGCCGGGAACGACAGCAATATCCGCCTCGGCGACAGCTTCAAGGTCTACCGCGTCACCAAGACCCTGACCGACCCGACCACCGGCGAGCTGCTGGGCCAGCGTAAGCGGCAGATCGGCACGGTCGAGATCACCACCGTGGAAGAGAAGCTTGCGATCGGCACCTACCACAAGCTGCTGGATGTCGAGCCGGGGCGCAACGATCTGGTGACGCAGTAAACGATTGGCACGCCCCTTGCGTTTACCCATGCAACAACCATCACCCAACCACACGAACCTAAGGAATAGAACCATGAACCGTATCGAGAACATCATCCTGGCCCTGGCGACCGCCGCCGCGTTCCTGATCGCCAGCACCGCACACGCGAATCCCGATCCGTGCCCCGAAACCGGCAACAACAACCGCCCCGCCGTGGAAAGCGGTGAAGGCCTAAACGACGGGCTGATCGGCACGCCCCGCGTCAAGACCCCTAACGGCAAACGCCTGGCTCGTGACCTTGAACTGGAAGAAGCGAACCGTGACTCGGGGATGAATCCCGAAGACGGTTTGCCGGGCCGGCCCGTCGTGAAAACGCCGACCGGCACGCGGACCGCAAGGGATCTGGAAAACGAACGGCCCAACAACGGCTGTCCTTGCCCGGAAGACAATAACAACGATGACCGTGACGCCGACCGCAGCCGAACCAATTCCGCCAACCAGGCCGGCTCGCTGCTGAAGCACCACACACCCGTGCTGCCGGACTTCAACGGCACACGCACGAAGGACGGCGAACTCGCCGACCGCGACCAGATGATCGATTCGCTCAAGGACGCGGCCAAGCGCAACAACAATCAAGGTGGCGACAAGGAAAACGACACTACGAACACCACGCTCGATAAAGCGTTAAGGCGTGCGGGCATCGACCCGAGCCGGCTCAACGGCGCCAAGACCGAGACCGACAAGTACGGCACCACGATCACCCTGCCCGACGGCACGGAAATCCACACCGGCCCCGACAGCGATCCGTACGGCACCAGCGTCACCACGCCCGACGGCAGCATGATCACCGTCACGCCCGACGGCCGGGTCTCGACACGCCAGGGCAGCGACGGCGACACCGTCACGCAGCATCCTAATGGCACCACCACCGTGTACGACCCGAAACAACGCTCGATGACCACGGTGGACAACCACGGCCGGACCCTGACGCGCCCGCTGGATTTCTACATGCCCTGGTTCGACAAGGGCTGGACGGCCAAGGACCTGCTGGACCTGTTGAATCCACTGCCGGGTCAGAAGGACAAGGGCAACACCACGCTGCGTGACGCCCTGCGTCGGGCCGGAGTCTCCGCGGACGACTTGCGGAACGCCACCGGCATCGAGACCAGCGAATACAGCAACTCGGTCAAGATCACGCTCAAGGACGGCACGGTGATCTGGACCGGCCCGGACAGCGATGAGCTGGGCACCAGTGTGACCAAGCCCAACGGCGATGAAACCACCGTGCACCCCGACGGCCGGGTCTCGACCCGCCAGGGCCGGGACGGCCACGTCGTCACCACCCACCCCGACGGGACCACCACCGACTACGACCCCGAGGACAACACCATGACCGTCCGTGACGGTAAGGGCCACAGCGAAACCCGCACAATGGAGTTCTGGATCAAGTGGTTCGAGGACGGGCACAAGGCCGGGGACCTGCTGAGGCTTTATTACCCCGAATAACAACCAAACTGGCACGACCTTTGCGTTACCTCACACAGACCCGGGCGGGTAGCCCGGGAAGACAAGACCGAATCACCCGTGTCACAAAGACACAGAAACGAAAAAGGAGCAAGACCATGAAGACCCGCAAGACCAACACGAACCGCCCCCCGAAGTACCCGACCCTGCTCGCCGCCCTCGCGGCCATGACCCTGACGGGTATCGAATCGGCGCAGTCACGCACAGTGGAAAACGATTCCGCCGTGCCGATCACCGTGATAAACCGTGAGCAGCTCGAAGCCGTACCCGGCAACACACGTAACGTGGGTGAAGTGCTCGGCCGCACCCCCGGCATCGTCACCGACACCTACGCCGGCGGCCGGTACAACACGAACGGCGGCAACAACATCAACCTCCGCGGCCTGGGTAACGGCCAGACCGGTAACGGTTACTACATCGACGGTGTGCCTTATAACACCGGCAACGTCTACAACCCCACCGGCGGGTTCGTACCCGTCGACCTGGAGCGCGTGGAAGTGTTGCGCGGCCCGCAAGGCACGCTCTACGGCCGAAACAATCTCGGCGGAGCGATCAACCTCAACAACCGATTCAATGATCAGCCCGAAACCCTGAACACAACCGGTATCAACCTCGGCAAGAATTTCGATAACACCACACTCGGCACCGGGCTGCGCTACGAACCCGTCGGGACGACACCGAACTTAAACACCCGCTATACCGGTTTGAACACGACGCTCGATACCGGCGTCAAGTACGACACCTACGACCTGTCGCCGACCTACACCACCTCGCGTCTGGACCTGGGCACGATGTATAACCCCCAGCCGACGGATGACGCATTGGCTGGCACGCCCAGCGACACCGTGACCGACAACCCGGCCACGGACAAGCCGACCGACAGCACGCCAACCAATACGCAAACCAGCACAACCACGCCCTGCCCCGAATCCGGGACCACGGCCACGACCACATCGCCGACCGAAACCTACCGGGACCAGCCGCAGCCATACGGCAACGTCGGCTACGGCAGCTACGGTGGCCCATGCCCACGCGCTGAGATCGACTGGAGCCGGGTCCGCATCCGCATGGCCGATGATGCACGCATCGGCGCATCCAATACCGCGCAAAGCCTGATCCAGCAGAGCCAGCCCAACCGGTTCTACGACTTCAGCTACCACAACACCGCCACCGACGAGCTGGCCAACCGTGCCGCGATCGGCTACCGGCTCTCGCAGGACCTGACGCTGGGCAGCGCGTACAGCCAGAACATCAGCGGCTGCTACGCCGGGCCGGGCTACGACTTCGGCCCCGGTGGGTACCCGGACCCGCGCAAGCCTTATGTCGGCGGCAACGAAACGCCCCAAACCTACTACCGCGTTGCCGGCGGCATGGGCTTCGGCACAACCCCCATCAGCAACGACGATACGCCGGATAACGAAGCTGTAAACACGGAAGACGCAACAGCCGCCACGACGACCACGGCCGAACCCGAAGAAATCCCGATCCCCGATTACAAGCCGGTCGTCAAACCGATCGACGTGAATGAACTGAACGACCGGCAGCTCGAGATCGAGATCAAGTACGGCCCGAGCATCGCGGCGGGTTATCAGCGGGAAGCGGCCGATCTGCGCAAGGATTCCGAGCGTTACCGCAACTGGGCCACGGAACGCCGCGAGCAGGCGGCGCGTGCCCGCGCCGACGCCGAGAGAGCGCGTGAGAAGGCCGAGAAGGCGAAGCTGGACGGCAAGGACGAGAGCCGGGAGTTCTGGGAGCGGCAGGCCGAGGCGTATGACAGCCACGCCGAGATCCTGGAAGAAAACGCCCGTAACCTGGACCGCTCCGCGCAGAGCAACGATGCAGCGGCGGAGACCTACGAAAAAGACGCGGCCCAGGCGGCGGCCAACGCCGGCCAGGCGGCGAGCGAATACGCCAACCGTGCCGGGCGACGTGCCGCACAGGCCGCCCAGGATCAGGCGGCGCGTGAGGCGGAAGCCGCGCGGGTCGAGGCCGAGCGACAGAAGGCACTCGAAGAGCAGAGGCGCAGTGCGCAAGCCGACACACAGAGCAACGCCACCGGCAACGGTAACAACAACGCCGCCGGCCACCCCTCCGGGCGCAACAGCGGCCCGGACATGCGCGAGCCACAGATCGGCCGCGAGCCCCGTAACGAAACGCTACGCAAGCTCTACCAATAACCACAAGTCCCCGGCCAACCCCCGGCGGCGCAGCGCACGGCGCCGCCGGGTACGGCCGGGCAAGCGTTAGCGAAACAATCCCCGCTGAAAGAGAGCAGAAAGGAATACGGCCATGAAGGCTTCGCAGATCACAACACGCGACAAGACAACCATCTCCGTCACTCGTTCACTCGCCGTACTAACAATGCTGACTTTTTTCGCCGCCGCACACGCCAATGCCTGTTGCCCGGAACAGGTGATGATCGAATCGAGAATCCTGGAGGTCCAGCGCCGGGACCTGCAAGACCTGGGCGTGTACCACGATGGGCGGCTAGCCGGTATCCGGCCGGACGTCCAGCAGCCGGTGTTCAACCACCGGGCCGGTGACACCACCATCCCGATCAACAACGACCTGCGCCAACGACGCAAGGAAGAGGAACTGAAACTGCGGCAACAGGTCATCGACGGTCTCAAACAGGCCGGTGTCATCCGCGAGCCCGACGAGCCCGCGGAAGCCATGCCCGACAATACAAGCAACACGACACAGACCACGCAAAGCGACAACAACAACACAAAAACTGAAACACCCGCGCCCAAGCCCAAAGAGCCGAAGGTCACGAAGCTGCCCAACGGTGACCAGGTCACGGAGTTCCCCGACGGGCGGCGTGAGGTCAAACTCAAGAACGGCGACACCGTCACCACACACCCCAACGGGCTGCGCGTGATCCGTAACGCTCGCGGCGACACCACCGAGACCCACCCAAGCGGTTACCGAAAGACCACCGACCGCTACGGCGACGGCACGGCCCGCTTCCCCGACGGGACACGCATCGACTTTAAGTCCAGCGGCGAAGCGACCCTCACCACGCCCGACGGCCGGACCTTCCACCGCGACCCGGGCAAAGCGTTTAAAGAGGTGGATTAAGGGCGTGTGTCCCGCGATCCGACGCCCGGCACCCGGGGAATAACCTCCCCGGGTGCTGTTGTCTTGGACCGTTCTTTGCTTTTCCTTCCAATTTCTCCGCGAAGGGTTTAACATGGCACCCCATTCAGGGAGGTGTCATGTCACCACGAACCGATATCAAGGTCTTAATAGCGCTGGCCGGGCTGGGCCTGGCGGTGAGCGTGTTCGCCGAAGAGGCGGACAAGAAAAAAGAACCACCGAAGCTGAACGTGCAGGTGAATAACGCGTCGGTCCGCGAGTCGCCCAGTTTCCTCTCGCAGGTCAGCGCGACGCTGAACTACGGCGACAAAGTCGGCGTGCTCGAAGAAACCGAGGGCTGGCAGAAGGTTCAACCCGAATCGACTTCAATCACCGGCTGGATGCACGCGTCGGCGCTGACGAAAAAAGAAATCAACCTCCAGGCCGGCGATACCGACGCTAACGTCAAGGCGAGCCAGCAGGAGCTGACCGCCGGCGGCCGGGGATTCGATGAGGCGATCGAGCGCGAGTTCCGCAAGGGCCACGAAGAGCTTGAGCCGGCCTACCGGCAACTCGACCGCCTGCTGGCCGATCCGAACGGACAGGCTTCCCTGAGCGAGATCGTCCGTTTCATGCGCGAGGGCGAACTGATGAGCCGGGCGGGGGGTGGGCAATGAGCAAGCGAAACAGAACCATCCCGCGTTGGCTGGTCTCAGCCGTGCTGGGCGTCGTTGTATTCATCACGTTCGCGCAGCCGGGCCTGTCGCAATTCAATATCGGTATAGGCGGGGGCAGCGACGACGACGGGATCAACATCGATATCTTCAGGGCCGCCAAGACCGTGCGCAGCGCTTCGGAAGCCAAGCAGGGCTTCACCTACGCGCAGGAGCACTACCTGGGCCGGGCGATCGCGGCGAACATCCTTAGCGAATACAAGCTCTACGAAGACCCGGCGGCGAATCGCTACGTCACGCTGCTGGGCCAGACCATCGCGATGCACAGCGACATGCCGCAGACCTACGGCGGGTACCGGTTCCTGATCCTCGACAGCGACGAGGTCAACGCGCTGGCCGCACCCGGGGGGATTATCTTCATCACACGCGGCATGCTGCGCGCCTGCGAGAATGAGGACCAGCTCGCGGCCGTGCTGGCGCACGAGGTCTCGCACGTGCAGGGCCGGCACGGGGTCGAGCTGATCAACGACAGCCGGTGGAAGAAGTTCGGCACGGACGCGGTGTTCCTGGCGGCGTCCGGGTTCGGCGGCGGCGACATCGCGGCGGCGACGGAGTTGTTCGGCGACATGGTCAAGGACATCACCAACGAGATCCTGACCAAGGGCTACGGCAAGAAGCTCGAAAGCGAGGCCGACACCGCGTCGCTTTCGATCCTGCAACGCATCGGCTACGAGCCGCACGAGAGCGTCGCGCTGATGCAGAACATGGAACAGCGCTTCGAGCGCGGCAGGAAAGACTTCGGCTCAACCCACCCCAAGCCCAAGGACCGGATCAAGACGATCGACAAGGCCCTGAAGGGCGGGCCCGATGCCCAGGCGGTCCCGCCCGTGCGCGAAAGCCGGTTCGGCACGGCCCTGAGCGCGGCGAAGTCTCAGTAACGGGGGCCACAAAGCCGATTAGATGCCTATGGAGACGACCCGCAAGCTGACAGCCGCCCTGCTGATCGGGATCACGGCGGCGCTGGCCGCGTGGGGTTCCGGCGCGGCCGGGGGGCTGGACGCGTTTGAGCATATCGCTTGGGACTTCCGGCAAAAGTTCTTCGCCAGGCTCGCCGGGCCGAACGTGCCGATCCGCGTGATCCTGCTGGACGAGCAGAGCCTGGAATGGGGCCGGGTGATGGGGCTGACCTGGCCCTGGCCTTATGAAGTCTACACGCCGATCATCGCGTTCTGTCGGCAGAGCGGGGCGAAGGCGGTCGCGTTTGATGTGCAGTTCACCGAGCCGGGGCGTTACGGGCCGGCGGACGATAAGAAGCTCGCCGACATGATCGCTGGTGCGCCGGACACGGTCCTGCCGGTGCAGCCCGGCGAACAGGCCGGCTCGGTCACGGCCTGGCCCGAGCACTTGGCGCGTTCGGGGCTGAATATCGGCGGGCTTGAGCGCTACATCGCCTCCAGCGGCGCGCAAAGCCTGACCGCCCCGCGCTGCGTGTTCCCGTTCGACGGGTTGGCCCACGGCGCGGCGATGTTCGGGCACATCACGCCGGACACGTTCAACCCCGGGGACGATGATCAGACGGTTCGTTATATGCGCCCGGTCATCCGCTTCGACAACACCGACGTCCCGGCGCTGGGGCTGGCCGCGTACCTGGTCGGCACAAAACAAACCACCAGCGAGGCGTGGATCGAAGACAACAACCTGCGCATCGGCGACGCGACCATCCCCATGGGCGCCAACGGCCGGGCGTGGCTTTTGTATCGCGCGCCCAACGCCAAGGAAAACAAACACCTCTACCGCAGCTACAGCGCCGCCGCGGTGATCCAGTCGCAGCTCCGCATCGTGGCCGGCGATAAGCCGACGGTCGATCCGGCGGAGTTCAAGGATTGTTACGTGTTCTTCGGGTTCAGCGCGTCGGGGCTGCACGACAACATCCCCACGCCTGTGATGCCCTTAAGCCCGGGCGTTGAGGTCCACGCGACGTTTCTGGACAACCTGCTCAACCAGGATTTCCTGTATGACGCCAGGGGCACCATCGTGCTGCCGGTCACGCTGGTTGTATCCGTGCTGGCGGCGCTGGGGATCCTGGCTGTGAATGGATGGCAGCGTCACCTGGCGGTCTTCGCGATCGCGCTGCCGGTGCCGATGCTGGTCGGCGCGGCGATGTTAAGGTCCGGCACCGCCTGGCCGGTCGCCTGGCCGATGCTGGCGGTGGGCGCGGCGCTGATCGGGGCGACGGTGTTCAGCCTGGCGACCGAGGGCAGGCAAAAACGCTTTATCCGCAGGGCTTTCGGGCATTATTTAAGCCCCGCGGTGATCGAGCGCGTGCTGGCGGACCCGTCGCTGTTGCAGCTCGGCGGGGAGCGGCGCGAGGTGACGGTGATGTTCATTGACCTGGAGGGCTTCACCAGCACGGCCGAGAAACTCGACGCGCAGGCGCTGTCGGAACTACTAAACCATTACCTGACCGCGATGAGTGAGGCGATCCTCAAAGAGGACGGGACGCTGGATAAGTATCAGGGCGACGCGGTGATGGCGTTCTGGAACGCGCCGCTGGACCAGCCGGACCACGCGATACGAGCCTGCCGGGCGGCGCTGCGGTGCAAGGAGCGGCTGGTCGGGCTTCGGCGTGAGTGGTTCGAGCGCACCGGCAAGGAACCGCGGATCCGCATCGGCATCCACACCGGGACCTGCGTGGTCGGGAACCTGGGATCGAAACAGCGCTTCGACTACACTGTATTGGGCGACACGGCGAACCTGGCGTCGCGGATCGAAGGGGTGAACAAGGCGTTCGGCACGACGGTGCTGGCGTCGGAACAGACGTGGTCGAAGGTCGGCGGCGAGCTGGCCGGACGTGGGATCGCGCGCGTCACCGTGGCCGGGCGCTCCGAGCCGGTCATCGTCATTGAACCGTATTCACTGAACCCGCGCGAGCCGCACACCACCGGCGACAAGTTCGACCACGCGTTGATGCTCTGCGAAGAGGGCAAATATGTCGAAGCGATGCACCTGTTCCAGCAACTCGGTCAGGACCCCGCCGCCCGTGCCTACGCCGACCGGCTGGCTTCGATGATGGAATCGCCCGCCCCGGCCTGGGACGGGGTCTGGGACCTGTCCCACAAGAAGTGATCCGCCGCTCCAGCACCCGAAAAACATACCATTCTCCACCCGTGCCGAGCCCGAACGGCATTTAAGGCCCCGCCACCGCTCCAACAAATCAAGTCAAGTTAAGCGCCTACATCATTCCCGAACAATACACGCTGCAGATATTGCATACACAGGAAACATTGCCAAGTGAATTCTGTTGATTTTATTAGAAAAATTATAATTTACATATTTACTTTCATTAAATATCTTTATATTCGTATATATGAATTATGGTAGTATTGTGTTAGGGCTTTTGGGACTTCGATCTTCTAAGTTGGTGAAGAACCGCTTGACCGGCAAAACCGTGATGGTAATATACGGCTGTTGGGAACGACGTGTGGTTATTTATCGCCAGGTCGCCCGGCCAACCCCCTCGGGTTGAAAACATTGCCCCCGGAAAGGCTCGGCTTGGACTTCGGTTCTCGCCGGGCCTTATTTTTTGATTGAACCGGTTCATGATGTGCGCCCCAAGGTGCATACACCTTGCCCCACCGACTCCGGGCCGACGCCATGGTTCGCATTAAGGCCGGTACACGGCCGTACAGCCTTCCGCCTCACCGATGCGGGCCTCGACCAGCGACACGCCATCAGGTAGTTGGCCCGCAACCGCCAGTGCGATCTGCTCGGCGACGCGCTCGGCGCTGGGGTTGATCGCTCCGCCGGCGAACGGGGCCACATCGTTAAGGTGCCTACCGTGCCAAGGCTTGATCACGGCGGCGACGATCTTCTCCAGCTCGTGGAAGTCCATCACGCAGGCCATCGCGTCGAGCTTGCCGCTTTTTACCGTGACCGAGACGGGCCAGTCGTGGGTGTGCGTCGGCTCATAAGTGCCGTCCGGCAGGCGCAGGGCGTGGCTGGCGGTGAAGACGGCTTCGGTCGTAATCTGATAGGTGGGCATAGGCGAATACGTCGTACGCGGGTGGTCGGGCGGGGCCGGCTGGCCTACACTTTCGCCCTATGGCCGCAGCGACGCAAACCAAGACCACGCAGGACCCGATCATCGGGATCGACCTGGGGACGACCAACTCACTGGCGGCGTACTGCGACGAGCGCGGTCCCCGGATCCTGCAAGGCCCCGGCGGGCAGCGGCTGTTGCCCAGTGTTGTGCGCTACGGCGAAGCCGACGGCCGGGTCGAGGCGGTCGGGCGTGAGGCCCGCACCCACGCGGTCGAACACCCGCACAACACGATCCACAGCGCCAAACGCCTGATGGGCCGATCGACGACTGACCTCGGGGGTGAACGTGCGTACCTGCCTTATAAGGTCGTCGAGGGCGCGCAGAACACCGCCCGGGTGAAGGTCGGCAACACCCTGTTCAGCCCGCAGGAGATCAGCGCGGTCATCCTTAATGAATTACGCGGTTGGGCGGAGGCGGCGCTGGGCACGCCGGTGCGCAAGGCGGTCGTGACGGTCCCAGCATATTTCGATGATGCCCAGCGCCAGGCCACGCGCGACGCCGGCCGGATCGCCGGGCTCGAGATCGTCCGCATCGTCAACGAGCCGACCGCGGCCGCGCTGGCGTATAACCTGGGGTTAGGGATTGGGGACTCGGGATTGGGGAAGAAGGCCGACGGATCTATCTCCCTGAACACCAAACTCAACCCCGAGGCGTGCAGCAGCGACCCCCAATCCCCAACCCCCAATCCCAACCCCTCCCAAACCGTCGCCGTCTTCGATTTGGGAGGCGGGACGTTCGACGTCTCGATCCTGCGCCTGATGCACACCGATGCCGGCCGGGTCGATCAGGTGCTCGCCACCGCCGGGGATACGCACTTAGGCGGTGACGATGTCGATCGAATGATCGTCGAACTGATCCAGAAAGAAGTCCGCGAACAGTTCGGCGAATCGATCGAATTCCCGGCTTCCACACGGCAGGCGTTCCGCAACTTCGCCGAGGCTATGAAGGTCCGGCTATCCAGCGAAGATGCCGCCCCGATCGAGGTTGACCTGGGCACGGGCGCCGACGGCAAACCGCGCGTGTACCGGCGGACGCTGACGTTGGATGAGTTCAACGCGATGATCAGGCCGTGGGTCGACAGGACGGTCGCCTGTTGCGAACAAGCCCTGCGCAGCGCCAAGTGTTCGGTTAACGACATCGATCGGGTCGTAATGGTCGGAGGCTCGACACGCATCCCGCTGGTGCGGCGGCGCGTAGGCGAGCTATTCAAGACCGAGCCGTACACCGCGCTGAACCCGGATGAGGTCGTGGCGCTGGGCGCGGCGGTGCAAGGGTCGATCCTTGCCGGCATTAACCGGGACATGCTGCTGCTGGACGTGATCCCCCTGAGTCTGGGGATCGAAACAATGGGCGGCGCGGTGTCGAAACTCATCATGGCCAACTCGACGATCCCCGCGCAGGCGACCGAGATGTTCTCGACCTACGTCGATGGGCAAACCAACATCAAGCTGCACATCCTTCAGGGTGAACGCGAGCTGGTCGCGGACTGCCGGTCGCTGGGCGAGTTCGAGCTTAAGGGGATCCCCCCGATGCCGGCCGGTTTGCCGAAGGTCGAGGTGACATTCCTGGTGGACGCCAACGGCGTATTGAACGTGCGCGCGGTCGAGAAGCGCAGCGAGAAGCGCGCCTCGATCCAGATCGTGCCGAACCACGGCCTGACCCGCGAAGAGGTCGATCGCATGGAGGCCGAGAGCTACGCGCACGCGGCCGAGGACATGACGGCCCACCGCCTGATCGACCTGCGCAACCAGGCGAGACTCGATATCCGCGCGATCGAGAAACAGCTTGCCAAGGTCGGCGACGAGATCGAAGCCGGCTATCGGAGCGAGGTCGAGGCGAACGTCGCGCAGGTCAGGGCGCTGGCCGATGCGCTGAGCGCGGACGCGGACACGTTCCACGGGGCGCTGGACGCGATGGATAAATCGACCGTTCGGCTGGCGGAGATGGCGATCGCCAAGACGCTCCGCGAGGAACAGGACGCACCATCACGTGGGGCCGGGCAGTAATCATGCCTGACCTGGTCCGCATCGAACATGAAAACAAGGTGGTGACCTACCGGTCGCCGCTGCTGCACGAGATCGGCGTGCCGCACGGGTTCACGACGCGGATCGGCGGAATAAGCCCGGAGCCGTACAGATCCTTGAATCTGGTGTCACTGGTCAATGACCCGGACGCGGACGCGAATACCAACGTCGCGGAGAATTTCCGCCGGGTGCGCAAAGCCCTGGGTTGCCGGCGGCACATCCGTGTGCAGGTAAATCAGGTACACGGGTGCAACGTCTGGCAGCCGCCGGCCGAACCCATCCGCCCGGTGGATGCGCCGCGCGCCGATGCGATCGCGACGGACAAACAGGGACTTTTGCTGATGGTGCGTGGCGGACTGTGTGCCGGTGCTGCTGGCATCGCGTGATGGCCGATCGGTGTCGGCGATCCACGCGGGTTGGCGCGGCATCATCGCCGGTGTCGTGCCACGAGCCATGGAATCCGTGATGCAATTAACGGGCGTTGGTGCAGCAAACCTGGTCGCCGCGATCGGGCCGTGCATTGGGGTGGAGCATTTCGAGGTCGGGCCGGAGGTCGTTGAGGCGTTCGACTCGGCCGGGCTTGGCTCGGTGATGATGCGTGACGGCTACGCCAAACCGCATATCGACCTCGCCGCCGCCGTCGCGCATCAACTTCAGCAGGCCGGCGTCTCTGCCGAACACATCGACCGCACTGACCGCTGCACCTATGCCCGCGAGGATGAGTTCTTCAGCCACCGCCGTGACCACGGCCGCACGGGCCGGCAGGCCGCATTGATTGCCGTGCGACCCGGCTAAGTTCAAGACATCTCTTTTCTTGCCTGTTATCCAACGGCGGCAAAAGCCCGCACAACCGTCACAGCCCGCCGGGGCCCTACAGTTTCACGGCGTTCATACACAAATGCCCGATCCGCGTTTGCGGGCGGGTCGGCATATTGGATAGTTCAATCGGCTTGTTGCCACACGATCCAGCGGTATGCCCGGGTTGACCGAAGGGACGGAACACCGCCGGGCACAAACCTGCCAATAAATAAATGACGAGGCTTGCGAAAGGAAGGGTGAACCGATGGGTATTTACAGTAAGGCGGACCTGATCAAGTCCTTAGCGGGCGCGGCCTGCCTGGGCGCGGTGCTTGCACCGGCGGGCATGGCGCGGGCGGGTGAAACGATTGATTTCACCATCAGCGACGGCCGGGTCGTCCCCAGCGAGGACTTCGCGGTGAAGGTTTCCGTGCTGGGCGCGGCGATCACCTCCAGCGGTGTGGATATGCCGGTGACGGTGAAGATCAACATCAACGGCCAGTCGTTCGAGCCGTTCGGCGATGCCGACGACCCCGACGCCGGCGACGTCAACGATCACTCCCCGCCGCGCCACTTCATCGTGCAGGAAACGTTCGGCGAAAACTCGTCGATCGACGTGACCGGCACGAGCTGGCACCAGCGGGAGCGTTTACCTCCAGCGCTCACACGAGGAATCGCCTTCGGTGAAGGTGCTGCGTGACGGCGACCCGGTGCCGGATATCTCCGGCTTCGAGAACCAGACCGACGCGGTCGAGTTCGTCAGGAACTATATCGACCCTGGCGACGAACACGATGACGATGGACGAGAACCAGTCGATCTACCTGTTCGAGCTGGGCACGACGCGGCTGACTCGTGCCGCGGCCGACTTCCAGGACCTGGTGGTGCTTGTGACGCTGGGTGAATCGCCCCAGGCCCTGGCGGAAGAAGCGGAAGACGGCAACGACCTGGCCGACGCGGCGTACGATTGATGGCCTATGAACCCGGCCCGCATCTAACGAGCCGGAAGAATCTAGATTAATGTGTGTCGGGCGGCGGGCGCGAAGTCCGCCGCCTGATTTTTTACGCGCCGCCGGCTTCGCCCATACCGCTGTGCCGCGATAAGATGGCGGGCATGAACGATGTAAGCAACCGGATCGGTGTGTGTTCGTGGTCACTTAAACCGGCCAGCCCAGAAGATCTGGCACGGCATGTCAAGGTACTCGGGATCGGCCGGGTGCAGCTCGCATTAAGCCCGATGGTGACCGACCCGGATACATGGGGCTCGGCCTTCGACGTGCTTCGCGAAGCTGGCATCCAGGTCGTCTCGGGGATGTTCTCGCCGATCGGCGAGGATTACTCGACGCTTGACACGATCCGGGTAACCGGCGGCATCGTGCCGGATAAACACTGGGATGCGAATCTTGCGATGGCAACAAAGATCGCGGCGATCGCGAAACGCGAGCATATCAAGGCCGTCACTTTCCACGCCGGCTTCGTCCCGCACGACCACACCGACCCGAGCTACGCCAGGTTGCGCGACAGGTTGGTCACGCTCGCCAAGGTGTTCGCCGACGCGGGCTGCGATCTGCTCTTAGAGACCGGGCAGGAGACAGCGGATGACCTGACTAAGTTCCTTGATGCCGTGGACCAAACCAACGTCGGCGTGAACTTCGACCCGGCCAACATGATCCTCTACGGCAAGGGCGACCCGATCGAGGCCGTCAGCAAACTCATCGCCCGCGTGAAGAACGTCCATATCAAGGACGCCACCGCCTCGGCGAAGCCAGGCGAATGGGGCGCAGAAGTGCCCGCCGGAACAGGCGCGGTGGACTGGAAGCGATTCTTCAGGGTCCTCAATGACGCGAGTTACACAGGCTATCTCGTCATCGAACGCGAAGCGGGCGATGACCGGCCGGGCGATATCGCCAAGGCAAGGCAGATGGTATTGAAACACCTGGCCGGGGCGTGACGGACGGCCCAGATTTTCCAGCTTAACACAACACCCCAGATCTCCCCGCTGTTACGAGACACGACAGCGCCGCGTTATCTTGAATTCCGCACGGATATTTATTCAATCCGGGTCGGTCATGCTTTATAATTAGCCAGTGAATCCGGGGCGCATGCGCCGGGGGTGCGTCCGTGGGGGGATGCCGTCTGGATGGATTGCGCATCTCTATTGTCCGCCTTCACAGGCGGAGCCATATCAGACAAGGACGTTGAGGGGGGTGACAAGCCGCATCGGACGGATGCGTCGTCGTATGGTGGCGCTAAAGGAGGATTGAAACATGCAACGGAACGTGTTGGCGGATTATTACCCGCACGCCTTGCTGGCGCTGGCCGCAACGGTGAGCCTTTGTTTTGTCATGTCACGGCCGAGCATTTCGGGGCCGCGCCCGGTCCACCCAACAGCCTCGCTGCATGAAGCCGACGCGGACGACCCCGTGGAGGCTCGGTACTTTGATGCACGTATTAAAACCCGCAGCCTCGCGGAAGTCCTGGAAAACGCCCGTCTCAGATATGACCTTCTACGAGACAAACCGTCCGACAGCCCGGATCAAACCGAGTCGCAAAATATCATCCCGACCATCGGCGAGACGGAAATAACACCCCGGAGAATGCTAAGTAAGCAGGATACCCGTTCGCTGGCACCGGCCGTGAAGAATACCGATGTGAAAAACATCGGATACGTTTCGGCCACGGACCCGACGCTATGGGGAGCGCCCGAAGCGCTACCGCAACGGGAATACGACATCCTGGCGTACGGCGAGATCGGCGGGGCGGAGCCGGTTGCGGCATCACGCGCTACGGATGTCAGCGCCGAGCCGGTACGCGAAACCAATCAAGGAACGGACACAAACAGTATTTTCAATGCCGAGGTGCGCGGCCGGGACAATCTCGCATCGTCCGTCGGCCCCGCCGGTCCGGCGGTTATGCCCGCAACAACGTTGCCAGCGGAGCGGGGTGTTGCCGAGCCGACATCGGTTGTTTCGGCCACCGTAGCTGCATCGCCCGTACAAGCCGCGCCGATTGCGGCGGCGGCTTCGCACTCCGCGACCGTTAACGAAAGAACCGCCGCCGCGATTGAATCGATCGCACCACAGCAGACACAGGTTCATGCCGGCCCAATGACCGCACCGGCCCCCGCTTCAATCGACGCTGTTCAGCCGATTGCTGCGCGTGCCGATCTCGTTACCAAGACCAACACGGAGTCGGACAGGGCCAACCCGGTTAAAGAAACGACCGTTGCCTTCGCGGGCAAGCCCGCCGATAGCCGGCCCGGCGCCCAGGCTTCCACACCGGTGGCCACGAGCAAAATCATAAGCCCGATCAAGGCCACACCTACCCAGGCAGCAAACCCCACCCCGAAGGCCACCGATCCATTCAGCCGCGATCGAGACGATCACACAAACCAGTCGCTGGTCATGCTCATCGATGGCTCCGACACGCTCGGGTCCGACAAGCTCAACGCCATCGATAACGCTATCAAGCAGATCAACCAGGCGGCGCAGAAGGCGGACCTGGGCATCGAATTGAAAACGACCACCGACAAGAGCGCGGGCCACAACATATTGCTCAAAGAAGACAACGGCAAAGACATGGGCAACAAGCTCGGCCTCGCGGAATTCACCGTCACGGAAGACAAACACGGCAACGAAATGTATCTCGGCGAGTCCCAGGCGGACATGGGCGGCGTCGCGAAGATCAGCATCAACAAGGCCTTCGACTGGTTCGCCGGGGATGACGGTAAAAGCATCGGCAAAAACCAGTACGACTACCAGACCGCCATCACGCACGAACTCCTGCACATGATCGGGCTGGACGACGACTTTGACGACCTTGAGGCCGTATCTCACGGCCTGCTGAACTCGGGCGAAGTCCGCCGCAACATCGATACGCACGAGATCAAAGAGCTAGCGAGTATCTTCCAATCCGCCAACCCCTGGCGATCGGTGTCCACACTCGCGCAGTTGCCAAAAAATAACGGCAAGGTGACCTACAAATCCAAGGCGCTCACCGCCGCCGTCCCCGAGCCGGCCAGCCTGGCGCTGGCGGTTGTAGGTTTGCTGGGCGCGTGTCGGCACCGCCGACGCTGAGCGGTAGGGAACCTTATTTGCCCGGACCGCCGAGCCCAAACGCATCGAAATCTTCGCGCAGGTCTCTTAGCGCCCGGTCCACCAGCCGGCGGATCTGTCGCTCCACATCATCGACCGTCTTTTTCTCATCCGGCAGCATCATCCAGCAACACTGGATGGCCTGCCTGATCTGCTGATCGATCTGTTCGGGACCGAACATCCTGCGCATCTTGTCGTTCGCGTCCGGATCATCGTTGCTGAAGACCGCCATGATTCACCCCTTGGCTGAGTGGGAAGGTATCTACAATCCGCCGAGCAAACTGCCCACCCATAGGCTACACCGCGCTACCAACCTTACAAAGGCCGATAATAAAATCGGGTTTTGTTAGGGTGTATTTCCGGGTGCCCCAAACCCCTAAGTCGTTAAATCGTGTTGCTTTGAACATCCCCCTTGACGTTCGGGTCTTTTTGGGGTAACTTTTACCGAACAGATTTTGGAGCGAATGTTCAAGCATGCTCAAGTGGTACGTCGAAGGTAGGTGCGGTTCGGGGGCGAGGCCCACAAGATGTGGGACTACGCCGAGCTGTTCACCCCTATGGGAGCGATACCGCCATGAGTATTCCACTAGTGATGTTAGGCCCTGGAGGCGATTTTACGACGACCCTGAACGTGCGGGGGCGGGGTTTAACCCGCCAGACCGGCCCGGTCAGCGGCGGACGTGGGCACGACCCACAGGGCGACTCGGCCGGTGGCTACGCTCAGTGGGGCCGTTGGCGCAAGCCCAAGGGGCAGGTCGCCGCCCAAGCGGAGCCGGAACAGGCCGTCGGGGGCTGGAACTTCTCCGGGGGCTCCGGGGGCATGGCGGACCGCTTCGACCATGTGACGGACTACGCCCCCACGGACGTCTACACCGACCGGGGCACGCTGCGGGCACAGCCCGGCCGCTCGGCGGTGATCCGCACGGCCCTGCAGTGGCTGGGTATCCAGCAGCGGGCGGTCCAGGGCCTGGGCGAAATGGTGCCGGTCATGGATCAGGCTCAATCGGCCACGAAGGAACCCGCCCCAACCGCACCGGATCAACCGGCTTCCTATCAACCTACGACCACGGCCAACCGGCCGGCGGGGGTCAAGGTCCACATCGCCGGGCCACCAGCGTCACCGCCCTACCCTACCCACACACTCCCGGCCGACCGGCCGGACAACGCGGAGATTGACCATGAGCATGAACCTCACCCCCAAACAGCTTCACATCCTCACCCGCATCCGGGACATCCGGCTGGCACGCGGCTATTCACCGACGATGCAGGAGCTCGCCGACGAGTTGCAGGTCTCCAAGGTCACCGTCTTCGAGCACGTCGAGGCGTTGATCAAAAAAGGGGCCCTGGTCCGCAAGGCCAACAAGGCGCGCTCTTTGGAAATCAGCCCTGAGGCCGGCCTGCCCGACGAGCAGCGCAACAGCCGCCTGCCCCTGGTCGGCACCATCGCCGCGGGCCTGCCCATCGAGGCCGTCGAAGAACGCGAACACCTGGACCTCGAAGAGCTTTTCGTCCGAACCTCCACCAAAACCGGCGAGACCTATGTACTGAAAGTCCGCGGCGACTCCATGATCGACGAGCAGATCCGCGACGGCGACTTCGTCATCTGCGAGCAACGCGCCACCTACCGCAACGGCCAGACCGTCGTCGCCCTGATCGACAACGGCGAAGCGACCCTGAAAAAGTACTACAAGGAACGCGACGGCCGTATCCGCCTCCAGCCCGCCAACGACAACTTCGAGCCCATCTACGCCGACCCATCGGACGTCACCATCCAGGGCCTGGTCATCGGCGTGGTTCGGGCGTATTGATTGATCAATCTGCCGCGAATCAGATGAAACCCGGATAGATCCGACGAAACGGACCTATCGGGGTTTCACATCTTGGGGGCGCGAGACGATCCGCACTATCATCTTGCCATGAACGACCGACCGATCGGGTTGATCGCGGGGGGTGGGCGGCTGCCGGTGCTGGAGGCAGCGGGTATCCGTGCGTCGGGCCGGCGGGTGGTGTGCGTGGCGATCGGGGACGGGCACGACACGGACCTGCCGGGGCTTTGCGATCAGTTCGCCCACACGGGCGTGCTGCGGCTTCGGCGCTGGGCCGGGCTGTTGAAGCGTTGGGGGGCGCGGGAGGCGGTGATGGTGGGCGTGGTCCGTAAGACGCGGATGTACGACCCGATGGCGGTGGTCCGTTCCCTGCCCGACCTGCGGACGGTCAGGCTCTGGTATCGTGTGCTGCGGCACGACCGGCGGAGCCAGGTGATGCTCACGGCGGTCGCGGACGACCTGATGAGCCAGGGGATCGAACTGATCGACACGACACGCTACATCCCGGAACACATGGCCGGCGCCGGTGTGCTGACTCGCAAGCAGCCCACCGCCGCGCAGATGGCGGATATCACCTTCGGCTGGCCGATCCTCATGCGGATGAACGATCTGGACATCGGCCAGGCGATCGCGGTGAAGGACCGGGACGTGATCGCGGTCGAGGCGATCGAGGGGACCGACAATATGATCCGGCGCGCCGGCGAGCTGTGCCGCTCGGGCGGGTGGGTTTTGCTGAAAGGCCCCAAGCCCGACAAGGACCGAAGGTTTGATGTTCCCACGGTCGGCGTGCAGACGATTCAATCACTTAAGGATGCCGGCGGCACATGCCTGGCGGTCGCGTCGGGTTCGGTGATTTTGGCGGAGAAGCCGAAGGTGATCGAGGCGGCGGATGCGGCGGGCATCGCGCTGGTCGGGGTAGAAAACCCGTAACCCTGGATATCGCGTCAACCGTTTAGCGGGCGATCGCAGATCGCCGTGTATATCACAGCGCTACGATAGGCTTTTGCCTCAACCGTCAAAGAGCCACCAAACCGAAAGACGCCCATGAATGAAGATTTGATGTTTGGTTTGTCGGCGGTGCTGGCGCTGGGGATCGGTGCGCAGTGGCTGGCGTGGCGATTAAAGCTGCCGGCGATCCTGGTGCTGCTGGCGTTCGGTTTTTTGGTTGGGCCGGTGCCCGAGGCGATCTACGGCAAGCCGTGGCTGAACCCCAGTGTGTTGTTCGGGGAGATGTTGTTTCCCTTTATCTCGCTGTCGGTCTCGGTGATCCTGTTCGAGGGCGGGATGACACTCAAGCTCGGTGAGCTGCGCAAGATCGGCGGCGCCGTAAGAAACTTCGTGAGTATCGGGATCGGCGTGACGTGGTTATTGATCACGATCGCGGCGCATTTCCTATTGAAGTTTGATATGCCGATGTCGTTGCTGATCGGCGCGATCTTCACGGTGACCGGGCCGACAGTGATCGGGCCGCTGCTGCGTCACGTTCGGCCGGGCGGGCAGCTCGGGCCGGTGCTGAAGTGGGAAGGCATCTTGTCGGACCCGATCGGCGCGTTGCTGGCTGTTTTGGTGTTTGAGTCGATCCTGCCGGGCACACACAGCGATGTAACTCCGACGTTTATTTCCGCACTGCTCGCCGGTGCGCAGGCGCTGGGTGCGGGTTTGATTGTCGGGCTTGCCGGTGCGGGCTTGCTCGTGCTGATGTTCAACCGGTTCTGGGTGCCGGACTACCTGCAAAGCCCGGTGACACTGGGGCTGGTGCTGGCGGCGTTTCAGGCGAGCAACATGGTGCACGCAGAATCGGGTTTGATCGCGGTGACGCTGATGGGCGCGATCCTGGCCAACCAGCGTTTCGCGGCGGTGCGTCACGTGATCGAGTTCAAGGAGAACCTGCGGGTGCTGCTGATCTCGACGCTGTTCATATTGTTGGCTGCCCGGCTGGGCGTCGAGGACGTGAAGCGGATCGATTCCGGTGGTTTCGCGTTCATGCTGACGGTGATCCTGATCGTCAGGCCGGCGTCGGTGTTCCTGTCGACGGTGAAGACGGGCATGCCTTGGAAAGAACGGTTGTGGCTGGGGTTGGTCGCGCCGCGTGGGATCGTGGCGGCGGCGGTGGCGTCGATATTTGCGTTTCGGCTTATCGCATCGGACTACCCCGGCGCGCGGGACCTGGTGCCGGTGACATTCCTGGTGATCGTGGGGACGATCACGTTCAGCGGGCTGATCGCGGGCCCGGCGGCGCGTGCGCTCGGGCTGGCAAAGCTGGACCCGCAGGGCGTGTTGATCGTCGGCGCGCACGAGTGGGCCAGAAAGATCGCAAGCGCACTGAAAGACGAGGGGCTGGCTGTGATGATGATCGACACCAACCGCCGGAACATCAACTTGGCGAAGATGGCGGGATTGAACGCGCACCTGGGCTCGGTGCTTTCCGACGAACTGCTTGAGGGGATCGACATGACCGAGACCCACCGCGCCCTGGCAATGACGCCCAACGATGAGGCGAACGCGCTGGCGGCGGTACACCTGACCGAAACATTCAGCCGGCAGGAGGTGTACCAGCTTGCCCCGGACCGCATGGGCGTGATGGAAGAAAAATCCGCCAAGTCGCACGACCTGCACGGCCGGTACCTTTTTGGCGACAACATTACCTTTGCCGAGCTGACCGCACGCTTTGGCATGGACGGCGTCCTGAAGACCAGCAAAATCACTGAGACTTACACCTACGAAAAATTCCGCGAGCATTACGGCGAAGAAGTGCTACCGATGTTCATTATCAGCGAAACCGGCGGGTTGACAGTGGTGACCGATGCCACAAAAATCGACCCGCACCCCGGGCAGCACCTGATCAGCCTCGTTAAAAACGGGACGGAGACGAAGCAGACTAACGGAGCTTAGACGCGGTGAAATCGCCGACCTCGCTAGGCAGCCACTGCGGCGCGGGCTTGCCGTTGGCCGCCTCGTAACCGCACCAAAGCTCGAACCAGTACGCCAGAAACTGGTATGGCTTGTACTGTGCGTAGTGTTTTTCGATGCGATTGTGAAGCTTGCTTGGGTCTTTCGGGCGTTTGACGCCGTAGGTCTGGCAGAAGTGGCGATACGTTTCGGTGTCGATGGCGATGCGGTCGTAGTGACCCAAAAGCTGGCAGACATTCGCGGCGGCGAAAGGCCCCAGGCCGTGGATCTTTAATAATGCCTTATTCACTTCGTCGGACGTCAGGCCGGGTTGCTCGTACCACGACAGATCGATGCTGCCCGCTTCGACATCGCGGGCCAGACGGACGATGCGCTCGGCGCGGTAGCCGACCTTACAATTGGCCTTGAGCCAGTCGGGCGTTACGGCGGCGAGTTGCTTGGGTGTCGGGAACGCGCCGCTCGTGCCGACTTTTTCGCACAGCAGTTTATTCATGCGGATGGTGTTGGACCAGGTAACGTTGCAGCCGGTGATCGTCTTGACGATGTCCTCGAACAGCGTGGGCGAGCAGAACAGCCGGCCGAACTTTTTGCGGCGTGCGATCGCGTGCATCTTGAACCAGCCGGAGAAATCCTCATCGATCCGCAGCATCCGCCGACACTGCGCCTTGATGGATTTGCTTTCGGCGGCATCGAGACGTTTATCACAGGCGAGCTTAAGCGTGTGCTTATTCTTGGCGGGCTGACTGATGGTTACGATGACGGGACGGTCGTTTCGGCCGTAGAGCGGGCGGGTGAAGGTGTGATTGTCCGTGTCCCAGCGGTTGGGCGCGAGGACGAAGTAGCCGTAGCTGCACACGGCGGCCTTGAGGTCGAAGCCGCGCGGGACGGGGAGGGTGAGGTTGGAGGTGTTGCGCGGCATGGGGGTTCACTCGCGCTAAGCCGCAAGCGGCGGGGAACTCGCCCCCAGCGCCGGATTCGGGGTTAATACGTCACGACTGGGAAGCGTCGAAGTTCGCGGCGGGGCCTTTGGTGTGGCTGAGCCGGTGCTCGATGCAGAAGACCATCGACGCCAGGGTTTCGCACAGCTTGTCGCCCAGGCGGCGGTAGGTGTCGTACTTGTCCGCGGTCTCGCTGCGGATGGCTTCGGCGTCGCCGCCGGACTCGCTGATCCAGTTGGCGAACTGGGTGAGCACGCCGTCGATATCCGAGCGGGTCCACTCGAAGTGGTACTGGAAGGCGTAGGTGGTCAACCCGACGCGGAACGCCTGGTGTTTGCAGGCTTTGGTGCTGGCGAGCATGACGCCGCCGGGCGGGAGGTCGGTGACCTGTTGGCCGTGGGCGTGGAACTGGTCGGCTTTCCAAGGGATACCGCCGAAGATCGTGTCGGGGAATCCGGGCTTGAACTGGTTGACCTTGCCCCAGCCGATCTCGGGCTTGTCCATCTTGGCGACCTTGCCGCCGAGCGCGTGGGCGATGAGCTGGGCCCCCAGGCAGACGCCGACGACCGGGAGCTTGGCGTCGTGCGCGGCTTTGATAAACGCACACTCTGTTTGGATCCACGGGAACTCGCCTGTCTGATCGACGTTCATCGGCCCACCCATGGAGACGACGCCGTCCACATCATCCAGATCGACCGGGATCGCATCGCCGGCGTAGAGTCGGATGACTCGCAGCTTGTGGCCGTGGTCGCGCAGGACCTGGCCCAGGCGTGCGGACGTTTCCATCGCGTGGTGTTCAAAGACGACGATCGCCATGTTCGGCTCCTGTTGCAGGGGCGGTTGATGTGGAGTGATTCTAGCGGATCGGCGGGAGCGAGTAGGGCCGGTTCTCACGCGGGACGGGCCGGGGGGTCGATAATCCCCCCATGCCCACCCCACACGCCCTGATCCTGCACGCCGGCGGCCTTCGGAGCCTGGTCGCGACCGCGATGGCGATCGAGAACGACGCCCAGACCCGGTTATCTCTGCTCTTCATCAACGACGGCCGGGATAATGCCCACCACCGACTGGAGCACACCCACCGGCAGGCCGAACACTTCGGGCTGACGAAAATCCATCAACTGGACCTGCAACACCTGTACGGTCACGGCCAGGGCAAGGGGCCGGACGGCGTGCCGATGGGACCACTGGTCGCACCGCAGGTGCTGCTGGCGGCGCTGAGCTGTGCGCGGCACATCCAGGCGGGCCGGGTGATCTGGCCGGCGTCTTTTAACAACGACCTCAAAGCGGTGTCGCGGGCGACCGAACAGACGATCCTCGCGGACCAGTCGGGTGATTACGACATGGGGGATTCGCCACGCATCGACACGCCGTTGCTTGAGCTGACGGATCGGCAGTTGATCGAGTTGGGCGAAGAACTGAACGTGCCGTGGGCGTTGTCGTGGTCGTGCATTGGCTCGGCGGAGCTGCCTTGCCGGGCGTGCCCCGGTTGCCGCCGTCGGCGGGCGGCGTTCCACGCGGCGGGCGCGGTCGATCCGGTCGAGCGGCCGGTGAAGGCCGGGGTTTGAGCGTTAACGATCAAGAGCGCTAAGCCGCGAGCGGCTGGGGCGATTCTTGATTCCATAGGTAAATGAAACTGTATCGGGTATTACCAGCGGTCGCCGCCGCCTTCGCCGATCAGTTCATGCACGCGCTCGTCGATCAGGGTCTCGCGGTCGGCGGTGCGCTGCTTGAGTTGGTCGCCCAGCTCTTCGATCCGCTCTTTGAGTTTCATCAGTTCGTATTCTCGCAGCTCCTGCCGGACGTCGAAGTGTTCGGCGACCAAGGCCTGCAACTGCGCGAGCTCCAGCGCGGCGACGGCGTCGTCCTTGGCGTCGAGGGCCTTGCGCATGCGGTCGGCGGCGGCGGAGCACTTTCGGCTAAGCGCCAGGTCTTTGACACGCAGGTCGAACCCTTCGGGGTCGTAGCGGCGCATCGCCATGAACCGGCCGAGCATCGGGAAGTTTTCGTGCAATACTTCGCCGACACGCTCGGGGTTTTCGTCGATGGCTTTTTCGAGGCGCTGGGCCTTCTCGGGGTCGATCCGGCGGATCACTTCCAAGGCTTCCTGCGCCTGCTGGGAGTCCATCGGCTTGCCACGCCCCCACCACCCGTGCGGCGGGCCGTCGTCACCTTCGCGCATGCCGGGCCGGTCATCGGGTCCGCGGTCGGGCCGGTCGGGTTCGCCGCCCAAGGCCCAAAGCCCGGCCGAAAGCACCAGCAGCACCAGAAGGGGCACGCTCGCCAGTTTCATGAGTAAAGCCTTTCGTTCATATCGCAAATCCGACGGGCTTAACAACCCGTTAAAACATCAGCATCGCGTCGGCGGAGTAAAGCGCCGACTCTTCGCTGAGTTGATCCATCTCAAACCGCACGACCGCCTGATCGATCAGTTCGCTGGTACTCTGGTCAGCCGCGCCCCAGGCGCTCTCGGTGCTGGCCCAGTCCACGCGCAACGCCAGCACGTCCAGTTGCTCATCGATCCGGGTGTTGCCGGGCTCGACCGCGCTGGCGATCGCCCGGATGTCAGGGACAAGTTGATCGACGCTGTTATCCGGCGCGACGGCGACCGTCGGGGTGTTTTGCGACGGCGTGACGGCCGGCTTATTCATCATGGTCAGCACGAACGCGCCGCCGGCGACGATCGCGACCGCTGCGGCGATGCGCAACAGCGTCGGGCCGATCCGCGCGAGTACCGGCTGCGGGGCCAGCATCGGCAGCGTGTGCCGGTAGATGCGCTCGGCCAGCGCCGGATCGGGCGCGGGCGTGCCGGCTTGCATGGCTTGATCCAACAGCGCGTCCAGCGCCGGATCGGGCGTCGGGAACTCGGTGTCGTATTGTGTGTGTTTCGTGTCCATCTGTTACTTCCATCTATCGGCCCACATGAGCCGTGAAATCCGGGGAAATCCCGGGGTTATGCCAGTTTCCCTGCGGGTGCATTGTTTTCGTCGTTGTCGTGTTCGAGTCGCTTGTCCTCTTCGTATTCCATCATCAGCTTCTTCAGTTTGTTCAAGGCCCGGTGGCCTCTTGAGAGCACGGTGCCCAGCGGCTGGCCGAGCGTGTCGGCGATCTGGGCGAAACTCAGGCCGGCGGCGTGGCGCAGGTGGATGATCTCGCGGTCGGCCTCGCTTAACTGCTGGATCGCCGCCTGGAGGTGTCCGACCTGCTCGGCCTTGATCAGGGCCTGGGCCGGGTCGTCGGGGCGGGACGGGCCGCCCGACACGATCGTCTGCTGCGCCGCGGACCAGCCGCCGGACTGCTCATCGCGTCCGCTGGCGGCGGCGGGGCCCATGTCCGTGGGCGTGGCCTGCCGTTTCCGCCGTCGCATCTCGTCCCGCAGGCCGTTCATCGCGATCCGAAACAGCCAGGCATCAAACCGACCGGTCTCCTTATAGCCGCCCTGGCCATCGAGCTTTTTCACCACCTTCACAAACGCCGCCTGGGTCAGCTCTTCCGCTAAGTCCTTGTCCCGGCATTGGTTGACCAGCAGTCCGTAGACCCTGGGCGTATAGCTCTCCACCAACAGCCGCCACGCCCGGGCATCGCCCTGAGCCGCCTGTCTAAGCACTTGTTCTACAGGCATTTCCAACGGCTGTCGGCCCATGCATGCTCCTCAAGACAAACGCCCGACCCGCCCGATTATTGCCATTATCGCCGCATCGGCCCCCAAGCCAACCCCCCGCCGGCGGGCCGGGATTCGCGGTTTTCGGACGCTTCGACCATACTGGCCCCCTACTTATGGCAGAAAACCCCACCACCGCCGAGCTGGACCTGCGTGACGCCGACGCGGTGGCGGATGTGTTCACCCGGGCCGAACAGGCTAACCTGGACACGCCCGGCCGGGCCGGGGCCGTGGTCGAGCTGCCCGACGCCGGCAAACTCCTGATGACCGGGGACCTGCACGACAATGCCCAGAACTACCAGCGGGTCGTCAAGCTGGCCCACCTGGACGCCGGGCCCGACAACCGGCTGATCTTGCACGAGGTGATCCACGGCCCGGACCTGGTCAACGGGCTGGACCTGTCCGTGCGGATGCTCGCCCGGGTCGCGGCACTGAAGTGCCAGTACCCCGAGCAGGTCTACATCCTGCAATCCAACCACGAGCTGGCCCAACTGCGAGGGGAAGGCATCCTCAAGGAGGGCCGGGACACCGTCGAGAGCTTCGACGGCGGGCTTGAATATCTTTATGGCGGCAAGTCCGACGCGGTGCGAGAGGCGATGAACGGCTACATCCGCAGCCTGCTGCTCGCGGTCCGCTGCGCCAATGGCCTGTTCGCCAGCCACAGCCTGCCGTCCAACAGCCGGGCACGCACATTCGACCCGGCCGTGATCGACCGCCTGCCAACCGAAGAGGACCTTTCGGACAAGGGCGACGTCTACCACATGGTCTGGGGGCGTAACCAGACGCAGGAGACAGCCGATGCGCTCGCCGGGGCATGGGGGGTCAAGCAGTTCCTGCTGGGCCATCAGCCGGCGGAAATGGGCTATGAGCCGCAGGGCGAGAATATGCTCATACTCGCGTCCGACCACAGCCACGGCGTCGCCTTGCCATTGGACCTGTCGCGCGCCTACGATCAAGAACAGCTGATCGGTGATATCGTCCCGCTCGCGTCGGTCATGCTCTAGGCATCGTTGGCCGCTTGCGGCTTAGCGGGTCGATCAGGGATCAAACAGAATAATCGCGGACACACTTCAGGAAGGGCACTTTATGACACGTTCCACACTCGCCGTCACCGCACTCTTCGCCATGATGCTGAGCTACGCCGCCGTCGCCGAGCAACACGAAAACCACGCGACGATGCAGCCCGAAGGCGAGATGCACATAAAGATGATGGACGCCATCACCCACGCGGTCGCCGTCATGGTGCCCACCGAAGGCAACAGCACACACGGCACCGTCCGCTTCGAGCAGCATGATGGCAGCGTCACCGTCACCGCCGACATCTCCGGCCTGACGCCCAACTCCACACACGCATTCCACGTCCACGAGTTCGGCGACATCACCGCGCCCGACGGCACCAGCGCCGGCGGCCACTACAACCCCGAAGGACACGACCACGGCCTGCCCGAACAAAGCGCACGCCACGCCGGCGACCTGGGCAACCTCACCGCCGATGAAAACGGCAACGCCCACTACGAGATCACTGTCGACAACATCACCGTCGCCGGCATGCACAACCCCGTGATCGGGCGCGGCGTCATCATCCACGCTAAGACCGACGACGGCGGCCAACCCACCGGCAACGCCGGCGCACGCATCGCCATGGGCGTGATCGGCGTGGCGAAGTAGCGGCGACAGTGTTTCGGCAAGCATGGGGACCGATCTCGCCATATTGTGCTACTTGGGCAACCATAAGAGCATAAATGATGCCGATTACACCCGAGCGTTCAACCGGAACTGAAACTCGCCCGGGCAGTATTGAATGCATGCGGTGCGGGTATGATCTTCGCGGCATCGGTATTGACGGCAATTGCCCCGAATGCGGCCATAGCGTATCTGCTTCACGGCAGCACCAGCTGAAATTACTGAGCGGGGTTTATTACCGGCGAGCAATTACTTATCTCGTTTGTTCCTACCCGATCCCATTTACAACGTATGCTTTGATCGGATTAATACTGTTAGGCGTCCGGGCGTGGTGGGGGCCTCAATATGATGAGAATGCTTTCGCTACGTTTCTAGTGTTAGGAGAACCCGCGTGGGGCTTCTCATATTGGCTAGGTAACGAGTTATACTCAGCCTTCAATTGGGCTGATTGGCTACCATATCGTCGCCTATCGAATTACACATTTGGGTTAATTTTGTGCGCCACATTGGATGCCGCCTTGATGTTAATTCGCAACTTCAACCGGAGTGCGGGGGCGGCTGGTTGAAGCCGAACAATGGAACGCAGAATTAGAACCGGGCCACAAAAAAATCTTTTTACTGTAGGAGTATTCGTTCGTTCAACCCAACACCGCTTTGACCTGTTCCGCATCAACCGGCCGGATCGGGCCGCGTTCGGTGATGATCGCGGTGATTAACTCCGCCGGGGTGACGTCGAAGGCGGGACTGTAGGTTTTGACGTCTTTTGGCGCGGTGCGTTGGCCAAAGCCCTCGGTGATCTCCTCGCTTGCTCGCTGCTCGATCGGGATGGCGCTGCCGTCGGCGAGCGTCATGTCGAAGGTGGAACTCGGGGCGGCGACGAGGAACGGGACGTTGTGGTGTTTCGCAAGCACGGCCAGGGGGTAGGTGCCGATCTTGTTCGCGGCGTCGCCGTTGCTTGCGATCCTGTCGGCGCCGGTGATAACGACATCGACTCTGCCCTCGCGCAGCACCTGCCCGGCCATGCCGTCGCAGATCAGCGTGACGTCGATCCCGGCGGTGCCCAGTTCATACGCGGTCAGGCGTGCGCCCTGCAACAGGGGCCGGGTTTCATCTGCGAACACGCGGACGGGTCGGCCTTGCCGGTGGGCGAGGTACATCGGCGAGGTCGCGGTGCCGATCCCACCGGTGGCGAGCGCGCCGGCGTTGCAGTGGGTGAGGAAGGAGCGGGGCTTGAGGCTTGAGGCTTGAGGGATGAGTTGATCGATCAGGGCGAGCGCGTGTTCGCCGATCTGCTGGCACATCGCGGCATCTTCGGTGTGGATCGCTTTGGCTTCGGCGAGCAATGCTTCGGACGTGCGCGGGGTGACGCGCTTCATGCGGTCGATCGCCCAGAAAAGATTAACTGCGGTTGGCCGGCTCGTGGCGAGGTGGTCAGCCCCGCCGATAAAATCATCGCCCCGCGCCGCGATCACACAGCCAAACGCCGCCGCGACCCCGATCGCCGGCGCGCCGCGCACGCTTAACCGCTTGATCGCGTCCCAGACCGTCTGCACATCTTTGCACTCCAAATAAACCACCTCCCCGGGCAGGCGTGTCTGGTCGAGCAGGCGCAGGTGGCCGGTGTGTGCATCGCCGACCCATTCGATATTGCGCGGCCCGGGGATCGGGACTAAGTGATTATCTGTCATGGCGTGATTGTAGTAGGAAAAACTGTTTCACCGCATAGTGCGCGGCGAATCATGCCTACCCCGCGCGTTTAACCATGCTCAACGCCATCACGATATTCAGCGTGTTGAACCCCATGTGTACGATGATCCCCGGCCAGAGGCTGCCGGAGCGTTCGTAGAGCCAACCCAGCACAAGGCCCAGCACGAACAGGCCCGGCAGCGCCTGCCAGTTCTCCCACGTCGCTGTGTTGGCATGGATGATGGCGAAGATGAACGCCGCGATGAAGACGACGCCCCACCGCTTCGCTTCACCCGCCACCTCGACCATCACCGACTGGACGATGCCCCGGAAGATCGTCTCTTCGAGGATTGGCGCGACGAGGATGGCCGAGACGGCGATCAGGATGCTGCCCAGCCTTGAATCGGAATCGACCAGCATCTTGAGCATGTCATGAGCGAGCACGGGCGCTTGCTGGCCGAACAGTTCGCCGATGAGGACGGCCGCCTGGATCGTGGCGAACACCAAGGGCACGGCCGCGAGGAAGCCCAGCACGCCCCAAACAAGATCACGCCCCGGCCTCGTCGGGATCACGCCGATCAAACGCAGCCCGCGCGGGGCCGAGCCCGCACGCCAGAGCAGGTACAGCACCGGCAGGCCCTGCCCGGACGCCTGCGCGAGTAGGATACGACCGGCCGAGGTAAGCACATCCGGCTCCGCCGCGCCGTCGGCAGGCTTGGCCACGGGAATGAGGTACGCGATCAGCGACGGCCCCAGAATCATCAGCCCAAGCGCCACCAGAAGGTCCGCGGGCACCAGACCGACCTTGCGCGACGGCCCGGCGGCAAGCGCGTCCGGTCGCATGCACCCGCGCCAGCCCAGCAGGCCCAGCACGATCAGGCCGGCAATCATGATGATCAGTGACTGGAGCATGGCGGCGTGTCTGTCTCTCGTATCGGGGCGGACTTAGGTGAATTTACCACGTCTTGCGAGCCGGCTTTGAACCGAAAAAACCGGGGATCGGGAACCCGCGGGATTGCTCCCGGGCGTTTTGGTCCCTAAGCTTAGGGATTCGCACGGTTTTGTGTACCAGCACGGGTGGAGATATGTCGATCACAACGTCCTGGGCACCTTTTTTTCAATCGAATGTCAGGATGCGCGGCCGGGCTTACCAGCTCGGGGGGCGTGTCCAGCGGGTCGAGCCGGCCGAAGACGAACTGGTCCGCGCCGAGGTGCGTGGGCGTGAGTCCTACACGGTGACGATCCGGCGGGAGGATCGCGCGGCCTCGGCCGAGTGTACCTGCCCGGCATTCGACAAAGGCGCCTATTGCAAGCACATCTGGGCCACGCTGCTGGACCTCCAGCACAACGCGGAAGGCCCGGGCGCCTCGGTCATGGATATCGCGAAGCTGCGCGTGCGCGCCCCCAAAGCCCGCAAGCGTGACCTGAACCGGCCCAAGGCCACCAGCGGTGAGCCGACGTGGGTCGGGCGGCTGAGCCTGATGCGCGTGCCCGGGTTCGACAGCCAGAGCGCCGACCGCGTGTTCCCCGATCAACGGCAGGTCTGCTACGCCGTACTCCCCCGGCTGAGCACGCGCCAGGGCGGGCTGGTCGTGGACCTGCGCCAGCGCACGCCCAGCGGCGGCGGCTGGGGAAAGCCCAAGGCGATGCGCATCTCGCCGGCGGGGATCGCTTCGCTGACCGATCCGGTCGACCGCGAACTGTGCGCGCTGCTGCTCGGCTCGAACACGGTCCACGAACACGAGATGGATGAGCCATACCGAGGCGGGCGGGGCCACGCGACGTTCCGCCTCCAGGCCGGGGCGTGGCGGGCGCTGCTGCAGCGCATGATCCAGACCGGCCGGTGCTTCATCGAAGCGGATGACAACGAACCCGGCGCAAACACGAAACAAACCCCGCTGACCTGGGACGGCAACAAGCCGTGGGTCCTGTGGATGACCGGGAAGATCGCGGACGAAGAGCTGGCGGTCGGTGTCGAACTTCGCCGCGGCGACGAGCGCATGGCGATCGACAAGCCGACGCTGGTGCTCGGCGGCTGGGATGGCTTACTTATTTACGAAGGCAAAGCCGCGCCATTGGACGACCGCGACGCGTTCCGCTGGGCGAGTCAGTTCCGCGAAGATACCAAGCGCGGCCACGATGCGCCGTCGCCGCTGCGTGTGCCCGTTAAAGACGTGCCGAACTTTTTGGACCGGCTGTACCTGCTGCCGCAGTTGCCGGAGATCGATCTGCCGGAGGGCATCGCGCGTGAGGAGCAGTTGGTCAAGCCCGTCGCTTGTTTAGACCTGAATAAGCCCGGCGAGGGCGGCCAGAACAAGAACCAGATCACCGCGCGCGTGTGGTTCGATTATGCCGGGCAGCGCGTCAACCCGTCGCTGCCGGGGCGTTACGTGCCGGTCACACCGGTTGCGGCTGTCCATGAGCACGCGGTACTCCCAGCGCACCCGGATATTCTCTCCGAAGCGCACACCGAGAGTCAGCAGGTGTCCGCTGAAACAACCGGGGCGGAAACCGCCGCAAGCGTGAGCGTCGAAACCGAGCCCGCCAGCCGGCCGATCCGCCGCGATCATCCCGCCGAACGCCGGGCGCTTGGGCTATTGATGACGTTGGGCCTGCGCCAGGCCAACGGCGACGCCGACGAACTGGTCGTGCCCACCAAGCAGATGGTCGAGGTCGTGCAGACACTTTTGATGCACGGCTGGGTCGTCAACGCCGACCGGCGCGTCGTCCGGCAGGCGAGCGCGCCGCGGTTGTCGGTCAGCTCCGGTATTGACTGGTTCGAGCTGCACGGCTCGGTCGCGTATCAGCGCGCGGACGGTACCGAGCAACGCGTCGCCCTGCCGCAGATCCTCGCGATGGCGAAGTCCGGGCAGGACATGATCACGCTCGATGACGGCACGCAGGGCCTACTCCCCCAGCAGTGGCTCGCCGAGCACGGCCTGCTCACCGGGCTGGGCAAGCTCCACGAAGACCACCTGCGTTACAAGTCCAGCCAGGTCGCGCTGCTCGATGCGCTGCTGCGTGAACAGGAACAGGTCGAGATCGATGACCCGTTCCGCCAGGCGCGCGAACGGCTGAACCAGTTCGATGGCGTCAAGCCCTTGGATGCGAAGGACGGGTTCCACGGCAGCCTGCGTCCGTATCAGCAGCACGGGCTGGGCTGGCTGTCGTTCCTGCGCTGGTTCGGGGTCGGGGGCGTACTCGCCGACGACATGGGCCTGGGCAAGACGATCCAGGTGCTGGCGATGCTGCATAACCGCAAGCTCGCGGCGCAGGCGGCCGGCGAAAACAAATCCGAAACCGACGCCGAGCACCACGACGCCGTGCCGCACCGGCCCACGCTCGTGATCGCGCCGCGCTCGGTCGTCTTCAACTGGCTCGACGAGGCGGAACACTTCGCGCCCAATCTCCGTGTGCTTGCCTACAGCGGCACGGAGCGCGAGGCCATGCGTGCCGACTTCGACGACCACGACCTGATCGTCACCAGCTACGGCCTGATGCGCCGCGATATCGCCGACCTTAAAGAACATAAGTTCGATTACGTCGTGCTCGACGAGGCGCAGGCGATCAAAAACCCCGCGTCACAGTCCGCCAAGGCCGCCCGCCTGCTCGACGCGCGCCACCGCCTGGCGCTCACCGGCACACCGATCGAAAACCATCTGGGCGACCTCTGGAGCATCTTCGAGTTCTTAAATCCCGGCATGCTCGGGTCCAACAAACGCTTCAACGACATGATCCGCGCCGGCACCGCCGCCAGCCGGAACACCACGCAGACCAACGGCGTGCAGCCCGGCGAACCGGTCGAGGATGCACAAGATACGGACGCGCCGGACAACACCGAGAAAACGGCCGTGCTCGCGCAGATCTCCCAGGCGATCCGCCCGTTCGTCATGCGTCGCGCCAAGAGCCAGGTACTCAAGGACCTGCCCAAGAAGACCGAGCAGACCATCGTCTGCCAGATGGAACCCGCGCAGCGCAAGGTCTACGACGAGCTGCGGACCTACTACCACAACCAGTTGCTCACCCAGCTCGACGAGCCGGGCGACAAGGACACGCGCCAATCGGGCATCGGCGGCAAGCCCGCGTTCATGGTGCTCGAAGCGCTGCTGCGCCTGCGCCAGGCGGCGTGTCACCCCGGCCTGATCGACCCGCAACGCGCCAACGAACCCAGCGCCAAGCTCGACTCGCTGCTGGACCGCCTCGCCGACGTCATCGACGAGGGCAGCAAGGCCCTGGTCTTCAGCCAGTTCACGTCGATGCTCGCGCTGGTCAAGCCGCGCCTCGAAGAACGCGGCATCAAGTTCAGCTACCTCGACGGCCAGACACGCAACCGCCGCGAGGTCGTCAAGGAGTTCCAGGAGGATTCGAGTATTCCGCTGTTCCTGATCAGCCTCAAGGCCGGCGGGTTTGGTCTGAACCTGACCGCGGCGGAGTACGTCTTCATCCTCGACCCGTGGTGGAACCCGGCCGTGGAAGCCCAGGCTATCGACCGGACCCACCGCATCGGCCAGACCAAACCCGTGTTCGCCTACCGCATGGTCTGCCAGGACACCGTCGAGCAACGCATCGTCGACCTGCAGAACCGCAAGCGCAAACTCGCCGAAGCGATCGTCGGCGGGGATGATAGTTTGCTACGCAGCCTCAGCCGCGAGGACCTGGAGAAGTTGTTGAGTTAACGCCCCGCCGCCACGCACACGCATACAAAGCCCCGCATGTCATGCGGGGTTCGCGTTCCGGCGGTTCCGGGGCCCCGAGTTCCGCAGATACCATCTGCGGCTTTATATCACGAGTTGCATCTCACGGCCCGTCGAGCGCATCGACATCTACATCGGGCGGCAGCGCTGCGCGGAGTTTTGCGTCTTCCCACTGCTCAGCGTGGCCATCCGCGAACAGAACATTTCGATCGGCCTGTTTGGGAGATACCTTGGCCGTATATGCAAGAATTGTATCTTTGGGATTATCCATATCTTCCAAATTAGCGCCGAGATTCAGAAAAATATATCCGCCATACCGTGCGACCGGTTCGACCGAGTCCTCCTGGTCAAGCACCGCACCCTTTTCTTGGTATGGGCTTATACAAACCGACCTCAGAATGGATGGGTCCTCGAAGTATTCTGATATCGCTTTAGGATGCTGAGGCAATATCCCGTTGTGATCGGACGCATATGCCACCAACGCAACCCCAATCTGTCTAAGGTTGGAATGATCGATAGCTGTTTTAGATGGGGCACAGGCTGATCTGAAGACTGGCACGAGAACGCCTACAAACAAAGCAAGAATCAAGCTAGCAACCAGAAACTCAGCCCAAGTAAATGCTGAATCTGTGCGCCCCCGGGATGATTGGCTGTGCTTATTCATATTCATAATCCACTACCATGTATGGTTGATTATAACCCTCCCCTCGAGAGCGACGCCGGATTCCACCCCAGAAGCGGCGAATACAGGCCAACCGAAAATTTCTCTTGCATCTTAGCCGCCCGGAAGTTATGTTAATTTGCCCGCCGGTTGACGCGGGCTGGACACGCACCGACCGAGGAACGCAGACCCTACCGCCAGACACACGCACCTTGTCAGACACCGCCGGCGCGGCAACCGCCCGAGGGCTGCGCCGGGGATATCACAGCATCGGGCACGCAACAGTATTGGGGCCGAACGTGATTAATATCTATGTGGGCAACCTCCCCTTCTCGACGACGGACACGGAACTCGAAGACCTGTTTTCCCAGTTCGGCACGGTCAGCCGGGCGGCGATCATCACCGACCGCGAGACCGGGCGCTCGCGCGGGTTCGGGTTCGTCGAGATGGAAAACGACGAGGAAGGCAAGAAGGCAATCGCCGAGATGAACGAGGCGGATTTCAACGGCCGCAACCTGACCGTCAACGAGGCCCGACCGCGCGCCCCGCGCACGGGCGGCGGGGGATATGGGGGCGGTGGCGGTGGTGGTGGCTACTCCGGCGGCAGCCGGGGGTACTCCAACCGCAACGGGTGAGCCGACAGCGGTTCAGCTAAAATAAAAACAACCAACCGCCGCGCGACACCGATAGACCCTTCGCGCGGCGTTTTTATGCGCACGTTCAGCCGGGCGTCACGGGGACGAACTCGGTGATGGACAGGTCGAACCCGCTGAGCGCGGTGGGCGTGAAGGGGTGGTTGGTGATCAGGCGCATCTGCCGGATGCCCAGGTCGCGCAGTATCTGGCAGCCGATGCCGTAGGCACCTTTGTTCACAGGCGGCTGCACGCCGGGCGTGGTCTGGCTGTCGGCGATCTTCGGGCGGTCGTCGTCGACCGTGTGGCTGTCCATCATCGCGGCCGGGGTCTGCAAACGCTTGAGAAGCCCGGCCCCCATGCCCTCGTGACGCAGGTAAACAACCGCCCCGCTGCCCTGGGACTTGATCATCTTCAGGGCTTTTTTAAGTGTCGCGCCGGAAGGCTGTGTGATGTCGTTGAAGACATCGCCCAAAAGGTTCTGGCTGTGCATCCGTACGAGCACAGGCTCGTCGGTCGTGGCCGGCCGACCGTCGGGGCCGGGTATGCCAATGTCGCCGCAGACGATCGCGATGTGCGGGAACGGATCGACCAGCGAACGGTACGCGATCAGCGTGAACTGCCCAAGGTTGTTCTCGAAAGGTACGGTGTCAATACGCTCGATGAGTTGCTCGCGCTGCAGACGGTGATGCACGATGTCGGCGACGGAGCACATCTTGAGGTTGTGTTTCTTGCAGAGTTCTTCGAGCTGCGGCCGGCGCGCCATCGTGCCGTCCTCGCTCATGACTTCGATGATGGCGGCCGCCTGACGCAGCCCGGCGAGCTTGCAGAGGTCTATCGATCCTTCAGTCTGGCCGGAGCGCACGAGCGTGCCGCCGTCGCGGGCGCGCAGCGGCTGCATGTGGCCCGGGCGGTCGAAGTCGGTCGGGCGCGCGTCGTCGTCGGCTAGCAGTTTGATCGTGGTGGCGCGGTCCGAGGCGCTGACGCCGGTCGTCACACCAAATCGCTGATGGGCGTCGACGGTGACGGTGTAAGCGGTCGTGCGCCTGCTGGTATTGACCCGGCCCATCGGCTCCAGGTGCAACCGGTCGCATACCGCCCCACCTAATGCGACGCACAGCATCCCCCGGCCTTCACGCAGCATGAAGTTCACGACGGCGGGCGTGACATGCTCGGCGGCGCAGACCAGGTCCCCCTCGTTCTCGCGCCGCTCGTCATCAACAAGCACGACCATCTTCCCGGCACGGAGGTCCTCAACTATTTCGTTAATAGAATGCATGGCTATTGATATCACGGAGGACGCGGAGACACGGAGACGCGGAGGGAGGCATTATCTGTTGATTACGCGGGCGATGCCATCCTTGAGGACGGCGGCGTGGAAGTTGATGACTAAACCGATTTTTAATCCGGTGGCTTTCAGGTAGGACGCGACTTGCCGGCTGTATGTTCTTGGGTTGGAGTCGGCTGCTTTTAATTCGATGACAAGACGATTTTCGATCAAAAGATCGATACGGCCTTCGCCAATCACGCGGCCTTTATAATCAAGACTGACCAAGCGTTCGGATTCATACGTGATACCGCACAGATCAAGCTCGATCATCAAGGCACGGTGATAGGTGATTTCCTGAAACCCCGGCCCCAACTCCCGATGGACTTCTATCGCAGCGCCGATCACCCGCTCGATCAATGTATCAAGGTCGGGATCGGCGGACTCGGCTTTATTAATCCGGCTCCGTGTCTCCGTGTCTCCGCGCTCTCCGTGATTATTCTTATCCTGTCGGTTCATCGACCGCCCATCCTATCAAAAAGCCCGGGGCTGAAGGCCGCCGGGCGTGGTAGGTCGGGATGGATTGGGCCGGGCGCTTGGGTCAGAACCAGCCTTTTTTCTGGTTGATGTAGGTCTCGACGAATTCCTCGTCGGACTTCGTCAGGTAGATGATGCCCTCGATCAACCCGATGATGCTGCCCGCGCCGCACGTGCAGATGGTGATGACGATGCGGAGTATCCCGCCGACGGCGTCACCCAGTATGAACCGGTGGATGCCCAGCCCGCCAAACAGGATCCCGAGGACACCCGCCAGCACTTTCTTATCCGCACCTGGAATCTTTTCGGCCATCGTTGCCTCCTGAATAGAGATATGAACCCGTAGGACGTAACCGTTTAAGCTCGGGCATTCTAACAAGCGGGCGTACCCGTGTTAAGGCCGGTCGCCGCCGGGTTATCCGGGCCCGAGGCGGAGGATGGTCCTGGGGGCAAACGGGTTGGCTGCGACGAGGCGGCGGAGGTCGTCGGCGGTGACGGCCATGACGCGGGCCAGCTCGTCTTCCAGAGGCAGGTACTTGCCCAGGTATGACCACGTCGAGCCGACTGAGGTCATCCGGCCGCGTGGGCTTTCGCCCTGGAGCGTCGCGCTGGTGGCGAGCTTGTTCTTGGCGCGTTCGACCTCTTCATCGCTGAGGTTTTCGATGACCGAGTCGATTGTTTTCAGGAGTATCTCCTCGACCTGTTGGGCGCGGGCGGGGTCGCAGGAGGCGTAGCCGAGGTAGCAGCCGAGCCGGTCCTGGGGCATGAAGGAGAAGTCGGCCTCGTCCGCGAGGCCCGGCTCGACCAACGCCCAGTAAATCCGTGACCCGTCGGAATCACCCAGCACATCGGCGAGCACCTTCGCGGCGTAACGGTCATTGTCCTGCGCGCTGGGTGCGGGGCAGAGCAGGCCGATGTAATGGCGGGTCACTTTCGGGTCGGTGGTCGTGTGGCTGCGGTCTTCGATTTGAGGCGCGTCGTAGCGGCGGGTCGCGCCGCTGGGGGTCCAGTGGCCGGCGATCTTTTCGACATCTTTGACCAGCACATCAAAATCGAACTTGCCCACGGCCGAGACGACGACGTTATCCGCGGCATAGCGCTGCTCGAAGTAACCGCGCATCTGTGTAGGATTGAGATCGCTAACCGTTTGCCGTGTACCTAGGACGCGGAAGCCCAGGGGGTGGCCGGTGAAGTAGCGTTCGATCAATTCGTCCTGGAGCCGCCAGGTCGGGCGGTCGTCGTACATCCCGATCTCTTCGAGGATGACGTTCTTTTCCATATTGAAATCGTCCTCGCGCAGCGACGGGCGGAGGATGTCGCCGAGCAGGTCGATCGCGCGGGGGAGGAATTCGGGCAGGACGTGCGCGTAGTAGACGGTCTGCTCGTGGCTGGTAAAGGCGTTGTAGTTGGCGCCGATCTCGTCGAACTCGCGGTTGACATCGTCGGCGGTCCGGCGGGCGGTGCCCTTGAACATCATGTGTTCGAGGAAGTGGGAGACGCCCATGAGGGGTGCCGCTTCATCGCGTGCGCCGGTCTTGACGAAGAAGCCGACCGCGGCGGTGTGGGCCGAGGGGTTGGCCTCGGCGACGACGGTCAGGCCGTTGGGCAGCGTGTGGTGGTGGAAGGTTGAAGGCATGGCTCAATTATAAAGCCCCGCATGGTGTGCGGGGCCCGGGGTGTATTTGTGATGTGCCAAGGTTTTAGACCGTGATCTTATTAAGCTCATCGGTGAACACCTGCTTGGGCTGAACGCCTTGCCAGGTCTTCACGGCCTTGCCGTCCTGGAACAGGATCACGGTGGGGATGGCCTGTATCTGGAACTTGATGGCGGTGTCGCGGTTGGAGTCGGTATCGACCTTGCCGACCTTGACCTTGCCCTTGTATTCGTTCGCCAGGGCGTCGATGGTGGGCCCGAGCATTTTGCAGGGTTGGCACCACTCGGCCCAGAAGTCCAGCAGGACGGGCTGGTCGCTGTTGGCGACTTCGGTGTCGAAGTTGTCGTCGGTGATTTCCAATACGGCGTCGCTGGCCATGATTAACTCCTTCGTAAACGTCCGGGACACCGGCGGCGGCCCGTGAGGGAAACGATTCTAGGCCGCTCGGGGGACGGTATCAAACACACCGCCGTTTACCGGGCGATCCGCTACAATCCGCCGATGACCCTCCAACAACAGCTCAACGACCGTTCCGCCCGCATCGGCGTCCTGGCTCTCGGATACGTCGGACTGCCCCTGCTGCGGTCCTTCTTCCTCGCAGGCTTCCAACGTCCTCGGCTTCGACGTCGACCCCGAGAAGGTCCGCGCCCTCAAGGCAGGACGCAACTACCTCAAGCACCTCGGTGATGACTACGTCAGGGACATGGCCGCCTCCGACCGCTTCGACGCCACCGATGACCTCTCACGCCTGGGCGAGGCCGACGCCATCATGGTCTGCGTACCCATTCCCCACGGGCGCCCACCACGAGCCGGACCTCAGCTTCGTCGAGAACTCCACCGACGACATCGCCAAAACCACGCCCCGGCCAGCTGATCGTGCTCCGAGTCCACCACCTACCCCGGCACCACACGCGAGGTTGTCCTGCCGAGGAAACCGAGGCCCGCGGCCTCAGGGCGGCAAGGACTTCTTCCTCGCCTACTCACCAGCGTGAGGACCCCGGCCGAAAAGACCACAACACACAGACCATCCCCAAAGCACCATCGGCGGTATCGACCCCATCTCCGGCGAACTGGCCACGCAGATGTACCGCACCGCCATCAAACAGGTCATCCCCGTCTCCAGCGGCGAGGTCGCCGAGAGCCCAAGATGTCTGGAGAACGTCTACCGCCTTCGTGAACATCGCCCTGGTCAACGAGATGAAGGTCATCCTTGCCTCGAGAAGATGGGCATCGACGTCTCGGAAGTCATCGAAACATACCGCCGCCACCAAGCCCTTCGGCTTCCAGGGCCCTTCTACCCCGGACCGGGCCTGGGCCGGGCACCGCACATCCCCCATCGACCCGTTCTGCACCTCACCTGGAAGGCCTTGCGAGTCCAGGCAGACCACCCGTTTCATCGAGCTGGCAGGCCACGTCAGCCACGACATGCCCAACTACGTCGTGCAGCACTCCCTGCTGGCTCCAACGACGCCGGCAAGTCCGTCAAGGGCTCGAAGGTCCTGGTCATGGGACTGGCCTACAAGCCCGACGTCGACGACGTGCGCGAAAGCCCCAGCTTCGAATTGATCGAGCACCTGGCCGACCTGGGCGCCCATATTGACTACCACGACCCGCACGTCCCGGCCACCCACCGCATGCGGCGGCACGACCTGAAGATGCACAGCGTCGATCTCACCCCCCAAACCGTCGCCGGCTACGACTGCGTCTGATCGCCACCCACCACGCCGCCACCGACTGGGACATGCTCGCCAAGCACGCCAAACTCATCGTCGACACCCGAGGCGTCATGCGCGGAAGGAACGGCGTAAAAGCAACCGTCGTCACGGCGTGAATAACCGTTACAACCTCCTGAATTTACCGGAATTTATCTTGACTTAGGGGGCTTTCCGGGGCAAAATTGAGTGCGGGCGACGCCGCCGTACCTCACGGCGGTATAATGTATTGCCGGCCCGCCGATCGGGTGGGACGGATGGGAGTTATCAAAGGATGAATACGTTTCGCAAGGCCTTGCGTGTGGCTTCGGTGTCGGCGTGCCTCTGGGTGCCTGTCGCTGCGGTTCAGGCCGGGCTGATCGTGGATTCCGCCAGCCAGGCCAGCCATATAGCCCTGGCTGCCGAACCGCAGTACGACCCGGTCGGTGTCGTCAAGCTCTTAGGCAACTCCGTGGACAGCTCGGGCATCCTGATCGCTCCGAACTGGGTGCTCACCGCCGCTCACTATCCCCTCCGGCGCACAACCCGGCGGACACACGGACCTTCGGCGGGAAGTCCGGCATCGCCCAGTCCATCCGCCACCCCAGCTTCAACGGCCAGATCGCCAATGGCTTCGATCGCCCTGCACCGGCTCGACGCCCCGATCACCACCATCGACCCCGCCCAGCTTTACACCGGCGGCCGCAGGCACGGTCGGGCAGGCCTTGACCTATGTCGGTTACGGCAAGTCCGGCACGGGTAGCACCGGCGATACCATCGCCGCCGGCGCAAACGCGCCCGGAAAAACATCGGCGACCAGCTCGGCTACACGCTCAACCCGGCGGGCCGGGCCGTCTATTCCAGCAGATCATCTTCGCCGACATGGACGCCTCGACCAGCCCGTGGGGCAACCCGCTGGGCAATACCAACCCGATCAACTACGAGTACCTCATCGCCCTGGGCGACCTCCGGCGGCAGGTTGTTCGTCGAGCAGAACGGTGAGTACTACGTCGCGGGCGTTCACTCCACCGTTTTCAACTTCGATCCATCGACGCTCGGTTACGGCGACATCATGGGTTCGACCACCATCGCGGCGGTCCTGCCTTGGATACTCGACCTCATCACGCCCGACCCGATCGAGGGTGACCTCAACGGCGACGGGTTTGTCGGCCTCAATGACCTGAACATCGTCCTGAGCCTGTGGAATTTCAACGTGGTGCCCGGAGATCTGACGCTGGGCGACCCATCGGGCGATGGATTCGTCGGCATCGAAGACCTGAACATCGTCCTGGGCAACTGGAACGCGGGCACGCCGCCTTTGGTTGGGGATATGAACGGTCTGGTGCCGGAACCGGGAACGATAGCGGTGCTTCTGGTCGCCGGGGCGGGCACGATGTTACGTCGCAAACATTGATGTCGGCGCTTGTTTGCATGTTCTCATTTGACGACTGATTGCCGGGCTGGGAATCACATGGTCAGTCAACGCCTTATCCGTATCGCGGCTGCGTGTATCCTGGCCTCGACAACCGCCGCGGGCGCCGCGACCTTCGGCATCGATGCCGCGCCGCTCTACACCACGGCCAACGATCCTTCGTTACATGTGACCGGGGCGGGCACCGCGTTCGACGGCGTGGTCAAACTCACCATCGGCCGGCCCAGCGGGATCGTCACCTGCACGGGCGTTCTCTTAAATGGCGGCCGGGACATCCTCACCGCCGCGCACTGCCTGACCGACGACCAGGGCAACCTCATCGCCACCAGTTCATTTTCGCTCTTTCAGACCGCCTACGAAACCGTGTCGCTGCCGTCGAGCAGTTTCACGGTTCACCCCGATTGGAACGGTGAGTTCAACACCGGCAACGACATCGCCATCATCCACCTCAGCCAACTCGCGCCGCTGGGCGCGATCGCGTACGAGATCTATCGCGGCAGCGACGAAGTCGGGCAGGTTGTCACCAAGGCCGGATACGGGCTGTCCGGGACCGGCCTCACCGGCGATGACCTCCCCGCCGGCACGCGACGCAGCGGGATGAACACTTACGACGCGCTCGGTGACGTGTTCACAGGTGTGCTTGATGCGCCGCCGCTGCCCGGATCGCAACTCGTGTACGACTTCGATGACGGCACTGTCGCGCATGACGCGTTCGAGTTCTTCGGCACGGTGCTGGGGACGCGGAACGTCAACCACCTCGGGCTGGGCGACGACGAGGTGTTGGCTGCACCGGGCGACTCCGGCGGCCCCACGTTCATCAACAACCAGATCGCGGGCATCACGTCCTACGGCCTGCGGCTTACCAACGTCGCCGGGCATTCCTCCGATATCGACGGCACGAGGAACTCGTCATTTGGCGAGTTCGCGTTCGACACGCGTGTCTCATACTACGCGGACTGGATCGACGCCAACCTGTCGATCACCCCCCCGTTCTTTGCCGGTGATCTCAACGGCGACGGGTTCGTCGGGGTCGACGACCTCAACCTCGTGCTGAACCGGTGGAACCAGGATGTGTCTGCGACACCCGTGCCGCTTGCGGGTGATCCGACCGGCGATGGGTTTGTCGGGATCGACGATTTGAACATCGTGCTGAGCGAGTGGAACCAAGGCGCGCCGCCGGAGTCCGCTGCGGTGGTCCCCGAACCGGTGTCGGGTGGTGTCCTGATACTGGGGTGTGCCGTGATACTTGCGCGTAGAGCTTAGCGCCCTCCGTACTGCTTCTCGTAGTAGTGGCGGTACTCGCCGCTCTTGACGCGCTTCCACCAGGTCTCGTTCTCAACGTACCACTTGATCGTGTTTTCCAAAGCGCCGGGCCAGGCGCTGCGCGTCGGTTCCCAGCCCAGATCGCGTTTGATTTTGGTAGCGTCGATGGCGTAGCGCCGGTCGTGGCCGAGACGGTCGGTGACGTACTGGATGCTGGATTCGTCCTTGCCCATCGCCTTGAGGATCGAGTGGGTCAGGTCCAGATTCGATCGCTCGTTGTTGCCGCCGATACAGTAGGTCTCGCCGGCTTTGCCCTTTTCCATTACGGCGAGCACGGCCTCGCAGTGGTCCTCGACGTGTAGCCAGTCGCGGACGTTCTTGCCGTCGCCGTAGAGCGGAACCTTCTTGCCCTCGATCAGGTTGGTGACGAACAGCGGGATGACTTTCTCGGGGAACTGGTAAGGCCCGAAGTTATTCGAGCAGTTGGTCGTGCAGGCGTTGATGCCGAAGGTGTGGCAGTACGCGCGGACGATCATGTCGGACCCGGCCTTGGAAGCGGAGTACGGGCTGCTGGGCGCGAACGGCGTGGTCTCGCTGAACTTGAATTCGGGTTTATCCAGCGGCAGGTCGCCGAAGACCTCGTCGGTCGAGACGTGGACGAAGCGTTTCTTGTTATCCGGGTCGGCCCGACGGAGCGCATCAAGCAGGGTCTGCGTGCCCAGGACGTTGGATTCGATGAACGGGCGGGCGTCGATGATCGAGCGGTCGACGTGGCTCTCGGCGGCCATGTGGATGACGGCGTCGCATTCCTTGATCAGTTCGGTGGCGAGTTCGAGGTCGAGGATGTTGCCGTGGACGAAGCGGTAGCGCGCATCGGATTCGAGGTCGCTTAGGCTTTCGGCGTTACCTGAGTAGGTCAGCGAATCGAGGTTAATGATCGAGTAGTCCGAGCGTTCACGGAGGACGAAGCGGACGAAGTTGGAGCCGATGAACCCGGCCCCGCCGGTGAGGAGGATGCGCTTGCTCATGGGTGTTACGACTCCATCTGTTTGATTACATCGGCGAGGTTCTGTTTCCAGTCGGGCAACGTGCCAAGCGCCGCTTCGGTCTTGCTGATATCCAGCACGCTGTACGCGGGGCGGACGGCGGGACGCTTGTAGGCGCTGCTGTCGCAGGGCTTGACGTCGCATTCGTTGCCGGCGAGGCGTTTGATTTCAAGCGTGAAGTCGTACCAGGAGCACTGCCCGCCGTCGGTGACGTGGAACGTTCCTGTAAGGTCTTTTTCGAGAAGCGCCAGCGACGAGCGCGCCAGGTGCTGCGCGCTGGTCGGTCGGCCGTGCTGGTCGTTGACGACGTAGAGTTCGTTGCGCTCGTGGGTAAGGCGCAGCATTGTGAGGACGAAGTTGTGAGCCCAAGGTGCGTACAGCCAGCTCGTGCGTATCAGCAGGTGCCGGCAGCCGGAGGATTCGATGATCTGTTCGCCCTCGGCTTTGGTCCGGCCGTAGGCGTTGACCGGGTCGCGCGGGTGGTCAACTGGATACGGCGACGTCGCCTTGCCATCGAACACGTAGTCGGTCGAGTAGTGGATGAGCGTCGCGCCGATCGTCTTGCAGTGCTCGGCGAGGTGGCCGACGGCGGTGGCGTTGAGCGTACGTGCCTCGCCCTCGCGTGTTTCTGCGCCATCGACATCGGTGAAGGCGGCGCAGTTGACGACGGTGCGCGTGCCTTTATCGATGCATGTGCGGATGGAATCGGGGCTGGTGATGTCGAGCGCGGGCAGGTCCAGTCCGACGTGATGGATTCCGCGTGCCGTAAGCAGCTCACGCCACGCACGGCCGAGCATGCCCAGCGCGCCGACGACGGCGACGGGTCCGACTTCTCTGGAGGCTGTTTGATCCGCCGGAACACTCATTTGTGCTGCGTCTCCCAGGGGAACCCGACCACGGAATCGTAGTCCCGGCGGTCCTCGTCCGGCGCGGCGGGATCGTACTGGTGGGTGACGTAGTAAAGCAGCCCCGCCGACTCGTTGCCCACGGTCGCGGCCCCGTGCCAGAGCGGTGGCGGGATGATCATCACGCCCGGGCGTTTCTCACCGATCACCGCAACCCACGCGCGGTCAGTTTTCTCGTCGTACACGCCGACCTTCAGGTGCCCGTGCAAACAGAGCCAGAAGTCGGTCTGCTTGGTGTGGCGGTGCCAGGCTTTGATAACGCTTGGGTACATCACCGAGTAGTTCACCTGGCCCGTCGGCGCAAGCACGTTCTTGAACTGGTTCATCAGCGACCAGCCGCGGTCGTCGGCGAACACCGGTGTGGGCGAGAAGATCGGCTCGTTCTTTTCCTTCGCGATTGCGAAAGCTTCTTCGAGCGGGCCGTTGTGCGTGGTGGGGTTGGTTGGTTTCACGGGAGAAGTCGGGTATCGGGTATCGGGTATCGGGTATCGGGTATCGGGTATCGGAAAACGTTCGTAGCCGGTGCCTTTATTTCCAGCTTTCCAGCTTTCCTAATTTCCAGTTTTTTTGTTCGCGCCGCCTTGTTTGACCAGTTCGCTGGCGCGGAAGAGGCTCTCGAAGGTGCCGGCGTCGGTCCACCAGCCCTCGAGGACCTCGCTGGTCAGGTCGCCTCGCTCACGGTAGGCGTTGTTCACGTCGGTGATCTCCAGCTCGCCACGGTCGGAGGGCTTGAGTGTCTGGCAGATATTAAACACATCGAAGTCGTAGAAGTAGATGCCGGTGACAGCCAGGTCGCTCTTGGGCTGCTTGGGCTTCTCGACGATACGCATGACGTTGCCGTCGGCATCCAGCTCGGCGACGCCGAAGCGTTGCGGGTCGTGGACTTTTTTCAGCAGCAGTTTCGCGCCGCTGGGTTGGGCCTTGAAGTCCTGAACGGCTTTCTTGATCGAGCCTTCGATGATGTTGTCGCCGAGGATGACGCAGACCTTGCCGCCGTCGGCGAACTCCTCGGCGAGCTTGAGCGCATCGGCGATGCCGCCCTCGCCCTCCTGGTAGGCGTAGCCCAGGTACTTCAGCCCGAGCTGGTGGCCGTTCTTGAGGAGCTTGAGGAAGTCCCCGGCGTGCTCGCCGCCGGTGACGACCAGGACCTCGTCGATGCCGGCGTTGACCAGGCATTCGATGGGGTAATAGATCATCGGCCGGTCGTAGACCGGCAGGAGGTGCTTGTTGGTGACCAGCGTCAGCGGCCGCAGCCGTGTGCCCAGCCCGCCGGCGAGGATGATGCCCTTCATGGATGCTGCCTTTGCCCTGTGGCCCCGTAGGGGTTATCCGGACCCTGAAATCGTGTACCGATGCCTAGTGCATCGGCAAATCAGGCGTAAGTATCCATCATAATCCTTTGCCCGATCCCGTGTGTTGGCCTATGATTAGGGCCTAAACACGCCGGGGTTATCGTGTTGTACGCGCGGGCCGTGATGGGGCGGTCGGCGGGACGCCGGGCGGGGACGACCAGGGCCTGTCATGCAAGAACCAAGATATTCATGGGAGTCGCTGCGGTCGATCGCGTTTATCGGAAGCTGTATGCCGCGCCGCTGCGGGATCGCTACCTTCACCGGCGACCTGGCCGACGGCATCGCCAAGGCCGCGCCGCACGCGGATGTCCGCTCCGTCGCCATGAACGACCGCCCGGAGGGCTACCGGTACCCGCCTAGGGTCTGGTTCGAGGTCAACCAGCACCGCCAGGGCGAGTACCGCCTCGCCGCGGACTTTTTGAACATGTCCAAGGTCGACGTCTGCTGCCTCCAGCACGAGTTCGGGCTGTTCGGCGGGCCCAGCGGCAAATACATCCTGGACCTGCTTCGCCGCCTGCGCATGCCCATCGTCGCGACCCTGCACACGGTCCTGAAAGACCCCAACGACGACCAGCGCGAGATCACACGCCAGCTCGGCGAGGTCTGCGACCGGTTCGTCGTCATGGCCGACCGGGCGTACGAGTTCCTCACCGGCATCTACGACATCCCCGAGCACAAGATCAAGCTCATCCCGCACGGGATCCCGGACGTGCCGTTCGTCGATCCGAATTTCTACAAGGATCACTTCGGGGTCGAGGGCAAGAAGGTGATCCTGACGTTCGGCCTGCTCGGGC
>JAWKTA010000039.1:0-50154 GCA_041402025.1 Phycisphaerales bacterium | reverse complement strand
GCTGCTCGATCCATTCGATGTGCCGACAGATCAACGGCTGCTACAACAAGGTCGATGCGCTCTTCACCGGGACCCAGGGCCGTGTCTGGGACGAACGCCGCATCGCCCGTTTCGACAAGGCCGAGGTCAAACTGCCGGAGGTCGATGGGACGGACAAGAGCTACGTGCAGGAACACGTTGACCTGCAGACCGCGATCCTCAAGGGGGAGAAGATCAACGAGGCGAAGCAGGTCGCCGAGTCGACCCTGACCGCGATCATGGGGCGTATCTCGGCGTACACCGGGCAGATGGTGCAGTGGGACGACCTGATGAACAATAAGGATAGCGCCTGGTACGGACTGACGCTTTCGCCCTCGGCGGATGATTTTGAGAGCGGCGGCGTCACCTTGCCTGAGGAAGGCGTGGCGGCCGTGCCGGGTGAGTAAGCGCCTGATGTCCCCGGGTATCGGCCTGGCAACGGGTAAAAGGGGGAACAAAAAAAGCTGGAATAAAGCCCGGAAGCTGGTATATTATTCCGGGTGTAAGCGGTTACACGCGGGTCGCGGCCTGGCGACATACTTGGAGGGTGAAGCTTTTGAGGCACATCGGGTTTGTATCTGTGCTGATGCTGACTTGGACCACATCGGCCCAGGCGGTCTTTACGCAGGTCCCGGGGATCGATACGGGCATCACCCACATCCAGTCGGCCGTCCAACTCACCGGTTCCGGGGCGATGACCGGCGGGGCGGCGGCGGGGGACTTCGATAACGACGGGCTGGTCGATCTGTTCTTTACCCGTCTCGACGGGCCGGACGTTCTTTACAAGAACCTGGGCGACGGCACGTTCCAGGATGTCTCCGCGTCCGCGGGCTTCACCGCCAACCTGCCCACCAACGGGCCGGCGTTTGGCGACATTGATAACGACGGCGATCTGGACCTGTACGTCTCCACGACCGTCCCGCTTTCCGCGCCTGGCAACCGCTACTACCTCTACATCAACAACGGCGACGGCACATTCACCGAGGACGCCGTCGCGCGTGGCGCGGACATCACCTCGGCCGTCCCCACCAGCGGCATGAGCATAGCGCTGGGCGATTACGACCGTGACGGCTACCTCGACGCCATGACCAGCGACTGGGAAGTCCTTGCGACGCAATCGACGTCACGCCTGCTGCGGAATCAGGGCGCGGCGAACACCGGGCACTTCCAGGATGTCACCGTGGCGACCGGATTGAACGTATTTCCCAAGACGACTTCTTACCGCTTCTCGCCGCGTTTTACGGATATGGACAACGACGGCCGAACAGACATCGCGATCGCGTCGGACTACGTCACCAGCCAGCTTTTTTGGAACAATGGCGACGGCACGTTTACCGACGGCACGGCCGCGGCGGGCGTCGGGATCGACCGCGCGGGCATGGGGTCCGCCATCGGCGATTACGACGGCGACGGCGACCTGGACTGGTACGTCACCGCCATCCTAAACGGCAGCCCAAGCCCGACGACCACCTTCGGCAACAAGCTCTACCGCAACGATGGCAACCGCACATTCACCGAAGTCGCCTACCCCGCCGGCGTGTTGCCCGTCGGCTGGTGGTGGGGGACCACCTGGCTTGATTACGACAACGACGGCCGACTTGACCTCATGGCGACCAATGGTTTCCCGCAGGTCTTCGACAACGACCCTACCACGCTCTGGCACAACAACGGCGACGGCACGTTCACCAAGGTCAACGCCGCCGAGGGTATCACCGACACCGCACAAGGGCGTGGCCTGCTTACGCTCGATTACGACAACGATGGCGACCTGGACACGCTGGTCATCAACCACGCCGGCGCTCCGGTCTTTTACCGCAACGATTCGGCCAACGGCAACGCTTACCTGCGCATCAAGACCAGCGGCACGCAATCCAATCGCGACGGCATCGGCGCTAAACTCGTCATCGATCCCGATAGCTCGATTACCGGCGACGAGCAATACCGCGAGGTCGACGGCGGCAGCAATTTCCTCAGTCAGAGCGAGATGACCGTACACTTCGGCCTGCGTGCGTTCGCGGGCACGATCGACAACCTCACCATCTATTGGCCCAGCGGGATCGTCCAGCAGTTTTTCGACATCGCCCCCAATCAGGTGCTGGCTGAGGTCGAGGCGTATCTCGCCGGCGACCTTAACGGGGACGGTTTTGTCGGGATCAGCGACCTCAATATTGTCCTGAGCAACTGGAACCAGACCGTGGTGAACGGCCTGCACCAGTTCGGTGACGCCTCGGGCGACGGTTTTGTGGGGATCGAGGACCTCAATCAGGTCTTGGGCAACTGGAACGCCGGCGCACCGCCGCTGGCTTCGGGAGATTCAGGCAATCCGATCCCTGAACCGAGCAGCGCCGTAGTCTTCCTGGCCTTTGTTACATGGCTGGGCCGACGATCCGGCTCAAAATGCGGGGTCAACCCGGCGGAAGCTCGCCGCCAGCACGCATTAAATTGCCATAAGATATTGAGGTAAAAAGATATAAACGGCGTGGGGCCGGATAATCGATCCTGTCGGGTAAAAACCGGGCGTGATGATCCCTTCGTGGCCATGTAACAAATTACACTGACAGCCGGCCTGAAAAATCCTTGACTCCCTATTAAGTTTAGGTAAGATGCTCCTGTGGATGTAAGCGATTACACACAACATGTAAGCGGTTCCATTTACCGCGATAGCCACGGCGACGCCGCCCGTGCAGTCACCGTTCAGGATGTGTCACGCCAGAGCGGTGTCTCCACCGCCACCGTCTCCCGGGTGATCAACGAGTCACCCAAGGTCAGCCCCGAAACACGGGTCCGCGTCCTCAAAGCGATCCAGGAACTCGGCTACATGCGTAACCACTCCGCCCGGGCGCTGGCTAGGCAACGCACCGACACGATCGGCGTCGTGTTCCCCGGTATCGACTCGGGCTTTTTCAGCGAGGTCCTCAAGGGTATCAACGAGTATGCCGTCAGCCGGGACTACCATTTGATGGTCGCTTTCAGCCAGGGATCGCGGGACGAGCACGACCGTGTCGCGGAGTACCTCCAGGCAGGGCGCGTCGATGCTTTGATCCTCATGAACCTGGGGATGTCCGACCAGTTCGTGCGTCAGGCCGCCAGGCGCGAGATGCCGATCGTGCTGATCGACCGGCCGGTCAAGGACGCCCGCGTGGCGTCGGTCACGATCGATAACCGCAGCGGCGCCGACGCCGCGATGACGCACCTCTTGAAACTGGGCTATAAGCGTATCGCGATCCTCAACGGCCCCGACGGCACGATCGACGCTGAGCAGCGCTTCGAGGGCTGCCAGGTCGCCGCCAAGCGAGCCGGTTACCACTTCGAGAAGGGGCTGATCTGGCCCGGGGACTTCTTCTGGGAGAGCGGCTACGAATTGATGAACAACTGGCTGAACTCCGGCAAGCCCCTGCCCGACGCAATGTTCGCCCTGAACGACCCGATGGCGATGGGCGTCATCGAATCGCTGCACGAGCACGGTATGAGTGTGCCGGAACACATGGCCTTGATCGGCTTCGACGATGTGCAGGCCGCCCGGTATATGGGGCTGACAACCGTCCGCTCGCCCATGCGTGAAATGGGTCGGCTCGCGTCCGAGGCGGCGATCAGCCTGGTCACCGGTGGACGTATACAGGCCGAGCAGGTGCTGCCGACCGAATTGGTGGTGCGCCGCAGTTGTGGCGTCGAAAAGAACAAGCTTCAGGGAGCGTGATTGCTCAAACGCCTGGAATCATGTGAATGGATCGGAGTATGTCTCGCGGACCGGCTGAAGGCCGGACCCTTATGAAGGATTAACCACGGGCCACGGTATGTGCCGTGACCCGGCGTCAAAGAAACGCAAGACAGGGTTGCCTGTCCGAATCAGTTGTAGACACTAACTTGGAGGAATGGAGCGATGATCAGTCGTAATCTTGCCGTAGGCGGTCTCGTCGCAACAGGGTTTATGGCGGCCACCACCGGCGCGGACGCCGCGTTCAGCATCGACGGAGCCGTGCCCCTGCTGCGCACGCCTTTTAACGCGTATCCCAACAGCAACCTCACCTTTACCGACAACATCGGCACCACCGGTGAACTCATTCTTGACGAGCATACCTATGGGCAGCTTGACATCAATGCCGGGTTCTTTGCCAACCGGCACAACGCCTGGCTCTCGTCCGACGGCGGCAACACCGCCCACGCGTTCCTGAACCAGGAAGATTTCTCGGTCAGCTTCACATTCCAATTGGACGCGACCAACCCCTCGCCCCGTAAGGAAGCCGGTTTCGTGATCTCCCACCCGACGACCGGCACCGGGCAGTTCATTCTGACCAGCGATAACGGCGAGATTGCTTCTTTCAGTTCGTTCTTCCCCTTCACCAGCAACCTTGTCGATAACGCGGACGGCAAGGAATACGGCGGCACTCCTTACGCTCTGGGCTCACAGGCTGATATTCAGGTCATCTACCGCCACGGAGTCGGTTCCACAGCCACCGCCGACCTCGTCAAGCCCGCCAGCCTCGAATTCATTGTTAACGGCATCAGCGCCGGCGTCCGGTACCTGGGCAACCTTGAAAACGGCCTGGTCGATGGCACACAGTTCGCCTTCTACGTCCAGTCACAGCCAAACAATGCCAATCTCGCCGCTGAACACAACACCGTCACCTACAGCAACGTCGAGGGCGGCAGCATCCTCACCGGCGACCTCAACGCCGACGGCTTCGTCGGCATCGCCGACCTGAACATTGTGCTCGGTGCCTGGAACGAGAGCCAGACCCCCTCGGGGCAACGCCCACCTTCCTCTCGGACCTCCGCGCCGACCCGAGCAACGACAACTTCGTCGGCATCGAAGACCTCAACCTCGTGCTGGGCAACTGGAACGCCGGCACGCCGCCGACCGCCGGCGCGGCCGTCCCCGAACCTGCGAGCCTCGCGCTGCTGGGCCTGGGCGCTACCGCCCTGATGCGTCGCCGCGCTCAACTCTGATGCAACGATCGTTGGGCGTCCCGGACCGGCCCGAGCGGGACGCACAACGATTGCTATGACACACGGGCCGAACGCTTACCGCATTGAGTATTTTTACTTAACAGGAGATGGAGAAATGAAGCGATTGAGTGTTATGCAGTTAGCAAGCACCGCCATTATCGGGTTGGCCGTCACGCAGTCGGCATCCGCCGCGTTCGACCTGAAGGTCAACGAGCGGGTGTTCAACGACTTCCCCAGCAGCACGCTGGTCACGACCACCGGCCCGGGTTCGGTGCAGTTCGATGAAGGCCCGTTCGGCACCGGCGGCTGGGCGAACCGCCACGACGCGGTCGCCACCAGCAACGGTTCGACCGACAAACTCTTCCCGATCACGGCCCCGTTCTCGATTGAGGCGGATGTCACCCTGAGCGTGACCGATGCCGCCGCCGAGGCCGGTCTGCGTGTCAACTCCGGGATCACCGGTGACGTGATCTTCCTGATCAAGGATAACGGCGAGATCGCCGCGTTCGGTGGCGGCGCGCCGTTCTTCCAGTTCGCCGCTCCCGGCGCTCCCAACGACTACAATCTCGGGGACACCATCTTCATGAAGATCGTCTACACGCCCGGCCCCGGCCTGTTCCAGCCCGGCAGCGTCGAGTACATCATCGACCGCGGCAACGGGCTTGAATCCAGCGGCGTCCTGGCCTGGCAGAACCTCGAAGGTGGCCCGACCAATCACACCGCCGGCGTCTACACACAGCACATCCCCAGCGCACCGGAAACCACCAGCCACGTGACTACGACCTTCAACAACGTCGTGATCACACCCGAACCCGCCAGCCTCGCGCTGCTAGGACTCGGCGGCCTTGGCATGCTGCGTCGCGGACGTTGGCACGCCTAGTATTTAGTGTCCCTCCCGGAGGGGCCCGTTAACACGGCCCCCTCCGTTTAGCAGGATCAGTACCGCAGTCACGCGGCGGTAACGAACATAAACCACTATGCCTCCCAAATCGTTGGGACAAGGAGTCCACGATCATGACCGACAAATTTACCCAGACCACCAGAGCTTCCCGGGCCAGAACCGAATCGGTCGGCTTTACGCTCATCGAACTGCTCGTGGTGATCTCCATCATCGCGCTGCTCGTCGGCATCCTGCTACCCGCGCTGGGTGCCGCGCGACGCTCCGCGCAGCAGAGCAAGTGCCTGTCCAACCTTAGGCAGGTCGCTATTGGTTCGCAGTTCTATGCGAATGACTGGGACGAGCGGTTGCCTTTGATTCCAAGCTTCAACCGACAGGGCGAGCAGATCGAAAAACTCGATGCATATCTGGGTGGAAACAAAGATATCTTCATCTGCCCTAACGCTGAGAATACTTTAACCAATGGTGAGCTTTGGGGGACTACCTTGTCGGGTAATCCATTCCCACCGTTCCTGGGATCAACGGTTTGGGTAATGGCCCGTATGAATCAAGGATCAGTGGTATCAAGGCAACCCAATTGCAGCCCGCGTGGGACGGTAAGTCTTACTTCACCGATTACAAGCTGAATGATAATGTTGGAGGTGTCACCGATCCCATTCGCGATCCGTATGGCCATAACGATGCGAACGGGATTATTGACCGGCGGATCAGTACGTTGCCGGGAACGACATGGGTCGTCATAGCAATCGACCTCGATTGGCCGCAGGTCATAAACGGCGTAGCTTACAATCCCCCTGTGGGGCAAAAGCGCGTCGAGCGCCATGGTGATGGTGGTAACCTCAGTTTCTTGGACGGCCACAGTGAGCACATGAGTGCCGATGAATACCGTGCGCCCGGCCAGACCACGGCTAAAAAAGATCCATACGACAACGATGTCTGGTACGCATGGGGCAATCCGAACAAGGGCGGTACTTCCTATACGCCGGGATTCTAAATATTTAGATATTGCCACTATAATGTTCATACTCCGCCGGTTAGCGCGGTGTTCATCATCAGTTCTTCGAAACACACCGCATGCGTGATATCAATGGCCAATCCGAACGTGATCACGGCCGTCTGGGATTCAGACGGGCGGTCGCCGCATGGCAAGGCCTGGAACCGCTTGAGCCGCGCATGCTGCTTAGCGCTACGACGCTGTCCACGGACATCTCCTACGTCCCGTTCTGGGACGCGGAGACGACCTCCGGCGGCAACGGCCTGATGAACCGCTACGGCGGGGCGAGCGACGCTGGCCTCAACGTCACCCTCGCACGCACCACCAGTGACCCGCAGGTCCGCACCGGCAACGCCGCGATCCTCTTAAACGCATCGATCGGCAACAACGGCTTCGGCTTCGTCACCACCAAGCTCGGCGGCACGCAGCCCTCCAACGCATACCACGACACGCGCGACATCACACAGTTCCAGGAAATCCGCTACCAGGTCCGCAACGATTCGGGCGAAGCGTTTACCATGCGCTTCGAGATCAAGGACTACCGCGACGATAACGGTCAACGCGCGAACTGGTCCACGGTCATCCCAGCCAACGGGCAGTGGACCGAGGTCGTCGTGCCCTTAAACCTCGCCACCCCAGGCTGGGTCATCAACGGCAGCCCGGACCTGACACGCGCCAGGCAGATCGCACTCGTCATGGAAGCCAACCAGGGCACGGGCGTCAGCGGGCAGGTCTTGATCGACGATATGGTCTTTGTCGAACCCGGCGGCGCGCTTGATCCGGCGACCGCGCCGATCCGCGACATCATCGAACGGCTGGCCGAACGCCAGTTCCGCAGCCTGTGGGGCGCGATCGACCCGGATACCGGCGCGCTGGAGACCAACGCGCAGGCCGGCCGGGTGATGGCGATGAACACCACGTCGAGCGTGATCAAGCTTTTGCCAGGCGCGATCGAACGCGGCTGGGTCACCCAGCTCGAAGCCGACCTGATGCTGCTGAAGATGGTCCAGACGATGAACACCGGCATGAACAACCAGGCCGCGATGGGCGGGGGGTACCTGCCCGCACGTTACCTGGACCGGGTGACCTTCACGCCGACGAACCCCGAGGAATCCGTGATCGACGGCGCGTTCATGTTCCTGGCGCTGTACGAATACAAGTCGCAGCCCGGCACGAACCCGGCCGTGGTCACCGCGATCCAGAACCTGCTCAATCGCTTCAACTTCGCCGCGTTTAATTTGCCCGGCGGGGGCTGGTCGTTCGCCTATAACCACGATACAGATTCGTTTATCAACGCAGGCTACGACGGCTACGGCGGGGAGATATGGACGATCTCGCTGGCGGCGCACCTGGCGCAGGTCAACCACGTCGATATCACCACCAACTACCACTCCGGCGACGTCCGCGCGGCCAGCTTCCTGGTGGACCCGGCGAACACGCAGTTCAACCACGCGTTCACGCAGTTCCGCCCGCCGTTCGTGCAGTGGCTGTTCGACCTGTATGTCGATACGAACGACCTTGGGAAAGACAACTACCCCGGCGCGTTCCAGAATACTAATCCGTTCGACAACGCGGTGAAGTACCAGAAGGACGTGCACGACTATTTTGAATCGATCGGGCGTGAGTTGTTCCTTCAGCCCGACGCCGGCTCCAGCGGGTCTCAGTACCAGCAGTTCAGCGCGTATGACAATCACGGCGAGCCGAACGTGTTCATGCCCTGGTCGGTGGCGTTCAGCTTCCTGGGCGAGCCGCAGTTCGCCGAGGCGTCGCTGCGCAACAGCCTGGTCCACAACCTCCAAGGCCCGTTCGGCCTAAGCGATTCGGCGATATGGGTGACCGGCGCGACCGAGCCGACCAGCCACCCGGCCAACAACGACCTCTGGAACACGTCCCTATCGACCATGGCCTTCATGGATTACCTCTACGACGACAGCCATTACTTAAGCGACCTGCCCGCGGTCAAAGCGGCGCTGGACCTCGTATTCCCGAACACGATCATCGCCGGCGACCTGAACAAGGACGGCTTCGTCGGCATCGCGGACCTGAACATCGTGTTGGGCAACTGGAACCAGAACGTCGCCCCGGGTGATTTCTTTTCGGGCGATCCGTCCAACGACGGCTTCGTGGGTATCGAAGACCTCAACACCGTGCTGGGCAACTGGAACGCGGTCGCCCCCCCGGAAGCGTCCACGGTCGTCTCACCGGTTGAATCATCGGTTGCAGCGGCCACGGCATCTTTGTTTGAGACCACGGCCGCGTCGTCGTCAACCGCCACCACACTTTCTGAAACCGATAAACGCACAACAGGGAAAACCCGCCGGGTTGCACAGCGCCACCAAACACGCCCCGGTGATGATTCCCGCGCGGCGCTGGCGGCCTGGCAGCGAAACAGCCGGCGCGGGGCGGATATCACGGCCTTCCGCTCTCAAACTCCAAATTTAGATGACTCTGACGAATCCTCTTCATACACGCCGTCGTTTGGCTTGTGGGAGCCGGACGGTGATCGCTAACGCGAAGCAGTTACACCGATCAGGTAAACCGTAACCGATGCAACCCGTGCCGCGCGTGAAGTGTGCCCGGCGGTGGAGGTCAGCCATGAGAATAACTTTGATACTGCTCCTGTTCACCGCCCTGGCCGCGGTCGGGCCGTCCTGCACGCTCGCGCAAGAGAACAACTTGCCGGATATCGAGCCGGACAACGAAGCGTTCCTGGATGAATTGCAGCGGCGCTGCTTCCTGTTTTTCTGGGAGCAGGCCGAGCCGACGACGGGCCTGGTCGCCGACCGCGCCCCGGCCGACGGCAGCGAGAAGTTCAACGTCGCCAGCGTCGCCTCGACAGGCTTCGGCCTGGCCGCCGTCTGCGTCGCCGACGAACGCGGGTGGGTCAGCCACGAAGAAGCCTACCAGCGCGTGCTGACCACCATGCGCTTCCTCTGGGAGAAGATGCCCCACGAGCACGGGTTCTACTACCACTTCGTCGATCACAAGACCGGTGAGCGCGCATGGAACTGTGAATTGTCATCGATCGACACCGGGCTGCTGCTGTGCGGCGTGTTGACCGCGCGGCAATACTACAAGGGCACCGAGGTCGAGGAACTCGCAACCAAGATCTACGAGCGCGTGGACTGGCCCTGGATGCGCGGGCAGGGCAGGACGCTGACGATGGGCTGGAATCCCGAGCACGGCTTCCTCCGCGCGACGTGGGACGGCTACAGCGAACACACCGTGATCTACCTGATGGGCCTGGGCTCCGGCACCCACCCGCTGCCGCCCGAGGCCTGGAAGATATGGAAGCGTGTGCCGGTCATCACCTACGACGAATTCACCTATATGGCCTGCCCGCCGCTTTTCACGCACCAGTTCTCGCACGCTTTCGTTGATTACCGCGGCAAACGTGACGACGTCGCCAACTACTACCGAAACTCCGTCATCGCCACCAAGGCCCACCGGCGGATGTGCATACGTCTTGCCCAGCGATTCCCGGATTACAGCGAAGACCTTTGGGGAATCACCGCGTCGGACTACGCCGGGGGGTATACCGCCTGGGGCGGGCCGCCCGCCACGTCCAACCTCGACGGCACCGTCGTCCCCTGCGCCGCCGCCGGCTCGATCCCGTTCCTGCCCGAGGAATGCATCCACACGCTCCGATACATGAAACAAACCTACGGCGACCGTATCTGGAAACACTATGGCTTCGTCGATGCGTTCAACCCGCAAACGGACTACACCGCGCGCGACGTGATCGGTATCGATGTCGGCGTGTCACTTGTAATGATCGAGAATTACCGCACGGGGCGTATTTGGGAACTGTTCATGGCTAACCCCGAGATGCAACGCGCGATGGAACTCGCCGGTTTTCGCCCTGAAGGTGATGTGCCGGACGAGGACAGCTCCGTCTATGGCCTAGAAGCCATGCCCGCCGAGATGCTCTCCGCGAGTTGGAACAAGGGCAACCGCACCGCGCGGGTCCGCCCGCTGTCGCACGGCTGGGAGCAGGCGGACTGGCACGCCGTCACCGCAGAGGAATGCCTGGAAGAGGGCCAGCTAACGAAAGACAACGCGGTCTCCGCGCGGTTCGCGTTTGCCTGGGATGAACATGCTTTGCACGTCACGATACGGGTCGCTGATGAGCACGTGGTCAACGACTGCCCCGCCGACACCCTGTTCGAGCAGGACAGCGTCGAGCTGTATATCGACCCGCAGAACGACGGGTTAGTCTGGGGCAACAAGGCAGACCTTCAATTCGGTTTCGCCGTGACGGATAAGGCCTGGGAATGGTTCGACGGCCGACACGTGGATATCGATGAATCGGTCACGCCGACGGACGATGGCTACGAGGTCCGCGCATCGATCCCGTGGGCGACACTCGGCATCGATCCGAGCCCGGGCGTCAAGCTGCAATCGACGATTGCGGTCAAGAGTGTGGACGCATCGGGCGAATCACCCGTGAAGCTGAACTGGCGATACAAACAAGAAGCCGGCCGGCACCAGCTCGGCGGCCTGGTCCTGGAGTAATCACCGTTGCTGTCGTGCATCAGCCTGTTCGCATACACAAACCGCCGCGTCATCTGTGCGTGTGCGCTGTTCGGTAGCATGCTTGCTGTTTCCGGCTGCGGCAATCAGGCGGCGCAGACCACGCCGGACGGCCGGGTGATCGTGCGCTACTGGGAAAAATGGACCGGCTTCGAGGCCGACGCGATGCGTGCGGTCGTGGACGACTTCAACGCCTCGCAGGACGAGGTGTTCGTGAAGATGCTCTCGGTCAGCGGGGTGGACCAGAAGCTACTGCTGGCGACTGCGGGGGGTAACCCGCCGGACGTCGCGGGGCTGTGGACACACACGATCAACGTATTCGCCGAGAAAGGTGCGCTCACGCCGCTGGATGGTTACGCCGCCGACGCGGGCCTGAGCGAGGCCGATTACATCCCCGCGTTCTGGGAGCTTTGCAAATACCGGGGCTATCTTTGGGCGCGTTCCCTCGACGCCCGCGTCGATCGGGCTGTTCTGGAACAAACAGATGTTCGAGGACGCCGGGCTCGACCCGGACCGTGCCCATGCACGATCGCTGAATTGGACGAGATGGCCTGAAAAGCTGACCGTCGTCGAAATCAAGCGCGATGGCAAGACCGTCCGCGTGCGGTTCCCCGAGCTGACCGAGCAGGAACGCGATGCGAAGGATTACAGCATCGTCCAGTTGGGCTTCTCGCCGAAGGTCCCCGGCTGGTTCAGCCCCTTGTTCGGCTACTGGTTCGACGGCGAACTCTGGGACGGGGAATCCAAAGTCACAGCCGCCTCGCCCGGCAACGTCGCCGCGTACGACTGGTTCGGCAGCTACGCCACGAAGTACGGCCGGCGCAATCTCGACCGGTTCGGGCAGTCTTTCGGCAACTTCGCGTCGCCGCAGGACCCGTTCCTTTCCGGTCAGGTCGCGATGGTGTTGCAGGGCGTGTGGATGCACAACTTCATCGACAGCTTCTCCCCGAATATGCACTGGGGCGCGGCCGCGTTCCCCGGAAGCGTCGAACACCCCGACGGCCCGATCGCTTTGATCGAGTCCGATGTGCTGGTCATCCCGCGCGGCGCAAAGCACCCGGACGAAGCGTTTCGGTTCATCCGCTACGTCAACAGCCAACCCGTCATGGAGAAACTGACGCTCGCGCAACGCAAGTTCAGCCCGTTGTCCAAGGTAAGCGACGACTTCGCGGCACGGCATCCGAACCCGGCGATCAAGGTGTTCATGGAACTGGCCGCCAGCCCCAACGCGTTCTGGGTCCCGCAGACCCCGATCTGGGCCGAGTACACTACGGAGATACAGGTCGCCAGCGACCGTATCTACGCAGGCGACGCTTCCGCGAAGCAGGCGCTGACCGATGCGCAGGACCGCATGCAGATCCGATTGGACCGCATCCTCAACCGCTGGGACCTCGTGAAGGACGAGCGGCTCGCAGAATGGAGCGGCCGATGACGCGCGGCGAACGGCACAACCTGCTCAAAGGGCTGGGTTTCATCAGCCCGTGGATCATCGGTTTCGCCGTGTTCGGGTTGTATCCGCTGGGCGCATCGCTCTACTACTCGTTCTGCGATTACGACATCCTCAACGAGCCGGTCGTCGTCGGCACACTGAACTATTCAGAAATGGCAGGCGACTCGGTCTTCTGGATCTCCGTCTACAATACGGTTTACTTCGCGCTTTTCTCGATCCCGCTAGGGCTTTTCACGGCCCTGATGATCGCGGTCCTGCTCAACCAGAAAGTGGTGGGGCGGTCTATCTTCCGCACGGTCTATTTCCTGCCCTCGATCGTCCCGCTGATCGGGGTGGCGATGATCTGGCTGTGGCTGTTTGATGGGGGCGGGTTAGTTGACTATTGCTTGTCATTTTTAGGAATTCATAAAGGCCCGGGCTGGCTGACGGACGAGCAGTGGGTCAAGCCGACGCTGGTGCTGTCGGGTGTCTGGCAGGTCGGCGGGACGATCGTGATCTTCCTGGCGCTGCAGGACGTACCGCGTTCGCTTTACGAGTCTGCCGAGATCGACGGGGCGACGCCGGTCGTGCAGCTGCGGCACATCACGATCCCGATGATCTCACCGGCGATCTACTTCTGCCTGGTCATGGGCATCATCGGGGCATTGCAGGAGTTCGTCCGTCCCTTCGTCATGCTAGGCGGGACGGGACCGAACCGCTCGGCGCTCTTTTACGCGGTCAACCTCTACGACAACGCCTTCCGCTACCTGAACATGGGCTACGCCCGCGCTGGCGTGGGTGCTGTTCGTGGTGATCGTGCTGCTGACCTGGGGCGTGACCGTGTTGAGCCGGAAGCACGTTCACTACGGGGGGAGGCTGATGCGTAACCCCCTGCACAAGCTGTTTGTGTATACCGGCGCTGCTGTTGGGCGCGGCGGTGTTCATCATCCCGCTGTTGTGGATGCTTTCGACCGCGGTCAAGCCGATCGACCAGGCGATGAGTTCTCCGCCGAGGTGGCTGCCATATTCCTGGGCCTACACCGACAATGGGAAAGAGATCACGGTCGGCCTGGATAGCGACGTGCCCGATGACGGCTCGGTATCGGTCCAGGTTGCTTACCAGTGGCTGATCGAGATCGACAGCGAGCGCGTGCCGGTCGCGCCGGTCGGGGACACAGTATCGGGCGGGATGACGCGGGTGGTTATCAATTATCACACACAGGCGTTGGTCGATGGCGTGTGGCGGCCCGCCCAATTGGCCGACCCCGACTGGGCCCCGCCCCCGGCCCCTGATGGCGAGAAATCCGTCGAAGCGGTCTATCTGGACGACGAGGGCTACACGATCCGTCACACATTCCCGCCCTCTGACGTCAAGAGGGTGTATGACCAGACCAAAGACGACCTTGTCGGCTCGTTCGCCGGATCGCAGACGCTCACGGTGCCGGCCGAATCACTTATCAAGACCGTCATCCCCTGGGACGACCGGACCGAGCTGGCGCACGCGCAAACCGAGCGCCGCGGGGTCGAACGCTCGGCTTTATCCAAGTACATCGACTTCCGCTGGGAAAACTTCGGCAAGGCGATCCGGGCCATGAAGCTATTCCCCACATACCTTAAGAACACGATCATCCTGTGCGTGCTGACCGTCATCGGCACGGTCTGTTCGAGCACGCTGGTCGCGTACGGGTTCGCCCGCATCGAATGGCCGGGGCGGGACAAGGTGTTCCTGGTCGTGCTGGCGACGATGATGGTGCCGTTCCCGGTGGTGATGGTGCCGCTGTTCACGATGTTCAAGAACTTCGGCTGGATCGGCACGCTCAAGCCGCTATGGGTGACGACGTTCTTCGCCGGGGCGTTTAATATCTTCCTGCTCCGCCAGTTCTTCCGCACGATCCCCAAAGACCTCTCCGAATCCGCGCGGATCGACGGGTGCAGCGAACTAAGAATCTTCTGGCAGATCATCCTGCCGCTTGCCCGCCCGGCGATCGCGGTGGTGGCGCTGTTCCAGTTCATGGGCACGTGGAACGACTTCCTCGGCCCTCTGATCTACCTCACCGAACAGAAAGACTTCACCCTCGCGCTCGGGTTACAGGCCTACCAGAGCCAGAGCGGGGGGACGCAGTGGCATTACCTGATGGCCGCCAGCTCGCTGGTCGTGCTGCCGGTCATCGTGCTGTTTTTCCTGGCCCAACGGTCGTTTATCGAAGGTATCTCCATGACCGGCTTAAAGGGCTGATCCCCGCGGGTCCGTGGACAAGCATCAGAATTGGAGTATTGTTGTGACACGAGTGACTAAACAAAGCATCCAACCCGTCGCTTTCAACGCACAGCCCGGCCGGCTGTTTGACAACGGCTACGGCTACTTCACACAGGCGGGCGACGAGTACGTCATCACACGCCCCGACACGCCCAAGCCCTGGGTCAACGTCATCTGCCCCGGCGAGTACGGCACCGTCATCTCACAGGTCGGCGGCGGCTACTCCTGGATGACCCACGCCAGCCTCAACCGCATCACACGCTGGGACCAGGACCTTGTCAGCGACCAGTGTGGTAAGTACCTCTACATCCGCGATGACGAGACCGGCAGGTTCTGGTCGCCCACGTGGAAACCCGTGCGGGCCGACTACACATCCTACGAATGCCGACACGGCATCGGGTACAGCATCTTCACCACGACGGTGGACGACATCCAGGCGCAGATGACGGTCTTCGTCCCGACCAACGAGCAGGGCGGCGAATCGCTGGAGGTCTGGAAACTCACGCTGACGAACCTCGGCAAGCGCGGCCGCAAGCTCTCGGTCTGGTCGTATCTGGAATGGTGTCTGGGCGTCGCGCCGGACACGCACCGCGAGTTTCATAAGACGTTCCTGGAAACCGACCTTTCGCAGGACCACCGCGCGGTGTACGCCACCAAGCGGATGTGGGATATCCGAAACGAGAAGGGACAGCACTGGAACAAGGACTGGGACAAGACCGCGTTCCACGCCGTGGACGTCAAGGCTTCGATGTCTTCGGGTAACAAGGAAGCGTTCATCGGGCAGTACGGCACGACCGCCGACCCGATGGCGCTTAAGGAAGGCGGTTACGTCGCCAAAACCACCGGCCGATGGGACGATCCCGTAGCCAGCCTGTCGGCAGTCACCTTGGAACCTGGCGGGACCCAATCGATGACCTTCACGCTCGGCGTCGCCGAGACCCGCGAAGAGGCGGAGCGGAACGTCAAGCGTTTTCAAACCGCCGGCGCGGCTGACGAGGCGTTCAGCGAGGCCAAACAGTTCTGGATCGACTGGATGGAGCGCTCCTGGGTGCAGACGCCCGACGACAGCTGCAATCTCGTCGTGAACCGCTGGTTCAAGTACCAGTCGCTGTCATCGCGCATCTGGGGTCGGACCGCCTACTATCAGACCGGCGGCGCGTACGGCTACCGTGACCAGCTCCAGGACAGCCAGCTCTTCCTGCACCTGGACCCGCCGCGCACCAAAGCGCAGATCATGCTCCACGCGTCCCGCCAATACGCCGCAGGCCATGTCCAGCACTGGTGGCACCCGATCATCCACGAGGGGCTTGAGTCACAGTTCTCCGACGACCTGCTCTGGCTTCCCTTCGTCACCATCAACTACCTCAAAGAGACGGCCGACTTCGATATCTTCAACGAGACCGCGACCTACCTCGATCAGGAACTCGATGCCGACAACACCGGCACGTTGTACGAGCACTGCGTCCGCACGATCGAACGCTCGCTTTCCAAGCGCAGCGCACGCGGCCTGCCCCTGATCGGCACGGGCGACTGGAACGACGGCTTCTCCGTCACCGGCTGGGAAGGCAAGGGCGAGAGCGTCTGGGTCGGCCAGTTCCTGGTCGCGATCCTCAAGGAGTTCTGCCCGGCCGTAGAGTTTGCGATCGAGCGCGGGCTGATCTCGCCCGATGAAAAACAGCGCCTCGAACGTTACCGGCAGGAGATCAAGAACCTCACCCAGGCCGTCAACACCCACGGCTGGGACGGCAAGTGGTACCGCGCCGCGACCTGCGACGACCAGACACTCGTCGGCAGCCACACCGCCAACGAAGGCAAGATCCATCTCAACCCGCAGACGTGGTCGATCCTCAGCGGGGTCATCCCGGACGACCGACTCGAGGAAGTGCTCGGGTCGATCGAGAAGCACCTGTACCGCGACTACGGGGCCGTGCTGCTGCAACCGGCGTATTCGACGCCCGACCCGCGCATCGGCTACCTGACCCGCTACGCCGCCGGCACACGCGAGAACGGCGGGCTCTACGCCCACGCCGCCGCCTGGGCCATCCAGATGGAGTGCCAACTCAAGCGGGCCGACAAAGCCTGGAACCTCTTCCGCAAGATGTCTCCGCCCCTGCGTGGCCAGGACCCCAAGCTCTATCAGTGCGAGCCCTACGTCACCGCCGCCAACGTCGACGGCCCGGACTCCCCGCTCTACGGCAAGGGCGGCTGGACCTGGTACACCGGCAGCTCCGCCTGGGTCTACCGCGTGCTGACCGAGGCCGTCATGGGCGTCCGTCCGGTCTGGGAAGGCCTGCTGGTCGACCCATGCATCCCCTCGCACTGGCCGGGCTTCAAGATGACCCGCCGTTACCGCGGCAACGTCTACCACATTGAGGTATCGCGCCCCAACGGTGGGGGAGGGCTGGCTATCCAGTCAGTGACGCTCGACGGCGAACCAATCGAGGGCAACATCATCCCACCGCCGACTGAAGCGGATGGCGAGCATAAGGTCGAAGTAGTCTTAGGCTGACCAACTGTCTCAACCCCTCTCCCCCGAGGGGAGAGGCCGGGAGAGGGGCGTTCCTGCGCGAATGTTATTCCGCCGGCGCGGGCTCCGGCCCATCGCCGACCGGGTAAAGTTCCCACCGGCGCACGAACAGCTCCGCCTGCTCGGTCTGTAGTTGCAGTTTGCCGCTGCTCGGGACCGCGTCGAACGCCTCGTTCACCTTCACGCCGTTGATGAACGTCTGGATATGGCCGTGGTCGCTGATGACATCCATGCGCGTCCACGCATCGCCGGGGCTGTCCACATCATTCTTGCCGCGGTAGCCGACCACATCCTCCCAGTCGGGGTCACGGTGCAGCCAGTTCACACGGGCGCGGTTTTCCAGATTAAACGTCTGCCTCGGCTCGCCGGGCTGCCAGATCGTTTCGCCATCCCGGTCCTTGCCCACCTCACAGGTAATGGACAACGGCACGGGGTTGTCGTCATCATCTTTGCCTGAAACGAGGATGAAATCGCCGACGCCGCCCTCGATGATCTGCACCTCGATCGCGGGCATCCACCGCCCGGCACACCCGCCGTCCGCGCCGTTGCTATGGATAAGCATCCCCGAATCGCGCGTGCGTTCCGCACGGTCGCCCCAGGTTTTCCCGCCCCATCTGTATTCGAGCACGAGGTGGTAGTTTTCGTAGGATTCGTCGGTGAGGATGCCGCCGTAGCCGTCGCCGCTGACGTGCAGCAACCCATCCTTAGCGCTGAATACCTGCCTCGGGTCGTCGTATTGCGTGTCCTGAATCCAGGTGTAAAGGCCGTCGAGGTTTTCGCCGTTGAACAGCTCGATCACACCATCTTTCGACGAGACAGCTTTGTTTGTTTGAGCTTCTTCATCCGGCAATTCACGGATGTAGATATTCTTAAACCAGAGTGTATTGCCGTGGTTCTGCAGTTCGATGCTGCCGGTGGCGGGCAACGGCTTGCCGGGTTCCCAGTAGTTTTCAAGCGGCACGTTATCGACGACCAGTTCGCCGTTGAGTTTTACGGTGACGCGGTCGCCGATCATACGGATGAAGAACGTGTTCCACTCGCCGACGGGTTTGTCCGCGTGTACGAGTGGGAAGCGTTCGTGTTCCTTGTTGTTCCACAAACTCCCCGAGCCTTTATCCGCGCCGTGCTTGAATAACGGTTCGTGCGTGGTGTCCCATATCTGTACCTGCGGGTTGCCGCGCAGGTAGATGCCGCTGTCGCCGGCGGGCGGGATCTTCCAGTCGACGTACAGCTCGAAGTTGCCGTAGTCGCGTGCGGTGCAGAGGCTCTCGCCTTGGCCGTCGAATTCGAGGACGCCGTCGATCACATGCCAGTGTTCGCGCATGGATTCATCCGCCTCGGCCTGGGCCTTGGCATATTCTTCCTCTGTCATTATCGCCTTCTTGCGTGGGTCGGCGGCGAGGCCGCGCCAGCCGGTGAGGTCGTGCCCGTTGAAAACGGCGGTGAACCCCTCGGGCACGGCATCCGCCACCGGCTGGGCCTGTAAGTTATGCACAATCGGGGTCCCGGCCAGAACCAGGGCGGCCAGGGCGCGGGCGGCGGCGTGTAAGAAATGCGTTTGCATCGATTTTCTCCGGGGTTTTCACACAGTTTACCCCTTTATGCCCGGCCCGGCCGGGGCCCGAGTTTTCCCCATTCGCGGCTCTCGGAAGGGCTTCGGGGGGTCCCGGGAACCACCCGGCTTGACAGCCCCCCGGCGCTGGCTACAATTCTTCTCCTTGGCCAAACGAGCCAAGCGAAGCGAAAGGCCCTAGTGACAGCGACTTACCTAAAATCGATGTGACACCCCGACAGGGCTAGCCGGCCTGTCAGGGTCGGCAAAAAGGGGTGCTTGACAAGCACAACCAACACGCTAAATTACTCGGCTCGCTGCCAGTGGCGGCGTCTCCCCCGTCGGAGGCCCCACCACCCGCAGCCAGCGGGGGCCGGATCGCCAGGCTTAGCCGAACGATCCCAAGCCCGGTTCTTTTACAAGTGAAAAGGTCTTGGTGTTGCACGCGAATGATTGTGTGTGATACCGAGTTAAATCTAGAGCATATTGAGGTGCTTGCTCGTCGATGTAAGGCTGTCTGTTTGAGGTCTTGCAAAGACGGGTCGCCGTGTAATCGTCACGGCGGATTGTTCCGTTCTGTCCGATGTCCTTTTAAGTCGGTCGCAGGTCGGAGTGATTAAGCTATTAAGAGTGTGTGGCGGATGACTTGGCGTCAAGAGGCGATGAAAGACGTTGGAGCCTGCGATAAGCCCAGGGGAGTTGGCAACCAAGCGTTGATCCTGGGATTTCTGAATGGGGAAACCCGGCCCTTCGGGGTCATCCATACCCGAATGCATACGGTATGGAAGCGAACGTGGTGAACTGAAACATCTAAGTAACCACAGGAATAGAAATGAAACCTCGATTCCGTCAGTAGCGGCGAGCGAAATCGGAACAGCCCAAACCGTCCTTCGGGGCGGGGTTGCGGGCTGCCAATATGGTATCTCTGAGAGCATCGTGAGCGGTCTGGAAAGGCCGGCCAAAGAGGGTGACAGCCCCGTAGTGTGAGCGAAGAGAGCCTAGGCGTACCAGAGTAGCACGGGACTCGTGAAACCCCGTGTGAAGCTGGAGGGTCCACCCTCCAAGGCTAAATACTACTTGACGACCGATAGCGAACCAGTAGGGCGATTGAATGTTGAAAAGCACCCCGACAAGGGGAGTTAAAAGTACCTGAAACCACATACTTACAAGCGGTCGGAGCCGTCTTCGGACGGTGACGGCGTGCCTTTTGCATAATGAGCCGGCGAGTTAATCTCTGTGGCAAGCTTAAGCGGTACCCCCGTGTAGGCGAAGCGAAAGCGAGTCTTAAATGGGCGAATCAGTCGCAGGGATTAGACGCGAAACCTAAGTGATCTACCCATGGCCAGGTTGAAGGGAAGGTAAGACTTCCTGGAGGACCGAACCCGTTAACGTTGAAAAGTTATGGGATGAGCTGTGGGGAGGAGTAAAAGTCTAATCAAACTGGGAGATATCTCGTTCTCCTCGAAATAGTTTTTGGGCTAGCCTTGAGTTACAACTTTCAGGGGTAGAGCCACTGGATGGGAATGGGGGCCTAACCCGCTACCCACCCCAACCAAACTCCGAATACTGAAAGTCTTTGTCTCAGGAGTCAGACCGCGGGGGATAATCTTCGTGGTCAAAAGGGAAACAACCCAGACCGCCAGCTAAGGTCCCTAAGAATGTCTTAGTTCGAAAGGAAGTTAGGATGCCGTGACAGCCAGGATGTTGGCTTAGAAGCAGCCACCATTTAAAGAGTGCGTAACAGCTCACTGGTCGAGGATCCTAGCGCCGATAATGATCGGGAATAAGACATCCACCGAAGCTGCGGACTTGTGCTTGCACAAGTGGTAGAGGAGCGTTCCTGTCAGCGTTGAAGCGATTCGGGCAACGAATCGTCGAGCGGCAGGAAGTGATTATGCCGGCTTGAGTAACGATAAAGCAGGTGAAAATCCTGCTCGCCGAAAGCCTAAGGTTTCCTGGGCAAGGTAAATCCGCCCAGGGTTAGTCGGACCCTAAGGCGAGGCCGAAAGGCGTAGTCGATGGACAGCAGGTTAATATTCCTGCACTCCGTTGTGCGGTTGAAGCGGCGTGACGGACACCCCCAGATGAGTCGGCCGACCAGACGTGGCCGTCCCGTAAGGGCGAGGGCTTAGATCCCGAAGCTCACCAAGGGTGTTCCAAGAAATAGCGTCCGTGGACAATCAACGGATCCGTACTAAAACTGACACAGGTAGGCGTGGTGAATAACCTCAGGCGCTCGAGAGAATGGTAGTTAAGGAACTAGGCAAATTAACCCCGTAAGTTCGCGATAAGGGGGCCCTAACTCGCAAGAGAAGGGCGCAGAGAAAAGGCTCTGACAACTGTTTATCAAAAACACAGGACTGTGCAAACTCGCAAGAGGAAGTATACAGTCTGACGCCTGCTCGATGCCGGAATGTTAAGGAAGTAGGTCAGCTTGATTTATCAGGCGAAGCTTGCGACTCAAGCACCGGTCAATGGCGGCCGTAACTATGACGGTCCTAAGGTAGCGAAGTTCCTTGTCGGGTAAGTTCCGACGCGCATGAATGGCGTAATGATTGGAGCACTGTCTCAACTACCAACTCGGTGAAATAGAAGACGCGGTGAAGATACCGTGTACCCGCGGCAAGACGGAAAGACCCCGTGGACCTTTACTATAGGCTGATATTGGCCAAGGATACGTTCTGCGTAGGATAGGTGGGAGGCTTTGAAGCTCCGGTTCCGGCCGGGGTGGAGCCATCCTTGAAATACCACCCTGATCGCATTTTTGACCTAACCTCGTCCCGTGAATCCGGGCGAGAGACCATGTTAGCTGGGTAGTTTAACTGGGGCGGTTTCCTCCAAAAGAGTAACGGAGGAGCGCAATGGTCGGCTCAGCACGTTTGGAAACCGTGTGTGGAGTGTAAGAGCACAAGCCGGCTTTACTGCGAGACATACTCGTCAAGCAGTCTCGAAAGAGGGCTCTAGTGATCCTGTGATCCCGTGTGGAAGGGTCATAGCTCAACGGATAAAAGGTACCCCGGGGATAACAGGCTGATCGCATCCGAGCGTCCATAGCGGCGATGCGGTTTGGCACCTCGATGTCGGCTCGTCACATCCTGGGGCTGAAGGCGGTCCCAAGGGTTGGGCTGTTCGCCCATTAAAGTGGCACGCGAGCTGGGTTCAGACCGGCGTGAGCCAGGTCGGTCCCTATCTGCCGTGGGCGTAGCAACTTTGAGAGGATTCTTTTTTAGTACGAGAGGATTAGAAAGGACGTACCCCTGGTGCGCCAGTTGGACCGCTAGGTCCACCGCTGGGTAGCTAAGTACGGCAGGGATAACCGCTGAAAGCATCTAAGCGGGAAGCCCCCCTCGAGATAAGAGTTGCACGCACTTTTGTGTGAGAGACCCCTGGTAGACTACCAGGTTGATAGGCCGCAAGTGTAAGGGCAGAGATGCCTTCAGCTGAGCGGTACTAACGGTCAATCGCTTTATCACTCCGACCCACGACCCACGTTCCAAAAGAACAACGGTCACCCCCGGATAACTTCCGGGACGGGTCAGCAAGCCCTCAATAAGGCTAGACACTCGTTTCACACCAACTATTCGTCCCCACTCGGACTAGCAATATTCCGGTGGGGTACACCAAGACTTTTCACTTGCTTTTAAGTGGCTTGTGGGTATCCCAACCCACCCGCAGGCCACACAAGCTTAGGACGCCTGAACGCGTCCTCAGCTTTTGCCGGTGACCATAGCGACAGGGTCACACCTGATCCCATACCGAACTCAGCAGTTAAGCCTGTCGCGCCGATGATACTGTCACTGCGGGAAAGTAGGTCATCGCCGGCTTAATGAACCCCGCCAGGTAAAACTGGCGGGGTTCTTTTTTGCGCACACTTGGCCTGATCTCAACCCACTTCTTGTCTATATACCTCACTTCTCGCGCGGATCGGTTACATCTTGTTTGCGCGGTTATTTTTACGTAATAATCCTTGTAGCCCCGAGCCGTGTCTGTTAGGCTCATCACTTGATCGAAATGGCGGGATAACAACGATTTATTAACCATGTTTGCCGGAGGGGTAACCTGTGCCTTTTCAGTTCTCCAAGCTCGTCAGGGTGTTACCGAAACGACCGCTGAGCACTGCGCTGCCTCTGCTGTTTCTTCTCTACACGCACAACGGTGCAACCGCCGCATTCCAACCCGCCGAACAGTTCAACAATTCGGGCAACTGGAGCCGGGTCTCTATCGATGGCGACCGGGCCGTCGTGGGGGCGCAATCCCCAAACAGCAACGGATACGCACACTTCTTCAAACTCGTTAACGGCTCCTGGCAACGGGACGGCACCGTCCGCGGGCGTTCACCCGGGAACCTGGCCGACCTGTTCGGGTTCGATACCGTTATAAACGGCGATCGGGCCGTGATTGGCGCCCCGGGTTATCCGATCGCGGACCATTCCGGGGCCGTCTACATCTTTGATCGCCAGCCCGATGGGACCTGGCTGGAAACCAACCGTTTCGAGCCGGCTTCACCCACTGGGGGAGGCAGCTTCGGGACCAGCGTGGAGCTGTTGAGCGACACCCTGATCGCTACCGATATCGTGGGCATCGATCACGCTAATCTGTATCAGGTCGCGCCCGACGCGAGCGAGACCTTCACACAGACGATCTCCCGCGGCCGGAACGTCGAGGGCGACGGCAGGGATTTTCTGCATGCCGACGACATCACCGAGATCGTCACCGTCCGCCGGCTCAACGCGGACGGCTCGGTTGGGGCCGACACACCATTGATCGCGACCAATCGTGTCTTTTCGGCTCTCAGCGGAGACAACCTGGGCACGTCTATCGACATCCGCGGCGATACCGCCGTCTCCGGGGCCATCTTCGATTCACAGATCACCGAGAAAAGCGGCGCGGTTCACGTTTGGCAGAGGGTTGCCGGCGTATGGGGGCAATCCACCAAAATACTCAACCCCGATGGAACCGGTAACAACCTCTTCGGCGACGCTGTAGCGCTGGGCCCCGGCGTGCTCGCGGTCGCGGTTCCCCGGGACGACGACATGGCGAACGACGCGGGTGCCGTTCACATCTTCCGAAAACTTGTCGGCGGCTGGGTCCACAGCCAAAAACTCTACTCGCCCAACCCCGAAGCCGGCGATCAGTTCGGCACCAGCCTGGACTACGACAACGGCTACCTGCTCACCGGCGATAACGACGGATCCGCAAGCTTCTTCCTCGACACCAACCCCGCCGAGTCGCTCCATATCGCGCCGATATTCGACGCCCGCGCCGATGTGCTGCCGGGCGGAAACGTCGTCACAGACGGCGAGATCAACATTGTCGTTGATGAGTCCTCGGACCGCCGCGCAATTATGGAGTTTGACTTGTCGGCGATACCCGATGATGCGGTCGTCCTCTCGGCCAAGATCACCTTCGATGTCAATCTCTTCACCCAGACACCCGGTCAACCCAACGGCGTCAATATCCACGGGTACACAGGCAACGGCATCGCAGAACCAGATGACGCCAACCAAACCGGCAACCTAATCGGTTCAAGCGACGGCGTGAACAACACAGGCCCGCACGACATTTCGCTCGACCCGGACTACATCCAGCAGCTTCTCGGAACCGGGGACACGCTCGGGCTCATCGCTATCGGGCAGGCCCTCCAGCAATTCGGTTTTGTCACGCTCGAAGGCACGATCCTCGGCGATGCCCCAAGACTCAGCATCGAGTACAACAGCTACCTGCCCGGCGATCTCAACGCCGACGGCTTCATCGGTATCGCGGACCTCAACATCATCCTGAATCACTGGAACCAGACGACCGACGCGTCGAACTGGCAGGCGGACCCCACCGATGACGGTTACATCGGCATCGAAGACCTCAATCTCGTGCTCGGCAACTGGAACACCGGCGGCCCGCCTATTTCGGGTGGTGGCGTTGCGATCCCTGAACCCGCGACGATCTTTCTCGCGGGCGCATTGGCCGGCTGTTATTTGCGACGCGCGGGCCGAGTCGAGGATATTATTACTTCGGGAATGTAGTTCATCGAAGGCTTAGTGTACCCCGCCAGGTAAATCAGAGGTTCGTTACGCCGACCGATTCACTCGGTCGTACATATCCTCAAAACCCTTGTCCGCCTCTCCGCTGATCTGTGCATGTTGGCATGGTCAATATTGATTCGACCGGTAATACCCGGTAACGTCTACAAAGTTTGTATCTTTAACGCTATCAGCAGAGCAACTTTGTGAATAGAGGTGGCCGGACGTATGCGTTTATACAGGTACATCATCATTGTTGCCCTGCATCTGATATTTGTATGTATCAATCATGCCGCCGCTCAGCCCGGCGACACCACGTGGTTTGTGCGTGACGGTGCTGTGGTTGACATCGTCGATGAACACACCGCATGGTCCGTCGGGGACCAGGGCCTGACCGCCACAGGTGTGCGCAACCGCCTAGATGCGGGCCGATGCGTCGGTGCCGGGGATTTCCTGATCACCGCCGAATTAAAACTCGATGACGTCACCAAAGACGACGCCTCCCTGATGATCGATGCCGGGGGACCCGAAGCGGGTGAGCTAATATTCGCCCGTGGTGGAAAACTCGTGGTCCGTGCGTTCTTCTTCGGCGATCGGACACAGGTTGTCCGCCCGATCGATGGCCTGGTCGAGTCCGGCCAATGGTTCACGCTGAAAATCCAGCGTGCCGGCGATGTCGTCACGTTCACAATCGACGAAGAGCCAGTCTGGACAATGCAATACGGCACAGAACGACCCTTTGGAAAAATCACGCTCAAACCCGGTAAAGGCGCCGTGACGGTGCGTTCGTTTGGCGTACGTGGCGAGACCACGCCGCTTAGCGAATGGGTCCCGATCCTGGAACGTGATCACGAAATCGTCGGCGAATTCCACACCGATGTCTTCGTAGGCGGGCACGACGGCTACCACACTTACCGCATACCCGCGATCGTTAAAGCAAACAGCGGCATGCTGCTCGCCTTCGCCGAGGGCCGTAAGAACAGCGGGGCCGATCATGGTGATGTCGACCTCGTCTTGCGGCGGAGCGGGGACGGCGGTCGGACCTGGCTGCCCATGCAACTGGTCTATGAGGAGGGCGATACCCAAAAAATCACGATCGGTAACCCATCCCCCGTTGTCGACCGCGAAACAGGCCGGGTCTGGCTATTTTTTTGCCGCGACAACAAGCGCGTACTCGAAACGCACAGCGACGACGAAGGCTTTACCTGGACCGTGCCGGTTGATCTGACAGACACATTAAGGCTTGAGGATTGGGGCGGCTGGTACGCGACCGGCCCGTGCCACGCGATCCAACTAGAAAACGGCAGGCTCGTCATCCCAGCCAACCACGGGACACGCGGGGCGAGCCAGACACACATGATCCTGTCCGATGATCACGGCGTGACCTGGCGTGTCGGCGGCTCCGCGATGGTGGGCACCAACGAAACTTCAATCGCCGAACTCCCCGGCAACCGTGTCTACTCAAACATGCGCATCAGCGGACACAAAAACGGCATGCCGTACTGCCGGCGTGTCGCGGTCAGCGACGACGGCGGCGAGGCGTTCGGCCCCACCGAATTCGACCACGACCTTATCGGACCGATCTGTGAGGCCAGTGTGTTGAGCTTTCAACATAACGGGAAACACCTGCTACTTATCAGTAATCCCAAGTCCCAGCGCCGTGAACGCATGACCGTCCGCGCAAGCACCGATGAAGGCAAGACATGGACCGACGGCCTGCGTATATACGAAGGTTCTTCCGCCTATTCCGACCTTGTTCAGATTGACGACCAAACCATCGGCCTGCTCTTCGAACGTGATCTGTACGCCAAGCTGACTTTCGTGCGTATCACGCCCCAGGCCGTCCTGGACGCCGTGAATCCGTAATCGCTTGTGCAAAAACTGATATCAACGCACCAAGGCATCCAGCAGCGTGTCAATATGCCCATGTTCCATATCCGCGCGCAGGCTCAGCCGTATGCGGGCGCTGCCGGGGGCGACGGTGGGGGGGCGGATCGCGGGGGCGGCGATGCCGTGGGCGTAAAGGTGCTCGGCAAGTTTTGTCGCGGCGTGCGCATCGCCAACGATCAGCGGGACGATCGGCACGATATGCCCGCCGGTCGGTTGCAACCGCCAGCCCAAATCGCTCAAGCCCTTGCGCAGCCGCCTGGTAAGTTCTATCACGTGCTCGCGGCGCCACGGTTCGCTGCCGATCAACTCGACCGCCTGCGCGATCGCCGCGGCCTGCGCCGGGGGGATCGCGGTGGTGTAGATCACCGGACGGGCACGGTTGACGATCGTGTCGATGACGGGCCTGGCGGCCGTGATGATCCCGCCTAATCCGCCTAGTGCCTTGCTGGCTGTGCTGATGGTGACGTGGACCCGGCCGGTGACGCCCTGCGCTTCGCACAGGCCCGAGCCGGTTTCGCCAAGCAGGCCCGTGCCGTGTGCTTCATCGACCACCGTGACGGCGTCAAACTCGTCCGCGAGGTCGCACAACGCCGGCAGGTCCGCGCAGTCGCCGTCCATCGAGAAGACGCTGTCGGTGACGATGAACCGGCGGGGTATGCGTGCGTGGTCACGCGGCGATCCGTGATCGCCCGCTAAACCGCAAGCTTTGTCGGCGGCGTGCCGGGCCAACAAACGCCGCAGCTTGTCTGTCATCAGGTGTGGGTAGGTGCGCACCTCGGCTCCACTGGCGCGGGCCGCGTCGATGAGGCTGGCGTGGCAGAGTTTGTCCAAACAGATCAGGTCACCCGGGCCGGCCAGCGCGGTCAGCACCGCCAGGTTCGCCATATAACCGGTCGGCGTGAGCAGCGCCGCTTCCGCGTGCTTGAAAGCGGCGAACGCGCGCTCCGTCTGCTCATGGATCGGCCACCTGCCCGAGATCAGTAGACTCGCGCCCGACCCCGTGCCGTATTGTTCGACGGCTTCCACCACCGCCCGCTTCATCGCCGGGTGATCATTCAAACCCAGGTGGCTGTTGCTCGTGAAGTTGATCAACTCCCGCCCGTCCGACGCCCTGACCATCGGGCCGGCGCACGAAACAACGCGCAACTCACGCAGCGGGCGCCGCGGTTTGAGGTATTGGATATCGCCGGCCAGTTCATCGAGGAACCGGTCGGCCGTGCAATGGTCGGTATTGAGTTCAGGGGTCAAGGCTCGTCCCGCCTACACGTCAACAACAGTGTCTGTCAGGATATCGCCTTGTGTTATCCGCTGCGCCCGGCGCGCAGTAATCGGCAGGTCACCCAACCGGGTTTATACGTCGCCGCCCTCGGCCGGTTCGTCGATCAATGTCTGCTTCATCAAGCGACCGACCTTGAACTTGACCGTGCGCTTCGGCGGGACCCAGACCTCTTCGAGCGTCTTGGGGTTCTGGGCCTTGCGGGCGCGGCGCTGCTTGACCTCGAACACCCCGAAGTCGCGGAACTCAAGGCGGTTACCTTTGCCCAGCTCCACAACGATGTTGTTGAGGAAGGTTTGTACGATACTTTTTACGACCACACGCTTCTGTCCGGTGGCGTCGGCGATCTGGTCAATGAGTTCTTTTTTGGTGATGGTGGCCATCGGGGATGCCTCTCTAGTCAGCGAAGATCAGTGATAATCTTGCCTTACGGGCGGGCGTATGGATGTGTCTTGGAGTCCGCCCGTCCAAGCCTTACGCAACATAAGCCAAGGGCAGTATGCCAATGTTTGCGGGGCCGGTCAAGTCCCAACCCGTGTTATAGCATCAAATTACCGCCCGCTTGTCGCCCCGGACGCCGTCGCCTACCATCCCGTAAATGCCATCCGGCCCCGTCCAACCCGACAGCCTGCGGATCGTCCACTACCCGCACCCGGTGCTCCGGCAGGTCGCCAAGCCCGTCCCGGGGGTCACGGACGAGGTCCGCCGGGTCGCCCGCAAGATGCTGGAATTGATGCACGAAGCCCGGGGCGTCGGCCTTGCGGCCCCGCAGGTCGGCCTGCCCTGGCGGTTGTTCGTCGCCAACCCCACCGGGGAGACCGGCGACGACCGCGTCTTCATCAACCCCGTACTGCGCGACCCCAGCCCGGAGACCCAGCCCTACGACGAGGGCTGCCTGAGCCTGCCGCACATCACCGGGGAGATCACCCGCCCGACCCGCATCACGATCGACGCCCTGGACGAGCGGGGTGACCCCTTCACGCTCACCAGCAGCGAGCTGGCCGCCCGGGTCTGGCAGCACGAGACCGACCACCTCGACGGCATCCTGATCCTCGACCGTATGCCCGCGATCAAGGTCAACTGCCAGGGCCGTCCGTGAACTGGAAGAGGCGGCGGGGGGCTGAGCGGGGTTGGTATTCAGTGGGAAGCTTCAGGTGTTCCGGGGCCCGGTCCAGCACTAAGAATAATCGGAATCACTGGGTTTTCGCCGTTTTCGGCGGGTGCTTCGTGCTGAAATGCCCTCGGCTCCTGGTGCGGGGTGGGCTGTTGTTGGCGAAGGTTGAAGAAGTGCGGGGTCGACGCCGGTTGCACGAGAAAAATCCTCCTTCACAAATGGCGCTTGCCGGTGCGCGCCGGCGGGTTCAAGACATGGTTCACGCCAGTGGTGCTAAGGCCGACCCGCAAGTGGGGAATTGCATCTTACATACAGTCTGGGTGTGTTAAAATCCAAGATCTGGCCGCAGCGCGGCGAAGTGAGGGGCAGGCAATGTAACGGAGATATTGCGTGTAACACGTTTCAATGTGCTCGGGTGGCTTGTATTCAGCGACTGTGATTTGGCCAGCACCCGGGTGACTGAGTTTTTCAATTCACAAATACATTTGCGACACGAATCATTTTGTGTGCATGGATCAATCCGCATGTATTGTGTAACAAAGCGGTTGTTTCGCGCGTCGGACCGTGTGGCCAAATAGTTTCAATCAACCTTTATTTTATTGACTTGTGGCGTGAGCACGCCTTAGAATCCGATCTTGTGACAAAGGTGTAACTGTTACGGGTTGGCCGCGCTTGCAGGGTGCATATGGGCGCTCGTGTCCGGATCGGTGAGTGTGGCCCGTTTTTCTTAATCGTTCAACTAACTTGGAGGATTGCGTTGTGAAGTATTTCAGTCGCGGCGCGCTTGGGGGTCGGGTTCTGCCTGTGTTGCTGATGTCGGCCGGATGGTCGTTGATAGGGGGAGCCGCAGATATACGCGCAGCGCAGGTCGAGGCGCTGCTCTGGGAAGAAAACTTTACGGACCTCGACAACTGGATCGTCGAAACCGGCAACGGCAGCTGGGGCTGGGGGAACGGCGAGCTTCAGTATTACTCGAGAACAACGTTGATATCGCGGCGGTGCCGGGCGAGGGGGAACACGGCGCTACGGATCACCGCGAGTGGGCAGGAGAGCGGGGCCGGGGATCGTCGATCAGTGGGGAACCGGCTGAATTACACCGGGCAAGGTAATCTCAAAGTCGAAGGTCTCGCTTCAGTACGGGATGATCGAGACGCGTGTGCGTGTGCCGGACCTGGACCTGGGCGGCTGGCCGGCGGTGTGGTTGCTCGGGATGTCCAACTGGGACTGGCCACGCAAAGGCGAGATCGACATGATGGGAGATGGGGGCATGCAGGCGTTCCGCGACCCGCACGATGAGCACGAATCGGCAACGGCCTGTACCAATTCAACGGTGAATCAGTCCGTGTGCCGCGAACGCGATCTTTTATTCGAAGACGCGCGATCACGCCGGAGAACCCGACCGGCGCGGCGAGCATCTCCTGGGACCCCGACGACGACTACGCAAGGCCTTACTACAGCTACACGCCCTCGCTTGTTAATCGGTTCCTTTGACCTACCGGTTGTATTGGGACGCCAACAGTCGCGCATGACCGTGATCGACAACAACGTCGAGCACGACCTGTTCGCGGCGCCGTTCACGATCACGGACGAGTCGGACGAGTTCCGCAAGCCGTTCTACCTGATCGCGAACATGGCGGTCGGCGGGGCGTTCACGGACGCGTACAACCTGGGCAATCCCGCGAGTGGGCAGCCGGTCTCGATGCCTTTCCCCGCGGAGATGCAGCCGTGGACTACATCCGTGCGTATGAATGGAACGGGCAGGGGTCGGTTCACATTCGGCCTGCCGATGTTCATGCAGGCCGGGGCGTTCGGCATCTTCACCGACAACACACCCGTCAACAATGAGCTGACCCCGACGATCGATTCGGAGATCTTCGTCTGGGAAGGCACGCTGGCGGACGCGGCCATCGCCCCGCTGGAGGGCGACAACGTGATGGCGTGGCAGACGACGGGCAAGGGCTGGTTCGGCGCGGGCGTCATGTCCCACCAGCCGTTGAACCTGTTCGACTATGGCGAGGGCCACCTGAACTTCAGTATCCAGATCCCCGCCAGCGTCACGTTCAAGATCGGGATCATCGACGCCTGGGGCAACCAGCAGTACTGGCGTCGAGTTCCCCCGCGTTCCAGGAGAAGTACGGCCTCGGCTCGCAACGGGCAGTGGGGCCAGGCCTCGATCCCGGTCGACCCGCGGACCGCGACCGATCTGCGCATGCTCAGCTACTCGTTCGTGATCCTCGATGAACACGTATGCGGCGATCCAGTTCGCCCTGGATGACATCTACTGGGACATGCCGGTGATCGACGTCTTCGGCGATCTTAACGGCGACGGGTTCGTGGGCATCGCCGACCTGAATATCGTGCTTAGCAACTGGAACCAGAACGTGACGCCGGGCGATTACCTGCAGGGCGACCCGTCCGGCGACGGGTTCGTCGGCATCGAAGACCTCAACTACGTTTTGAGGCAACCGAACGGGCACGCCGCCGGCGTCATCCGCGCCGGAGCCGGCGTCACTGGGGTTGTTGGGAATCGGCGGGTTGAAGTGGTGCTACGGCGTCGAAGCCGCGTGAACGCAATATAAAACCGAACCAAATTAAAGCCCCGGCACAGGCCGGGGTTTTTTTGTGCGCGGGTACAGCATTTCGCGTGCGGGCTATCGGATATCGCTGACCGTGAGGGTGACCGGCGTGGCCGTATCGTTGGGTGCGTCGTGTGTCACTTCGACTTTTCTTCGGCCGTCGGGCGTGCTGGCGGTGTCGCGGCTGTAGGTAATGCGTGGCCAGGCGGGACGCCATTTAAAGTCGGTCAGGTCCAGACGCTGGTTGCCCAGTTGCAGTTCCAGGCCGTCGTCGGTGAGGGCGGCGTCCCGGCTGGTGGACTGGATGGCGGCGAGATGTTTTTGTTGTTGGGTATCCCATAGGTGAAAGGTGACGGGCGCTTTGGGGTGGTGCGGTGGTTGTTCGCGCAGGAGCAGGCGTTGGCCCCGGAGCATGACCGGCTGGAGCGAGCCGTCGCTGACGAACTGGCGTGCGTCACCCGTGGCGGCGCCGGACGCAATGTCGAAGTGCCGGAGCCTGTACGTCATGCGCGGGCGGGTCATTTTCATCGAGGGCGGGGGCGGGAGGATCAGCAGCGTGGTGACTTGCCCGGCTGGCTCGTCATATTCGGCACAGTTGGGCATGGCCACGGGCGGCGGCGGCAGTTTCATCAGGTCGTTGAAGTTAACCTTGCTGAGGTCCGTGGTCGATGCGTCCAGCTCGATATGGATGGATGTGGGCTGACTGATCAAGACCGTTCGTGAAAGGTCGTCGGCACCCCAGGATTCGATCGACCATTGCTTGCGTTCGGTTATCAGCAGGAGCATGGCGTTGTCAGCGCGGAAGCGCCAATCGGGGCGAGCTTTTTCGATAGTCGTCTGGTGTGTGAGCTGGTGGGTGAAGGTGTCCCAGCGGAAGAAGAAGGTGTCCTGTGCGTGCTGCGCGTCCAGGCCGTGGGCCTGTTGCAGGCGAGTGTGCGGCGGCTCGATGCAAGCGACGAGGGAGCGTCCGTCCGGTGAGACAGCCAAGCGCGCGATCGCCGGGCGTGTGGCGTTATGAGGCGGTTGATTTTGCGGATTGATCGGCGGCCCGATTTGGTCGATTTGGCGCGGCGCGGGCATGTTGACGTCTTCGGGTTGCTTGAAAGCAAACGGCTCGGGTATCTCATAAACCGCGACGGTTTGGCCCGTGTCGAGATCGATCTCCATGATTGAGGCCCCGGCGTCCTGATTGTTGGGCGTCTCAGATTCGGGGATGGCATCGCCGGCCGGTGTTTGCCTGATCACCAGGAATGCTGAGCGGCCGTCGGGTGAGAGGGTGATGCCCTCGGCTTGTTGGGCCGGATCGAGTGCGATCGTGTGTTGCGTGATATCAGGGTTGTCGTTTGGCTTTGGCGCGACCAGGCGTTTTGCCGGGCGATTGAGATTTGCGTTTGCAGTGGTATCGGCGGCGAGTGACGGGGCGATCTGTGCAAGGACGAGCACGGCCACGGCCCAGACGGCGGGTAACCGCGTGCGGAAGAAATGGTGACTGCTCATTATGGCCTCCCGGGTGAAGATTCGACGGCCGGGTTGATTATATCCCAATGGGATAAGTGCGTGTGACCCTGATAATAGAGATATCCTGGGTCGTATCGATCCTGGGCTAAATATGAGCCGGGCCTGTGTGTTAAGCTATTTTATTATTATCCGGTCTTGGCTTGCTTGGCGTCTTGGCGGTTTACTCGGATTGGAGTGTTTCATGCGTTTGTTGTTTTTCGGGTCCGGTGCGTTCGGGTTGCCGACGGTGGAGGTTTTGCATGCGCGGCATGAGTTGCTGGCGGTGGTGAGTCAGCCGGACAAGCCCGCGGGGCGTAAGCGGGTGTTGACGCCGACGCCGGTGGCGGCCTGGGCGTTGGAGAACGGCGTAGAAGTGCTGCGTGCGGAGAACGTGAATACGCCGGAGTTCGTCCAGCGGATCGCAAATTTCGGCGCGGATGCTTCGGTCGTGATCGCGTTCGGGCAGAAGCTGGGTGAGCCATTGATCGGAGCGATGGGCAAGCTGGCGGTGAACCTGCACGGGTCGCTTTTGCCAAAGTACCGTGGAGCGGCCGATCAACTGGGCGGTGATCAACGGTGAGCAGGTGGCGGGCGTGAGCGTGATCGGGTTGGCGCAGAAGATGGATGCCGGTCCGGTGTATGCCGAGGCCTCGCTTAAGGTTGAGCCTCTGGAAACGGCGGGGGAGTTGCATGATCGGCTTGCCGAGCTTGGGCCGGGCGCGATCGGAAAAGTGCTTGATGATCTGGCGAAAGGTTCGCTTGATCCGAAAGAGCAAGACCACGAGCGTGCGACAAAAGCGCCGAAGCTGAGCAAGGCGGACGGGACGGTGTGGTTCGATCAGGACAGCGAGGTGGTGCGGTCGCGTGTGCACGGGCTGACGCCCTGGCCGGGCTGCCGAGTGAACTGGTTCTGTAAGGCGACGGGCAAGACGGATGTATTGACGCTGGGGCGTGTGTCGGCGTCTCCTGATTTATCGTGTTTTATCGGTGTGAATCAGGTGGGCGAGAAGCCGGCGTATGGGACGATTGGTGAGGGTTATCATGTCTTGACCGGGGACGGCTCGGTACGGCTCATGGAGGTGCAGGCCCCGGGGACGAAGATGATGCCGATCGCGGATTTTGCGCGGGGGCATAAGCTGGGGCCGGGGGACGTGCTCAGTCCGATCGAGGGGGAGGCGTAGGCACGGATGGGCACGGATAAGAGGTGAATTGCAGGAGCGCTAAGCAGCGAGCGGCTTGGGGGCTGGGTCGTGTGCTTTTTATTTCGATTACGCTGACATGGATCGGCGCGGCTTACGACTACAGGTATTCAGGCGGGAACCGATAACGCAACGACTTGGAGATCACCATGTATTGTCTGGCTGAAGTGAATTGGGAGGCGGTATTTCAACCTCAGAACGTGATGTTCATGGGCATCTTCGGCGTGGGCGGGCTGGTCGGTGCGGTGTCGATCGGCGGGGGGATCTATATGGCCATGAAGAAGCACCAGCAGGGATGTGCTGCTCAAGCGTGACATGGTGGCCAAGGGCTACAGCGCCGGAGAAATCGCACAGGTTCTGTCGGCGAAGTCGCCGCGGAATTGAGCGTGCGGGAGCGGCTCAGCCGCAAGCGGCTGGGGCCTGCGGTATGAGCTTTATGTTATAATCGACTGTCATGTCAGGAGCCGGGCCGCGACTAACCATGTGAAGATCAATCATCCAGGGCGGATAGGAGGTCTGACATGTTTCATCTGGCAGCAGTGGATTGGGCGGTGGTTTCCAGCCCGGGAACATGATTTTCATCTGTGTGTTTGGGATGGCGACGCTCATCGCGGTGGCCGGGATCATCGGGGGACGGTCAGAACATCAAAAAGCACCAGCGTGACGTGCTGCTCAAGCGTGACATGATCGCGAAGGGCTACGGTGTGGACGAGATCCAGCGTGTGATCAGTATGAAGCCCGGGAAGTAATTAAAACCGGCCCTGGCGTGTCGCGCCTGCTTGTTCCCCATACATCGCCAGATCGACGAGGTCGGCGGCGGTATGGACTTTTTCGCGGTTGGTGATATAGAGCAGTTCGAGCTCTTCCATTCTCGGCTTCAAGTCTTTTTTGACCAGCCTGACGTAGGCATCGATCAACAGGTGCGCGGGTGTTCGGCGGAGTCGCATGCCGACGATGGTTGCCACCGAGACGGCCGCGCCGCTGGTGAATGCGCGTGCCCACGGGCTGAGGATGTAGCCAACGATCCAGAACAGGATGATGGTGGCGAGGCCGGCGACGTACCCGGTAAAGAAGGTGATCGGATTCATGGGGGGATTGTAAATCAGATATACAAGAGCGCTAAGCCGCGAGCGGCTGGTTGCGCGCAAGAAAAAACCCGCAACGCTCTGCCCCTTTATGTCAGCCTTGGCCTTGGTCAGGACGGCTATGGGGTGAGGTATGAACAGGGTCGCGGGTCAGTGACACTATCGGCCATTGTGCCCGATTGGCTCCAAGGGTCAATGAAAATCGGTTGATTGTGGATAAAAAAACGCCGGGCGTGTGCCCGGCGCTTGGGTTGTGTCGGCCTTGTCAACGGCCGGGAGGTTTGGGTTACTCGGAGTCGGTTTCGACCTCGACGACGGTCTGGGTCGACTGGCTGTGCGCGCCGGACTCGGCGTTCTCGGCGGCCCAGGCCTGCTGCTGGGCCTGCTCGGCGACCTGCTTGGCGAACTGGGCCTGTGCCTTCGCGTTCTCGGCGGCGCTTGCCTGCTGCTTGGCCTGTGCGGCGGCGTTCAGGGCCTGCTGCTGGGCGTCCTGGGCCTGGGTCTGCTGCTGGGCGAGCTGTTCGCTTAGCTTCTGAGCGTAGGCCTGGGCGGCTTTGGACTGGGCCAGTGCCTGTTCGTAAGCGGCTTTGGCGGCCTGGGCCTGTTCACGCACGGCGAGCGCCTGGGCCTTGGCCTGTTCGCCGGCCTGGGCCTTGGCCTGGGCCTCCTCGGCGAGCGCCTTGGCCTTGGCGGCGGCTTCCTTGGCGAGTTTCACCGCGGCCTGCGCCTCGGCAAGCTGGGCCTTGGCCAGTTCGACCTCGGCCTGTGCCTGAGCGGCGATCTGGGCCTGCTGCAGGGCGGCCTGCTCGGCGGTCTGAGCGGCATCGAGCTGGACCTGTGCGGCGGCCAGTGCCAGTTGCTGGGCGTGGGCGACACGCTGGGCTTCGCGCTCGGCGGCGGCCTTGACCAGCTCAGCCTGACGCTTCTGCTGCAGCGCCGCCTGGCGGGCCTTAGCAGCCTCCAGCGATGCCTGCGCGGCGGCCTCACGGGCGTACTCGGCGTCCTGCTTCGCTTCCACCGCACGCTGGACCTTGGCCACCGACACCTTCATCAGGTAGTACGGCTGGGTCTTGACGTTCGCGACACGGTAGGGCGACTGGAGGTGACGCATCGAGGTCGTGAAGTAGAGGTAGCCGTCGTTGCCCATGGCCAGCGAGTCGGGCCACTGCAGGCGTTCGTCGGCCACGAAGGTTTCGATCTCACCGGAGGGCCGACGGACGTAGATCGCGTCCTTCTCGATGGCGGTGAGGTAGAGGTTGTCGTTGTCGTCCAGCCACATGCCGTCGACGATCGAGCCGGTGGAACCGAGGTCTTCGACGGCCGCGCCGAGCCTGCCCGCGGTGAGCGTTTCGTCGTTGAGCGCGGCGGTGGGGACGCGGTAGAGTTCACGGCCGCACAGCGGGTGGTAGTAGAGCCACTTATTGTCCTTGGACAGTTCGATGCCGGCGACGCCGTAGCTGGGGCGCTGGCCGATGAAGTTGACCCAGGGGTGTGAGCCGATGGTGGCGACCAGGCCCTCCTGGGGCTGGGTGGATTCGTGGCCGAGCAGGACGGTGCGGGCATCGCGCGTCTTGAGGTTGTAGACGATGATGCCGCCGCGGCCGGCGTCGGTGATGTAGGCGACGTTCTTCTCGGAGTCGACGCGGAAGTCGCTTAAGAAGCTTGAGGAAGTCAGGTCACGTTTCTGGTCGAAGTAGAAGACCTGCGCGATGCTGTTATCGCTTAAGTCGATCTTGAAGAGCTTGGGGCCGGCGATGACGACGCCGGATTCCTGGCGTGGGCTGCCGGAGTCAAGCGCCCAGAGGTAATCGTCCTTGTCGACGTACAGGGCCTGGGCGCTGACGAAGGAGCGCAGCGCGGAAGTCGCGCTGCTGCCGTCCCACCGGTTCCAGCTGCGGCTGGGGAAGGGCTGGAGGACGCCGTCGGCGTCAAGCTCGGCAACGGAGACGCCCGGACGTTTGTCCCAGTAGGGGAAGTTCACGAAGACCCGGCCCGTGCTGGACACGGCGACGCCGGTCGGCTGGGCCTTGGGGAACTGCGCGACTTCGACGACCAGCTTCTCCCACTCCGGCTCAAAGCCGGCGGCGGGCTCGTGCGAGGCGCAGCTGATCAGCAACGTTGAAGTGGCTAATACGATCCCGGAAGCGATGAGCTGGAACGCACGCCGGGCGTAGAACGGGCGGGTAGTGTGTGACACCATTTTCTCCTCTCCATGTCGTAACGACCTGCGTGGTCGTGGGGGTTATCCGGTTGGGGTATCGGCAAACCGGATGGACGGATGAAGCCGATGCGCGGGGTAAGACGATTAATCCGCGTGGCGGGGATAGGCCGACGGTGTTATCGGATGCCGGGCGGCGTGATATGAGATGTGCCGCGATTTGTTAGCGGTTTGTGACGCGTGATTCACCGCAGTAGATGTTCATTCGACCTTCGCGGAGGAAGCCGACGACGGCCATGCCGGACGCCTCGGCGAGTTCCACGGCCAGGGTGGACGGCGCGGAGATCGCGGCGACGAGCGGCACGCCGGCGGCGAGCGCTTTCTGGATGATCTCGAAAGAGACGCGCCCGGAGACCAGCAGGCCGTGGTCGTGAAGCGGAGTCATGCGTTTAAGCAGCGCGTGGCCGAGCACCTTATCGACGGCGTTGTGCCGGCCGATGTCTTCGCGGACTGTCAGCAATTCACCCTTGGCATCGAATAGCGCCGTTGCGTGCAGGCCGCCGGTGCGGTCGAAACAGGCCTGCGCTTCGCGAAGCTTCGCAGGCAGGGCGTCGAGGGCCGCCCGTTCAATCGAAAAGTCCGCCCGGATCGGCTCGAACTGCTGGTGAAGCGATTCGATGGTCGCCTTGCCGCAGACGCCGCAGCTGGATGACGAGAAGACGTGGCGGGACAGGCGGTCGATGTCGATATCGATGCCGGGGGCGAGGAAGACGTTGATGATGTTACCGTCCGGGGCGCGCGTGCAGGGGTCGATCCGGGCGATGTCGTCGGCGGAATAGATGAGACCTTCGCTTAACAGGAAACCGGCGGCGAGTTCGGCGTCCTGCCTGTGTCACGGCGCCCCGTCGGATTCAAGACTATTCTGCTGCTGGCGGCGTATCGTGACTGCGACGGCCCGGCCGCGCACGGATTTCCAAGGCTCCTCGATGACCGAGGTCGTCATCGACCCGGGCCGTCTCGGTGCCGGTGAGTTTCCAGACCGGGCGGGACCTCGATCATGGCGTGGCCCTGACGGTGACGGGGATGAACTTGGACGTCGGGGTGTGCGAGCCGTCGGCGGTGGAGTTGACGGAGACGAGCGGGTTGAGTTCTGGGAAGTAGCCGGCGGCGCGGCCGCGGGGATGTCATAGGCGCACGGCACGGAAGCCGGCGACGGTGCGCTCGACGCCGTCGGTGAAGTGGCTTTGGATGTCAATAATCTGCCCGTCTGCGAGGCCGGCGTCGGCGAGGTCCTGCTTGTGCATGAAGATGACCCGGCGTGTGCCTGATACACCACGGTAGCGGTCGTTTTCGCTGTAAACGGTGGTGTTGTACTGGTCGTGGGAGCGCAGCGTCATCAGGCGGAGTTGGCCGAGCGGAAGCGTGAGGTCCGGGATGGCGGCGACGGTGAAGTTGGCCTTGCCTGTGGCGGTATTCCACTTGCGATCGCGTGCCGGGTTGCCCAGGTAGAACCCGCCGGGCCGGTTGATGCGCCGATTGAAATCGTGGAACAGATCGGGCAACACCTCGGCGATCTTGTCGCGGATGCCGTCGTAATCACGTGCGAAACCTTCCCAATCCGTTGCATCGTCCGGCCACACGGCGCGGGCCAGCCCGGCGACGATCGTCGGCTCCGACAGCAGCATCGGTGAAGCGGGCTGGTTCCTGCCGGCTGAGGCGTGGACCTGCGACATCGAATCCTCCACCGTCACACGCTGCGGCCCGGCATCGGTCGTATCTAACTCGGTGCGTCCCAAACACGGCAGGATCAGGGCGTCGTGGCCGACGATCGTGTGTGAGCGGTTGAGCTTTGTCGCGACGTGCACGGTCAGCCCGCAACGCTCCAACGCTTTATGTGTGTGGGCCGAGTCGGGGCTGGCGGCGGCGAAGTTCCCGCCCATCGCGAAGAACACGTCCACTTCACCACGGGCCATGGCGTGGATCGCCTCGACGGTATTGAACCCGTGGTTACGCGGCGGGTCGAAGTTGAACGCCTTGCCCAAGGCATCCAAAAAACCTTCCGAGGGAAGTTCGGTGATGCCCATGGTGCGGTCGCCCTGCACATTGGAGTGGCCGCGCACCGGGCAGGCGCCCGCGCCGTCGCGCCCGAGGTTGCCGCGCAACAATAACAGGTTCACGATCATCCGGATCGTCGGCACAGCGTGCTTGTGCTGCGTCAGCCCCATCGCCCAGCAGGCGATCACTCGCTTGGAACCCGCATAGGCCTGCGCGACCCGTTCGATGTCGTGTCGTGACAATCCCGACTGCGATTCGATATTCAGCCAGTCGGCCGCGTCGAGGTCGGCAAGGAACGCATCGAAGCCGTGCGTATGCTCCTCAATAAAAGCCTTGGCGAGCACGCCGCCTTGCTCACGATCCATCTCGACCAGCCGCTTGCAGATGCCCTTGAGCGCCGCGAGGTCGCCGCCGATCAATGGTTGCAGGTACATCGTCGAGATCGGCGAACCGCCGCCGGGCGAGAGCATGCCCAGCGGGCTTTGCGGGTGGGTGAATCGTTCCAGGCCGCGGCTCTTTGAGCGGATTAATGGTGATGATCTTCGCGCCGCGTTTGGCGGCCTTCTGTAACTCGGTGAGCATGCGCGGGTGGTTCGTCCCGGGGTTCTGCCCGATCACGAGGATGCAGTCGGCCTTGTCGAAGTCCTCGATCGTCACCGTTCCCTTGCCCGTGCCGATCGCCTCGCCCAGCGCGACGCCCGAGGATTCGTGGCACATGTTCGAGCAGTCGGGGAGGTTGTTCGTCCCGAGCCTGCGCACGAATAGCTGGTAGAGGAACGCGGCCTCGTTGGATGTCCGGCCGGAGGTGTAGAACACCGCGCGGTTGGGGTCGCTCAGCGCGTTGAGTTTGTCCGCTATGAGTTTGAAAGCCTCGCCCCATTTCACGGGCACGTATTGATCGGCCGCGCGGTCGTAGCGCATCGGGTGCGTCAGCCGGCCTTGTGATTCCAGCCAGTGGTCGGATTGCTCACGCAGCCAGGCGACCTTGTGCTTTGCGAAAAGCTCGGGCCCGGCTTTCTTTGCGGTCGCTTCCCAGGTGACGGCCTTGATCCCGTTCTCGCAGAACTCCATCGGGCCGCTCCCGCCGTCCGCCGGCTCGGGCCATGCGCAGCCGGGGCAGTCGAACCCGTCGGGCTGATTGACGCGTAGTAACGCCGAGGCTGTGCCCAGCACGTTGCCCTGGCCCATGAGGTGTCGCAAGCCGGTTTTGACCGAACCCCAGCCGCCCGCGGGTCCGGTGTAGGGCGCGACCTTGCCTTGATCGTCGGGTATCGGCTGCTCGTGTGGGTTGGGCTGATCCGCCATGACGTGATTATATGCGGTCGCGGCAGAGGCCGTGCGCACACACGAGGCCGAAGCAGCGAAAAATCGTGAGGCTGTGCGCTATCAACGGCCTCGGCCCGGAAAGTACGTTAGGACCGGCGCCGCTGTTTCCATGCGCACGGAGCGGGTCCGGCCCAACTTAGTAGGGGGCCTGCCGGATCGGTTAAGATATGACCACGAATGTCAGGAGACGCCATGAGACGATGGATGAAATGGGTTGTAGTGCTCGCCGCGTGTGTGCCGCTGTTTGGCCGTGCGTATGCTGAGGTAATCGAACTGGGCGAGAGCCGTGTCACACGCTACGCGGTCACGGACGCCGCACAGCCTGATGCGCCGGTCGCGACCGGCGAGCTTGTCGCGGATGATGCAGACGTGTCGGCGGTGCGCCTGGCGGTCGCGGGGCAGCCAAGCGGGATGTCGCTTTCGCTCATGCAGGCGCGTTCGTTGCACGACCTGCTCGGGCACATGCTTACGGTCAGCAGCGCACAGACACCGGATGATCCGTCGTCGGTCGGGGAAACCCCCGCGCCCGATCCTGTCCCCGCCCCCGGAGATGTGTCGGAGACCGGCACCGACAAACTCAACTTCGTGGGCATGAACCTCGCGGACGTGACGTACTACAGCCGGGCCTGGGTCTTCACCGACCTGATCCTGCAGAGCGACGCCTGGCGCGACGACGGGCGGGCCTACATCTTCAAGTCCGGCCAGGCGCCGCCCGGGCAATACATCTGCACCTGGGCGGGCACCGGCTCGGTCCGCTTCTCGGGCGACGCTTCCTCGAACAAAACCAGCGGCAACAGCGCGACCGTCACCGTCTCAACCGGCGACGAGGGCATCAACATGCAGAAGGTCGGCGAGGTCTCGGACGTCAGCCTGATCCGCGTCGAACACGAGATGCGCACCTCGCCGTTCCAGCCGGAATACCTCGACAGGCTCAAGCCTTTCAAGGTGCTGCGTTTCATGGACTGGGCGAACACGAATAACTCGTCGGACAGCCGTTGGTTGCACCGGACGCGCAAGGGCATCACGACGCAGGCGGGCAAGGACGGCGTGGCGATCGAGTACATGGTGCAGATCAGCAACGAACTGGGCGCGGACCCCTGGTTCTGCATGCCGCACCTGGCGGACGATGATTACATCCGAAGCTACGCCGAGCTGGTGCGTGACCGGCTGCACCCGGACGCGAAAATCTATATCGAGTACTCCAACGAGGTCTGGAACAGTCAGTTCAGTCAGCACGACCACATGCGCAAGCTGGCGGGGGGCAAGGACTCGTTTTCTGATGGTTTCTTTGACGCCTGGGCGGAGCGCTGCCGTAACACGTTCCGCATCTGGCAGGAAGTATTCGGTGAGGATAAGGACAGGCTGGTACGCGTTGCGGCGGTGCAGCTGCAGAACCCCTGGGTCGCCAAGCAGCTTTTATCCCGGCTCAACGGCGAGTTCGACGCCATCGCCCCCTCGGCTTATTTCGGCATCACCCGCGACCAGACCAAGACCCTCAGCGCCGCCACCACCGCCGACGACCTTTTGAACCTGTGTGAGAAAAACATCCGCGAAGACAACCAGAAATGGTTCCAGGCCCACGGAGACCTCGCTAAACAATGGTCCGACAAGCTCGGCCGACCGATCCGCCTGATCGCTTACGAGGCGGGCCAGCACCTAAGCGCCAACGGCGACGAGAACGTGCCGTACTACAACGCCCTGATCGCGGCGCAGTCCAATCCGAGGATGTACATCCTGTACCTGATGAACATGCGCGCCTTCGAGCAGGCGGGCGGCGACCTGTTCGTCGCCTTCAACGACGTCGGCGCCCCGGGCAGGTACGGCTCGTGGGGGCACCTGGAGTACCAAACGCAACCGACAGAGGACGCGCCGAAATACAAGGCCCTGATCGATTACGAGAAGTTGGGGCAATAGGGCCTTTCGTTGCTGGAAAATCGGACGACCGGCGATCTCATCCATACCTCATCATTCCTACTTCCACCCATCCATGCCAGAATCCGACCCTAATCGTACGATCCAAGTCCCCGTCCGCGTGCGTTATGTCGAGTGTGACCCGATGAACGTGGCGCACCACTCGGTGTATCCGATCTGGTTTGAGATTGCCCGGACCGACCTGCTGCGCCGGCGTGGCAACGACTACAAAGACCTGGAAGCGGCGGGGGTGTTCTTCGTGGTCGCCCGGATGAGCCTGCGCTACCACAAGCCCGCGAAGTACGACGACGACCTGCTGATCATCTGTAACGCCCAGCCCTCCGCCGGCGTGAAGGTCGAGCACACCTACGAGGTCCGCCGCGGCAGAGACCTGATCGCGACCGGCCAGACGACGCTGGTCTGCGTGGATAAAGACGGCAAACTCAAGCCGATCCCGGCGGATTTGTTTCCGTGAATGACGCACGTCTTAAGTTATCACCCGGCGACAAGATTGATTTATGCCCCTGCTTCCACAGGAAGCAGTTGTTTAGCCACCGATGAACACGGATGAACACAGATCAGGCCAGGAATCTGGATTTGAGATTCTTCATCTGTGTTCATCGGTGGCTCATTGTCTTGATCAGGTCGGGCTGGTGTTTTCCTCCAGCGCCGCCCCACAGAACTTGCAGTGTTTGGCGTCCGGCTCGTGGCCTGCGCGGTGGCAGTCGGGGCACATCTGGGTGGTGATGATTTTCTGGCGGCCGGCGGCGGAGAGTTCGGCGGTGACGATGCCGGTGGGGACGGCGATGATGGCGTAGCCGATGATCATCACAACCGAGGCGACGAACTTACCGAGCACGGTCTGCGGGGCGATGTCGCCGTAGCCGACGGTGGTCATGGTGACGATGGTCCAGTAGATGCTCGTCGGGATGCTGGTGAAACCCGAGTCCGGGTGCGTGCCTTCGATCAGGTACATCACGGAACCGACGATCAGCACGATCGACAGCACGGTGAGCAGGAACACGGTGACCTTCGCCCGGCTGGCACGCAGGGCCTGCATAAGCACGCTTGCCTCGCCGACATAGCGTGCGAGTTTGAAGATCCTAAAGACGCGGAGCAGGCGCAGGGCGCGGATGACGATCAGGGCCTGTGACCCGCCGATGAAGAGGCTGATGTAGGTCGGGAGGATCGAGAGCAGATCGACGATGCCGAAGAAGCTGCGTGCGTAGAGGACCGGCCGACGGACGCAGATGATGCGGACGATGTATTCGGCGGTGAAGAGGATCGTAAAAAACCACTCGGCGGCGTAGAGGGCCCGGCCGTAGTCGGCACGGATGGAGGCGACGCTTTCGAGCAGTACGGCCGCAACGCTTAAGAGGATCGACCAGAGCAGGACCACATCGAACGCTTTGCCCGCGGGGGTATCGGCCTCGAAGATCACTTCGTAGAGCCAGGTACGCCAGGTGTGTCCGGGGGGCGGGGGCATGGAGAAGGAAGTGGTTGGTGATTAGTGGGTAGTGATTAGTCAGGTGCATTGTGACGGGTGAGTACCCTGACCGCAAAGCGTGCGCGGTGCGGGGCCGTCTGTGACGGTTGTAACGGTTATGTATGCCGGGGCCATCGGGTCCGGCGGGGGTTATACGGGACGGATAAAAACCCTTGAGCGGCATTCGCCGACCAACCCTGAATAAGCCCGTGAGGCTGCGGGCGCACGTATCCAGGGTTATTGGCGGAGGGGCCGTTCTGGCTTCGCCGTCGATTGATGGCGGCGCGTATGGAACCGACAATCGGCTGGTTTGTCACGATCGCGTCGCTGTCGTCGCTCGCCTGGGCGGGGGGGTATTACCTCGGGAAAAGGTCGTCTTCGGTGGCCCGCGTGACACTGCTGGCCGGACTGACGTGCATGGGGCTGTGGACCTGGCTGCATTATCACCCGGCGGTGGCGGTGAAGCTGATCCCGGTGGCGCTGCTTTCGCGGATCGAGGGGGTCGGGAGCGTGCCGATCTTCATGTTGCTTCTGGGGCTGGCCTGGGCGCGGGCTCAGCTGCCCCGTCAGAAACGCGTCATCTCCTGGGCGATCATGTTCGGGGCGGTGTTTTTTATCCACGGCGGGATGTGGATGCTCCAGTCAACGCCCGAGCAGGGCTTCGCTTCGACGGTCAGCGCCGAATCGATCCGCCAGAGCCAGGAATATTCCTGCGTGCCAGCCGCCAGCGCACACGCGTTGACGCTGCTGGGTTTTCCCACGAGTGAGAAATACATGGCCCGTCTGAGCCAGACCCGTCCGGGCACCGGTTCGACCATGATCCGCGCGATGCAGGGACTCAATGAACGGCTCAAGGGCACGCCTTACACCGTGGAGTTGCTGGAGGTGAAGCCCGAGGAACTGCGTTACTTGCCTTACCCGATCCTCACGACCTTCCGTTACGAGCCGACGCAGTTCCACATGGTGACGATCACCGATGTCACGGATACCGACATCATGGTGGCGGACCCGATCGAGGGGAACATGAAAGCCAGCTGGACCACGCTTGATACGGTGTTCAGCGGCCAGGTACTGGTCTTCGTCCGGCGGTAGGGGGGCGGGGCGGCCTTTCATCGTTTTGTAATAAATCCGGGGTTTTAGCACGGTCACTTGGTCCGGCAGGGAGCGTCGCGGGAACGCCCCCGGCTGACGGCCCGGATTGACGCTCCACCTGCAATCACTAGAATCGCAAGTCTTAAAACGGTCAGGGCCTGTCCCGGACCGTCCGGGTCCGCCAACCTCGCAGTGCCAGGCGGACAACACCCCGAAACGGCACGAACCGCACCGGTCAACCCGCTCACGCTCCCCGTGAAGCGGACACGCGGGAGGCCCGGCTGGTATCGTCCGACTCCGCTTCCCTATACGCACAGGCTCAACGCCTAAGAAAGGTTCAGGATCACACCGATGGCTGCCAAGACCAAGAAGCGTACGACCAAGAAGAAAGCGACCACCAAGAAGGCCGGCACCAAGAAGAAGTCCGCCGCCGGCAAGGACAAGATGGTCTACTACTTCGGCCAGATCAAGACCGACGGCAACGGCACGATGAAACAACTCATCGGCGGCAAGGGCGCGAACCTCGCCGAGATGACCTCGATCGGCCTGCCGGTCCCGCCCGGTTTCACCATCACCACCGAGTGCTGCGACCAGTACTACCAGCAGGGCAAGAAGCTGCCCAAGGGGCTGATGGACCAGGTCCACAAAGCGGTGGCGCTACTCGAAAAGGAAAGCGGCAAGAAATTCGGCGATTCGTCCAACGCGCTGCTGGTCTCCGTCCGCTCCGGCGCGGCGATGTCCATGCCCGGCATGATGGACACCGTGCTGAACCTGGGCCTGAACGACATCGCCGTTACCGGCCTCGCCGCGTCCTCCGGCCACAAGCGTTTCGCTTACGACGCCTACCGCCGCCTGATCAACATGTACGGCGACGTGGTCATGGGCGTCGACCACCACTACTTCGAGGCCGAGTTCGATAGCATCAAGAAGAAGCAGGGCGCCAAGGACGACAACGATGTCAACCTCGAGGGCCTGATCGAGCTGTGCGAGGCCTACAAGCAGGTCGTCAAGAAGCACGCCGGCCGCGCCTTCCCGCAGGACCCGTTCGAGCAGCTGGAGCTGGCGATCGAGGCCGTGTTCAAGAGCTGGAACGCGCCGCGCGCCATCCGCTACCGCCAGATCCAGGAAATCACCGGCCTCAAGGGCACGGCCGTCAACGTCCAGACCATGGTCTTCGGCAACATGGGCGATGACTGCGGCACGGGCGTCGCCTTCACCCGCGACCCATCGACCGGCAAGAACGAGTTCTACGGCGAGTTCCTCATCAACGCCCAGGGTGAAGACGTCGTTGCCGGCATCCGCACGCCGCAGCACGTCAAAGAGATGCCCAAGTGGAACAAGCGCGTTTACAAAGAACTGATCGCGATCAAGAACAAGCTCGAGAAGCACTACAAGGACGTGCAGGACATCGAGTTCACGATCGAGGCAGGCAAACTGTTCATGCTCCAGACCCGTACCGGCAAACGCACCGGCGCCGCCGCGGTGAAGATCGCCTGCGACATGGTCAAGGAGAAGCTGATCACCGAGAAGCAGGCCGTGCTCCGTATCCCCGCCGGCGACCTGACACAGCTCCTGCTGCCGAGCTTCGACACCGCCGCCAAGAAGAAGCAGAGCCCGCTGACGGTCGGTCTGCCGGCCTCGCCCGGCGCGTCGGTCGGCAAGCTGGCGTTCACCGCTGAGGAAGCCGTGCAGCGCACACAGGCCGGCGAGACCGTGCTGCTGGTGCGTAAGGAAACAAGCCCCGAGGACGTGGACGGCATGCACTCCGCGGCCGGCATCCTCACCTCGACCGGCGGCATGACCTCGCACGCGGCCGTCGTCGCCCGCGGCTGGGGCAAGTGCTGCGTCGCCGGCGCCGGTGCGATCAGCATCGACGAGAAGGGCCGGAAGATCACCGTCGGCGGTAACACCTACACCCACAACGACGAGCTGTCGATCGACGGCGCGACCGGCGAAGTTTTCGCCGGCCGGATCGCCACGGTGACGCCCAAGCTGTCCGGCGACTTCGCCACCGTGATGAAGTGGGCGGACAAGTACCGCACGCTGAAGGTCCGCACCAACGCCGACACCCCCGCCGACGCCAAGCGTGCCCGCGAGTTCGGCGCCCAGGGCATCGGGCTTTGCCGCACCGAACACATGTTCTTCGAGGGTGAGCGCATCATGGCGATGCGCGAGATGATCCTCGCCGAGAACAAGGCCGACCGCGAGAAGGCGCTCGCCAAGCTGCTGCCGTTCCAGCGCAAGGACTTCGTAGGCATCTTCACCGCGATGAAGGGCCTGCCCGTGACCGTCCGCCTGCTCGACCCGCCGCTGCACGAGTTTCTCCCGCACGACGACAAGAGCCAGGGCGAGCTGGCCAAGGTGCTCGGCGTCAGCGCCGACAAGGTCAAGCAGCGTGTTTCGCAGCTGCACGAGGCCAACCCGATGCTCGGCCACCGCGGCTGCCGCCTGTCGATCACCTACCCCGAGATCCTGACCATGCAGGTCACCGCGATCGTCGAGGCCGCGATCGAGTGCAAGAAGAAGAAGGTCGATGCCGTCCCCGAGATCATGATCCCGCTGGTCGGCACGCGCAAGGAGCTTTCGATCCGGCAAGCACCTCGCCGAGAAGACCATCGCCGACGTCAAGACCAAGAAGAAGTACACCGGCAAGCTGGACATCACCGTCGGCACGATGATCGAGATCCCCGCGCGGCCCTCACCGCTGACGACCAGATCGCTGAGGTGTCGCCGACTTCTTCAGCTTCGGCACCAACGACCTGACCCAGCTCAGCTGCTCGGCTACAGCCGTGACGACGTGAACACCTTCCTGCCGGACTACATCGGCCAGGAAATCCTCGAGAAGGACTCGTTCCAGTCGCTGGACACCGGCGTGGGCCAGCTCGTGGAGATGGCCGTCGCCATGGGCCGAAAGACCAAGAAGGGCCTGAAGTGCGGCATCTGCGGCGAGCACGGCGGCGACCCGGCCCCTCCGTCGGCTTCTGCCACAAGGTCGGCTTGGACTACGTCTCCTGCCCCGTTCCGCGTCCCCATCGCACGCCCGCCGCGGGCGCAGGCAGCGCTGGACAGCAAAAAGCAGATGAAAGACTGACCGGGTAGAATCGAGCGCAATCACGACAACCCACGGGCAAGGCCCGTGGGTTTTTTATTGCGCAAGAGGGGCACACACCGCACGCCCAGCTGAGGTTCAGAATCGGGTACAATGACGTGATTCTACGGCAGACTTCGAGATTTATTGCGCTCGCTTGAGGGGAAATCCTGATGAGTGTCACATATCATTACCGTATGTTCCGCGTTATCAATGTCTTTTTTGGTATCAGCCTGCTTTTCCCAGTCTGGTGCAGCGCATCAGTTTATGTGGAATACACCGGCGATGTCCTGCCAGAAGCAAATAATCCGCCTTTCACTTATGTGCCAGCGAGCCTGGATGATTCGCCCTCTGTGGGCGGGGGGATATTGACCTTTCCCAACACCCGCTCCACGGGCAGCCATGATTACTATCGTCAGGAAGCGATGTACGTCGAAGACCTGGTCGTACAGCAGTTCAGAGTCCGTCTGATCGATCCTGTCGAATCCAGCAATTCGATTTACCGAGGCGCTCGGACTCAGCTCGAGTTTGGAGACGACGCCAACCCGGGGCTCGGGATCATGGTTTTCGTGTTGAAGGACGAGGTTCGCTTACGTCAGCTTGACCGTGGGAATATCCACAACAGCTTTTGGGTCCAGGAATCGGTGGCTTTGGATACCACAGTGTTTCATACCTACACGGTGGTTAAGCATTCGACAGATACCATCCGCTTGTATATCGATGGGCGATTGGCGATTGATCAGCCGATCCGTTCGGTCGCCGGGACATGGCGATACGGCGGGGAGCAACGGTTTTCCGTGAATCCCTCGGCCACGACCGAGTGGGATTTTTTTCGATACGCGATCGGAGATGATGCCTTGGACCGCCTGCCGGTGCCCGAACCGACGACCTTATCCACGATGCTGCTGATATTCGCCGCGACGGGGAGAGCATTTGTCGGGCCGCGATGTTCGTAATTGTGTTTGTCAGCTGTTGCCTGTGCTCAGGCTCGCGCGCACCTGCTCGGCGAGGATCGCGGCGTGGGCGGCGTCGAAGACTTCAAGGTGCGCCCCCGGAATGATGAACTCGCACACACGGCCATTTACTAATCCATTCCAGCCGTAGCCCGGTTCGACCCGCATGAAGCGCATCCAGTCGGGCTGGAGTGAAGACTTGAACAGGTTGATATTGCCGGCGTAGGGCTTGGGTTTGTAGTGGGTGCGTGCGGCTTTCGTGGCGTGTTTGAGCCG
>JAWKTA010000038.1:0-50174 GCA_041402025.1 Phycisphaerales bacterium | reverse complement strand
AGAGGGCCGACGAGGTCGCCGCGTCTAAAACGAAAAAGAAGAAGACCACCAAGAAAGCCGCTGCGGAAACCAAGGCGGCCGCCGCGGAAACACCGGTCAACCCCGAGGACAACGGCAAGCACGCCGAAGCCGCGGCCAAGCCCGCGCCTCAGCCGATCCGCCGTGTCGTCCGCCCCACCCCACCGGCCCCGGTCGAACCCGAGGTCGATGACTGGACCCCCCTAAGCGACGCCAAGCTCCGCAAGGTCAAGACCGGCCTGACCAGGAAAGACCTCGAAGAGTTCCGGCAACTGCTCCTGGAAAAACGCGCCGAGATCGTCGGCGATGTCATGGGCATGGAAGAGGCCCGAAGCTCCGGCAACGGCGGCGACCTCTCGAACATGCCCCTGCACATGGCCGACATCGGCTCGGACAATTACGAGCAGGAGTTCACCCTCGGCTTGGTCGAAAGCGAACGCAAACTCCTGGTCGAGATCGACCGTGCCCTGAAGCGCATCCAGGACAAGACCTACGGCGTGTGCATCATCACCGGCACCCCGATCCCCAAGGTGCGTCTGGAGATCAAGCCCTGGGCCAAGTACAGCATCGAGATCGTCCGCCAACGCGAAAAACGCGGTCTGCACAGCTTCTAACGCCCCGCAGCGTGTTCATCTTGCCACACCCTGTTTAGTGGCGAATCGAAGATCCGCGTTTGGGTCCGAATGGGCAAAAAACCGGCGATTCATGATCGCCCGCTAAACACGATCACGACCTGATACCATCCCCCAATGGATCAACCCGCCAACGCCCCCACTTCCGGCACTCCGACCACGGAATCCAAGACCGCCGCCGCCGTTGCCATCGCGGGGAAACGCCCGGCTTGCATCTTGCTTTTCGTCATCGTCACGCTCGCCGTTGCGGCGGCCGACCTCGGACTGAAATATTACGCATTTCACAAAGTCGCTGGTGAGCCGGTCGTGCTGGATTTGTCGGCGCCGCCCTACTTCGGTGTGCCCCACCACGACCCGACCGTCCTGATCCCGGGTGTATTGAACCTGCAACTGACCGCAAACGAGGGCGCGATCTTCGGGATCGGCAAGGGCAGCCGGTGGGTGTTCATCGTCGTCGGCATCGTCGCGATCGGGTTCGTGGGCCGTATCTTCTGGCGCAGCGATGCGAAACTGACCCTGTTCCACATCGCGCTGGCGCTGATCCTGGCGGGCGCGGTCGGCAACCTGTACGACCGGGCGTTCTATGGCGTCGTGCGTGACATGCTGCACATGTTCCCGGACAGCGAGTTGCCGTTCGGCCTTAGCTGGCCGGGCGGGGGACGCGGGCTTTACCCCTGGATCTTCAATCTCGCGGATGTGGCGCTATTGTTCGGTGTCATCACCGTGGTGCTGGTTACCTGGCGGCACGCGCCGCCATCAAATAGCTCCACAGTCAAAGATGCCTGATTCAACCGGTATGGATACCTCACGATTAGATCACTGCGGATGGTCATCGTTTGATCCCGAGTTCTTCTTCGGAGAACCCGGACGCCGATCTCGGCGAGTCGGCCCCGCGATTTTGAAGATCATCCAGACCTATTCGCCCGGCCGAACGGTGTTGGAACTCTGCTGCGGGGGCGGCGCGCTGGCGATCTTTCTGGCTGAAGCCGGCTGCCGGATCACCGCCATAGACCTCAGCGAATCCATGCTTGAAACCTTCCGGCAGACTCTGGCTGACAAGGACAAAACAATCCGGGACCGGATCCGAATCCTGTGTGGCGATGTCTGTACGTTTGATATCGGCCGCCAATTCGACTTCATCATTTTCGAAGATGACGGCTTCGGATATCTGCTGACCGAAGAAGATCAGATCGCATGTTTATCCAGAATCGTTCGGCACCTCGCTCCCGGCGGCCGGTTTCTGCTGGCTAACAAGACGCCTGCCATTGAATTTAGCGAACCGGGTGAGTACGACTACGACCCCACGACCCGGATCATCTCCCGCCCACATAATTGGACGACCGTAGACGCTAACGGGGCGTCGAAAACCGTCAGAATGGGGGGTGAGCGGCGGCGGGTCGTCGAGTCGGCCGAATTATTCGGCTTGCTTGACCGGGTAGGCCTGAAGGTGTTGCACCAATGGGGCGATCTTGAACAGACGCCGTTTCATCAAGCCAAGATGCCGGAATACGTCTTGCTTATGGAAGCGTCCGCGCCGCCGCCGAAACAAGCTGGCGGAATAGCCCAAGATTAAGCGGACCTTCACCGCCGCGTTCCGGGTGCCACTGCACGCCCAAATAAAACCGTTCGCCGTGGACGGGTTTGCCGTCGACCGCCTCGACCGTGCCGTCGTCGGCGACCGCGATCACGCGCAGCCTGCCGGGGTCGGACACCGCCTGCTGGTGGGACGAGCAGATGGGCTCGTGGTCATCCGCGTCGCTCGGCCTGATCGGGCTGTCATCGACAGTGATCCTGATCGGGTGGCTCAGGTCGTTCTTGTGCCGCTGCGCGTCGGCCATCGTGTCGGGCATGTATTGGTTGAGCTTGCCCCCGGCGTGCAGGGCCATCATCTGCATCCCCAGGCACACGCCCAGCACCGGCCGATCGGCGCGCTTGTCCAGCGCATCGAGGAGCGCCGTCTCGAACGCCTGACGCATCGGGTCGAGCTTGCGGGCTTTGGGGTGCATCGGCTCCCCGAAGGCGGTGGTGTCCGGGTCAAGCCCGCCGGTGAAGACGAAGCCGTGGCAGGCCTCGGCATAGTGCCCGGCCATTGCGGGGTCCACGGCCATCAATACCGGCACGCCTCCCGCCGCCGCGACCGCGCGGGCGATAAACGGACCCGTCTGGTAACGGCCGTGCTCGGCCTGCTCGTTCTGGATACGGTCCACGGTAATGCCGATCAGGGGTTTCATGGCCGGATTGTATCGACCTGCGCGGCATACGCCCCGTTGCTACAATGCACGGCCCCCCGGAATAAAGCCCCCGATAGTGCGGGAATAGTGCTCGGGAAGGGTTGATAAGCCATGCAACACGCCTACCAACAATGCATCCACCCCGACTGCGGCGCGACCTACGACGTCCATGAGGTCCACCTCGCCTGCTCCGCCTGCGCCGACAAGGGCCGGCAGTCGCTGCTGGATATCAAATACAACTGGCAACGCCCGGACGTGCCCAAGAGCCTCAAGGCCTTCGAGCACCGCTGGATGACCAAGGGCGAGCACGGCCAAGGGGCGCTGGACTTCTCGGGCGTCTGGCGCTTCCGGGAGATGATGAAGTTCTATGACGATGAGGACCAGATCGTCACCATCGGCGAGGGCCGCACCAACCTCCAGGACGCCCAGCTCCTGGCTAAACAGCTCGGTATCAAGCCCGGCAACCTGTTCCTGCAATACGAGGGGCTGAACCCCTCCGGCAGCTTCAAAGACAACGGCATGACCGCCGCGTTCACACACGCAAAGATGATCGGCGCCAACCGCGTCGCCTGCGCCTCGACGGGCAACACGTCCGCCAGCCTCGCGCTTTTCGCATCGCTGTCGCAGATGGCGGGCATCGTCTTCATCGGCTCGGGCAAGATCGCCTACGGCAAGCTGTCGCAGGCGCTGGACTACGGCGCAAAGACACTCCAGATCACCGGCGACTTCGACGCCTGCCTCCGCCGGGTCCGCGAGATCGCGCGTGACCGACGCGAGCTTGGCATCTACCTGATGAACAGCGTCAACCCCTTCCGCCTGGAAGGGCAGAAGGCGATCATGTACCGCGTGCTCGAAGCACTCGACTGGGAAGTCCCCGACTGGATCGTCGTCCCCGGCGGCAACCTCGGCAACTGCTCCGCCTTCGCCAAAGCGTTCGCCGAGCTTAAAGAACTGAAGCTGATCGACCGCATCCCGCGCCTGGCGATCATCCAGGCCCAGGGCGCGAACCCTTTGTACGAACTGGTCAACAAGCACGGCGTGACCTGGAACGGCGGCCGGTGGGACCTCGACACGGTCAAAAACTACTACCGCGAGCAGGACGACGCCGGCAACGCCGCGCACACCATCGCCAGCGCCATCGAGATCGGCCGGCCGGTGAACCTGCCCAAGGCCTTCCGCGCGTTAGACATCATGGACGGCGTGGTGCGCCAGGCCGATGACGAAACCATCCTCGAATACAAGGCCATGGTCGGCCGCTACGGCTTCGGCTGCGAACCCGCCAGCGCCGCCAGCGTCGCCGGGGCACATCAACTGATCAAGGAAGGCCTGATCACGCCCGACCAGCGCGTCGTCTGCATCCTCACGGGCCACGTCCTGAAAGACCCCGACGCCACCGTGAAGTACCACACCGGCATCAACATGAAGGCCGTGCAGGATTCCGCCCCGCGCACCGAGCCGCACGGCAACATCGCCAACCGCCCCATCCCCGTCCCCGACGACCTCGAAGCGATCATCGCGGCCATCGGTGCACCGGTGAAAGGCGTCGAGGAACCCGCCGAACGCACGGGCAAAGACCCGCTGCGTCACCTGCCGGTGTCGGAATACTAGGGTTCAGGGATCGGGGAACAGGGATCAGCTCCTACTCCGTGCTAAGGGCTAATGGCTAACGGCTAATGGCTCCTCACTAACCACTAACCACCAATCACTAACTACCACCCCCATGAACCAACAAGCCAAGACCGCCATCACCCCGACCCGTGCCGAGGACTACCCGCAGTGGTACCAGCAGGTCGTGCGCGCCGCCGACCTCGCGGAGAACTCGCCGGTGCGCGGGTGCATGGTCATCAAGCCTTGGGGCTACGCGATCTGGGAGAACATCCAGCGCGCGCTCGACAAGATGTTCAAGGACACCGGGCACAAAAACGCCTACTTCCCGCTGTTCATCCCCAAGAGCTTTCTGGAGAAAGAGGCCGAGCACGTCGAAGGCTTCGCCAAGGAGTGCGCCGTCGTCACGCACCACCGGCTCGAAGACGACGGCAAGGGCGGCCTGAAACCCGCCGGCGAACTCGAAGAACCCCTGGTCATCCGCCCCACCAGCGAAACCATCATCGGCTACAGCTTCGCCAAGTGGATCGAGAGCTACCGCGACCTGCCGCTACTCGTGAATCAGTGGGCCAACGTCGTCCGCTGGGGTTGCGCACGCGCCTGTTCCTCCGCACCGCCGAGTTCCTCTGGCAGGAGGGCCACACCGCCCACGCGACCAAAGAAGAGGCGATCGAAGAGACCGAGAAGATGCACGCCGTCTACGCCGACTTCGCCGAGAACTACATGGCCATGCCCGTGATCAAGGGCAAAAAGACCGACAACGAAAGATTTCCGGGCGCGGTCGATACCCACACCATCGAAGCCATGATGCAGGACCGAAAAGCCCTGCAGGCCGGCACCAGCCACTTCCTCGGCCAGAACTTCGCCAAGGCGCAGGACATCATGTTCCTCGACCAGAACAGCGAACGTGTCCACGCCTGGACCACCAGTTGGGGCGTCTCAACCCGACTGATCGGCGGGCTGATCATGACGCACGCCGATGACGACGGCCTGATCCTCCCGCCCAAACTCGCGCCGGCGCACGTCGTCATCATCCCCATCACCTTCAAGGCCGACGACCCCCAGGCCGTGCTCGACTACTGCACGAAGCTGCGCGACGAAATCCGGGGGCAGACCTACGACGGCCGGCCCATCGAGGTCGAACTCGATAACCGCGACATCAAGGGCGGCGACAAGCTCTGGTCCTGGATCAAGAACGGCATCCCCATCCGCCTGGAGGTCGGCCCCCGCGACATGGCCAGCGACTCGGTCTTCATGGGCCGACGCGACAAGCCCCACAAGGAAAAGAAAGGCGTCGCACGCCCCGAGTTCATTCAGAGCGTCCCGTCGATCCTCGAAGAGATGCAGCAGGGAATGTTCGACCGCGCCAAGGCCTACCGCACCGAGCACACACGCGTCATCAACGCCAAGGACAAGTTCTACAAGTTCTTCACCCCCAGGAACGCCGACCAGCCCGAGATCCACGGCGGGTTTGCCGTGTCACACTGGTGCGGCGACGAGGCGATCGCCGAGCAAATCCAGAAGGACCTGGGCGTCACCATCCGCTGCATCCCCGAGCAGGACGCCGACCTCCCCGGCCTCGACGGACCCGGCAAGTGCATCTTCACCGGCAAAGACAGCCCGACACGCGTGCTGTGGGCGAAGTCGTATTGATCGATACAATATCACGCCAAATACACGCAGATATCGCATAATCTAAAGGCGTTAATTGGAATCTGATAGATTGGTGAGTTAGGGGGCGTGCGTGTACACGATAGAATCTAGAACGCCAACCCAAAATGAGAATGAAAATCTCAAAGCGATTTTGCCGATTCGATGTGAGGATTGTCAGTGGTTGCGGCACGATCTTTATTTGCATAGCACCCGTTTTAATCTTCACGTTATTCAGCGTCGGATTGGGGTGGATTGTTGGCCGGCCTTTCAACGAAATGCTTATTGTCGGCACGCTAATAGGCGGGTTATTCGGATTATTTTGCTTAATTGTTTTTCTGCTTACATACATTCCTCGCCAGCGCGCAAATCGACGAAGTGCAGTCGAAGACTCTAAAGCCCAATGCATCCAAGATATTCATGTCACTAGTTCCCGGGTTATTGAGATAGATCCCGAGACGACCTCAGATCGATTCTTGCATTTGAAATCGATGGCAACACAATACTATTGTTAAAAGGCCAATGGCTCCGTGAAGATAGTATCTATGGAGCAAAATATCTGGAAGAGGATGAATACTCCGACACGTATCACAACGGCCTCCCGGCCCCTTACTCGTTCCCCAGCAATGAGTTCACTGTTTCGCGCTTCCCCAATAGCAAAATTGTGACCGCAATCCATGTCCACGGAAACTATCTCGTCCCGGAATCAATTCAGGATGTAGTCCACACCGGCTTTGAATCTGCACTAGGTGACTCTGAATTGTTGAAGGGAACTCTCGATGATATCAGCGGCGTACTGAGCCGTGTGATGAAACACAAGCGGTCTTGAGCGACAAGCGGGCCATCGTAGATCGCCGTGTTGGATATTGATGTAATGTCAACGCAACGCGCGGATCTTCGATCCGCCGCTAAACATTGATCCCGGGAATGATCGTTTCTTTGAACGTGCTCACTCCGCCGCCGGGCCGTTACCCGTGGTGGGTTCGGGGGCCTCGACGGTGGTGGCCTCCGCGTCGTCGGATTCTTCATCCGCCGACCCGTTTACCCACGCCTCGAGCATCGCCAGTTGCTGGCCGACCTCGGGCTTGATCGCGGGCTTGAGCATGTCGCGCAGGTCGGTGACGATGCGGGCGACCTCGGATTTCTTGCCATCGCGGCGGAAGCGCTGGGCGGTCTCGATGAACTGCTCGACGAGGCGGTCGTCGGTCGCCGAGACGCCCCGGCCGGCGGGGGTCAGCAGTTTGCGTGCGGTGGCGAAGGCCTGGTCCATCTGGCCAAGCTGTAAATAGGCGCGGGTCATCCCGCGCGCCAGCCGGTCGATCTGTGTGGGCGAGAGGTTGGATTCGGCGGCGGTGACGGTCATGAAGTCACTGAGCGACACCGCGGCATCGCCGGCCTCAAGGGATATCTCGCCGCGGGTCAGCATCAGCTCAAGCCGTTCGGCGGGGGAAAGCGTGTCGGCCAACGGGCGGTCGATCGCGGCGGTGAGGATCTCCAGACGCAATCGGTCGGACTCGCCCAGCTCCACGACCTGCCTGACGGTGATCAGCACGGAGTCGGCGGGCACACGGGCCGCCATCGCCACCAGCGCGCGACGCCAGGCCTCGGCCGTGCGCTCACGCTGGGGCTTGTGCGCGGTCAGCACGTTGAGGGTGTAGGCCGCCTTGCCGCGTCGTGTGGCGGCGGCGATCACGATCGGCTCGATGACGGGGTCATCCATCTTGTCGGCCAGCTCGCTTAACGGCCGGTCCGAATCGGCCCACGCCTGCGCGGCGGCCTGCTTCACCGCCGGGTCGGTGTTGTCCACCCAGTTGACGATGTCTTTCCAGTCGTCCTTGTTGCCGACCTTGCCGATCAGCGTGATCACCTGCGGCGCGGGTGGGCGGCCGTCTTCGACAAATTTTCGCGATAACTTCGCGGCGCGATTCACCTGCGCCTTGCTCATCAGCCCCGCATCAAACGCGGCGGCCAGCGACGCGGCCGCGTCGGCACGCAACGCCTCGTCGTTCAAGAACTCAGCCGCCGGGTCGATCGCCTCGGGCTGCGGCAGGCGCGCCATCACACGCAGATAAGCGCTGAGCACCGACGACACCTGCTCCTGCTCTTCGCCCAACCGGGCCGCGATGAGCTGCGCCGCCGGCACATCCGACAGGTCGCGCAGTCGCAGCGCCGCATCGACACGGATCGACGGCACGGGGTCCGTCAGCCGGGCACGCAACGCTTCACGCAACGGTTCCTCGAACGGCAGGTCGTCCAGCAGACGCTGACGGCTCAGGTCCATCCCCAGTTGCCGGATCGGCGTCAGCGGGTCGCGGAGCATATATACCAAAACGTCCGGCCGGCCCTGCGGTGAGTTCGCCTGGTACAACGCACGCTGGGATTCCAAGAGTTTGTCTTCGAGCTGGTGATCGTGGGCGCGGCGGCGTGATTCGCGTCGCTCGAAATTATCCAGCAGGTGTTGGGTCCACTCCTTCGCCCAAAGCCCCTTGTTCTGCGCCCACCAGTTCTCCCACGCCTGCCGGTCCGCGTCGTAGTGGTCGAGCGCGCTTAGGATGCCAAGCGCCTTGAACGACGCCTGCTGCACCAGTTCAGGTTCCTTGACATCGATGAGTTTCATCAGCAGCCCGGCCGTCTGCGTCGTGCGGTCGTGGCCCAGCGTCAGGATCGCCCCGCAACGACGCGCCACCGGCTCCTTGTCGCTCTCGGCGATCTTCTGCAATTCGCGGATCACCTCCGACTGATCGAATCGCCCCAGCGCCGCCGCCAGATCGTCCGCCAACCCGGCGTCCACCTGACCCAGCAGGCCGATCAAAGGCTGCGCGAGTTCCTTCGGCGGGTTATCCGGGTAGGTCGCCACCGCCTGAATCACCGCACGCCAGCCGATACGGCTCTGCTGCGTCGTCAAGGCCAGGATCAGCGCGTTGTTCCCTTCCTCGTTGCGCATCTGCAATAGCGCCGTCGCCGCCGCCGCACGCTCGGCCAGGCCGAGGTTCTCCGACGTCAGCCGGGACCACGATTCGGCGACCGTCGGTGAATCCGCCAGGTTATCCGTGGATTGCGCGCAGACCGGGGACGAAGCAATGAACAACGCGATAACCAACACACAAGCCGTTTGCAGCGCACGGACGGCGGCCCGGGAACTCGATGTGGTGCGGATTTGTTCGTCTACGATTTCTGCTTTCCGGTCCGTCATAGTCAGGCCGATCGTGTAAGAATGAAAAACGGGCAAGCTAATTGCACCAGTCGTGCCGGCTCGACCGTGAAAGGCCGATAATCATAGGCAACGACAAAGGCCCGATAGGTTGCGGCACCCGGTCCACCGCCGCGCACCACTAACTGGTATCGGCCGCCCGACCCGGTCCCCACAAATCCCCGCCGACACATCGAGCCGAACCCGCGACACAGCCGCTCGGGCATCTGCCGATACCCTCCATCCATTCTAAGACGCACGAGCCGCCCCCGGTTCGACATCCCGCGCCGCCGGGCTAACATGGCCGGTCCTTGCCGAACATAGCTCCCGGCGTCGCCCCCGGAACCAACCCGGAACGCTCCCGGAATGCCCGACCAAACACTCCCGATCCCCTTTGTGTGACACGCCATGATCGACCTGAAAGACCTGCGAGCCAACCCCGACAAGTACCGCACCGGCCTGGCGAACAAGGGCTACCCCGCCGCCCTGCTGGATGACCTGCTCGCCGCCGACGCCGAGCTGCGCCCGCTGATCACGAAGCGTGAACAGCTCACCGCCGAGAAGAACCAGATCGGCAAGCAGATGGCCAGCTCGCCGGGCAGCTCAAGAAAGCCGGCGACGCCGAGCGTGCCGCTCTGCAAGCAACAGATGCAGGACCTCAAGGCCCGGCCGGACGCGATCAAGGAAGAAGAGTCCGCCCTGGTCGCGCAGGTCGCCGAGCTCGAAGCCAAGCGCGACGCGCTTTGGCTGCGCATCCCCCAGCCGGCCGACCCGGACGTGCCCGTCGGCAAGTCCGCCGACGACAACGCAACTAAGCACCTGGCACCCCGGCTGGTTCGACCTCGTCGTCTAAAGAAACAGGTGGCTGCTCAGGACGCACATCGAACTGGGCGATGTCTTGGGCCTGCCCGACTTCGAACGCGGCGTGAAGATGGCCGGCAGCCGAAGCTACGTCCTGACAGGCGACGGCATGCGGCTGCACCAGGCCGTGCTCCGTTTCGCTTGATTTTATGACGAATGAAAACGGGTTCACCCCGCTGAGCGTGCCCGTCGTCGCGCGACGAGTGCATGGTCGGCACCGGGTTCTTCCCCGACGGCAAGGAACAGGCCTACGAGGTCCGCGAGACCGACCGCGGCGGCGGGTATGACCTCTACCTCAACGGCACGGGCGAAGTCGGATTGATGGGCTACCACCAGGCGAGGTCCTCGACGCCGAGAAGTTGCCGCTTTGCCATGACTGCCGGCAGCCGCTTCCGCCGCGAGGCCGGGGCGGCCGGCAGACACCGCCGGGTTGTACCGCGTCCACCAGTTCGACAAGGTCGAACAGGTCGATTCGCCAAGCCGACGAACAGACCTCCCGCGACTGGCACAAGAAGATGATCGGGTTCGTCGAAGCACTCTACAAAAGCTGAACCGCCCTACCGGCCTCGCAGTGCTGCACCGGGGACCTGGGCCTGAAGAACGCGCGGATATGATCGATATCGAGTCCTGGATGCCCGGGCGCGGCCCGGAGGATGCGGACGGCCGACCCACCGGGGCCTACGGCGAAACCCACTCCGCCAGCCGTTTGTACGACTACCAGTGCCGCCGCCTGAACCTGCGGTACCGCGATCCTGAGACGAAAAAGCCGATTTTCTGCCACAGCCTCAACAACACCGTCGCCGCCAGCCCCCGCCTGCTTGTGCCCATTATCGAGATGTACCAGAACGAAGACGGCAGCATTACCGTGCCCAAAGCCCTAAGGCCTTACATGAACGGCCAGGAGCGGGTCGGGCAGAACAGATAAATTATATAATTAAACTCAAATCTTCGCGGAACGGACTTTTAACGTATACCTTTATTGGCAAAGAGTTTACACTTCTTGAGTTGACCTGCCTGTAAGTTTCTGGTAAAATCCGCGTATGACTACCTCAACGCGTAGCAACGCGAAGACCTCCAGGGGCTCGAAAAAGACAACTGCTGGCAAAACAAAGGCTAATAAGTCGACGACCCGATCGTCGGCCAAGCCTGCGGCACCAGCGGCTTCGAGCACCAAGATCACCAACTATACCACCGCTCTGCGGTGGCTCTATGACCATACCGATCACGAGCGGATGCGGATGGTCAAGTACGACGAGCGGACCTTCAGCCTCGCGCGGATGCGCCGGCTGCTGGACCTCCTGGGCAACCCCCATCAGCAACTCAAAGCCGTCCAGGTCGCCGGGACCAAGGGCAAAGGCTCCACCTGCGCCATGCTCTCGAGCATGCTGCGGTCCTGCGGCTACACCGTGGGCCTCTACACCAGCCCCCACCTGATCGACCTGCGCGAGCGGATCACGATCGACGGGACCATGATCAGCTACAACGAGGTCGCCGAGATCTTCAAGCAGATCGCCGCCAAGGAAAAGGCCTTGGGCGCGACCCCGCCAACCTTCTTCGAGATCATGACCGCGACCGCGCTGCGTTACTTCGCGGACCAGGCGGTGGATGTCGCCGTGCTCGAGACGGGGCTGGGCGGCCGGCTGGACTGCACGACCGTGGTCGAACCGCTGGTCACCGGCGTCACGCACATCAGCATGGACCACATGAATATCCTCGGTGACACGTTGCCGGAGATAGCGCGTGAGAAGGCCGGGATCTTCAAGAAGGATATCCCCGCGCTGACCGTGCTCCAGGAGCCGGAGGTCGCCGACGTCCTCAAACAAGTCGCCGAGTCGGTCGGCACGACGCTGGAAACGACCGGCGAGCAGATCGACTTCTCCTTCCGCTTCGAGGCCAACCGCGAACTCGGCCCGCACACCCGTGTCTGCCTGACCACCCCGACCAGTCGGTTCGAGCACCTGCCCGTCCCGCTGCGTGGTGAGCATCAGGCCTACAACTGCGGCCTGGCGCTTGCGATGCTCGACAAGCTGCGTGCCCACGGGTTTAACCTCCCGGAAGAGAAAGTCATCACCGGTCTGGCCGCCACCGAGCTTCATGGCCGGATGGAGCAGGTCTGGGAACAGCCCCGCATCATCATCGACGGCGCACACAACGCGCACTCGATCCAGGCACTGATCCGCTCGCTGGGCGCGCACATCAGCTACGACTCGCTTGTCATGATCTTCGGCTGCGGCCAGGACAAAGACGTCGCCGGCATGCTCAAGCAGGTCTCGCTGGGCGCGGACAAGATCATCTTCACCCGCGCCAAGGGCAACCCCCGCGCGGTCGAACCGGGCGAGCTTCAAACGAAGTTCAACGATATCTCCGGCAAGATGGTCCAGACCGCGGACAAGTTCAAGGATGCGCTCAAACTCGCCGCCAGCGCCGTCAGCCGCGAAGACCTGATCATCATCACCGGCAGCTTCTACCTCGCCGGCGAGGCCCGCAAATACTTCCAGGAAGCGGCGAACAAGCCGCGGCCACGGCGGTAACCAACAACCAACCATTCCCGGGCCCGGCGTGGTCGCTTCAGCGATCCACGTATTAAACTCACCCCAACGTCTCCACCTGGATCGTGTCCACGGTCTTGTCCCTGACCGTCGCCTCGCTCACGAACACAACGGTAGACCCGGTCGGCACCAGTTTGCGCTTCAATAGCAGTTCGCCGGCGTCGCGGACGGTCTGATTGGGGTCCTGGGGGAAATCCATCAGGTTGGGTTGGATGCCCCAGAGCAGTGAAAGCTGCGGCAGCAGCGTGGCGTTGTTGGTGAAACAGATCAGGCGCGGACGCAAGAGGCGTGTCCAGGCGGTGTGATGGGCCATGCGTCCGGTGCGCGTGAAGACGACCAGCGCCGCCGCTTCGAGTTCGCGCGCCAGGTCGGCGGCCTGTCGGACGATCTTCGCGTGCGGGTCGTCGATGTCGGCCTGTTTGGCGTAGCCCGCGCCGCCGGAGCGTTCGATACGGCGGGCGATGCGGTCCATCGCTTCGACACAGGCCAGCGGGTACTTCCCGACGCTGGTTTCACCCGAGAGCATGATCGCGTCAGCCTGCTCGAAGACCGCATTGGCGACGTCCGTCACCTCCGCGCGGGTCGGCGAGGGCGAATCGATCATCGACTCGAGCATGTGGGTCGCCACGATCACCGGCTTGCCCTGCGCCACACAACGCTTGACGACCTTACGCTGCAGCGGCGGCAGGTCCTCGAAGGGGACTTCGATCCCCAGGTCGCCGCGCGCGATCATCACGGCATCTGCGGCGTGGATGATGCTGTCGATGTTCTTCACGCCCTGCTGGTCTTCGAGCTTGGCGCAGATCTTCTGCGGGGCTTTGCGGTAGTCAAGGATCGCACGCAGGCGCTGCACGTCCTCGGCCTGGCGCACGAAAGACATCGCAAACCAATCGACGCCGATCTCGATACCCAGCTCGATGTCGGCGATGTCCTTGTCGGTCAACGCGGGCAGATTCACGCGCACGCCCGGAAGATTGATGTGCCTGCGCGACCCGAGCTTGCCTTCGGTGAGGACTTCGCATTCGAGCTGATTGCGTTTTTTCTTGAGGACCTTGAGCTTGATGTTGCCGTTGTCGACGACGACGACGTCGCCCTCGGAGATGTCGTTAACCAGGTCGTCGTAGTTGACGTCGACGGAAGTGTATTCCTCGGACTGCGCGCCGCGGACGGTGAGCGCGATGACCTGGCCGGGCTTGAGGTTCAGCTCGGTGGACAGCTCGCCGGTGCGGATGGCGGGGCCCTGGGTGTCCATGAGGACGGCGACGGTTTTATTCAGCCGTTTGGCGGCGTCACGGATGTTTTGGGCGTCGGCGCGGGTCTGGTCGTGCGGGGCGTGGGACATGTTCAGGCGGAACACGTTGACGCCGGCGGCGATGAGCTTCTCGATGGTGTCCGGGGCGTTGGTCGCCGGGCCGAGGGTGGCGATGATTTTGGTACGTCGGGTGTCGGGCATGGGGGAATTGTACGGGGTTGGGGGGGGGAGGTTTGGTGCTGAAGCAGGGCCGCTAAGCCGCAAGCGGCGTTGCGTGCGGGGGGATTATACTGATGGGCGATGCGGATAGGTGATGTCCAACTAAAGACTAATTTGCTGTTAGCGCCGATCGCGGGGTACTGCGACTTGGCGTTCCGGCTGGTGGTGCGCTCCGTGCCGGGTTATTTAGGCCACGGCACGGTCGGGCTGGCGTGTACGGATTTGCTATGCCCGCAGGCGGTGCTGAACGAGAACCAGAAGTCGCTTTGGCTGGCGGCAACCTCGCCTGAGGATAAGCCCGTCTGCATGCAGCTCTACGGGGCGGACGGGGTCATCATGGCCGAGGCGGCGAAGTGGGCCGAGCAGCACGGCGCGACCACGATCGACATCAACATGGGCTGTCCGGTCGACAAGGTCACCAAGAAAAACGGCGGCTCGACCCTGCTGTGTGACCCCGCCAACACGATCAAACTCGCAAAGATGGTCGTAGACGCGGTGAAGGTCCCGGTCACGGCCAAGATCCGCCTGGGCTGGGACGAGACCCAACTCATCACCGATACGCTCCCGCCGGCGCTTGCCGACATCGGCATCAAGGCGGTCACCGTCCACGGCCGAACCACAGAACAAAAATTCCGGGGTAGCGCCCGGCTCGTCGGGCTCGCGAAGGTGGTCGAAGCGGTCAAGAAGCGCCACGACATCCCCGTGATCGGCAACGGGGACGTGAAAACCCCGCAGGACGCCAAGCGCATGATCGACATCACCGGCTGCGACGGCGTAATGATCGGCCGGGGCGCGCTGGGCCAGCCCTGGCTCTTCCGCGACACCGCCTACTACCTCGCCACAGGCGAACTCCCCCCGCCCTACCCCCGCGACGAACGCGCCAAACTCGTCCTGCAACACTTCGAGAACCTCTTAAGCATGCGTGACGAACGCATCGCATTGAACACCATCAAACGCCGGATGAGCTGGTACAGCGCGCACCTGCAGCCCTGGCCCGGCCTGCGCCGGGACGTGCAAGAGATCGCCTCGACCGAACAGTTTCGAGATTATATGGCCGCCGGGATCGAGCGGATGCGGGAACAAACAACAGCCACGGTGTCTTAAGGTGTAAAAATGCCATGCGCAGCATCGTTCACTTAGCTTTGGTCTCGGCCTTGATGTTGCTATCACCGGCCGATCACGCTGTGGCGCAAGCGCAGGAGCAAGCGATGGCGAAAGTGAAATCGGTGCGTGTCGCGGTGGTGGGCCTGACGCATACGCACGTACATTGGATACTCGGCCGGGACAAGGACAAGGGCGACATCGAGATCGTCGGCATCTACGAGCCGAACGAGGAACTCGCCGGGCGTTACCTCAAGCAGCACGGGTTCGATCCTTCGCTGCACTACACCGATCTTGAAACGATGCTCGATGCGACAAAGCCCGAGGCGGTCACGCTCTTCGGCAGCATACGTGAACACACCGCGCAGACCCTGCTCGCTGCCGGGCGAGGCATCCACGTGATGGTCGAGAAACCGCTGGCGGTTAGCCTGGCGGACGCGGAACAGATGCGAGACGCCTGCGCGAAGGCGGGCGTGCACCTGTTAACCAATTACGAGACGACGTGGTACGCAAGCAACACCGCCGCACACCGCCTGGCGGCCGACGGGGAACTGGGCGCGGTACGTCGGGTCGTGGTCAACTCCGGCCACGCCGGGCCGATCGAGATCGGGTGCAACGAGGAGTTCCTGGCATGGCTGACCGATCCCGACGAGAACGGCGGCGGTGCCCTGACGGACTTCGGCTGCTACGGCGTGAACCTGATGACCTGGCTGATGGAGAACCGCCCGCCCGATTCGGTGTCCGCCGTCACACTGAGGACCAAGCCCGACCTGTACCCGGATGTCGAGGACGACGCTACGATCGTGCTGGACTACGGCGACGCGGTCTGCGTCGTGCAGGCGTCCTGGGCCTGGACCGGGTCACGCAAGGACATGGCGGTGTACGGCACGGTCGCGAGCGTTCAGACCGTGGGTTGGGACCAACTCATCGTCAAGCCCGGCGATCAGGAAGCCGAGCAGCGCGAGGCCCCCGCGTTGGCCCCGCCGCAGGACGACCCGTTCACCCACCTCGCCGCCGTGGTACGCGGCACCGCCGATCCGAACGCGCTATCCTCGATCGAGAACAACCTGATCGTGATGCGGGTCCTCGATGCGGCGAAACAGTCGGCCCGGACGGGCAAGCGGGTCCGATTGAGTGATGAATAAAGCAGGCGAAAGCCCGCCCCGCCCCTGGCCGCCGTTTTGACGCTCTCGTAGCACGCGAACACTTACCCGCTATAATCCCCCACCCCCAAAGCCGCTTGCGGCTTAGCGTCCCCCTGATCCCCGATCCCTGACCCCGAACCCCCTGATACCCCCATGGCCCAGAACCACCTTCGTAACGTCGCCATCATTGCACACGTCGACCACGGCAAAACCACCCTGACCGACCAGCTTCTCTATCAGTCCGGGCAGTTCCGGGAGGCGGAGTTGGACAAGCTCGCCGGCGGGCAGCACGGGCTGGTCATGGATACCGGGGACCTGGAACGTGAGCGAGGGATCACCATCACCGCCAAGAACTGTGCCGTGAACTACCGTGGGCTGGACGGGGCGGACTACAAGATCAACCTGATCGACACCCCGGGCCACGCCGACTTCGGCGGCGAGGTCGAGCGCGTCCTGAAGATGGCGGACGGCGTGCTGCTGGTCGTCGATGCGTTCGAGGGCCCGATGCCGCAGACGCGGTTCGTGCTGGAAAAGGCGCTGGGCCACGGGCTTAAGCCGGTGGTCGTGGTCAACAAGATCGACAAGCCCAACGCCCGGCCGGACGACGTGGTCAACGAGGTGTTCGACCTGCTGGGCACATTGGACGCCCCGGACGAGGCCCTGGACTTCCCGGTGATCTACGCGTCGGCCAGGGACGGCTGGGCGACCGACGACCAATCCAAGGTCGGCGCGGACGACCAGCCGACGAACATCCGGGCGCTCTTTGAAGCGATCCTCAAACACGTGCCCCCGCCGAGCAAGGCCGAGGCCGACCTGGCGGCGCCACTCCAGATGATGGTGACCTCGCTGGCATACTCGGACTACGTCGGGCGTATCGCGATCGGGCGTGTCTACGGCGGCCGGCTCAAGGGCGGGCAACAGGTCACCGTCATCAACCGGGCCGGCGAAGGCTCGCAACAGAAAGTCCAGCAGGTGTTCAGCTTCGAGGGCCTGGGCAAACAGCAGGTGCCCGAGGTCGAGGCGGGCGACATCTGCGCCGTGGTCGGGCTTGACCCGATCGACATCGGCGACACTATCGCCTGCCCGGACATGCCCAGCGCGCTACCGCGCGTCGCGATCGACGAGCCGACGCTGAACATGATGTTCCGCGTGAACGACTCGCCCTTCGCCGGCAAGGAGGGCAAGTTCGTCACCAGCCGACAAGTCTGGGACCGGCTTGAAAAAGAGCTGCACTCCAACGTCGCGCTCAAGGCCGAACGCAGCGAATCCGGGGGCGGCGAAGCGTTCCTGGTATCTGGCCGCGGGCTGATGCACCTTGGCGTTTTGCTGGAGACCATGCGTCGTGAGGGCTACGAGCTGGGCGTCGGCAAGCCCGAGGTGATCCTGCGCCGGATCGACGGCAAGGTCCACGAGCCGATCGAGCAGCTGGTCGTGGACTGCCCCGCCGAATGCCAGAACGCGGTGATGTCGCTGGTAAGTGACCGCCGGGCCGAGGTCGTGCGGATGGACCCCAAAGCGGGCGCGGGCGACTACGTCCATATGGAGTTCACCATCCCCGCGCGTGGGCTGATCGGGCTCCGCACCCGCATGCTCACCGCCACGCAGGGCCGGGCCATCATGCACCACAACCTGCTGCGCTACGAGCCGATCCGCGGCGAGGTGCCCAAGCGCTCCGCCGGCGTCATCATCTCCAGCGAGCCAGGCCAGGTCGCGGCCTACTCGCTGGACGCGCTCTACGACCGCGGCGTCTTCTTCGTCAAGCCCGGTGACCAGGTCTACGAAGGCCAGGTCGTCGGCGAGCACTGTAAAGACAACGACATCATCGCCAACGTCACACGCAACAAGAAACACTCTAACGTCCGCGCCTCCGGCAGCGACGACGCCACCCGCGTCCGCCCCGCACGCGAGATGTCACTTGAAGCGTGCCTTGAATACATCCAGGAAGACGAGCTGGTCGAGGTCACCCCGACCGCGATCCGCATGCGCAAACGCCAGCTCAAGGAATCCGAACGCCGCAAAACCACACGCCAGGCAAAGGCGCAGGACGCGGCGGGGGTTTAAGCCAGCATCTTTCGCTTTAGCAGTACAAAACTACTAAGAGGAATCAATGTGAGTGTCGTCGGTTCTGGGACAATGTTTAGTATGACGGTGCCGCCACGAGAGGGCGCCGAGTGGCTGAAAGGTGTTCCATCAGGATAGACTCCTTGGATAGTATTGCCGTCGTATTCGAGGCTTAAGCCATAAATAGTCAGTATTGCCCCGTCATACACGTTATTAAGATGTCACCGGGTTGATAGCTTATGCCCCCCCGTACATGACAACTTGGCTGTCGAGAATAACAACTATGCCCGCCACTTGCGGATCGTCCAAACCGCCGCCGTTAATGTTTGGCTTGGAGAAACCCACCCTCAAATATCCGCCGTGGACTACTATGCCGCCTGATAAGTGCCAAACCCTGCTCCACCTGATGTGTTTCCAAGCCATGAGGATGAAACGGCTTGGCCGCCAATGTAGTACCACCAAACACCTCGCCCGAAGATTGCCTAAGGTGCAACGCATTGGCACCCACAACCGTCGCCAGAGTACCGTTAGCCCCCGTGTAGATGGCATCACGCCGATAATATCCGCCATCTATTTGAATGTGACCCCACCGCGAAACTCTATCGCATCTGTAGGTACAAGAAAAGTGTCGGGTGGCCCTATCTGAGGTGCAGTAATAATCTGTGTTCCATCCAAGACGTGGTAATCCACATCTTGTGTCACATATATGAGTTGACTAACGCCGGGCCGTACACGATCGAAGCACCAGATGCCGATGCTGATACCAACAATATTATTGTAAATATAAAAAAATTGTACGCAAAACCTAATGGCGATTTGCGTAGTTGGTCGGACAAAAAAACCCGAAATCATGACTTCTCCTCTCTCAGAATGTTAACCGGCAAAACAGTTCCTGCCTGAATAAGGCAAAAAATAAAAATTTTACAAGGATTCGGGAAACTCAGGAACTGGCGACAGGTATTCCCCGTAATGTATCTCTTATAAACTGCATAGATAATCTTGGCACGGGGTAAAAAGGCCTTCAACAGCTGGACAATGGAACATGAAACCGTGCTCGGCGCGGGTCTCCCGGCCCCGCCGATCCGTTGACCGGAGGTCTCAAGGTTTGTTGATCTTCGGCTCACCAGCTAATGTTGGGTTGTTCATATTCGGCACAGAGACCTCGACCGGGAGTCCTTCGGTCGGGCGTGGCGGCGGGGTCGGGAGACCCGCGGCGAGCGTGCGTGAATGGGGTAATGATCACCTGAAGCCACGGTTTTTAACCGTGGGCGGCCCAGCGATGCAATCGCTGGGCTTCGGGGTAAACTTACCCCCGTTATGACTACCCAAGCGACCACCACAGCTAATCTGTATGACGTCCTGTCCCAGCGGGGGCTGGTTTCGCAGACGACGGACGAGAAGATCCGGGAGCGGCTATCCAAACCCGTGACGTGCTATATCGGGTTCGACCCGACGGCGGACAGCCTGCACGTGGGGTCGATGGTGCCGATCATGGTGCTGGCGCATGCGCAGCGGTGCGGGCACAGGCCGATCGCGGTGGTCGGGGGCGGGACCGGGCTGGTCGGGGACCCCTCCGGCAAGACCGAGAGCCGGAGGATGCTCACGCTTGATGACATCAACCACAACGCGACCTGCATCGGCAAACAGATCGCGTCGATTGTGCAATTCAACGATTCACCGACCGGCGCGGTCATGGTCAACAACGCCGACTGGCTGACGAAGCTGAGCTGGGTTGAGCTGCTGCGCGATTACGGGCCGCACTTCTCGGTGAACCGGATGCTGACGATGGACTCGGTGAAGTCGCGCATCGATTCAGAGAGCGGGCTGACGTTCCTTGAGTTCAACTACATGGTCATGCAGGCGATCGACTTTGTGCACCTCTATAAGTCGCACAACTGCACCGTGCAGATGGGCGGGCAGGACCAGTGGGGGAATATCGTGATGGGGATCGAGCTTGGGCGCAGGATCGCGGGCGCGGACCTTGCCGGGCTGACGATGCCTCTGGTCACCAAGAGCGACGGCGGGAAGTTCGGCAAGAGCGAGTCCGGCAACATCTGGCTTGATCCTAAACGCACCAGCCCGTACGACTTTTACCAGTTCTGGCGGAACACGCCGGACGTGGATGTGAAGCGTTATCTGGGCTTTTTCACGTTCCTGCCGATCGACGAGGTGAATCGTCTGGGCGCGATGGAAGGCCAGGAAGCGAACGTGGCCAAGGAAATCCTCGCCTACGAAGTCACCAAACTGATCCACGGCGAGGCCGAGGCGACGGCGGCGCGGGACAGCGCCAAAAAAGCGTTCGGCGATGCTCAGGACGTCACCGGCGAAGCGATCCCGCACGCGGACCTGTCCGCAAGCGAACTGTCGGCCGGGATCGGCATCGTGCAGCTACTGGTCAAGGTGGACTTGGCAAAATCGAACGGCGAAGCCAAACGGCTCGTACAAGGCGGTGGCGTAAAACTTCACGATTCGGCCGTCACCGACATCGCCCGGCAGGTCAACGCCGACGACGTCCGCGACGGGTACGTGCTCGTGCGTGCGGGCAAGAAGCGGCTGTTCCGGTTTGATGTGAAATAACACGGACGTGATTGGCGTGATTCATACTTGTTCAATAGCCGCCGCGTCAGACGTGGCGGAACGCGACAAGTCGCGTCGCTTCGCAGGCATTTGTGATCGGGTCGGTTCGTGAAACACCTGCTGTTATTGATCGTTGTTGCTTTACTGACTGCACCGGTCCGCGCCAATGGCCCGGAGTGGGAGCGCCTGCCGGACATGCCGGTGGCGGTGGCGGCGCCGGCGGTGAGTGTGGCCGGGCGCAACGCGGTCGTCACCGGGGGCGTGGTCTTAGGCGGCGGCGCGACGGCGGCGGTGCAGGTGATGGGCCTCGACGGTTTTTCGTGGACGCTGCCGCTTAAGCTGAACACGCCGCGTTACCAGCACGCGCAGATCACATTGGGTGACGGGCGCATCCTCGTGGCGGGCGGACGGACACGTTTGCCGGCGGCATCGCCGGAGGCGACGCGGTCTTGTGAGTTGATCGCGTCGGATTTGTCGCAGATCAAACCCACGGCCGACCTGCCGATGCCGATGCGCTCACCGACACTGCACCTGCTGCCTGACGGCCGGGTCGCGGCGGTGGATTATCAGGTGCTGGCGGTGTTCGATCCGGCCAATGAAACGTGGACGGTCGTGTGCCCGTTACACGCGCCGAGGCGTGAGCACGCGTCGCTGCTGTTGGCCGACGGGTCGATCCTGATCGGTGGCGGGATAGGGCAGGCGTCGTTCGAGCGGGTGGACCTGTCGACGGGCAATAGCACATTACTGGCGGCGGCTGCCGCAGGGTCTTGATGACCTTGAGATGGTGGCGCTGCCCGGCGGGCGGGTGTGGGTGATCGGCGGGCAGACACTGGACGGGCAGACGACGGACCGGACGTGGGTGCTTTCGTTCGATGCGGATGGCAACAGCCTGCTAGAGGACGGGCCGGCGCTGGGGCTGCCCGGCGGGGTGGCGGACCATGTGGTCGTAGTGACGCCCGGTGGGATCGTTGTCAGCGGCGGGGAATCCCAGACCGGCCGACACGACACGGAACTGAGCGACAGCTTCCGGCTCGACCCGGCGACGCTTTCGGTCCAACGCCTGCCCGCCACGGAGATCGCCCACGACGACGCGGCCGGGTTCCGCGACGGCGACTGGGCGTATGTGCTCGGCGGGCAGGTCGAGGCCTCGTTCCTGGGCGCCCGCGTGCCCACGCCGATCCGGGCGGTACACCGGGTGAGATTGCCAACAGGCGAAACACCATAATTACCCCGTCTGACCGTTTAGCGGGCGGTCGCAGATCGCCGGCGTTAATCCCCGAGACAGACGGGCGGATCTGCGATCCGCCGCTAAACGCTGATACCTACGTATCGGTACACCCTGGCGTTTAGCCGATGCTTTGACCTGCCGGGAATCCGCCCCTATTCTTGCCTGTCGCGCGGCCGAAACCGGCCCCTGCGGCCCGACCATGGCCGATACCCCCCCACCACCAGAATCCGAACCCAAGCCGCACTCAGGCGGCAACTTCCGCCAGTTTTTCGTGCGCGGGCTGGCGATCCTGCTGCCTACGGTGCTGACGATCTGGCTGCTCATCGCGGCGTATCAGTTCGTCCAGCAGCGGATCGCCGGGCCGATCAACCAGGGCGTGAAGTTTCTGGTCGCCGAGTATTCGCCCTGGCCCAAGCCCAGCGACGAGGACTACGACGACGCCGTCGAGAAGATGACGCAGAAGCAGAAGGACGCCTGGAGTGTCGCGGACGGCGACCTGGCGACCAGCCTCGGCGCCGAATACACCCCCGCTAAACGGATCATGCACCGCCGGGAGTGGATGCGGACGCAACAGGACATCGAATTCGCAGTCCGGACCGAGGTGGTCAACCGCTGGTGGACCTCGTTCACGCTGGGCACCTGGGTCGTGATGGACCTGATCGGGCTGATCATCGCGATCATCCTGATCTACATCGTCGGCTGGCTGGTCGGCAGCTTCATTGGGCGTCGGCTGTACCACAAGGGCGAGGAGCTGATCCACCGTGTGCCCCTGATCCGTAGTATCTACCCGTCGATCAAGCAGGTGACGGACTTTTTCGTCGGGGCGAAGTCCGGCCCGCAGTTCAGCGCGGTCGTGGCGGTGGAATACCCCCGCAAGGGGCTGTGGTCGGTCGGGATGGTGACCGGCGAGACCATGCGGAATATCGAGAAGCGGGCGGGCGTGCCCTGCCTGACGGTTTTCATACCTTCAAGCCCCACGCCGTTCACCGGATACGTCATCACGGTGCCCAAGGCAGACACGATCGAATTACCCATTACAATAGAGGAAGCGATCAAGTTTGCGGTCTCGGGCGGGGTACTGATCCCGCCCAGCCAGCAGATCTCGGGCGGGAACCCGAAGCTGTTCGCCGAGCCTGACGACGAGATATCACGGACCACCCCCGACGGGCCCGGCAGCGAGAAACCCGGCCCCGACCGAGACCCGACAGAATAAAACCCCCGGAGCAGACGATGCAGATCACCGTGAGCGGCAAGCACCTGGACATCACCGACCCGATCCGCGCCTACGCGCAGCAGAAGGTCGAGAAGCTGGCCAAGTATTTCGACCAGATCCAGAGCGTCGAGGTGATCGCCGACAAGACCCAGCCCAACGAGTACGGGGTCGAGGTGATCGTCCACGTCGGGCACCACGAGCCGTTCATCGCCACCAGCCGCGGCGAAGACCTCTACGCCACGATCGACCTGGCGCAGGGCAAGCTCGAACGCCAGCTCACCGACCACAAACAGAAGGTCAAGAACCACAAGCACAACCCCGCGCGGTAAGGTGTTGTACCGTGATAGGCCCCGGCGGACCGCCCGCCATATGAGAGAAACGCGATGAAACTGCTGGACTTTGTACTGGCCGACGCCCTGATCCCCGACCTGAAATCGACCCAGCGTGACGAAGTCATCACCGAGCTGGTCGATGCCGCCGTCGCCGCCGGCGGTGTGCCCAAGACCCTGCGCGACGAGCTGATCAAAGAGATCGTCGGGCGGGAGAAGCACGGCTCGACAGGCTTCGGCAAGGGCGTCGCCGTCCCGCATGTCAAACACGAGAAGATCAAGAAGATGGTCGCCGCCATCGGCGTCAGCCAGAAGGGCGTGGACTTCAACGCCCTGGACAAGGCGCCGGTCTACTCCGTCGTGCTGCTGATCTCGCCCAAGGACAAGCCCGACGAGCACCTCCAGGCGATGGAGAACATCTTCTCGAACCTCCAGAAAGACAACTTCCGCCGGTTCCTGCGCCAATCCGCCACCGCCGAAGCGATCAAGGACCTGCTGCACGAGGCCGACACCCAGCAGCTCGCGGGCTAACAGACCCTACCGTTACCACCTATCGGATAAGGCATACAACAACCTTGGACGCCGCATCGACACACGTCACGATCATCAACAAGCTGGGCCTGCACGCCCGGCCGGCGATGTCGTTCGTCGATACCGCCAGCGGCTTCAAGAGCGATATCAAGGTCACCAAGGATGGCCAGGTCGTCGACGGCAAGAGCATCATGCAGCTGATGATGCTCGCAGCCACCGCCAGGACCAAACTGAAAATCGACGCCCAAGGCCCCGACGCCGATGAGGCCGTCGCCGCCTGGTCAAACTCGTCGGCAGCAAATTCGACGAGGAATGAAGCCAGGTGTCGTCGGATCGTAACGTTCTATTCAATCCAACGCCGGGACTGAGCGCAGCGTAGGCCCGGACTCTTAACACACACCGTTTACGATCCGCTCCCGTTCGCATCCTTCACCGCATGTGTCCGTCGCAGCATTTTCCGGTACACCCAGATCGTCGGCGCGGACAGCGAGTAGATCACGAACCCCGCCGCCAGTGTCCCCTGCAGCCACACCACCAGCAGCAGACCGATGATGACCGCCTTGGCGACCGTGCCGAAGGGCGCCTGCCCACGGACGTAGCGGTTCATGATATGCACGTAACGGAACTGGCTGACCATCGCCAGCGCGGTGAGTAGCGCGATCAGCACCATCGCCACCGCCGCTGTGCGGATCAGCGTGTGGTCCATCGGGTAATGCGCCAAAAAACTCTGGTGCAGCAGGATCAGGCTGGCGACCGTCCCCGCCGCGCCGGGCGAGGGCAATCCTTTGAACAATCCCCGCTCCGCCTCACCGGGCGCGGGCGACTCGATGTTGTACCGCGCCAGCCGAAGCGCCACGCAGGCCACGAAGATGCACGCGGTCACGATCGCCAACCGATCGAACAGGATATTGCTGTCCGGCCGCATCTCCGACACAAACGGGGCACGCACGCCGATCAGTTGCACAACCATGAACGCCGGCGCGACCCCGAACGTGACCATGTCCGCCATCGAGTCCAGCTGCGCGCCTAAGTCGCTGAAGCTGTTGGTCATCCGGGCGATGAACCCGTCCAGCCCGTCCATCATCAGGCCCAGGAACACGAACACCGCCGCCATCGTCAACGGCGACCAGCCGAACGGCAGCGGGTCGTCCGCCAGGTGCGCCGGCCGGGACGCGATAAACACCGACGCGAACCCGCACAAGAGGTTGCCCAGCGTGAACATCGTCGGCAGCACCGCGATCCCCCGCCTCGCCACCCGCCTGGGCAGCCGGGCCCGACGCCGGCCTTCATTATGCTCCACGATCCGGTAAGGCATGGGCGTATCTTAACGCTTTTTACCCCACCCCCCCGCCGGGGTATCCTAAGGCGATGCAATCGGCGGCCAGCGACCCAACCGACAACCTGACCCGGGAAGACCGGACGCCAAAGGACGCCCCGGGCGCGGCCGTACCCTTTGTGGACCGGCTCCCGGCATTAGGGGTTTTTCTGGTCTGTACCGGCGTGCTGGCGGTGGCGTTCTGGCTGACGCCCAACACGCGCGACGGCGTGGGCACGCATACGGCCCTGGGCCTGCCGCCGTGCGGACTCTACGAAACCACCGGCATCCCCTGTGCCACCTGCGGGATGACCACCAGCTTCAGCCTCGCGGCGCACGGGCACCCGGTCGATGCGTTCATCAACCAGCCGGCCGGGGCGCTGTTGGCGCTGCTGACCGCGATGGCGGCGGTGCTGTCGGGCTATGCGCTGGTCACGGGGATGAGCCTGGCCCCGATCGGGCTGATGCTCTGGCGGCCGAGGGTGGTGGTGATCGGCATCGGCGTGTTGTTGATCGCCTGGGCGTACAAGATCGTGGTCATGACCGGGTGGCTAGGAGCGAACACATGAAGCGTGGCGTTGATAAAAGCCTGCTGTGGCTGATACTTTCGCTGGTGTGCCTGCACGGCGTGGGCTGCGGCCCGATGCCCGGCGAGAAGAAGATGATCGACGTCAAGGCGCAGTACCTGGGCCTGGCGGACCAGCGCGTCGCCGTGTTGACCTCCGCTGACCCGCACCTGCTGCACGACTATCCCAAGGCACCGCTGCTGATCAATCAAGCGATCACCTCGCGGATCGCCAAGAACGTGCCCGGCGTCACCACGACGATCCCCGATGAGATCGACGCGTTCCAGAAGCAAAACCCCTACTGGATGAACATGCGCTACAGCGAGCTTGCCGAAAAACTCGGCGTGGATCGCGTTGTGCTCATCGACATGATCGAGTACCAGACCCACGAGCCGGGCAACGCCTACATCTGGCAGGGCCTGATCACCGCGAACATCGGCGTGATCGACGCCGATGCGCGCGACCCGGATAACTTCGTGTTCCAAAACACCGTCGAGGCGCGCTTCCCTCAAAAGAGCGACGTCGGCCTGATCGATTCGGATAACGACTCGATCCAACTCGGGCTGATCTTCCTATTCTCGCAGCGCGGCGGCGGGCTGTTTTATGACCACCAGGTCGAGGCCGACAAGTGATCGATCCGTTGCACGCACAACCCGGCCGCCCCCCCCTGTTCCATGCAACACTGCTGATTCTGATGCTGACGTGCATCGGCCTCTCGGGCTGTGCCGGGCCGGGCTTTGTCGGCTATGTCATCGCCGGGCCGCCCAAGGTCAAGGCTAAATACACGCTCAAACCCGCGGCGACACTTGTGATCGTGGACGACCCTAAACAACTGCTGGGCGACCCGAATTTCCCCGCCGTGGTCGGCGCGAACGTCGGGTACCACCTCACTCAGAATGACGTCCTGACAACCGAGCAACTCATCCCGCAGGACCACCTGTCCACGCTGGCGGCCCAGCTCGACGACCGCTACCCCGCCACCCCGATCGACCAGATCGGCGCACGCCTGGACGCGCAGCAGGTCATCCACGTGCTGGTCCGTTCGACGGACCTCGAAGCTGACAACACCTATTACCGACCGGTCGCGACCGTCGAGGTCAAGGTGATCGACACCGCGACGGGTGAACGGCTTTTCCCCAAACCCGCCGACCAGCCGGCAAACCGTGCCACTGCGCCGGGCTACACGCTGGATATCGAGATGAAGAGCCGGACACTCGATACAACGCGCCGTGCCGCGCTGACCATGCTGGCGCGTGAGCTGTCGGAGCGGATCGGGCTTGAGGTGGCGCAGGTGTTCTACACCCACGTGCCACCGGACGCAGAGCCGAACGTCAACAAACCCTGACCACGCCGGCCCCGCGCCGTTTTGCCGATGCCCACGCTCCACCTGATCGACGCCGACAGCACCCAGGCCTGCCCGGCTGTCCTGGCATCGGTACGCGCATCGATCAACGCAAACGATCGGGTACTGCTGCTCGGCGGGCCGATGATCCGGGAATACGCACAGCAAGCCGGGATCGTAGATGCACAGCAGCTATCTGTGCCGTTCGGCAAGGCGGCGCTGGGGTTGCCCGCGCTAAAGCGCTGGCTAAGAGATAGATCGGCGTTTGGTCTGATCCACTGCTGGACGCCCGGTGCGCTGCACGCCGCGTCGCTGGTGTCGCGCGATACGCCTAAACACCTGTCGCTGGGGCACACGCCCAGACATACTCAACTCAATCGCCTGCTTCGCTTAGCACAATCAAAGTACGCGGCGAACATCGCCATCACGGCGGACAACATGTCGTTGACCCGGCGCATCGTCGCGGCGGGCATCCCCTGCCGAACCGCGCCGATACCGCTGCCAGAAGATGACTCCATAACGCTGCCTCCGGATCGACGCGGAGAACTACGCCGGGCGTGGGGGGTCTCCAGAGAAAAGGATTTCGCCATCGCGCTGGTGTCCGACCATCCTCAATTGTCGAACTCGTTGCACGCCGCGGCGATCGTCGTGCTCGGCTTAAGCACCTTGACCGACGAACCGGGTACGTCCTCCGCGGCCGCACTGATCCTCCACCCCGCGCAGCCGAACCTGCGGCGGGCGCGGGCGCTGCTCGACGATCAATCGACACACATGGGCGTAGCGCAGGACGCCGGGGTGATCCGGCCGTGGGACGTGCTGGGCGCGTGCGACGCCGCGCTGGCGATCGGCCCCGACGCCGGGGGGCTTAGCCTGCGCTGGGCGCTGCACAGCGGGCTGCCGGTGATCGCATCCGTTAACGGCCCGGCAGGCGACCACCGTGATGCCGGCGGCGATCTCCGTCTGGCTTCCACCGACTACCACAAGGACCTGGCCCACCTGCTGCACACGGCGCTTCAGCAGAAGCTTTAGCCTTCGCGGGCTAAGATAACCCAGTGGTGAATACCCCATCTACCTTCCCCGGGCCGGACACGCTCTGCGAGTCGTGTGGCTATGCGCTTAAGGGGCTAAGCCCCGACGGCGGTTGCCCGGAATGCGGGCTGGCGATCGCGGAATCTTCACCGGCCGAACGCGCCCGGGCACCCGTGGCAAACCCGCCCCGGACCGCAGACGATGTTCAACCTCGTCATCACCTTGATGCTTAAGCCCAGGTACTTCTTCCGCACGATGCGTATCGACGGCACGAACCACACGGCCCGCCTGTTCCTGCTGCTAATTGCCTCTCTGGTCGGGCTAATTTGGGCATACATGGTATGGGCACGCCTGCTTCCATCGTGGTCGAGGAGGCCCAGCGTCATGGTGGCGCTGGTTGGCGGTGAGTTAGTGTTTGTAAGTGTTATCGTGCTGACCTACGTCGAGGCGTTAGGCGTGACCTATTTCAGCCGGCGTCGGGGCTGGCGGGTTCCGTTCAGGCTGGCCGAGCGGCTGGTGTGCTACTGCGCGATCGGGTGGGTGCCGGTGGCGATCATCATGGGAATCACGATGCGTTTCTACGCGGACGGCCGTCTGGACGGCTGGATGAGCAGCTTGCTGGGGGTCTGGGGGCCCTGGCAGTCGCTGGAGCTGCTGGTCCTGATCGGCGCGGTGTCGCTGTTGTGGTTCGAGACGCTGGTCTGGATCGGCGTCCGGCAGACCAAATACGCCAACGGATAACACCTTTGGGGCCTATCAGAACCCGGTCATACACGATTCTGGAACCCGTGCCGGCAGCGTGTGGAAACTTGACGAAAAACACGTTACCGGGATAAGATCAGCATATACATTGCTTTGAGTCGGCCAGAGCCTGTGGGTTTTGGCCGCTCAATAGGCGGCATCCGCCGCCGGTATGTTCCGTGTTATCGCCGCGTTAGCGGCGAAAAAACCGGCACGATCCGGGCAGGAAGTTCAGCCCGCTTCGGTGACCGATCCCCGAACGGCTTGCTTAGGGCAAGTCTAACGGCCGTTTGTTTTTGACAAGCGGATAGATCAATGAAGCTCAATCTTTTGGCCTTGGAGGTTCGGATCAACCCTTTGCACCGGGAATACCGGGGGGACCCGGGGTACGGATGTACCCACATCCACCCGCACCCCAACGATGGAACCGACACCGGACGGCGGAAACGACCGCCATGCAACACCGCTGCGGGACCGCTGCACTGATCCCTGATCCCAACGACCGGCAAACCTGAGCCTGATCGGTCACCCTGACGAGCTGAAAACCGCGGCGCGAAAGCGTCGCCGGCAAGCCCGTGTTCGTGCCCTAACCCAACCGGCGTGAGGCGCTCTCCCCAGCGTGCTCGGTCGGCATAAAGGGCGTAGAAGTGACCACCATCTATCTACTGGCGCAGGATTCCGGCGGCAACGGCGCGATGTTGTACGGGCTAGGCGGGCTGGTTCTGGGCGTGATCGTGGGGGCGGTCGTCGCCTTCGTGCTGGGCAAGGCAATGGGCGCCCAGGCCATCACCCAGAGCAAACGCCAGGCCCAGGACCTCCTGGATAAAGCAAAAAGCGAAGCACAGACCGTCAAGAAACAGGCCGAATTGGACGGCTTAAACGAGCTTGCCAAACGCCGCGAATCCTTCGAGGCCGAACTCAACGAGCAGCGCAACGAGATCAAAGAGCAGGAACGCCGGCTCACCAAACGTGAGGACAACCTCGACCGCAAGCTTGACACCCTCACGACCAAGGAAAAGTACCTGGACGACCTGGACGCCGGGATCAAGAAGCGCGAGGCCCAGCTCGCCGGGAAGCAGGAAGAGCTGGACGCCCTGGTCGAGGAACGCCGTGAGCTATTGGAAAACGCCCGGCAGGAGCAGAAGCAGACCCTGCTCCGCATCGCCAACATGTCCGAGGAGGACGCCCGGCGTGAGTCCCTCAAGGCCGTGGAGCGTGAGTGCCAGCACGAGGCGGGCCAGCTGATCCGCAAGATCACCGAGCAGGCCGAGGAGGAGGCCAAGGACACGGCGCTGAAGATCACCCTCCAGGCGATCCAGCGCTACGCCTCGGAACACACCGCCGACTCGACCGTCAGCGCCATCGCCATCCCGTCGGACGACCTCAAGGGCCGTGTCATCGGCCGCGAGGGCCGGAACATCCGCGCGTTCGAGAAAGCCACCGGCGTGGACGTCATCGTCGATGACACGCCCGGCGTCATCGTGGTTTCCTGCTTCGACCCCGTCCGCCGCGCAATAGCCGCCGAGACCATGCAGAAGCTCATCGAGGATGGCCGGATCCACCCCACGCGTATCGAAGAGATCACGGAGCAGGTCACCAAGGACATCAACCAGCGCATCGTCAAGTACGGCAAGGACGCCTGCATCGAGGCCAACATCCAGGGCCTGCACCCCAAGCTCTCCGAGACCATGGGCCGGCTCTACTACCGCACCAGCTACGGGCAGAACATCCTGCGCCACTCCATGGAAACCGCGTACCTCTGCCAGGTCATCGCTGAGGAACTGGGCCTGGACGGCGAGCTGGCGCGCCGCTGCGGGTTCCTGCACGACATCGGCAAGGCGCTCGACCACGAGGCCGAGGGCGGCCACCCGCAGATCGGCATGGACTTCGCCAAGAAGTTCGGCGAAAAGGAAGCCGTCCTCAACGCCATCGGCGGGCACCACAACGACATCCCCTCCACCACGCCCTACACCCCGATCGTCATGGCCGCCGACGCGATCAGCGGCGCTCGGCCCGGCGCTCGCCGCGAGACCCTCGAACGCTACGTCAAGCGCCTCGAACAGCTCGAGTCGATCGCGACCGATATGAAGGGCGTCAAGGACGCCTACGCCATCCAGGCCGGCCGCGAGGTCCGCGTCATCGTCGACCCGGACAACGTCGACGATACCCACTGCTCCTACATCGCCCGCGACATCGCCAAACGCATCAGCGAGGAGATGACCTTCCCGGGCGAGATCCGCGTGACCGTCCTGCGAGAGATGCGCACGATCGAGTACGCGAAGTAACCGGGTCAATCGGCCATGTCCATCGAAGACGTCATCGCGCGCACCGGCGACACGCCGATCACCATCGAGCGGCTGGTGTCGGACCTGCGAGGCGATGGGCATTGAGCCCGGGATGACGCTGCTGGTGCACAGCTCGTTAAGCAGCATCGGGTTTGTTTGTGGCGGGGCACAGGCGGTGGTCATGGCGGCTCGAAACAGCATTGAGCGATACCGGCACACTTGTGATGCCTGCCCATACCCCGGAATGGAGCGAACCGGCATTCTGGGAAAACCCGCCGGTCCCCGAGTCGTGGTGGCCGGTCATCCGTGAGCATTGGCCGGCCTACGACCCTGGCCTGACACCCACCTTGCGGATGGGCGCAATCCGCAGAAGCCTTCCGGGCACAGCACGGCACACGGCGCAGTGAGCATCCACAGTGTTCGTTCGCCGCACGAGGCCCGAACGCCGGCCCCATCACCGCCGACCACCGGGTAGAGAGCCGAAGCGGAGAATACTCACCCCTGGCCAAGCTCTACGAACTCGATGCGCACGTGTTGCTGCTGGGTGTCGGGCACGATCACAACACCTCGCTGCACTACGCGGAGTTCCGGACCGAGTACCCCAACAAGCGATACGTCAAACAGGGCTTGGCGGCCAAGGTGAATGGCCAAAGGCGGTGGCTCGAGTACGAGACGATGTGCCTGCGAGACCATGACTTCGAGCAGATCGGCCAGGCGTTTGAAGGGCAAACCGATCACACAACCATCGGCCATATCGGCCTGGCCGAGTCCCGGCTAATACGGCAGCGGCCCCTGGTCGATTTCGCAGCGAAGTGGATGAGCGAGAACCGCTAACGTCGCCGGCCAAATGGCAGCAGGGCAAACACACCGAGTAATGCAAGCGTGCCCGGCTCCGGGACAACGGTTGTTGCGGTCGCCGGGTGCGTGCCCGTGTTCCAGTTACTCAAGACCCAGTTCAGGTCCGCGATCCCGATATAGCCGTCGCCGGAATGGTCGGCCTGCGGATCGCCGGGCGGGACGTCCATATTCCAACTGCCCAGCACGATGTTCAGTTCTTCGATCCCGATAAAGCCGTCACACCCGCCCAATACATCTGGGCATATATCCCCGACGTCACCCGGGGGGGTGCCCGCGTTCCAGTTGCCCAGGACCATGTTGAGGTCTTCGATGCCGACGTAGCCGTCACCGGTGAGGTCGCCGTTTAGGGAGTCGCCCGGCGTCACGTTCAGGTTCCAGTTGCCCAGAACAATATTCAGATCAGCGATGCCAACGAACCCGTCGCAGCCGATATCGCCGCCGCAGGTCGGGGCGTTGTCTAGCGCGCTCACCGTGACATTTGTGATATCCACCATCGCGGCGGTAAGGATGCCCGAGTAGATATCGTTGGTCTCGATGACGATCTCGAACACGCTGCCCAGGCCGCCGCCGACCGATCCGCCGTCCAGATCGCCGGTCAATTCGCCGGTTGTGTAGGTTGCCGGTGCCACGCCATAAGGCCCAAGCACCTTCGGAGCGACAACCAGATCCCCGCCCGGGGTATAGACAGAGACGAGTAACTCGGCGGGGAACGCACCCCCGGATGCCGTGCCGGATGTGCCGGTCCCGGTGACCTCAACAAACACCTGCGGCCCCCAGATAAACTCAACACCAAAATCAACCGTCGCCGAGATCGCGGCCTGCCCATGCATGAAACCGCCCGTCAGCGACGGGACTTCCATTTGATGCAATACATCCGCCCTCGCCGACTCTGAAATAAAACAAACCAGCGCCAACGCTGTTGCCACGGCGATGGATTTAAACATTTTAAGCCCCCTTTCGACAGGTTCGATCCGTCAGGCACCCGCACCAGGCGGGCCGCCGTGAAACGCAGAGCATCTAACAAGTCTAACCAAACCTAACCGGCAGGACAATAAAAAACCACGGATATCGTGCGATATCTGCCGGGGGCCTTGCGTCACCGGGCATAAGTGGGACAATTAAACTCTGGAATGACCTGTCCGTTAGGCATGACACAGGGGACAACTCATGCGATGCCCGGAATGCAATGCGTTGTTGGAAGAGGGGCTGCTGCCGATCGGCCACGGGATGCACTGGGTGCGCGGGCGCAAGCCCGGCGGGGGCGGCGCGTTCGCCGAAGACGTGCCCGGTACGCACGCGGTCATGCGGCCCAACCGTATGGAGGCCTGGCGCTGCAAGAAGTGCCACCTGATCCTCTTCCGCTACGGCCAGTCGTGGGAAGCAAACAAACAGGCCCAGATGCGCGTCGCTACGGAACAGGCGGCTTCTGAAACAACGGACACGGAGGCGTAGGCCCCGAACGCCAGGTCAAGCCGTGAATACCGTCCGGCATTTACGCCCGGGATAAGGCACCACACGCTCATACACCACGAGAGCACGACATGTCCGGCCGGACCCGTGGTACACTCCGGCCGACCGCGTCTCAACGAGACGCCACGGTGCCCTGATCAACCTGTCCCCGGGAGGCCCTATCGTGATGTCAAAACGACTAACCGTTGCATCCAAAGCAAAGGCGGCGTTCACCCTGATCGAACTGCTCGTGGTGATCTCGATCATCGCGATCCTTGTGGGCCTGCTGCTGCCCGCCCTGGCCAGCGCGCGGATGGTGGCCCGTGCAACGACCTGCCTTTCAAACATGCACCAAGTCATCACCGCTTCGGCCGCCTACACCGCCGACAACCACGACCTGATGATCCCGTCGTACAACATGACCGGCAACGGCGCCGGCATGGATACGGAAATGGATGGCTGGGGCCCGATCCTCGACCGTGACGGCTACGCGCCGGGCAGCCGGGACCTGCAGAGCGCGATCTTCACCTGCCCCGAGACCGGCGACGTCGCGGGCCTCGCCTCGGGCCAGACCAACAACACCGAAGACACCACCGGCTGGATGGAATGGCCCAACCTGCGCAGCGGTGCTGGCACAGGTAACACGCCGACGACCATCCCCGCCCGGAACTTCGACCGCATTATCAAGGTCGCTTACTGGATCAACGGCGATAACCCCGTCGGCGCCGCCAAGGCCGTGACGCAGATCAAATACGCCACCAAATCCGTCGGATATGTGGGGACGAATGACGTCATGCGGCCGACCGACACGCTGCAATACCGCAGGCCATCCGACCTCGTCGTCTTTGCCGACGGCCTGTACGCGGGCCGGCAGAGCGCCAACCGGATCGGGGCCGCCAAGAGCCGTATCGGTTACCGCCACCCCGGCGGCGTGAGCAGCGCGAACACGGGATTCGCCGACGGGCACGCGGGATCGCTTACGGGCGATGTGTTCCCGGACGGCGTTGATACCGCCGCCGAATCCACCCCGGGCAACGCAACAATCCTGGCCAACCCCGCAGCACCTTGAACAAAACAGCCGTCAACACAGCACCCCCCTTTGAACCTGCGAATAGCTGTGTCAGATTAGCGATCCAAAGCCGCGTTTACAGCGGTCGTGCGGATATTGTACCCGCGTTAGGAGGTAACGCGGACTTCGGAACATATACATCCAGAAGATATGTCGTGCTACGCGGCCGCGGGGTGTGACGCGCCTTGCGGCGGCAGGTCGCCGAACAGCGTTTCTCGGATCGATTGCGAACGGCGGCGTACCGCCTCGCGGCGCCACCGTCGGCTGTCCAGGTAGGCCTTGTTGTGGTGGTCGAACGTGCCGGGCGACAGCAATAAAGTCAGCGGGGATTCCAGCGACTGGCGGCGGGCGATCAGCAGCAGCAGCCACCGGTCGGCGTAGCCCAACCCGGCCATGTTTGCGGCGGCCATGAACACACGAAGCGGACGCGCGTACTCGTTACGGTGTTTCCACCACCGCGCGATCGACAGAGCGCTTAGCAACAAAAGCATCGCCCCGGCGGCGATCAACAGCCAGTGCGGCGAGATCAGCTCCCGGCTGTTGAAGTTCTCCGAGATCTGCGAGAAACGCTCCAGCGTCGGCCCCCCGGGGGCCGCGGGCGCCGGGGTGGCCGGGGCATCCTGAGCTAGCAGCAGAGGCAGTCGGGTCAGCGGGTTCATGGCGTGCGGATCGGTTCCTTTTGATTCGACGTAATCGTTACCCGGCGACGCGGCCGGGGTGTTTCGCCTGATCGTCCGGCGCAGCGTGCGCGTCATCCTCAAACAGCCCGTGGATCGGCAGCGGCCGGGACATCGACTGAATAACGGCCTGGATCACGGCCCCCGCCTTCTTGCGCACCTTCGGGTCCGGCTCGGAGATCGACATCTCCGCGACCTCCCGCGCCACTTCGGCCACACCCATCGTCTCGACCAGCCACAGCGCCGACGCCCGGTGCTCGGCCCGGGGGTCGCCGAGCATCCGTGACAGCGCCTGCAAAGCCTCGCCGCTGCGCATCTGCATCAGCGCCTGGATCGCGTTGGCGCGGGCGCGGTTGGTCTCGCGCTCATCGGTCATCGAGGCCAGCAGGTCCGCGTGGCGGCTGGCGTCCAGGTGCGCAAGCGCCTCCACCGCGTTGGCGCGCACACGGTCGTCCTCGTGCTTAAGCGCCGCTTCGATGACGGGCAGCGCCTTGTCCGGCTCGGCCGAACCCAGCGCCTTGACCGCGGCGGAGACGACCTTCGGGTCACTGTCCCGACACAACCTAAAGAGTGTGTCCTGCAGCAGCAGACCCTGGTTCAGTTCGCTGATGATCGACAGGGCGCGCAGCTTGTTGGCCGAATCGAGCGTGGCCATCTTGTCGTGCAGCGCCGCGTGGAAGCCGGGGTCGATCTTAATGAGCGCCCGGCCGGCGGCGAGACGCTGCGCCTGGTTCAAGCGCGGCCAGGACTCCCACAGCCTTGGGAACGCGACCGGGACCAGCCGCTTGCCCGCGATCTTCTGGATGCCGGGGTCCGGCGAGTTGATCAGGTGTGCCAGGACCTTGGTGATGTCCGGGTACCCGCATCGGATCAGGTGCGTCACGGCAACACGCACCAGCTCGGGCTTTTTATCCGTGCAAAAACCCGCGATCGCGTGGTGGACCTGCGACTGCGGGGATTCGGCCTCCGCCAGCGCCAGCAACCGCCGCAGCGCGGCCAGCCGGGTCGCGGGGTCGGTGACGGCGGACAACACGCCCAGGTGCCGGATCAGCGTCGGTCGTTCCATCGGCAACTCGGCGATCCAGGCGGCCAGGCCCTGCGTGTAACCGGGCGTCCCGTGTTGCTTGTTGAGCTTCTGGTAATGGTCCTTGCCGGGCACAAAGCGTTCGGCGTTCTTGATCCGCTTGAGCGGGTTGCGGTAGCGCCTCAAGAGCAGCAGGTGCCCTTGCGACACGGCGTGGGCGATGTGCCCGGTGTCCAGCGCCAGGCCGATCCCGTCCAGCGCGAACGGGTGCAGCGCCTGCACACTCAGGGCCGGAAGCAACGCCCGGCGCACGGCCGGGGTGTCCGACCGTGTCAGCAGCACGCCCACCGGGTGCGTCCAGGTCGGGCCCATCCCCCCGACCGACGCCAGCAGCTTCGTGACACTCGGCAACGGCAGCGAGAACATCGCCAGCAGCACATCCTTGCGCTGGTGCTGGGCGTAGAACTTGATGGCCTCCTGCACCGCCGAGCTGACGAACGCCACGTCCACCGGCTCTCCGGCCGGGGCTTGCAGCCCATCGGTTTCGCTGGTGGTCCGCTGGGCCATCTCTAACAGGCAGTGAGCGGACTCGTTCTTGAGTTCGTCCAAGCCGTGGCGGAGCTGGTCAGCGATGAGGTAGGCCAGACGGACCGAGGCGGACCGGCGGATGATATGGATGGCGTTGGCGGGGCCGGCGGTCTTGTGGTTGCCCATGGCGATCCGCAGAGGCTTGGTCAGCTCCGGGGCGTGCTGGAGCACGGTGTGGCGGACCGCCGGCGGCAGGCGGTGATAATTTTCCACAATTGCCAAACCGCCGTCGGTCTGGCGTCGTTGTAAGAGGATCAGGGCCATGGGCCCGAGCGTGGCCTGGTCGGCGGTCGGCAAAGCCTGCGCGAAAGCGCGATCGACGCTCGCGTCGCTAAGGCCTTGGAGATACTCGTAAATCCGCTTGAGCTTGGCCATGAGTTATATGCAGGCAAAAACGCCGGGGCCTCAACGTGGGGCCCCGCTGTCGGAGATTATCGGTCCATGGGGCCGGGCGTCTGTAAACCCTGACAGGGGCTGAAAAAAACCGTGATAATTCACAAAAAAAACTCTTTCCTTAACCCCCCTGCCGGGCTATAATCCGCCCCACACCCCCGCCGTACGTTGTCGTTCCTAAACCAGACTGAACTTTGTTTTTACCCTCACAGAAAGTCAGGGGTCGGTGATGAGCGTTAGTCATAAATCCTCCAACACACAAGCTTTCCGTTTGATGGTCTACAACCGCCCCTTGCACCCGGAGCTTTTCTCGCTCCAGGCCCGGCGGATCGACCGTCACGGCGAATACGAAGCCGAGAACTGGGTCACCCCGGCCGGCCACGTGGTCCGCTTCTCCTACGGCGGCCTGGTCTGCTCCGAAGCGGTCATCGAGAACGCCGATCACCTGCCCGAGATGGGCCTGGTCCACGCCCTGCCCTGCCTGGGTGAAAAAGAGTTCGAGTACGAACCCCAGCCCGAGGACAAGATCGGCTACGTCACGACCATCCAGACCGAGGCCCTGACCAGCAACCTCTACGGCGCGACCCTCCGCGAGATGAAGGACTTTGCCCGCGAGACCGGCTCGTTGTCCTACAGCTACGACGATGCCGACGGCGTCGCCTGCCTCTCGGTCCTGGACACCCAGAAGTACAAGCGCGAGTTTCACGTCCAGAGCTACCACCTGCTCGGGTCGTCCGGCCTGGTCCTGCGGACCCAGTCCATCTTCGAGGTCCTCAACCGCAACAACTGACATCGAAAAGCCCCCCGGCCCCCGAAATAATGCCGGCTGGCAACCCACGATCAACCCCCACCCCCGCGCCCGGCGCGGGGGTGTTTTTTTGTCATTGCGTCGATGGGATAGGGTGGCAGGCCGACTTCTAACCATCCTGAAGAGAGTGGCGATATCAGGGCCGCTAAGCCGTGAGCGGCAGGCCTGCGACACGGGTCACTTTTTCTTGAGCACCGAGCGCCAGCCGGTGGTCGCTGTGGCGACCGGCCGGCGTGACATCACCGTTCGGCGGACGTCCTCGACCACCACGACCGCGTCCTCGTCTGCCCCGGTGATGATGCTGACGATCTGATTGGCTTTCTTGCGGGGCGCGATGACAAAACACATCGCTACCGCCCCGTGACCGCCCCGGGCGGGGATCTCCGTCACGGTGAAGTCCGCCATCCGCAGCGCCATCGCGATCGCCTGGGAGTAGTTCTTGCTGATCGCTACGATCCGCTGCTGACCCATCGCCAGCTTGCTCTCCATCCAGACCCCGCAGGCGTTGCCCAGCGCAAAGCCCAGCCCGTAGGACACGACCTTGACCAGCGTCGGGTGTACCAGCACGCCCGAGACCGCGGTGATCCACACCGTCACCTCGCAGAAGCCCAGCATCGCCGCCGTCCACCGCGCACCGCGCACGACGCAGATTGTGCGCACCGTGCCCAGCGACACGTCCGTGATCCGCGCGAGTACGATGAACACGGGCCAGAATAACGGGTAGGCGTCCAGCCATTCACTGACGTTATGCATGGGCGTATCATCACACAGTTGCGCGGGATTGCGAACCGCGTGACGGCGGGTCGATCAGAACGCCCAATGGGGGGGGGCGTAATCATGAAGCATGATCGGAGTCGTGAAAGGCGCCAGGCTTGCTAATCAAGCAGTCGCCGCCCGCTTGATCAATCGCCCGGTTGAAACAATCTCGTAACGCAAAGCCGGGGCCGACCTCATTTTTTAGGCACGTCGACGGTAGAGCGCCAGGGCGGCGGGCAACAGCAATACCGCGGTGGCCGGCTCGGGGACCGGCTGAAAGTCGCTGAGCGCGACGTAGTTGTTGTCGATGTCGTACGTCACTAGGAACGAGCCTTCGCCCCCGAGCGTCATGATCCGTTGGCCGTCGGCGACATTGGCAAACTCCCCGGTCGCGTCGGTCATGTAGCCGGAAACGATCGCATAGGTAGACAGGGGGGTTGGCGTATACCCATTGAACAAGGACACGTTGAGTGTCCCGCCGAGGAAGATACTGGTTGGCGTGTACAACTGGTCGAAATCGACGTTGGTGTTTCCGATCCCGCCGATCTCGATATCGAGGATGCTGGTCGGCTCGAGATATGTTGTCGTCGCGATGGTCAGGTACTTGCCGTCACCGGGGCCGAAGCCGGGCGAGATCGTCCCCTCGTTGTGGAACTCCGAGCCGACGTACCCGATGCCGTTGTAGGCGCTGCCCGCGAGCGTGCCCGTGGGTGCATTGGTAAATACGCCGTTGGCCCCCGCGAGGGTGTATGCATCGAAGACCACCGTGCCCGTGTTGGTCCAGGCGCCGCTTGTGATAAACGTGCCAAACCCGTTGATCGTGACCGTGCCCGGGGTGGTGGCCGTACCGTTGACGGTCAGGTTCCCGCTGCTGACGGTCAGCGAGTCGTCGGCACCCACCGTCAGATTGGCGATCGTCAGCGTGCTGTTAAGGTCAACGTCAAACGCGCCGCCGGCATCGATAGAGGCGCTTTCAGCAGCGCTGTCCGGCGCGTTGTCGTCCGACCAGTTGGCCGGGTCGGTCCAGCTCGTGCCGTTGCCGCCGGCATCAAACGTCCGGGTCTGCCCGGTGGCCTGCGAAGCCAGCACCAGGACCGGCAGCGCCAGGCCGATGCAAACACGGACGGCCCCCGTCAGAAACAACTTATTGACCTTGATCAAGGCTCTCCCTCTCCTGTTTTAATCGGGTGGATATTTCCCGGAAGAAATCCAGCGAAAACACCGGCCCGCTCGGACGCGATTATAGGATGGCTACTTACTTATTCAAGGATATTTGCGCAAATGTTAAGATGGGCTGACCCCCGTGTAGGCCCAACATGCGCTAAAGCAATCGCGCGATCGCCGGCCTGTGGATGGGGACGTTTGCCGAACAAGCTACCGGGCCGAGCGTGAAACCCGGTGTAGTTCAAAACCCTGTAGCGCTACGCCCACAGGATCACGCCGAACATCACCACCCAGATGACCGCCAGGAAGTGCCAGAACAGGCACATCTGTTTCAGGTGCGCCGCGCCGTGTGCGTGCGCGCTCTCGACATGTACAAGCCGGTTCAGCACCGCCATGCGTCCCAGGCCGAACAGCGCGTGCAGCCCGTGCATCACTACCAGCACGAGTACGAGCAGGTACGCAGTCGCGTTGGACGCTTCCGCCTGCTTGTGCATCTTCACCAACGCAACCAGGCCCGGCGTCTGCAGGATTAAAAACAACACACCCAATAGCGTGCTTAAGTGCAGCGCGATCCCCGAAACGGTCAGCCGGCCCATCTTCGCCGACAGGTAAGCCCAGTGCAGCGTCACGCTGGAGACCAGCAGCACGAACGTGCTGAACCAGAACCACACCGGCACCGCGGGGCTGGGCGTGGTTGCGCCGGAGCGCACATACACATACCCGATCAACAGCCAGGCAAACGCGATCGTCAGCCCGGCGGTGAACAGCCACGTCCCCAATGTGCCCGCGCCGGGCGGCGCCCGGAACGACTCCAGCGGGTCGGGGTGCTGATCGGGGTAAGTCCGGTTGAGGTTGGCGGCTTTCATCGTAAGCCTCCAGAAAGGTGATATTAAGATAAGTATATCTTAAATATGCTTCCCGGCAACAGCCAACTCGCCAACCAGGCTCTATAAATGCAAAACCCCCGGCTCAGGTGCCAACCGCCGCGACGACCCGCAGCGGCCCGGCCGACACCACCACCCCGCCGGGCTGCTCGACCGTAATCGCAAACACCGCCGGGTGATCAACCCGCAGCTTCGCATCGATCGGGATAATCACTTCGCCGGTCTCGGTGACGTCGAACACGCCGCCGTCCACCGGGTGGGTATCGACATCCGGGTCTACGATCCAGAGCTGATACTGCTTAACTTTGGGGTCATTTACGGGCATGCCGGCCAGGCGCATGTAGCCCTGCTGCCGCTTGTCGGACCAAACCACATCACCGGTGACCTGCGCAAACTCCGGGTCCTCGGGCGGCGCCCAATCGGCGCGGGTGACGTCGTCGGCCTCGCTCAGCAACATGTCCCGTTGCACCTTGTAGTCAGGGGCCGGTACAAGGTTGATACTGCCTATCCATGCCGTAACAGCGATCGCCAGCACCGCCGCAGCAGCTAACCAGCCCCACGCCGGATGTCGCAAGCCACGCCCACCGTTGCGCCCCTGCGCGAAGGGGATCGGATCGGTCGCCGGGGCCTGCGCGTTCTGCGCGACCCTGGCCTTGCCCTGGGCGATGAGCTTCTCGGTTAGCGCTGTGGGCATCGGTTCGTGCATCACACCGGCCTCTTGTTCGATCGCGAGATAGGCCGCCGCCGCCGCCAGTTCCAGGCCGTCGAGGTCATCCACAGGCCCAAGCTCGTCAAGCAGGCTCGCCAACTCGCGCGCCTGGGCGTCATCCAGCCCGTGCTCCGCCTGCTCGGCCAGCAGGTCGAGCAGTCTTACTTCATGCAGGCGTCTTGGTTCACTCATGACGACACCCCGCTTCCCACCGGCGCATCGCCCCGGATCGCTTCCCGCAGTTTGATCAGTCCACGTCGCGCGTGAGTCTTAACCGTGCCCAGCGGCAGGCCCAGTTTCTCCGCGATCTGTGAATGACTCATGCCTCCGTAAACCGAAAAATGGATCACCTTCTGTTGTGGCTCGGGTAGTTGGGACAGTGCCGCCCGGGCCTTGTCTATCGTTTCGTCACGCTCCACCGTGTCGCCCAGCCGGTCCGTTGGTTCACCCGCTTCGGACAACGACACCGTAGGGATGCCCCGGCCCTGCTTGCGTAAACGATCGATCAACCTCCGCCGGGCCACCATCGTGACAAACGTGTATTCCGAGGACCGCGAGGGGTCGAAGCGTCCCGCTTTTTCCCAAAGCTCCAGGAAAACGTCCTGCACCGCGTCCTCGGCCTCCGCCCCGTTCGGGCAATACCGACGCGCCAGCGACCACAACACGGCGCTGTAACGCTCAACGAAAACGGTGACCGCGGACTGATCGCCCGCGGCCACACGTTGTAGGATTGTAAGTGCCTCTGACAAGTGCCTGTTCCCGACGGGTCCGCTTGATTCCCCCTGGATATCTGACCCGGCGGGTCAGGAATGAATCGGGGGACATCATGCTCCGCTATCACATCTTATCTGGACATCAAAACGACGGGCGAATCAGGGCCCGACCGCGCCGTCATCATTTCCATCGCATCATCCATCGCGTGGCGGTAGAGCCAGGCCCGCTTGGTAGCGGAGTGAGCCTGCCCGGCATCCTGCAGCGCCTTGAGTGCCACGGCGTTGACCTCACTAGGGACGGTGCCATCATTCACCAGGCTCATAACCGCGATCTCATAGATCGCCGCACAGCCGGCGTGGTCGCCGTGATTGAAACGGGGCACGCCCGACTTGATAGCCTGACGGATACGCATCTCCGCACCGGCATCGGTGGACTTTGCCGCGGGAAGAATGACCTTATCGATCACGTGGATCACGCCGTTACTGGCGTCAACGTCCGCCTTAATCACCTGCGCATCGTTCACGAAGACCTTGCCGTCGACGGACTTCGTCGTGATGCTCTGGCCCTGGAGCGTGTCAACCGTCGCGCCCTTCGCGGCGGCATCGGAGAAGACGCGGCCGGGGACGACGTGGTAAGTGAGCACCGCGACCAGTTTGTCCTTGTTCTCCGGCTTAAGGAGCGATTCGACCGTCCCGGCGGGCAGAGCCGCAAACGCCTCATCCGTAGGAGCGAACACCGTGAACGGCCCGTCACCTTTCAACGCCTCTACCAGGCCAGCCGCCTGAAGCGCCGCCGCGAGCGTGTTGAACGAACCGGCCTCAACCGCGGTCGCGACGATGTCATCGGAACTGGGCAGGATCACCGAGTCGATCACGTGGATCACGCCGTTGCTCGCCTTGATATCCGTGGAAACGATCTTCGCGCCGTCGATGAACGCGCCGTGATCGTTGGCCTTGATCTCGGCACGCTGGCCGTTGAGCGTGTCCAGAGCGTTCGCCTTAACGACCTCATCGGCCTTAAGCTTACCGGGGACGACGTGGTAGGTGAGGATCGACGCGAGCATCGCTTTGTTCTCGGGCTTGAGCAGCTCGGCGATCTTCTCGTCACCCAGCTTGGCGAACGCCTCATCGCTGGGCGCGAACACGGTCAATGGCCCTTCACCCTTAAGTGCATCGACCAGGCCCGCCGCCTGCGCCGCGGCGAGCAGCGTCTTGAACGATCCCGCCTCAGTGGCGACATCCACGATGTCCGGCCCGGCGGCTTGGGCCATCTTCGCGTGGCCCTCGTGGTGGTTCGCATAGGCGGGCAGGCCCAGGCACAGCACGCCCGCACAGGTGGCGCTCGCTGCGAGCGCACGGACAGCACGATAGTTACAGAGCATGATGCATCTCCTTAATGTGTATTCTTCTGATTGGCCGGCCCGTCCCGGCTCGGCTCTCAGACAAATATTCGCGGGCACCGGCTGGGCGGATTCACCCGGAGTCAAGTTTTTCCGGCCATCGCTTTCGGCACGACCGCCCCAGCAGGCCGGCAGGTATTCCGAGCCAGGGCTACCGGTAAAAACTTCACCATCGCCCGCACGCGCATTGCTATGCATAAATACATTGCAATATTGTATTTATGTAATTTTATCGGATGCCGACTTCCGATACATCCGGCCCGCAACCACGGCATCGGCCCGGCAACATTGCCCGGCATGCGTCAGACGCTATGATGGCCCGCCTATGGCAAGCGGAACACGCGATATCAAGGGCCGGATCAAGGCCGTCGGCAACATCAAACGCATCACCAAAACGATGCAGATGATCGCCACCGCCCGGTTCCAGGCGATGCAGAAACGGGCCACCGACGCACAGGCCTACACCCGACGCATCAGCGAGATGGTCACCGAGCTGGCCGCCACGCTCGGCTCGGGCGGCGACGTCTCCCACCCGCTGCTTAGCGCCCCCAAGCCCCCCGTCGGCCGCGAGCTGGTCCTGGTCATCAGCTCCAACCGCGGGCTCTGCGGCGGCTACAACGCAAACCTCCTGCGCACCGCCATGGCCCAGGCACGCGGCAAGGACAACATCGACCTGGAGATCGTCGGCAAGAAAGCCGCCGGCTACTTCAAGTTCGCCGGCATCAAGGCCCACGCCTACCACAGCCACATCACCGACAAGCCCGAATACGCCGACATCGAACGACTCGCCGAGGCCTACATGCACGCCTTCACCGAAGGCAAGTACGACTCGGTCAAGGTCGTCTACACCGCCTTCGTCTCGATGTCCAAGCAGGAAGCCCGCGTCACACAGCTGCTGCCGCTGGAGCCGCCCAAGACCGAAGCGGGAGTCAAAGCGACCGGCCCGGAGACGGTCTACGACTTCTCGCCGGAACCCGAAGAATTGCTCGACGAGCTGCTGCCGATCACCGTCAAGACCAGCCTCTTCCAGTATTTCAACGAGGCCAGCGTCAGCGAGCAGTTGGCGCGGATGGTCGCGATGAAGGCCGCCACCGACGCCGCCGGCAAGATGCAAAAGTCGCTGAAGCGCAAGTTCAACCGCGCCCGCCAGGCCTCGATCACCACCGAGCTGAGTGAGATCATCGCCGGCGCCGCCGCCCTGGGTTAAGCACTGAACAGCAATCCAATCATAACCCCAAAGCCCCGCCATCATTGGCGGGGTTTTTCTTTTCACTTCAACGAAATAACCGGCATAAAGTCGTGTGGACGGGTTAACCAGAACACCCAGCATCCAACAAACGGCGGCTATGACGAGATCACGGCAAAAGCCCGACTTGCCGCCACCCGATGATCTCTGGTGAGCTGCGAGGGGTTACGTCACAGGAGGCCGCAGTGCCGTTAGACACTGAGTCAGCCATAAGCCCTAGTGACGAGGCCCCACCCCATGCAAAGCCAATTTAACTCGACCAGCCCCGCATACATAACGCGTGTTACAACCCGTGTACCCGTGCTGATAGCATTCGCACTCACCGCGATCAGTGTCTTCGCTTCGTCCGCCTTCGGTGCCAAGCCCGGCCCGGACGAGGCGGTGGCGCTGCTCAAGGACGGCAACCAGCGGTTCGTCAACGGCGAATCCATACACCCCCACACCGACGCCTCGCGTCTTGCGCAGGCAGGCAGCGAGAACCAGGGCGACCACGCGTTCGCCACCGTCATCACCTGCTCCGACTCGCGCGTTCCGGTCGAACGCCTGTTCGACGCGGGCGTGATGGACATCTTCGTGATCCGCGTCGCGGGTAACGTCTGCGACACCGACGAGATCGGATCCATCGAATACGGCCTGGCGCACGTCAACACACCCGTGCTCGTCGTGCTCGGCCACAAGCAGTGCGGGGCCGTCACCGCCGTCACCGCCGCGGTCCAGGGACACGGCCATCAGCTCGAACGCAACATCCCGCCCCTAGTCGACAACATCGCCCCGGCCGTGCAGCGCGCCATCGCGGCCAACCCCAACGCCGAGGGCGGCGAGCTGGTCGAGGCCGGCATCGAGGAGAACGTCTGGCAGTCCATTGAGGACCTGTTCCGCGAAAGCCCCGCCACACGCGAACTGGTGAAGTCGGGCAAGACCAAGGTGCTCGGCGCGATCTACAACGTCGGTACCGGCGAAGTCGAATGGTTGCCCGAAGCCAAGACGAAGCAGGTATTGGCGAAGGTCGAGAAAGACCCGGCCCGTGCGATGAACGTGTATGCGGACAGCCACGACAACGCGGCACACGGCGACAAGACGCCGACACCGGTCATCTCCCCCGCATTGAGTAAGACCGAACGAGAAGCGCTGCTCACCAAACCGGTCAACCCGTCCAAGCCGACGCCCGACCAGGCGATCGAACAATTACGCGCCGGTAACCAGCGGTTCGTCAACGGCGAATCCATCCACCCGAATACGGACGCGGCCCGGCTGTTCCAGGCCGGGACGGAGAACCAGGGCGACCACGCATTCGCTACCATTATCACATGCTCCGACTCGCGCGTGCCGGTCGAACGGGTGTTCGACGCCGGTGTGATGGACACATTTATTATCCGCGTCGCCGGCAACGTGTGTGACACCGACGAGATCGGCTCGATCGAGTACGGCCTGGCGCATGTCAACACACCCGTGCTGGTGGTATTAGGCCACAAGCAGTGCGGAGCCGTCACCGCCGTCACCGCCGCCGTCCAGGGACACGGCCATCAGCTCGAACGCAACATCCCCCCGCTGGTTGACAACATAGCTCCCGCCGTGCAACGAGCGATCGCATCGCACCCCAACGCCGAGGGCAGCGAGCTGGTCGAGGCCGGCATTGAAGAAAACGTCTGGCAGTCTATCGAGGACCTGTTCCGCGAAAGCCCCGCCACACGGGAGTTGGTCAAAGCCGGGCGGACCAAGGTCGTCGGCGCGATCTACAACGTCGGCACCGGCGAAGTCGAATGGCTCCCCGAAGCCAAGACGAAGCAGGTATTGGCGAAGGTCGAGAAAGACCCGGCCCGAGCGATGAACGTCTTCGCGGACTCGGGTAACACCGACGACGCCCACCCACAGGCCAACACCCACGGCAACGCCTCGACGCACGCCGCCGAGGCGAAAAAAGATATGGCCGGGTGGACGGCAGAACTGGGTGCTTCCGGCACATTCGCCGCGCCCGGCTTGACCAAGGCGAAACGCGCGGCGTTCGGACCCGATGCGGGTAAAGCCGAACCGATCGAATCCAATCAATCCGAGGAAGCCCCTTACTCCGTGGTCAAGGCTTTCTGGGCCGCTACCGGCATGGCGACGCTGCTGACGCTCCTGATAGGGCTATATCTCTCGAAGATCGAAACCGGAGACGGCACATCCACCCGTGGGTTCACACTGGGCGCCAAACTGTCCCTGAGCATGGGCGCCATGGCGGTGCTCATCCTGCTGGTCAGCTCGATGGCTTTGTCAACTCAACAGCAGAACCGCGAAGACGTGCACCATTTCTCGGACATCGTCGCCGACGCGGGACTGATAGGGTTGTTACAACGTGACGTGCTGATGGTCCGCATGAATGTCAAAGACTTCCTGATCACCAATTCTGACGAGGACCTCAGCCAGTATTCCGACTACATCGCCAGCGCGACCGGTAAGATCCGGGCCGCGGAGAGCAAACTCACCGACCCGAAACAGCTGAAGCATTCCGAAGAGATCATGGACCTCCTCAACGAATACAACAACCACTTCGCCGCGGCCGTCGGGGTGATCGACGAGCGCAACGGCATCGTCAACAGCCAGATGAACCCGACCGGCGCGCGTCTGACTAACCTGCTGAGCGCGATCATCCAGACCGCCCACCGTGACGGGGACGCCGAAGCCGCCCTGGACGCGGCCGAGACGCTGGACCGCTTAACGCTGGCGCGGGTCAACGTCATGAAATACCTGCGTACCAGCGACGAGCAGGACGCCCGCGCGGCGATCGCACAGATGGAGCTGGGCGAGCAGGACCTGAACAAACTCCGGGCCGAGGTCGAGAACCCTACACGCAAGAAGTGGCTCGCCGAGGCCCAGGAGGGCTACCAGTTCTACGCCCGGAAAGCCGAGAACCTGATCGAGCTGGTCCACCACCGCAACGAGATCGTCAAAGGTGAACTCGACAAGGTCGGACCGAAGATCGCCGAGGCGGCCGACGATCTAGTAGAACTGATCCACGCGGAAGAGGAAAGAATTGAAGACTCAATCGATCACGACATCGCTTCGGCACAACTCAAAGCGATCATCCTGAGCCTGGTCGTCGTAGCGCTGGCGGCGGGCATCTCGGTGGTGCTGATCCGCAACATCACGAACGCGGCCGGCAAGGTCCTCCGGGTGCTCCAGTCGGTTGCCCGGGGTGACTTGACCAATGAACCGCTGAACGACACAAAGACCGACGAGATGGCCCAACTCGCCCGCGCCACGGACCGGATGAGCAAGTCGCTCAGGGACCTCGTCGAAGAACTGAACGCAACCGCGCGCGAGGTCGCCGGCGCCGCGACCGAGATCGCCGCCTCCAGCGAGGAGATGGCCCAGGGCATGGGCGAGCAGAACCATCAGGTCACGCAGATCAGCGCCGCGGTCGAGGAGATGTCCGCCTCGATCATCGAGGTCGCGCGCAAGAGCGTCGAGGCGGCCAGTAACGCGCAGGAATCCGGCAAGGTCGCCGAAGAAGGCGGGCGCGTCGTCTCCGAGACAATCGAAGGCATGAACGAGATCAGTGGCGCCGTCTCGGCCAGCGCCGCGAGCGTATCCGAGTTGGGCAAGCGGGGCGAACAGATCGGAGAAATCATCAAGGTCATCAACGACATCGCCGACCAGACCAACCTTTTGGCGCTCAACGCCGCGATCGAAGCGGCGCGTGCGGGCGAACACGGGCGCGGCTTCGCGGTTGTTGCCGATGAGGTACGTAAGCTCGCCGACCGCACGACTAAGGCGACCGAGGAGATCGGCGACTCGATCAAGGCGATCCAGACCGAGACCGAGCAGGCGGTTCAGCGCATGGAGTCCGGCACACAACAGGTGCGGGTCGGTGTCGAGAAGGCCACGCTGGCGGGTCAGAGCCTGGAACAGATCGTGGCCGGGGCGCAGCACGTCGCCGGCATGATCCAATCGATCGCCGCCGCAGCCGAGCAGCAATCTGCGGCCAGCGAACAAGTGAGCCGGGGCGTACAGTCTGTCAGCGCCGTAACCAACCAGAGCACCGAGGGCGCCAATCAGGCAGCGATGGCGGCGAACCAGCTCTCGAGCAAGGCCGAGCAGCTCCAGGCACTGGTCGGGAAATTCAAGCTCTGATTACATACACATTTTCATATGCAACCCGACCGGCCGGCGCCACCGCCGGTCGGTTTTTTTATCACGTCGGCGTGTTAACCGGGTCGGGTGTAGCGGAGTGTCTCGATACCGTTACGCCCGACCGAACTGCTTTTCCAGGTCTTTCAGCGTCAGCCGCAGTGTCGTCGGCCGGCCGTGCGGGCAGTTGCTCGATCGCTCGATCTCGTGACGTTTGGCCAGCAGCGCGCTAAGCTCGTCCTCGCTCATCTTGTCCCCGGCTTTCACCGCCGCCTTGCACGACATCATGTCAAGCACCTCGTGCAGCGCCGCCTCCTCCGCGTTGGGGTTGCTCAGATCGAGCTGGCCCGCCTCGGCCTTGTCCAGCAGGTCGTTGATGAACGTGACCGGCTCGACGTTGCGCTCAAACAGAAAAGACGGGAACGCCTGCACAGCCACCGCGTCCGGGCCGATCGGGGAAAGCTCCACGCCGATCTTTGTAAGCAGCGGCTGCATCTCTTCAAGCATCCCCTGCCGCTCGGCGTCCGCGTCCACGATCACCGGCATCAAGAGCCGCTGACTCTCCAGAGGCTTACCCTCGCCCAGCACACGCTTGCGCAGCGTCTCGAACATGACACGCTCGTGCAGCGCGTGCTGGTCCACGATCACCAGGCCGT
>JAWKTA010000037.1:0-50530 GCA_041402025.1 Phycisphaerales bacterium | reverse complement strand
AGTTCCTTCGGGACGGCGGAGAGGGAGGAGAAGACGTTGCGGCGGGCCGAGCCGGTCATGCGGCGGGTCGGGGTCTGCCGGCGTTCGAGGATGACCTCGACCTCGATCGCGTAGCCGCCACCGGAAGTAGCTTCAGTAACGGGGTCTGATCCCGTTTCGGTGGCGGTTTGTTCTTGATGTTTGGCGAACGTCACGTTCACGCGGCGCTGCTCGTCGGCGAGGGTGGATTCGACGGCCTGGCGGCCGGTCGTGTTCTGCGGGTTCCAGACTTCCAGCACGGTCGGCGAGCCCTGTCCCAGGGTGGTGATCGTGCCGAAGCGGTAGTCGTTGCGGTCGATCACGTAGCCGTTGTCGCGCAGGACGTCGATGGTGGTATCGAAGTATGTCTTATATAGATCGGCGCTGAGCGGCGCGGGGTTATCGGCGGTGACGATCTTGCGGGAACAGCCCATCGCCAGACACGGCAACAGAAAAAGCAGCATCAGACAGGCGGTTCTGTTTCGGGTCATGTAATTAGTCTAACCATTGAGCCCGGCGCCCGCCAAGTCCCATAAGACCGGCGGGTCCAGGCTTCGTGGCGCGATGCGATTAGCCTGATAACGAGGGACGGTGCGGGCGGGGGCGTGCACGACGCGGCGTTCCGCTTCCCGTGGATAACTGCCTAACCCGCTCCACCGTATCAGTTACGGGCTGAAACTTACCCCACCGCTAAAGCACGCTCGGGCCCACACCGATGCACATAAGGCACCAAACGTGTCTGTAGATGAAGTGTGTACGCCCAGCAGACCCGAACGGTGCCCAGGGGGGCACAGGCCGGTGAACCGTACCCCGTTTGGATCGTGGAGAAAGAACCATGGCGACACAAACCACTCCCCAAAGCACCGAAGAGATCAACACGGCCATCAACCACGCCTCGCCCGACGGCGAGCTGTTGCAGTTGGTGAGTTTCGAGGTCGGCGAGGAGGAGTACGCCGTCCCGATCCTCAGCGTGCAGGAAATCAACCGGATGATGCAGATCACGCGCGTGCCCCAGAGCCCGCCGTTTGTCGAGGGCGTGATCAACCTGCGCGGCAAGATCATCCCCGTGATCGACCTGCGCAAGCGGTTCGGCCTGACCGAGCTGGAGAACTCCGACGACGTGCGCATCATCGTCGTCGAGGTCACCAACCGGGTGATCGGTTTCACCGTGGACCGCGTGAACGAGGTGCTGCGGATCAACTCGAACATCGTCGAGCCGCCGCCGTCGATGGTCTGCGGGCTGGACACCGAATACGTCCAGGGCGTGGGCAAGCTGGACGACCGGCTTTTGATCCTGCTGCATCTGGAGAAGCTGTTCACAGCGGCGGAGATCGCCGAGATCGACCAGCAGGCCAAGGCCGCGTAACCGTGGCGATGCTCCCCGTGAGGCAAACACGGCGGCGGGAATCGATCAGAGTTCGGGACGGGGCGGGTCAAAGACACAGAACCAGGGACCAGCATGGCACTGAAAAGCATCACCATGAACCCCGCGCAGTTCGAGAAACTGCGTAAGGTCGTATATGAACGCTCGGGCATCTATTTCCAGGATTCCAAGAAGTACGTCCTGGAGAGCCGGCTTTCGCGCCGGATCGAAGAGCTCGGCTTCAACGATTTCGATCAATACATCATGTTCCTGACCGCCGGTCCTTACCAGACCGACGAGTTTCAGGAGATGTTTAACCGCATCACCATCAACGAGACAAGCTTCTTCCGCAACGAGCCGCAGCTGGAGGTATTCGAGCGCGAGATCCTGCCCAAGCTGCTGGAGGCCCGGAAAACCAGCAAGACCCTGCGTATCTGGTCCGCCGCGTGTTCCAGCGGCGAAGAGCCTTACACGCTGGCGATCCAGATCCACCGCTCGCTGGGCGTGCGCCTCGCCGACTGGAAGATCGAGGTCCTGGGCACCGACATCAGCGAGAAAGTACTGATGACCGCGCAGAGCGGCAAGTACCCGCACTACTCGATCCGCTCGGTCAACCCGATGGTGCTCAACCGCTACTTCAAGCAGGACGGCAGCCTGTACAACCTGGACCCGACGATCCAGAGCATGGTCCACTTCGAGAAGCTCAACCTCAAGGACCGGCTCGCCGCCAAGCGGTTCGGGAACTGGGACGTGATCTTCTGCCGCAACGTGATGATCTACTTCGACGACGACATGAAAAACCACTGCGCCAAGCTGTTCCATGAGCAGCTCCAGAACGACGGGACGCTGTTCATCGGTCACAGCGAGACGCTGCGCAACCTGGACGCGAAGTTTGAGCCGTTGCCCTTCCCGCAGGGGTTCGCCTACAAGAAGAGCTAAGAAGAGAGGCAGATACACGTGTCAACGAACATGGACCCAAGCCTGTTGCAGGACTTCCTGACCGAGTCGGGCGAGCTGATCGAACAGCTCGACGCCGACCTGGTCAAGCTTGAGTCCTCCGAGAGCGATGAAGCACAGGAACTGTGCAACGGTTGCTTCCGCGCGCTGCACACGATCAAGGGCGCCGCGAGTTTCCTTGGGCTGACCGCCGTGACTACCTTCGCGCACGCCGCGGAGGATGCGCTCAACCGCCTGCGCAAGGGCGAGGTCGGCGTGACCGAGGAGGTGATGGACGCGCTCCTGCAGAGCGCCGACGTCGTCAAGGGCATGATCGAACAGCTCTCTGCCGGGGAAGAGGCGCACGAAGGCCCGAAGGAGCTGATCGACCGGCTGCACGCCATCGCCGAGCAGGCTGCCGGCGCGCCCGCCGCGACGCCCAACGACCAGGCCCCCGCCGGCGCGCAGCAGCCGCAAGAAGAAGACAAGTCGGGCACGCCCCTGAACCTCGGGCCCCAGAAACTCGACCTGTTGGAATTCATGGTCACCGACCTGAGCGACGCCTCCAAGCAGATCGTCGAATCGGCTGACGGCCTGCTGAACGACGCCACTATCGAGGAATCCGCGCAGCACATCCATGAAGTCTGTCAGGAGATGGAAAAGACGGCCGAGTTTTTCGAGCTCGACCAGCTGACCTCCCTGGTCAAGGTGCTCACGGGTGTGGCCGTGAAGATCAACGCGCTCTCGGGCGAATCGATCAAAGAGGTCGCCATCCGCATCAAGGCCGCGATGCACCTGATCGACCTGCAGGCCGATGCGCTAAACGACCTTCGCGCGTTGAGCTGGCCGTTGGACACTTTCTGCGCCAGGCTTACAAGCCTCGCCGACGGCGGCGCGCTGGAAGACTCGGTCAAGGGTCGGCACAATAATGACATCACGCACGTCCTTGCGTTGGACGGCGTGATGCAGGCTTCCGAGCAAGCCCCGCAACCGCAGCCCGAACAGCCCCAGGCCAAGGCCCCGGCCTTTGACGACAAGGCGGCTAAACCCGAGGCACCGTCCAACAACGAAGATGAACAGGGCCAGGGCGAAAAGAGCGGCGCATCCGCCGCCAAGCCCATCGCCGAGCAGACGATCCGCGTCGAAGTCAGCCGGCTTGAGTCCCTGCTGAACCTCGTCGGGCAGCTCGTCCTGAACAAGAACCGGATCCTCGCGCTGACGCGCAACATCAAGGACCTGTCCATCCCCCAGGAGGTCGGCGAAGACTTTGCCGGCGCCGCGGGCGACCTCGATCACCTGATGAGTGAGCTGCAGGTCAGTGTCATGCGCACGCGCATGCAGCCGCTGGCCAAGCTTTTCGACCGCTACCCACGCGTGATCCGCGACATGGCACGGATGACCAACAAGAAGATCAACCTCGACATCGTCGGCAAGGACACCGAGGTCGACAAGAGCGTGCTCGAACAGCTGGCGGACCCGCTGGTCCACATCCTGCGCAACTCCTCAGACCACGGCATCGAATCCCCGGAGGACCGCGCCAAGGCCGGCAAGCCCGAGGCTGGAACGATCAGGCTCGAGGCCGAGCACCAGGGGAGCCACGTCCGGGTCGCCATCACCGACGACGGCAAGGGCCTGGACCGTGAAGTGCTCGGCGCCAAGGCGATCGAGAAGGGCATGACCACGCCCGAGAAACTCGAGCAGATGCCCGACGAGGACGTCTTCGGCTTCATCTTCGGTGCGGGCTTCTCCACCGCGAAGGTCGTCAGCGACCTCTCGGGCCGGGGCGTGGGTATGGACGTCGTCCGCACCAACATCAACAAGCTCAACGGCACGATCAACGTCATGAGCAAGAAGGGCCAGGGGACCACGATCGAGATCCTGATCCCGCTGACCGTTGCGATCATGCCCGCGATGGTCGTCGGCGTCGGGTCGCACATGTACTCGATCCCGCTTCAGAGCATCGTTGAGATCGTCCGCCCCGAGCCGGAGGAGGTCCGCAGCGTGTCCGGCCACCCGGTCATGAAGCTGCGTGACATCGTCCTGCCGCTGGTGGACATGCGCAAGCGTCTGGACGAAACCCGGGTCGAGGGCGGCGGGCGGTTCGCCGTCGTCGTGGCCGTCGGCGGCCAGCGCGTCGGCCTGTGCGTCGATAAGCTTATCGGGCAGCAGGAAATCGTCATCAAGCCGCTTGATGATTCGTACACACAAGGGGGGCCGTTCAGCGGCGCCACCATCCAGGAAGACGGCAACGTCTGCCTCATACTCGATGTCGTGCAATTGATCCGCAGCAACAACAAACCGGGCACCAAAGAAACCAGGGCAGCCGCCTGACCACAAGGAGATCACTACCGTGGACCAGTCCTACATCATCCCATTCATCAAGTCGGTACAGAATGTCTTCGAGACGATGCTACAACTGCCCGTGCAGATGGGCCAGCCTGAGCTGAAGCAAGGCGGGGACTCGGGGCACGACGTCTCGGCGATCATCGGCATGTCCGGTGACGTCGAAGGCTCGGTCGTGCTGAGCTTCCCCACCGAGACCGCCGAGCGCGTGGTCGCCCTGTTCACCGGCACCGAACTCGATGCCGGCCATGAAGACTTCGCGGACGCCGTGGGCGAGCTGGTCAACATGGTCTCCGGCGGTGCCAAGGCGCAGTTCACCGGCAAGGAGGTCTCCATCTCCTGCCCGTCCGTCGTCGTCGGGCAGAGCCACCAGGTCTACGGCCGCAAGGACGTCGTCGCCATCGCCATCCCGTGCGACTCCGACTGCGGCGCGTTCAACGTCGAAGTATCCATCCGCCAGAACTCCGGGGCGGCGGTCAAGTAAATACACAGCCCGAACAGACCGATAAAACTTGTACGGCACCGGCCGGCACGGCCGGCTTGCACAGGAGCGAACGAAGATGAAAGTCATGCTTGTCGATGACTCGAAGACCATGCGGAACATCCAGAAAGGGATCCTCTCCCAGCTGGGTTACACCGACCTCGAAGAAGCCTGCGACGGCCTGGACGCGCTGTCCAAAGTCGGCGCGTTCCAACCCGAGCTTCTTCTGGTCGACTGGAACATGCCCAACATGGACGGGCTGACCTTTGTCAAGAAGTACCGTGAGCAGGGCAACAAGGCCCCGATCATCATGGTCACTACGGAGGCGGAGAAGTCCCGCGTCGTCGAGGCGATCAAGGCCGGCGTCAATAATTACGTCGTTAAGCCTTTTACGCCCGACCTCCTGGGTGAACGTATCAAGGAAACGCTGGCCCGGGTCGCCGCCTGACCGTACCCCGTTCCTTGACACGTCAACCGACAGCCGCGGAGTTCAGCCATGGCCGCCAAGGAGCTATCGCCCGACGTCATCATTGCGGATGACAAGACATCGGCGAAACTAATCATCCCGGCGGGCTGCGACCGTTCCGTGCTCACGGAGCAGGTGCTACTCGGCCTGATCCGCGGCGAAGGCGTTGAAGTCACCGACCTCACCACGAAAGTGGTCCGTGGACTGCTCGGCACGCCCATCGATGGCGAGCACGAAACCGTCGTAGAAATCGCACGCATCCAGCAACCCGTTCACGGTGTTGACGGTGCGATACGCTGGATCGTGGACGAAAAAAAAGCAGACAAACCCACCGACGGGTCCACCAATGAGACGGACGCCTCCGTCTCCTTTTATGACCGTTGTGCATTCGTCATGGTTCAAGCCGGCGACGTCGTCGGCAAGGTCATACCCGCCACGCTCGGGCAGGACGGCCGAGACGTCACCGGGGCCAATGTCCCCGCCCGGTCCGGCAAAGACCCTGCCCTGCAGCTCGACGAAACCCTCATGAAACGCGCCGACGGCTCGCTTATCGCGCAGCAGGACGGCGTGCTCTACCGTGAAAAAGGCAAGGCACAGGTACGCAAATATATTGAGATCCGCGAGTACGTCGATTTCTCCACCGGCAACATCGACTTCGACGGCGACGTCCATGTCGGACGCGGCGTCCGTGATTGCTTCATCGTCAAGGCCACCGGCAACGTCCAGGTCCAGGGCCTGATCGAGGCCGCCACCATCGACGCCGGCAAAGACCTCGTCGCCAACGGCGGATTCGCAGGCAGGGAACGCGGGAACGCACTCATCGGCGGATGCCTCCGAGGCAAATACCTCGACAACGTCCACGGCCACGTCAAACAGGACCTGTGCATCGACCGCGAAGTCATCAACTGCGAATTACTCATCGACGGCGCGATCACCTCACCACGCGGCTCCATCATCGGCGGCAGGGTCTGTCCCACCGGCGCCGTCGAGATCGCCTCGTTAGGCAGCCCCGCCGCTGTTCCCACCGAACTCGTCATCGGCTCCGTACCAGCGCTCGAACCCTTCGCGCAGAAACTCGAACAGATCGTCTTCGCGCTCACCGCCGACAAAGCCAAACTCACCAGCGAACAGGACACCGTCAACAAGCTCACCATCAAGGGCCGGATGACCGCCATCGACAGAGAACGCCAGACCGAGATCATGTTCGAGCTGTCCACTATCAACGCCACCCTCGATAAGGCCCAGCGAACATTCGACAGCCTCACCGAAGAGATCAACAAACGACGCCGCGTCGATGTCACCGTACACCACCTGGTTAACCCGGGGGTTACCCTCATCCTCGATGGCTGCAGGTACAAGATCTACAACGACCTCAAAGGCCCGGTCAGGTTCTTCATGGACGGGAAAAAATTCGTCTACCGACAGGGCGAAGCGCCCCACCACCCCGTCGCTGATATCGCGGATATAAGTACTGTAAGGCCCGCCAGACACGCCGCCTGATATCCACACACGCAATCGCCCTCAAGAAGCGCCGCCAAACGACGGATATATACAGAGGTCCAGCGCTTGGAGATGAAGTTGATGCGAGTACTTGTCACCGATGATTCCGCCTTTATGCGTCGCGCAGTTTGCACGATGCTCAATGCCGACCCCGACATCGAAGTCGCCGGCGTCGCACACAACGGCAAAGAAGCCGTCGAGCTCGCCAAAACGCTCAAGCCCGACGTCATCACACTCGACATCGAGATGCCCGAGATGGACGGGTTAACCGCCCTGCGGCACATCATGCGCACCGCACCCACGCAGGTGCTCATGCTAAGCTCGCTCACCACCGAAGGCTCCACCGCCTCCCTCCAGGCCCTCAAGCTCGGCGCCGCCGACGTCCTCGCCAAGGACCAGTCCCAGTTCTCGACGAACATGAGCAAGCTCCAGGCCAAGCTCATCACCACCGTCAAGGAACTGGCAAAATCCAACCCCCACAAAAACAAATCCGCCGCGGCCACGCCGGACAAGGTCGAACTCCCACGCTTCCGCCCCACCCAGTTCGACCTGGTCTGCATCGGCTCGTCCACCGGCGGACCTCCCGTCCTGGAAACCATCCTCGGCGCGCTGCCCGCCACCACACAGCCGCCCGTCGTCGTCGCACAGCACATGCCCGAGGTCTTCACGCGTTCCATGGCCGACCGGCTCAACAAACTCTGCCCGCTTAAAGTCGTCCACGTCGAAAACGTCGAACCCATAGAGTCCGGCCACATCTACCTCGCGCGCGGCGGCAAGCACATGCAGATCCACAAATCCGCCGCGGGCAAACTCGAAGCACGCGTCGGCACCGAACCCGCCGACGCCATCTACCGCCCCAGCGTCGATGCGCTCTTCTCCTCCGCCGCCAAAGCTACCGCCGCACGCACGCTCGGCGTCGTCCTCACCGGCATCGGCGCCGACGGCACACTCGGCGCTAAAGACATCCACGCCGCCGGCGGCATCATCCTCGCGCAGGACCAGGCCACCTCTGTCGTCTACGGCATGCCCAAGTCCGTCGCCGAAGCGGGCGTCACCACCGCCAGCCTCCCCCCCGTACAGATCGCCCAGGCCCTCGCCAACCTCGCCCGCGCCGCCGCGGCATAAGTCGGTGGCTGGTGGTTAGTAATTTGTTGTTAGTACGTCTTAAGTATGATGTGGCCGTCATTCCCGCGCAAGGCCCGACTTCGATGTGATCGCAGGCTCGGGTCCAGCATCACCGGGAAACGGCCTGCCATGAGCGAAGAGCCGCGATGCGCGCAACACACACCACCACCGCCAGGCCGAATGCTTAAACATCAAAAACCCCGACGACGTAACGCGCACAAAACCGCGCCCGTTAACACGCATAACGTCCCCGACTCGGGAACCCCCGACGCACCATCACCCGGCGGCGTGCCCGCGTTCCAATACCCCAGCACAAAGTTCAGGTCCGCGATCCCTACGAAACCGTCACCCGAAGGGTCACCCGTAAGATCGCCCGGCGAAACGGCCTGATTCCAGTGGCCCAGCACAAGGTTCAGGTCCGCGATCCCCACAAACCCGTCACCATCCAGGTCCCCCGCGACTTTCAAGCCGAGCGTGTACGCGCCCACACTTTCGTGTCCCCCCTGGAAATCCAAATCCCCGTAACCGGTCACCGCATACACCAGTGAGCCGCCCGCGTCGGCAGTCCCGAGCAGCCGCGAAAATGCCAGTTGCCCGCCGTCGTCATCCGTAGCCAGCAGATTGCCTACGCCGTCGAACAAACCCATATACGTATCCAGGTACTCGGGTCCCGTCACCTCCGCCACATACGCCGTCCCCGGGATCAACCCCGTGAATTCAAAAAAGTCCACATCGTTGACCGCCACTGTGTTGTCAATCCACGCGTCGTAGTTGCCCTGAAACCAGTTAAAGTCTGAGAAGGAATAGCTATTGACAATCCCGGGCGACAACTCGCCGGGCTGTTCGATCGTGTCTATCAGGTCGCCGAAGAAATCGTACACCGCGATGTGCAACACGTACGCCCCGGACACGTCGTGATCGCCGATCAGATCGTAATCGGGGTACGCCGTCACGCCCAGATTAATATCCGTCCCGCCATTCAACGCCACCTGGAACAAACCGCTCGCCCGGCCGTCACCGACCGGGCTGCCGTCGTCGTCAATCTTGTACACCCCCCCGAACAGGTCGTACACGCCGAGCACCGTGTCCGGGTACGGCGTTCCCATCAGCATGTCGTCGACCGACATCACCCCCGGCGAAAGGACCGTGCGCTGGGCGAACGTATCATCCACCGGCACCGACCCCGCCGCCGACAACGCCGACACCAGCGCCGCCGCTAGGGAACAACCGACAAACCTTTGATGCATGACCCAACCCACCCCCCCCCCCCCCCACCCCCCCCAACCAAAACCCACGGAAACAAACACCAAAAAATTCTAACACCCCCCCTACCCCATACCAGCCCCTCCCCGGCCGAATTACACAAAAAACATCCACTGCCCCGACCCCGGACCCGATACCCACATCTCAGCCACCAAGAATGGGGATATGAGGGTATTCCACCACCAAGCCCCCCACAGCTGCTTGCGCTTTGGCGCTCTTGGCCGAGGTTTCCACTCGGACGAATCGGATCAGACCAGCCGGAGGCTATTGCCGTCAATTGACACTAACTTAGGTCTCAGCCGAGTGTCCCTGCCCCGATCCGAATACTCTTGTATTTTCACCGAGGAACACGGATAAGCACGGATAAGAACAGGATTCCATCACAGGGCCCACGGAAATCGCAGAAAAAAACATGCCCCGCCGGACCGGAAACACCAGCGATCAACAACGTGAACCCCTCGATTCAGCACGAACGATCACGGTAGGCGCTTGGGCTGCCCCCCGTATGTTTCATGAACGCGGTCGCAAAATACTGGCTGGTGCTGTAACCACACCGCATCGCGATTTCCGTAATACTCAGGCCGCGGTCGCGCAGCATCGCCTTGGCGCACAGGACCCTTTTGCGGGTCCGCCACGCGCCGGGCGAAAGCCCGATCTCGGCCCGGAAACGCTCATGGAAACGTGTCACGGAAAGCCCCGCAACCGCGGCGGCCTCCTCGATCGCATAATCCGTATCGAAATGCGCGTGCATCCAGCGCACCGCGGCCTTGATCTCGGACGATCGTTCACGCCGGCGCTGCACCGCCGTTTCGTAACAACGCAGCGCATCAAGCAGCAGTTGAATAAACGACGTGCGCGCCGCCACCGGCGCCAAGCCTTTGCGCTGACGCATCGCGGCGAGCAGCCCGGCAAACGAAACGGTTAGCCCCGGATCACTCGGAAACTTCCGCTCATCGATCGCACTAAATGCCCGCTTCAACCGGTCCGCTTCCGCCCTGGATAGACCGGCAATCGGGGGGTCGTCTGTCAGGATGAAACCGGTCCAATACAACTCGGAGGGCTGAAGCACCGCGTCCACGCCCCCGTGCCGTTCGTGCGGGCGGGTGATGAACACGTCCCCCGCCCTGACCTCGTACACCTCATCTTCAACCCACCAGTCAACCGCACCGCTGACGATCAGACACAACTCATACGCCGGCCCGTGATCGTGCGGCTCAAGCCCGTACCGCCCCGCCCGGTCCAGACGCGCCCAGCCACCATGCACCACCCCCGGCACCAGCGTGCGGGGCCATCTGAACTCGATCCGATCCACGGTCTGCGTGCTGGCCATAAGCGTTACCGATGCCCGGGTTTAGATGTTCAATATTATACGGCCGATCATAGCGAACGCCGTATGACAGGGCCCCACTTATAGTTTTATTTTCCACTTTACGGAGGACCCGCATGCCGCCCGAGCACAAGCCCGCACGCATCCAGTGGTACCGCTGCAAACTCACCCGTGAACAGCTCAGCGACTTAAACCGCAAGAGCGACTTCCTCGCGTTCCTCCAGACGGGCGGCTACCTGGGGCTGTTGGCCGCCACCGCGACGCTCTCGGTCTACGCCGCCTACCACTGGCCGTGGTATCTCACGCTCGCACTGCTTTTCTTCCACGGCACGTGCTTCGGCTTCACCATCAACGCATTCCACGAACTGATCCACGACTCCGTCTTCAAGACCCGCTGGCTCAACCGGTTCTTCCTGCGCGTCTTCAGCTTCATCGGCTGGCACAACCACCACTTCTTCTGGGCAAGCCACACCGAACACCACAAATACACGCTCCACCCTCCGTCCGATCTAGAGTTCGAGCGGCCGACCATCATCACGCTCCGGGATTTCCTTTCCGTCGCGTTCATCAACGTGCGTGATACCTGGCCCATCCTCCGCAACACTGCGCGCCACGCCCGCGGCCGGGTCGACGGCCGATGGGCGGAATACCTGTTCCCCGAATCCCAACCCGACGAACGCCGTAAACTCAGGAACTGGGCACGCTGCCTGATCCTGGGCCACGGCACGATCATCCTGGTCAGCCTCGTCATGGGCTGGTGGATGATCCCCGTGGTCACGTCCCTCGCGCCGTTCTACGGCAACGGGCTGCACTTCCTGTGCAACAGCGCCCAGCACATCGGCCTGCGCGACAACGTCGCCGACTTCCGCCTCTGCTGCCGGACGATCTACCTCAACCCGCTCGTGCAATTCCTCTACTGGCACATGAACTACCACACCGAACACCACATGTACGCCGGCGTCCCCTGCTACCGCCTGGGCAAACTCCACCGACTGATCAAACACGAAATGCCCGAATGCCCCAACGGCCTGGTCCAGACCTGGCGACAGATCATCGCCATCCTCCAAAAACAAAAAACCGACCGCGACTACTGCTATGTGCCTACCCTCCCCGAGAACTCACTCCCGACCACGGCCGAAACAGCAGTACCCGGTTGAATTCAATCTGATGGGTACGAGAGAAATGTGCGATGCCGAGTGATGAGCCTCTCCTACCACAGCCGTGTAAAAGGCAAGACCCATCCGGATTTCACCGCAGAGGACACAGGGGAAGTCGGGCGTTAGCCACGCATGAACGCAGATAGATACAGATAAAATGGGGCTATGGCAAGAGAAGACACATATGATGCTGGGTAAACAACAGGCCCGGCAAATCACCGATCCCCACTAACACTCACGTCAGCGCTAGCTGTTGCGTCACCAAACCAAAAACCCGCTCCTGCAATTCTTCGTCCCCCGTCCGCTCCCCGATCAGTTGATTCAATACCCGGTCGCGCTCTTCCAGCCAGTCTTTGAACGTCCGGTGCAGCGCCGCCGCGCGCGTCGGGTCGTGCGGCACGCGCACAAGCCCCTTCATCCCCGCACGCGCAAGCGTCAATAGCAGCTTGGCCTGCTCCCCCGAACGGGGCTCGATCAGGCCCATCGTGCGCCGGCCCTTGCGGAAACGCACCGCGTTCTGGTGCAGCAGGTCGTCCAATAGCTCAGCCTCACCCTCGCGCAAGGATGTCATACATGTCGCAAACGTCGGCTCGCCCCGGATGGAAGTCTGCCCCGACCACGTCCGCAGCACCTGCGGTGCTCCTTCTCGATCTACCCGATGATCTCGCCGCGATCGCCGTCGGCGCCAGGGCCTTTCTTCTTGGCCCACTTCTTGTTGATGACGATCGCCTTCTCTTCCTTGACACGCACCCACTCAAATACTGGCGGTGCGTCGTCTCGTCACGGATACGCTCGCGGCTCCGCTTTGTCATTGACCCCGATCATCCGCAACACCGCGTCATCCAGCATACCGGTCCGGCCGGTCGTCCATCCTCGTCCGACAACTTCATCAGCTCGTCGCCACGTCCCTGCTGCTCATACTTCACACGACGCAACCGGCGGCTCGGACAACAGCCCAAGCACCTTCCGGCCCTTCATCTTCACAAATGCATCCGCCACCGCTTCAAGTCCGGCTTCGACGCCTGCGCAGGTCCGGGACCAACATCATGCAGACATCAACCCTCGGTCTTCAAATTCCCTTCCACACCGACAGGGCGGCCAAAAAGATGCTTTGACAGAATCAAGGGTTGAATTGAGGATTTTCACAGGGCATCATTATTCTTGACGTGTGACATCAAACAGGTTGTGATTACATATCAGATTATGATCGTTGCTCGGTACCGCATGCTTGTATTGTTGCATCATCGGCCAGAACATCGGCCCCGCTTGTGGCCCGTAAGATCATGCCATTCGCGCGTTTGGCTTGCCCTGGAAGCACAGGTCGAACCGGTATGCACTTTATTGCTCTCGCCCCATTTGATATAGGCCTGCGAGAACGGCGGTAAATCTTCAGTTGATCGCCCCGTCAGCAAGATCATACGGCGGCATTGTTCGGGGAAACCATCAAAACCGTCAATTTCCATCAGGCTATGAACTTCAGGCTCCAGCTAGTTCGGCTTCGAGAGGTAAAAGCTCGCCCCCGCTTTTCGCCGCAACGAACAATCCTGATTTTGCCTGATTCATGCTTGCGAGCGACACCATATTCAGCCTGAAACTCTTTTGGCACATCTTCCACACCCATCAAGAGCTTCCTGTGATTCGTAATCGGAAAGAAAAAATTGTCTTTGCCTGATTTCACTCCAAAACATCCTTTTACACCAAAATCGCCCAGCGGCAAGCCGGTCGCCGTATGTGCCGCGATTAATTCCGCCCTGAGTCCGGCAGCGCAAGTGTTCCCCACTTGCCCCCCGCCAGTATTCGCCGGCCTGGCGCGGGGTCTTTCGCGGGGCGGGTTTTCGTCTTGCCCGGCACACCGCCCAGGCGCGCCGTCGTTCCACAGGTCGCTGCCGGACGATGCTGCGGCCGGTACTGCGGCGTGGTCACGTCTTTCTTGGCTTTGCAGACCAGGTCGCGGGAAGCGGTCGACGCGCCTCGATCGCGCCGGTCGTCCCGTCGTGGTCGAGCACCTCCGAGATCGGGCGGCGAAGCTGAACGAACCGGGTCCAGGTGGTTCATCCACGCCGACTCGTCGCGTTGACGGCGGAGCAGCGTGGCGCAGGTCGCCACGCGCGCGCCGACGAACCAGGGCTCATCCAGAGACTCGAAGACCGCGTGGACCTCGAAACGCCGGAGGATGTATTCCTGCAGCCGGAACCCGTAATCCACATCAAGCCACTGGCTGGAGGTCAGGAAACCCAGCCAGCCCCCGTCGTTGAGAAAGTCGGCGGCGTGGAGCCAGAAGTAGACGTGCAGGTCGGACCGGCCCGGACAACGACCCCGGCCCGTTCCTCCTGCGACCTGTTTAGTATTGCCCGTCCCGGGCTTAGGCCCGTTATTGGTCTTCGGCGACTTGGGGATGCCCTCCTGCCGGACGCAAGGCGGGTTGCCGACCACGGCGTCCAACGGGGGCACCGTCACCTCACGCATCTGGCCCCGGCCGAAGCCGCGGCGCGCATCTTGCGGGACGTTCAGCAAGACCGCGGCAGGGTTGATATCAAAAAATCCGACGCGCACGATCTGAGGGTAGTTCTCATCCACGATCAGGTCGCGGCGTCATGGGTGATGGTCGTGGGTGGTGGCGAAGTGCGAGATATCCGTGCCGTAAAGTTGCGGGCGGAGGTATGCCGGGACCCTTCGCAAAAGTTCAGTTCGCGGCTTTGCGGGAGTAGGCCCGGACAGAAAGTCCCCGCCGCACGCCGGGTCCATGACGCTTTCTTTGCCGGTGCGGATGCAGAAGCTATTGAGTCAGGAGTCAGAAAGCGGCCTCGGCGCGTATAATACTGGCCGTACTTATGCCTTTCTTCCGGGCTGATCAGCCGCTCGAAAATCGCCTTGATGATTTCGTAGTCGAGCTTGGAGAAGTCGAACTCGCGGACCTGCTCGATGAGCATCCGCCAAGAACGCGACCGCCGGGTCGGAGTAGAACGGGATCGGCTGCCGATATCGTTGGTCGTCCCCGAAAAGCGGTCTCGTAGTCCCCGGTGACGTTGCGCGTGGCGAAGGCCTTCCAGGTGCAGCCGCAACTGCTCAGCGGTATCGACGTGGTCCGGGATCCGTGATCGGTTCAAGGTCGAACCATAACGGCGTAACAGCGACTCGTGAAAAACAGGCTTGTTCTGGCAGTAGTTGGCGACCTGCGCGTTGATTCGGTCCTCCTGCACCCCGGTCAGGTCAGCGGAATCGTGCAGCACCCACCCCTGATCTTCCGTCATCCACTTCTGCAACTGCGCGCGGGGCGTTGCTTTTTTCCAGCGTTGATCAAGGGCGACGGTCGTGAGCCAGGATGGGCTGCTCCAGCGCGGCTTCCAGGCCATCAATAAAGCGAACATCCGGCGCCTGTTTGCTGATCACCGCGTGCGCCGAGAGCAAGGATATCCGCCACGTCGCGCAGGAACCCCGGTATCGAGCTTTGATCCGGTCCTGGACCCCCGGCAGGATCAGCTGCCTGGGGTCGGCGATCCACGATATCCCAGGCCCGGTACGCGTTGTCAGGCATGGCCTGGCGAGGCTTCGGTCGGCCAAAGCACGCAGCGGTTGACGTTCCAGGTAAAATACTTAACGCCCGCCTTCTTCGCCTTCGCCGGGCGTCATCACGACGCCGGCGCGGTAAGGCGAGTTGCCCTCCGGCTGATGAGGCATCTGACTTCGCCGGTGACTAACGGTTGACCATCCGCGTCGGTCTTGACATGATATCACGCGTTTCGACGCGACGGGCCGATTGCTCGCAACGCGCTCCACGAAAAGGCATGCGCGGATTCGCCTGGGCGATCCCGGTATCCATGCGGCGGCGGCGGCTGAAAACTCCCATTCGTTTCATGGAGGAAGGATACAAAATCAACCCATGAACCGTGGTAAGCCACGGGACCGGTCCGGCTGCGTTCCCCCTCTTGCATTTATGTACTCCCGCGAACTCTGCGGTGAATCCCCATCCGATCCGACCCATCCGGTATCCGAGGTTATACCTGCCTCCCCCAACGTACTCCAGAACCTCTGCGGTGAAATCCCCCACTGATCCGTGTTCATCGTGCCATCGGTGGCTAAAAACCATCAATCCGTTTTCACGCCGAGCTGGGCGACCAGGGCGTCGAACTGGTCGAGGGTGTAGAAGTCGATGCTGAGCGTGCCGGTGCCCTTCTTTCGGCCGGGCTTGAGCGTGACCTTCGTGCCCAGCTGCTGGGCGATCTGCCGTTCCAGGTCCGCCAGGAACGGCGCCTTGCCGGAGGAAGAAGAGGCTTTCGGCGTCGTTGAAGTATTTTCCGTTAACTTGCGGACGGCGGCCTCGACCTCACGCACGCTCATCCCCTGCCGGACCGCACGCTCGGCGAGCATCTTCTGCTGCGCTTCGTCCGATAACCCCGCCAGTGCCGGGCCTGGCCCATCGAGACCAGACCCTCACGGATAAGCTGCTTGACGGTGTCACATAAAGTCAATAATCGCAAATGGTTAGTAATAGTCGAACGGTCCATGCCGATGCGTGCGCCACGGCCTCCTCGTGACCAGGCCGACTGCTCGATCGGAAGCGCGAGAAGGCCTCTGCCCGCTCGATGGGTTCAGGTCCTCCGTTGGAGGTTCTCGGTCAGCGCCGCTCGGCGAGCTGGCGGTCGTTGAGGTCGCGCGATGACAGGGACCGTCGCCAGCCCGGCAGGTGCGGCCGCGGCGGCGACTGCGCCGGCGACGACTGGCCATGCAGTGTCCTGGCCGTCCGGCCGGGCGACGATGGGCTGCATGATGCCCTCCGGACCGGATCCGGAACCGCCCAGGCGTTTGAGCGAACTTTCATCGAACTGTTGCGGAGGCCGGTGCGTTCGGCCGGCCGAAGGCTGGCGACCGGGAGATAGACCAGCCCGGCCTGGGTGCCCACGGGAGCGGGGGCCAGGCTGCTGAGGTCGTCGGGTTGTACCCCCTGCCCGGCGGGATCCGCAAGGGTTTGGCGGTGGATTCACGTGTCTGGTCGGTACCGACCGGTGCCTGGGCGCCTGGTTCGGTGCCTTCTGAAGGCGTTGCCGGGCCGGGTGCTACCGTGTCCGGGGCAGGGGCCGCTTAGCGGCTGCGGGGCCGGAGCAGGGGGCATTTTCGACAGCACCCGTTGCGGTCTGTACTGCGGCAGAGGATGCCAGTAGCATCACCGCCTGCTTTTCCTCCTGCCTCCGGGCTCCGCGACAGGTCAACTTGAACCTTTACAGGCGTGGACATCAGGCTCTTCAACCTGACGAGCTTAGGGACCGCGGCTTACTTGCCGACATATCGACCTCCCTGTCATTTAGAGTGATTTGTGCGCACACGGTGTACCCCACAATCCTCCGCTCGCAATAACCATGTTTGTGAACACCCGTTTCATCCTTGTCCACCCCCGCCGACACCTATAACATATGTTCCGCATGGGCCTTCCCGGCCACACCCACAGCCAAGCCCTGATGTCAAACTTCGGACCCTCCGCCGGTGCTGATACCCAATCCATGCCTCGTGGTTCCCACATGGAGCCTCTAAATCACCGGTGCGGACGATCCCGGACCGCCGTGTGACTGATTGTGCTGGAATAGCCAGCAGAATTCTGACTCAGCTGGCAATTTTCCAGTAGTCTGGCCACGCCACGACCTGCATCCGCCAGCAACCCTTTAACAGTCATCCAGTGCGCACGATATGTTCCACGTGGAACATATTTCATCCGATTGACACCGCCCGGGTGACAGCCCAGCTTTTTCAGGAAGTGAGTGAACCATGTTCATCGGTGGTGGGGTGGCAGGACGTTGGCATGCAGTGTGAAATACGCAACAATTATCTTGATTTAATTATCATTCTTCTTGTTGCGCGCGTCGGGCTGGTCGGTCCCATATCACCCGGCCGGGCGGGCCTCGCAATGCGGGCTTGGAGACTCTGCCGGGGCCGGACAGGCTTGAACCTATCGGACGTCCGGACTTATCGGCCGGTCAGGGTTTGGACACAGGGGGGTAGGCGAACCGGTCGATAAAAGCTTTATCTATATATAGAACCCGCCGTCCACCGGCCCGCCGGGGGCACCCACGCGATCGGCCCGACGTACAAAGCCAAACAGATCGCCCCCGTCCCCGGAAGTACTCCGGCTCCCGGCAGCTCGCCGGCCCGCGGGATTCTTCTGGATCCGCATCTGCCCCGGAATTGGTTCGGGCCAGGGAAGCGCGGAGAGCAACGCCCCAGCACCAGGTGACGCGTCCGTCGCCGGTAATACGACGCCCGCGCGCGATCAATCACACAAGACCATGCCCGGCAAGGCTAACCAAGCAAACACCCAGAACGCTAAGCCGCGAAGCGCCCCGCCCCCGCCCCCGGAGGTGCTCCCGCCTCCGGAAATATTCGCTCCTGCAACGCGGACCGCACTGATGAAACGCGCAACAACACTCACAGCAACGGTGCCGGTTCCGCCGGCGACGCGCTGCGCTTCGTCGATACCGCGGATGTCCTCTCGCAATTCACGCAGATAGAGGCGGTTCACGCAGGTAAAGCAAGGCCTGGCGCTCGCCGACGGCTCGCGACGCTGGGCACACTCACCGCCACACTCATCCACGAATTCAACAACATCCTCACACCCATCACCGCTTCCGCCTGGCCTCGCGCTCCTGAAACCCGACGACAAAGCACTTGCAAGAAAAACCCACGAAAAAACGCTCGACGCGGCGAACCGTGCAACGAAACTCTGCGCCGCGTTGCTGGGCTACGCGCGCGAGGAGGATGAACACACGCCCGCACGCGCACAGCTCGACGAGGTCGTGCAGGCTTCGCTTGCGTGCCTGGGCAACGGGCTTGCGTCGCGTGGCATCGATGTGGTGCTCGAACTCACGGACGCCCAGGCCGCGATCTCACCCGCGGGCCTGGAGCAGGTGCTGGTGAATCTGATCTTAAATGCGCGCAAAGCCATGCTCGACGCCGGGGGCACGCTGACGATCCGCACGCGTTGCGATCAATCGTCTGTCCGGATCGAGGTCGCCGACACCGGCCGGGCGTCCCGGCCCATATCGCGGACCGGTTGTTTGACCCCTGTTACCGCGCCGCCGCAGGCGGCGCATCGGGTATCGGGTGTGGGGTGTCGGGTGTGGGGGGAGAAGGGGATGAGTCGGGTGTCGGGTGTCGGGTATCGGGTGTCGGGGAGAATAATCCCGCCGGATGTCACGCTCGGACAAACCCGCCGAAGGCGGGACCATTCGGGGGTAATTCCGGGGGCAGGGGGCATTCCGGGGGGACAGGATTGGGGTTGAGTGTTTGCCGGGACTGGTCCGTCGTGCGGGTGGTGATATCGGTTTTCGAGAGTCGGCCGAGGGCAGGGACGGCCTTCCACATCACACTGCCCAAGGCCGAGCCCGTCCGCGAAGCGATGTCTGCATATTTCAATCTTAGCTAAGATATGTTCTATACGCTTCTATATATACTCCAGGCCAATCACATTGTTTTCAGCGAACTGTGCAAAGCAGCAAAAACAAATAGGATGATATATAATGATCCATAACCCCCTTCTTTCCGGTCACCAACATGGATTCAGCAAGAGCCGATCGCCTCTCAAAAGAACTGGTGAATACCGATGTGGGCGGCTGGACTATAGATTCATTCGCAGGTGCCGGCAAATCAGCAATAGTTTTTCGCGGTCATCGCGAGCATCAACAATCCTGCCATCAAAATATTTGATCAGAATTGATTGATCGTTTTGGAAAGCCGAACCAATTAAAACGAATGAACGCGGTGTCGCTAAACAGCTTATATGGCTTTTACAATCTGGTTAAGATTCTCGATGGTGGTGAATGCCACGAGACAGATTATGTTTATGTTGCGATGGGTACGATGATGCTCGAATTTAGCATCTGCGTCGCTGATGTGCCCCGCAGCGCTATTTCACCAATCATATCTCAAATAGCCTCTGCCGCTCTTTTTTAGAAGTTCAGCTAGTACATAGAGATGTTAACCCGATAGCATCGTTATATCTCACGATTGGAAGCACGCTACTTTACTTGATCTTGGTGTCTTAAGGCCAACATGCGGGTCAGATATTACAGATGCTGATGCTCGGCCTTTTATTGCAACGTTGAGATACAGTTCCCCCGAGTATTTACTGCGGCTAGAAGAGGACTCGGTACCGGGCTGGCGATGCTGTTACTTTCTACCAACTGGGGCCGTCCTACATGATATGATTATGAAGAAGCCACTATTCACAGAGTTCACAAGAACCATTTGCTAACTTAGTCATGCGATGCAATCGCACCAATTGCACGAATTGTCGCCCAGGATGTTCCACCACATCTCCTACAACTGGCCAGAAATTGCTTAGTTAAGAGGCCGAATATCAGATTGCAAACGGTCTCGTGGGACGACTTTTCTGCTGATCGTCCAACAAACGATGTATCAAATGCCAAAGAGCGAATACGTCAGCGATTTAGGATCGCGTCTACCGCACAAAACGAATCCACTGACAAAGAAACCCAGCAGCATTATCGCGTAGAAAATTAACAGCCAGTGCTTTTCTATTTCAGAACCATCTTAGGCAAGAGTGTGTTTCGAGCGGCTAACACCGCAGTTGCATTGCACGATTTGCCTTCCAGTGATCCAACCGAAGTATGTTTTATACTCAGGTTTAAAGCGTTGTCATCATATTCGCTTGACCACTCGTTAATCTTTGCATTCCGCATGACCTATTCAGACGTTTGATTCCGGAGTCGTTTCTCTAAAGCATGTCACATCAATAACAGATCGGACTGATTATCAGGATGTGTTTTAGCGATGGCGTTCATCGTGTTTTGTTGGTGTTGCAGATGACCTTTCGTTCGCGGCACTCGCAACACGCATATATGTGGTCGTTGATAGCCTTGAGAGAATGTTGCAGTTTCACCCATAGAACCAGGCGAGATTCAGATCGCAATCAATATTGCGCTCAATTGACTAAGCATGGGGATAGCAATGGACCAAGCATGGTGGAAAAGCAAATCTGAATTGGACCCTGACCAACTCAAGGTTATTGATCTCCCTCCAGATGGGAATGCCAGTTTAGGGCCTCCGGGATCGAGGAAAATAATTTTACCCTAATATCCACGCCAATTATCTCACATTGGCTGGCCATCACAATATTTTGATTATTGTATTCCGCAAAAGACATTGCAACAGTTTATAGCATCGGGTAGTTCGCGATATGAGTTTTCCATCTAGAAGGTCATGACTTGTCGCAAATGGCAGAGCGACTTACTCTTGAACATGGCGTTACATCCAATCCCCAGAAGAACATAACAAGAGTAAAGAAAATGCTATTGATCAGTTGCAATCTTTAATATCATCTAAACGCCTTAGCAATATTTACGAGAATAATATTCATTGACAGAGGCGCATGATTATTTACCTGAAGAAATTGACATCTTCAAATCATTTAACTATGCAACTGTTCGCCGTCTGGACAGACTTAAAGAATATATAAGGCACGGACGGCTCAATAAGTCGGATACGGATATTGTAGACCATGTGCACAAACTTCAATTCCACTACAGAAATGGCCTGAAAATCTGCCGCCTTGCGGATGCAATTGCAAAGCAGTCGAAGGATTACGAGCCACTTATTGGTACTGCCAATTATAATGAAAATGAGTGTCAATTGATACTGTGCCAACCCCCGACATCATGCACCAAGCTGAGGAAATCATCGACACCTCAAACTACATTAAAGCCTATCCAAACGAGTTACTGGGTGTAATCTGTCCACGCAATGAGGATGTTCTGAAATACTATCTGGAGTCAGATAGCCAATACAGAGCTTGCCACAAATGCAATATTGACTTCATGCCGTCCTTGGGTTTTCTCCGACCACCCGTATCTGTATTTGTAGTTTACACGCCTCCTAAGGGTTAGAATTTCGAACTGTTCATTTGCAGTTTGGTACGGCGAGGCGTTTTCCCTTCAAAGGAATATGGCATTTACTGCGTTACTGCACTTGTAACATCATACCATTTATCATTGGCAGTAATATCCCAGGCTTTTCGAACAAACGTTGATAGCCATAACCCGATTCGGTACCTGTTGATGACGTATTCAGGAGGAGGAAGATAATGCAGAATTGTCCATAGCTAGAACGCCAAGACTTAATACGTCTTTTCAGCGCAGTATCCCATCGAACATCGCTACTGCTTCTTCGGTAATATCGATCTTTTCTCGCCCGTCTTCTTTCACTGTTTGGCCAGTACGAGGGCGAAGATGTATATGATTTACCAACAGCATTAGTTCTGAACGCTAAGGATATGTCTGAATTCATAGCTTGGGTGGCCACTTATCTCGCGAAGTTCGCCTTCACTTCATTGAGCACGCGTCTTCGTTCAGATATATTTGAACAAATGCACGTGATTCTATGGATTGCACCGAAGCTGGGACAATTTAGGGATGCAGTTATAGGCGCTGCATTGTATGCGAAGCCGCGTCATACCTTAATTCTGGTTTAGAAACACAGAGACTCAGCCAGGTCGCCTGTACGGGCACTTTCTCATATGTTGCGGGCCGCTGTTTAAGTAATATTGAATATCGACACTTCAGTGGGAAGAACTATTAGACAAATGGCTCCGCACACGATATTTAACCCGGACAAAGAGACTTGCCCACTGCGGCCGATGAATTACTAAGCGTTTGGCGGATACTGAAATGTCCATCAATGGCAGGTAATATTCGAACTGGCCGAGATAGTATTAATATTAATGCATGTCAAAAACTCATAAAAGGTGAAATAGTAGACAATAAATTAATCTCAAGGTATGTAACAACGAAGATTGCTCAATTATATACCCGAATGCGGGGCACAAGAGAAGATCGCGTCCGTATATTCGAAGAGAAGCCTGCAAAATGTCCTTCAGAGTAGAATGGATAGATCCAGTGTGCGTTTCTTATTGGATTTTGGTGTAGTTAATCGCGCATGAACTCTTATTTGATGCATCTGACACTTCTCCAACCATTGAGTAAAAAATCTGCCGTTCTCTGGTATGGCGTGTGTGCGGGATATGCCCGAAAATTCGTGCGTATGTACGGAGATGGACTTGGTGCGCGTATAGGAAATGCTCTAAATATTCAATTATCTTTGGATAATCCGCCGCTATGTGACATATCTATTGATGAGTTAGAAATTCTTAGTCGTATTGATAACCCCTCTGGTTTTTTCAGCCCCGTGTGCCTTCATATATTGAAATCGACTATTACCATACATATCTACTTTCGTGAGCGCTACTAGTCGTAACTCTGTTAGTGATTCATCGGAACGACCTGACTATGTAGCGATGGGACAGCTATTCAAGAAAAAGTGAAAATTATAGCAAGATGCATGGTCAGCATTTGAACCGGGAATTGGCACATTTTTATTACGAATATTGAAAAATTTTATGACGAAAAGATGATTGCCATTAATTACAATTATCAGGTATTCAACCATTGATATTTACAGCAATGTCTCACCCCACCTGGACCCACCCGGGCGTACCCCTGTCTATCGTAGGTGATATGTAGTTGGTTGGGGTTGCAGCAGACGGGGCAGTCTTCGATGTAGGCTTTGGGATTGGCCGGCGGAGGGGTCGACAGCGACCTGGATCGTTCTGCAGTGCTGAGCGGAGTCGCCTCCCGGCGGTTTCATCCATGGGGGAGTTAGTGGGTAGTGGTTAGTGAGTGGTGATGGTGGGTAGTGGGGGGGGCGATCCGATTTTAGCCGGATGTATCCGGGTTTGACTCTGCCTTCCTGTGCGGGCTCTGTGGCCTCTGTGGTGAAATCCCCTCTGATCCGATGCATCCGATGTATCCGAGTTAAGGATTTGGGCCAAGAGCGGCGCAACCGCGAGCGGCTTCACCCTCCGGAAGCTTGACCCTGGAAGCATGACCCCGACCAAGGCCCTTTGGGCCATGGCCGGGCTTTGGGGGGTTGTGTTTTGTACAGGATGTGTGAAACTGGTGGATATCCTGTCGGAAATTGCGCGGTCGACGCAGTGATTGTTTTTATGGGTTAATGTGTGAGTGGGGCGGGGATGGTGGGTGGAAAACGGGGGTTTAAAGAAAAATTCAAGAAAATGTGAGGCGGTGGGGGGCAAAGTGTTGTGAGTAGGGGCGATGTGGGTTATGATCCCTCTCGTCCTGAGCGAGCAACCCATTTGGTATTTACCGGCACCTATGACCACACGATCGACCCGAAAAACCGGCTGGCGATCCCCAGTGAGGTCCGAACGCAGATCAAGCGGGCGGCCCGGATGGCGGGGGCGTCGGGCGGCGACGGGGACGGTGCAGACAGTGGGGGGGGCAAGGGTAAAGGTGACGGGATCTATTTGTATGTGACGCTCGGCAAGGGCGGGACGCTGTGTTTGTACACGGAGCAGGGTTACGACAAGCGGGCGGCCGAGTTGGATCACTCGGAGATGGACCCGGACGAGTTGCTGGCCTACGAGCAGATTTTTTACTCGTCGTCGAAGCTGGTTGAGTTGGACAAGCAGGGACGCGTGACGCTGCCGGGGGACCTGCTGGGGCGTTCGGGGCTGGGCACGGACGTCGTGTTGATCGGCGTGAAGGACCACATGGAGGTGCGTGACCGCAAGGCCTGGTACGAGCACGTTGAGCGGATGCTTTCGGAGCGGCCGGACATGCTGATGAACCCGCGGCTTGCGATGCGGAAGCGGGAAAACAAGGGGTGAAATGACGGGTAGCCCCAGGCGTATAGCGCTCGATCAGGGGCTAAGGCGGATCGGGAATTAAGACAGGGGAAGTCAGGGCGAGCAGGGGTTTCGCAGCAGAATTTTAGGATCGAACACGCCCGGCGGCGTCACGGATCAAGGCGGATCGGTGGCGCTCAAGGGCAGCAGGCAGAGGCAGATCCCCCACTTTGGACTACTGGATTTGCCCCAGCACCAGCGGAGGTTGAACGGATTCATGCGTCGTTATGAATGATTGCGGACTGGATATCGCTGGACCAGGGACGGGACGGCGTGACTTCGGGCGTCAGCGGCATCAGTGATCGGGTGCTACGCAACCGTGTAACTGGCTGACAGAGGCATCATTGATGACGGCCCTTCGCTGTTTGTGACCAGGTCGGCTTGCTCTTGGGCACGCCACCAGCCCGAACCTTCCTGGTAGGGCAGGCCGACGGCGTTGGGCGGGTTTTTGCGGGCCTCGGGCGGGTATCCGTCACGCGGCGAACCGCGAGGGACCGGCCGACGTATGGAAGGTTGGATGAACGGTGCGGTCGGCCTTGTGGCCTTGACCGCGACGAGTTGAGACCCACGCGACTCAAACGCTGCATCCAAATCCTCCTCCTACCACGCCCCCCGGGTCAGGGACCCGAGGCGCGTGGTTTTTTTGTGCGCGGGGTGGGGGGACTTTGGAGTGGGGGTTGAGTTTGAGGGGTTGGATTGAGGGTGGGCCCCGGCCAAGGCCCTTTGGGCCATGACCGGGCTTTGGGGACAGGGGCGCTAAGCCGCGAGCGGCGGAGGGGGAGATACTTGATAGAGCAGGGTGTTGACACTTGCGCGTGCGCGCAGGTGCTAACGCGTGCGAGCGTATCGTGGGCGTTGGCTTGTGTGTTGTGTTATTGCTTGGCGGGGCGGCTGTGCTGGTAGAGGTCGGCGACTTCGAGGCCGGTCAGCGCGCGGGTATAGATCATCATCTCGTCGAGCTTGCCGTCGAAGTGGTTAAGGACGGCGCCGCCGGAGCGACCGATGGTGACGCGGGAGCGGGGGGAATCGCCGCCGGTGGGGTTTTCGGCGTAGGGTTTGGTGTCGGAGAGCGTGCCGTTGATGTAGAGCTTGTAGGTTTTTTGGGCGGTGTCACGGACGATGGCGACGTGTGTCCAGTGGTCGGGCTCGATGGGTGAGGAGGAGAGGTATTCCTGGTTGATGCCGGGGCCGAATTCGTGGAAAGCACGGAGCTTGCCGAGTTTCAGGCCGTGGGCGTAGAGGTGGTTTTCGGCCTCGGTTTCTTCGCCGCGCGGGTCGCGTGGCGCGCCGCAGCCGATGACGACCATGGAGAAATCCTGGTTGAAGGTGTTGCGCGGCTGCATCCACCAGACGGTTGTTAGGTCGCCGCTTGCGAAGAGCGCGCTATCGACGGGTAAATCGATGAACTGTTTAAATGAGGGGGTGAAGAGCAGCGCCTGTGATCCGGGGAATCGGCCGGTGGTCCAGCGTGGCGCGGTGGTTGCGGTGGCGTTATCGCCGAGCGTGCCGTTGAGGCGTACGCCGCGCGACGACGAGATATTGACCAGAGCACGGGGTGCGCTGTCGCGGCGCTGGAAGTCGTAGAGCGCTACGAGGTCGGGGTCGGTGCGGATGCGGTCGCGGTACTGCCGCCAGGATTCGAGGGTGTTGGCGTTTTTCTCGGCCTGTGCGAGTGAATCGATGTCGCGGACAAACAGCGAGGCGTCGGCCTGGCGTCCGGGGGTCGGGCCGGTGTCCCAGCTCACGAAGCCGGATGTGCCCGCGTTGAGTTTAAGCGGCTGGTCTTGTGCATCGGGCGAGCCCGAAGCGCTGCGTGACGAAGACAGGTTGACCGCGCCCTTGAAGACGTGGACCTCAGTGACCAAGTCGTGGGAATACGAAACGCCGAACTCCGTGCCCAGGTCTACGGCCAGCGCCCCGGGCGTGGAGACCTTGAACCCGGTCGCGCCCGTGGGCGCGATGACGTACACGCGGCCCCGGCTTAGGTGCAGGTGGTCGGCGGAGGTGAGGTTGATGTGCGCGGGCGCGTCGAGCGTGGCGGTGGTGCCGTCGTTGAGGGTGATTTCGAGTTGCCCGGCGCGAAGTTGCAATCCGCCGGCGGGCAGGAGCATCGGGTTTTTCTGCTGTTTGTCGCCGTCGAGTTCCCAGAAGGCGTTGTTTGAAGCGGTGACGGCGGCGAGGACGGACCGCTGCGTGCCCATGTGCTTAGTCGCCCAGAAGCTGACGATGGCCATGACCATCACGGCGGCGGCGATGGCGGCGACCCGGCCGATGCGGAACGTGCTGCGTGTGGCGTGCCTGGAAGTCTTGCGCCGGGATGTGTCGGTGCGGAAGCGGTAGGTATCCGCCGGCGCGGATGGTGCGGCCTGTTGTGCCACGGTTTCCGCGCTATCGCTGTCGAGCTCCCCCGAGAACATGCCGATCAGTTCCGCGGTCTTGACCGCGTCGTTGTCCAGGCCGGTGCCCTCCAGCTCGCTGCGCAGCAGTGTGTGGACCTTGATGTACTCGATATAGAAGCGGCGCAGCGCGGCGTCTTCGGTGAGCCTCTGCGCCAACGCGTCGCTCTGCTCCCGCGTGAGCTTGCCGTCAAGCAAGAGGGATAAGTGTTCGCCAAACTCGTTGTAGTCGGTGCCGTTCATGGTGTCTGGTACGCGTTGTCATCTCCGGATCGCCCGACGCATTCGATCAGCGCCAAGCGGATCCGGTAAAGTGTCTGGTGGATCGAAGCGATCGGCCGGCCCAGTTCGAGTGCGATCTCCCCGACGGTCCTGCCCAGCGTGTAACGCTGTTCGAGCAGGCCCTGCTGCTTCAGCGACAAGAGGTTCATGCATTTGCGCAACAGCCGCATGCGGTCCTGCAGGTCGTCCAGGCCAGACTCGGCTTCGCTCGCCAGGATGTGGACCAGCTCATCGCTGAAGATAAGCCGGTCGCGCATCATGCGCTTGCGGGCGGCCTTGACCTGGAACAAGGCGATCCGGTACACCCAAGCGGTGAAGTTCGTCCCGAACTCGAACTCTTCGCTCTTGCGCCAGATGACCAGGTTCGTTTCCTGGAGGATGTCCTGCGCCGCACTGGGGTCGGCGATCAGCGACATGATGTAGCCATACAGTCTCGGCTGTACCTGCAACATCAATCCCACGAACTGCTCGGTCTGGTCCTTGTCCAGCATCGGTTTCCCGTCGTTGAGGTGTCCGGGCATCGACCACGCACACGTTTTTAACTTTCACAAGCCGGCCCATCCACCACAGGTCCAAATGGGGCCGCGGTATACGGCCGCAGTTTCCCTGCATGCCTATAGCCGGAATACGGGGATAATCAACACAAAATGGTTTGTTTCTCGCGATTTTGATAAACCATAAACCCATTCATCACACGCTCAATACCCCTCCGCAGCGCCACCCCGGCGTTTGTCGGCGACGCCCAGGTAACGCTTGCCATCCTGTAGCACGGCGATGGAGTGCGCAGACCCTTGCGGCGTCGAGGGTTCGACAAGATCGTGGCCCATCCCGCGCAGCTCCGCGACCGCCGCCGCGTGGTGGGGGTCGTTTAGTGCTTCGTAACGCACCTCGTCGGGGAACCATTGGTGATGGATACGTGGGGCATCGACCGCCTTGTCCAGCGGCATACCGAAACGAGTGTAATTAAGGACCACGTTCAGGACGGTGTTGATGATCGTGCGGCCGCCCGGGCTGCCGGTAACGAGCACCACCTCGCCGTCACGCTTGAGGATCACCGGGCACTGCGAGCTTAGCATCCGCTTGCCCGGCTCGATCAGGTTCGGCTCGGTGCCGACCCGGCCCTGGTCGTTGGTGCCGCCTCGGACCCAGTTGAAATCGCCCATCTCGTTGTTGAGGATGAAACCCGCGCCGGTGACGACCATGCGTGAGCCCCATGACTGTTCGAGCGTGTAGGTGTTGGAGACGGCCATGCCGTCGTTGTCGATGACCGAAAAGTGGGTGGTGTCGACGCCCGTGCGTGTGAAGCGGATGCCGCCGAGCAGTTCCTCGCTCCTGGAGGCGTGCTTGAGGTCGATGGTGGAGGCGAGTTCCTTGGCGTAATCATTTTCGGTCAGGTTTGAGGGGACATCGACGAAATCGGGGTCTCCGAGATAAGCGGCGCGGTCGCGGAAAGCGCGGCGCATGGCCTCGACGATCTTGTGCGTGTTCAAGGATACGTAACGGTCCGCCGGGTCGAGTTGCAGGTTCTCGAGGATATTCAGTGCGAGGATGAGCGTGACGCCGCCGGAGCTTGGCGGCGGGGGGGCATAAACGTCGTAGCCGTTGAACGTGCCGTGGATCGGCTCGCGTATGATTGCTTTGTAGCCGGCGAGGTCGTCTTTGCTGATGATCCCGCCGAAGCGTCGCATGTCGCTGACGAGTTTGTCGGCGATCGCTCCTTTGTAGAAAGCGTCCGGGCCTTCGTTTGCGATCTGTTGCAGGGTGTCGGCGAGGTCCGGCAGTTTGACCCTGTCGCCGGGTTTCCAGCGCTCACCGTCGGGCTTGCCGTAGGCGGCGAGGAGGTTCGTGGTCAGCTTGCTGGGGTTTTGTCTGACATCATCAAGCACGAGATTCATCGAGTAAGCTTGCCACTTGTCGATGGTGTAGCCGTCGCGTGCGAGTTTGACGGCCGGTTCGACGAGGTCTTTCCAAGGCAGACTGCCGTACTTATCGTGCGCCAGCGCCAGGCCGGCGATGGTGCCCGGCACGCCGGAGGCGAGGTAGTTGTGCCGGGTGGTCTCGTTGTAATACATGTTTTCTGTCGCCGCGCCCGGCGCGGTCTCGCGGTAGTCGATACATACCGGCGGTGCATCTTCCGCCGGCGCGATCATCATGAAGCCACCCCCGCCGATGTTCCCGGCCTCGGGCCAGGTGACGGCCAGCGCGAACGCCGTCGCCACCGCCGCGTCCACCGCGTTGCCGCCTTCTTGCAGAACCTCACGGCCCACCCGGCTGGATTGCTTCGTTACCGAGACGACCATCCCGTGATTTGCGCGGGCGGTATCGACACGGTCCATCTTCGGCCGAACGACCTGCGAGGACTGGCACGAAACCAACAAGATTGAAAAGACTGCGACCGGGAATACGGATTTGATCAACTTCAATCGACACATATGCATGGAATCAGGCTCGCATTCGTGGGATCATTTTGAAGCGAAAACTTATCGAACCGGGGAGGATTAGCCACGGATTAACACAGATGAACACGGATAAGGATTGGGATGGATTTCGGTATCCCCGAGTGTTATCCGCAATCGTTCGTGGGTCAATTCGTTTGTCGCCGCGGCGTGTTACTTGCCGGCGGTGAAGTTTGTTCGGCGTGTGTCGGCGACGCCCATCGTTCGGCCGTCGGGCAGGGCGACGGCGGCGTTGCCCCCGCCGAAGTAGACGCCGTCGCGTTCCTGGATCGCGACCGACCAGCCCATCGCCCGCAGCGCCTCTGCGAGCGGATCGGGGCTGCCCGCTTCGAGGTCGAACTGGTTGTCCGGCTCGGTGGCGTAGCGTGAGCGGCGCAGGTGGTAGCGGGGCAGGTCAAACGCCTGCGCCGGGTCCACGCCGAACTGAAGCATGTCGAGCATGAGCTGGACGGTGGTGGTGGGGATGCGCTGTCCGCCTGGGATGCCCAGGGCGATCAGGGGCTTGCCGTCGCGGAGCATGATGATGGGCGCGACGGTGCTGCGTGCGCGTTTGCCGGGTCCGAGGATGTTCACCGAGTCGTCCTGGGCGGTGGCGAAGTTGGACATGCTGTTGTTCAGGAGGATGCCCGTGCCGGGGACGACGACGCACGCGCCGAAGTGGTTACTCAGGGATTGTGTCGCGCTGACCCAGTTGCCCTTGGCGTCCTTGATGACGAAGTGTGTGGTGCTGGCCTCGTCCCACTTGCCGTCGGCGATGCCTACGCCGGCGGGGACGGGTTTGGCGTTGTCCACGTCGGCGGGGCTGACCGCGGACCGGGCCAGCGACCGCTGGTAGATGCCCGTGATGCTCTGGTTATTCAGTAGCGCAAGCGCCCTGTCGTGTACATCTTCGTGGTCGCCGATATCGCGTGTGACCAGCGGGTAAACCTCACGCAGGACGCAGCCGATGCGGTCGAGCGTGCGAGGGTCGCGCGCGGTGTACCCGGCCCAGTCGTGCGCCTCGAGCGCTTTTAACGTCATGAGCACAGTGATGCCGCCGGTCAGCGGCGGGGGGCTTGAGTAGACGGTGCCGCCCTTGTAGTCGGCGGATAAAGGCTCGGTGAACTGGGGCTGATAGTCGCTGAAGTCCTTGATTGTGAGGTCCGAGCCGTGCGCCCGTGCGGCGGAGACGATCTTCTCGGCGATCTCGCCGCGGTAGAAAACGTCCGGCCCGCCGTGCGCGACTTTTCGCAGTGTCGCCGCCAGGTCCTTGTGTTTGAGCACCGTGCCGACCTCGGGCAGATCGTTATTGACCAAATACTCCGCCGCCGCGTAGGGGTCGGACCGCAGGCCGGAGAGCTTGGGCGCGAACATCTCGCGTGAGAGTTCACTTAACGGCACGCCCTCTTCGGCGAGCTTCGCCGCCGGTTCGATCAACTCGGCCCAATCGGCCGTACCCCATCGCTCAAACGCTGCATGCAACCCGGCGACGATCCCCGGCACGGCGACGCTGAGGTAGCCGGCGTTGCGCTCGTTTCGGTCAAGCGCCAGGAACGCATCGGTATCAAGTTCCCCAGCCGATAGGCACAGCGCTTCGACACAGTAGACGCGTTGCGTCTCGGCGTCGTAATAGAGCATGACGAGCTTGCCGCCGAGGCCCGAGCCGTACGGCTCGGCGACGCCCAGCGCCATCGACACGGCGACGGCGGCGTCTATCGCGTTGCCCCCGGCCTCAAGCACGTCGGTCCCGGCTTTGGTCGCCAGCTCGTGCCCGCTGGCAACGAGGTAGTGCTCGGCGGTGACGGTCTGCTGGCCCAGGCACACGGCCGCGGCCAGCAGGAGCGTCGCTATGTACGTCAGGTACTTCACCGGAAGATTCCTTTACACCTTCGCGGATACACCGGTACCGGCTGGCTGGAAAGCCGGAGACCGGGCGCACTGCGGAAAACGGGGGCGGGGTCAACAACAGAAAGCTTGGTCGCGTCGTTTAATTCGATGCGTTGCTGGTATTGGTTGGCCATGCGGCACGAGAGATCAATTCCGTGTGTCCGTCGAAGAAGACGTAGTTGCGTGCCTCGCCTTGGTTGTGGCGGGTTTAATGCCCAGGGGGCCCCGTAGGCAAAATTCTCGTCATCAATATCCGCCATCATCCAGACGGAGCTGGCCCCCTTGCCGCGGTCCTCATTGGCGGCGGCTGATACTTTGTCGCGCGGCCTTGATGTCATCGAGCCGTTTGGGTGGGATTTCGATGTTGGGCTGTGTGATCTTTGGGTTGTTCTCGCTGCCGTCGGGGCGCCGAAGAAATAGAGCGGTTCGGAGTCGTCCTGGTTGTTCAGCAGGAAAATGAAGCTTTCTTTGCTGGGCGTAGGTTACGTCAGCGCGGTTTCATTCAGGGGGCACCTCCAGGGATCGATGACCTCGCCCGTGTCGTTGGTGAGGCTGCCGGGTGCCGTTCCAACCTGTGTCAAGATAGTCTCGCAACCGCCACGGGAGATTATATTCGCAGAACCGGGGAAATGTCGGCCGTTGCCGCGGTACTGGTGGTGGGCTCGCACGGCGCGGTTGACCCGGCCGGGCAGGGTCCGGTTATCGTTTTCGTAAATAAAGATCGTCGTGGCGACCTGCCGCATGTTGCTGGCGCATTTATGCTCATGGCGGTGCGTCGCGCGCTGCCCAGGGCTGGGAGGAGAATGCCCACGAGCAGGGCGATGATGCTGATGACGACCAGCAGCTCGATGAGGGTGAAGCCGAGCGGGCGTGTGGTGCGGGGGCGTACCCCACGGGCACGGTGAGAAGCAAGTCCACAATCCATCGTCTGTTCCTTTATCCTGCCCGGTCACTGTTGCAAAAGGCGGTTCCGTAGCAACAAGGTTAAACGGATGCTCCGCATGGTTCGGGTCACGATGCGTCTTTATTACTCAGCATCCGGCCCCCTACGCCGGGGGTCTGGGTCGATCTGGGTGTCTTTGGGGCCGGTTATCCCGTTCGTGCCGGCCCTGCGGTTTATATGCCCGCCGTTAAAGTAATAGCGTCGGGGCGCTTGAGTTCAACAAAAAAGCTCTTAACGCGGGCTGGCGTACGTAATGCTCCGTCGGGGGCATCGGCCATAGCCCATCCGCCACGGGGCTGTTCCGGTGCCCCGGAGGTCCGATCCAGCCCCGGTCCGGGCGGGGTCCCGGGCGGACAAAGCACCCGCAGGGCCGGATTACGGGGGCATACCCTCAAAAATATGTTGAAGGGGTTACCCCCAGTGATATTATAATTACGGCGTGCCTGAATGGGTAGCTTTTGCCGATTTTCCGCGTTCAGCGGCGTGTATCGGCATATCAACACCTCGTTGGGTCTTCTTTATTAAGGGATGGGAGAGAAAATGACATTGTCAAAAGCATCGTGTTTCGCGGTGGCGGCAGTGGTGGGCATGAGTACGAGCCTTTCCGTACGGGCGGGCATCCTGGAGGACTTCCAGTTCGGTGACGCGGACTTTACGGCCCTTTCGGCCGCGGCGAACTCCGCGAATGCGGGCAACCAGTGGGTCGAGGACTCCGACCACGTTCCGACGATCCAAGTGATCGGCGGCTCGTTGAACATTATCAAGGACAATAGCGATTTCGTGACCGAGGGGCTGGGCCTGGCCGACGTCAGTTCGGGCGTGTTGTGGATGGTCGCGGAGTTCAAGGACTGGGCGGTCTTGGGCAGCGCCCCGGACGGCAACAACGTGGAAGAGATCCGCTTCGGGTTCATGGCGACGGAAGACCTGTCCCCGCCGCCGAGCTCGACAAACCTGGCCGAGATGATGATTTCACGCAACTTCACCACCGGCAACATGCAGATCTCCGGCACCGCGCTGGGCGCGGGGGGCTCGGCGATTGCCGCAGCGCCGCTTAACAACATCCAGAACGATCCGTTCATCATGGCCATGAAGGTCGACCAGGATACCGATACCTACACGATCTACTACAAGGACGGCGCCAATCCGGTTGCGGTTCTCGGGTCCGGCACGCTCGAGCCGAGCCGTGATGCGATCATCGTACGGATGACGATCAACAACTTCTGGGGCGATGAGGCCGGCGAGTACGCGAACCTGGACCGGTTCTATATCAGCGACACGACCCCGTCGAACATCCCCGAGCCGGCGTCTTTGGCGCTGCTGGGATTGGGCGGTCTGGCACTTGGCCGCAGGTCCGTGCGCCGTTAATAGTAAGTTGTCCCGGCCGGTCCGGTTAGCGCCGGGTCGGCCGTTTTGCTTGTGATACAACGTGACTGGTCTTGTTATCCGTAATTAGGGAGTGAATAAAATGGGCTTGATAAAGCTGCAACGGACCCTGCCGACCCTGGCCGCCGCCGCGACCCTGGCCGCCGGGAGCACCGGCTACGCCGTGATCTACGAGGACTTCCAGTTCAACGACGCCAACGGCACGCTGCTCGCCGCCGCGGTGAACAGCGCCAACCCCGGCAACTTCATGTTCGAGGACGACGTCGATATGGCGCCCTCCGCCGTGATCGATGGGGTCTACCGCATCAACAAGGCCAACGACAACCTCGGGCACAACTACCTGGACATCGCCGACATCACCTCCGGCGTGCGCTACCTGGTGATGGAAGTCGCCGGCTGGAACATCGTCGCCGACAACCTCGCCGAGCCCGAGGACGTCATCCTGTCCTTCCTGGATAACCCCTCGATCCCCGGCGGCTCGACCCGCACGGCGGACATCAACTTCTCGCTGTTCACGCCCACCGTCCTGCGCCTGCAGGGCACGGCCCTGGGCACCAACGCGACCAGCACCGGCTCCCTGGACCTGAGCCTGAGCCACCCGGACCCGATGATACTCTCGCTGAAGCTCGACAAGGACACCGATACCTATGAGCTGATGTACAAGGACGGCAGCAACCCCTGGGCGTCGCTTGGCACCGGGAACCTCGGCAACAAGCTCGATGAGAGCGATGTACGCGACGGCAACACCCTCCGCTTCCGTGCCCAGAACAACTTCGGCGCCGTCGGCGAATACTTCGACGTCGACCGCATCTACCTGACCGACGTCGACCCCTCGACTTTCGTCCCGCTCGTGGGCGATCTTAACGACGACGGCTTCGTCGGCATCGGCGACCTGAACATCGTGCTGGGCGCGTGGAACCAGAACGTCGCCGCGGGCAACAAGATGCTGGGCGATCCTTCCGGCGACGGGTTCGTCGGCATCGAGGACCTCAACGAAGTGCTGGGCAACTGAACGCCGGCACCCCCCCGGCTGCGGGAGCCGCGGTACCCGAACCGGCCGCGCTGGTGCTGCTGACCGCCGGCGGCATCGCGTTGGTCAACCGTCGGTCATGAACCGACTACTATCTGTCCTTCCGTCCCTCCTCGGGCGAAAGCCCGGGGGGATCATTTAACGGGGCGAGAATGCACCAGGAGCGTCAACTGCGTCGCCACAATTACACGATGGGGGCGAGTGCGGTCCGTTCCGGTTTGTTGTTTGCGCCCGTCCATCAACCTGATTGGGAATGATCCATGACCCTATGCCAGCGCCTGCGTCCGCTTCTTTGTGCGGTGCTCTTCGCCTCGCTTACCTCGAACCTGTTCGCCGTCGTCACGCTCGACGCGGACTTCGACCACGGCAGCCTCGACCTGGCCAACTCCTCGATCGTCGGCAACACCGTCCTGCTCGCCGGCCGGGACAACTACAACACCGGCGACTGGAAGTGGCTCTACTTCGAGGCCTCGGGCGTCAACGGGCTGACCCCGACGTTCGACATCGACGACGACTTCGCCTCCGGCAGCAGCCGGCTCGACAATCACAGCATGGTCTACAGCTACGATCAGGAGAACTGGTTCTTCTTCGACAACAACCAACGCAACGCCGTCCAAGGTAAGTTCAACTTCAGCAACAACACACCCTTCACGCAGGACAGCGTCTACGTCGCCTACGGACTGCCGTATTCCTACCAGCGCGTGGTGGACCTGGTGGCCGACATCAAGACAAGCCCCTACGTTTCGCCCACGTTAAGCTCCAACGCGAACCTCGTCGTCGCGCAGTCGCCCGGCGGGATCGACGACCTTGGTCGGAACATCGCGCCCAAGGACCTGTATGGGTTCAAGGTCACGGACGCCTCGGCTGTGGGGCCGAAGGAGAAGGTCGTGCTGATCTCGGGCGTCCACGCGAACGAGACGCTGGGCAACCACACGCTCGAAGGGCTGATCGACTTCCTCGTCAGCGCGGACCCGCGCGCGGCCGAGCTGCGCAAGAAGGCGGAGTTCTACATCTACCCGATGGTGAACCCCGACGGCCGGTTCGCCGGGTACAACCGCAGCACCGTCCAGCACGAGGACCGCGACCCCAACCGCTTCTGGACCGAGCTTAAGTACGACGACATGGGTGACGTCAAGGCCATCGGCGAGGCCATGAAAGCCGACACCGGCTCGGACATCGACTACTTCATCGACTTCCACTCGACCGTCGATACCGAAGAGCACTTCGGCTACACCGACTTCCAGCAGGGCATGCACCTGACCGATTTCTGGACCAGTTTTATCGCGCTGGAACCGGGCTTTAAGACCTACGATGCTGGCCTGAGCGACGACACCAGCATCAAGTTCGCCAACAACCAGCTCAACTCAGACTTTGTCGTCACGTTCGAGACCGAGTTCATCCCCGGCGAGAACATCGACCGGTTCCAGACGCTGGGCATGAACGTCGGCATCGCGTTCCAGATGGCGCTCGCGCCGCTGCCGCCCAGCGGGATCGCGGAGGATTTCCTCTTCGACGACGCCAATGGCACGCTCTTCCAGGCCGCCGCCAACAGCGCCCACCCCGGCAACCAGTGGACCGCCGACGCCAACCTCAGCAACAGTTCCGTGCAGGCCGGCAGCTTCTTGATTGAGAAAAACAACAACAACATCGCCAGCAGCTACCTCCAGATCGATGACATCACCTCGGGCGAGGCCTGGCTGGTCATGGAGATCGACGGGTGGAACCTGACCACCTACGACCCGGCAGAGCCCGAAGAGCTGCGCCTCGGCTTCCTCGATAACGACACGCTCGGCGGCTCGACGATCACAGCGCAGGTCGAGATCGAACGCAACGGCGCGGGTGGCATCGAGATCAACGGCCAGGCGCTGGGCGCGGGCAGCAACCTCGCCGCGCAGCCGCTTGATACCGTGCAGAGCGAGCCGTTTACGATCGTGCTGCACCTTAACAAAGACAACAACACTTACGAGATCCTGATGAAGGACGGCGACGGCGCCTGGACCTCGCTCGGCACGGGCAACGTCGACCCGGCGCGCGACGGCAACGTCCTGCGCTTCGTCGCCAACAACCACTTCGGCGGGCCCGGCGAGTTCTTTGATATTGGCAGGATTTATTTAACCTACGACAACCCGCTGGCCGTCGCATTGATCGGCGATCTTAACGGCGACGGCTTCGTCGGCATCGCGGACCTGAACATCGTCCTCGGGCGCCTGGAACCAGAACGTCACCCCCGGCGACCCGCTCGCGGGCGACCCGACCGGCGACGGTTTCGTCGGCATCGAAGACCTCAACACCGTGCTGGGCAACTGGAACACCGGCACCCCACCGCTGTCCGGCTCAAATATCCCCGAACCCGCCAGCGCCGCGCGCTTGGCTTAAGCAGTCTCATCGTCCTGTGGCGCAACGTCTGCGCAGGGCGTTAATCACCGCTCATCCCCTTTTTCGCCCCCGACCCTTTATCTTCTCCAAGTTTTCAAGAGGAGGCATAATCCGGCATGGGTTTAGCCTTTCCCATTCTAGTTCTGTTGTTACAATAGTTTCCGCGAAACCGTAGGCCGCGGTGTTCGGCACAAACATCCGTCTATCCGTCTATCCGTCTATCCGTCTATCCGTCTATCAGATGAAGACTTCCACAGGGCTTTATGAGTACAGACCATACATAAGGATGACTTCCTGATGAAAGCACCGCGCGCAGGGTTGTTTCTGTATGCATGGCCGTACTATTATTGCTGATGCTACGCAGCCATGAAGTTAGGGCTGAGCAGCCTTATCAAATCGAATGGTCTTTGCAATTCGGGTCGTCAGACTATGATACAGTTGAAGACCTAGTTGTGGATAATGATGGTAATGCCTACATCTGCGGTTGGGGAGTAGGCAATCTTTTTGGTGCGGCCACGAGTGAAAAATCTGGTTATCTGGTTAAGCTCGATCCGTCCGGTTTATGCTATGGCACCGCCAAGCAGATATGAGGAACAGGGCTATCGCACTGGATAGCCATGGCAATATCTACACCGGAGGGAGTACATCAAGCGGTCTATATGCGGATAAACCCTTCGAACGTTCAGACGCTGTTGTGATTAAATACGGTCCACAAGGTGATGAATTATGGGGGCGGCAATTCGGCGATACGTACTTTTATGATAGTGTAAATTCGATCGCTCTTGACGGATCAGATAATGTTTACGTGGGCGGTTATACGATGGGTGATAGCTATAACGTCAGGGATGACGCCTATCTCATGAAGTACGATCCCTCTGGCGTTAAGTTGTGGTACAAGCAGATTGACTCAAACGCTGGTGACTCGGGTAACGATGTAGTCATAGATCACGACGGCAATGCCTACTTGTCCGGTACAACATATGGGGACCTGGCCGGAATTAATGAGAACCATAATTATAAGGATACCTACCTGATAAAGCATGACACGGCGGGTGATAGGTTGTGGGCAAAGCAATACGGGACACCGATATGGGAAGAAGGGGTTATCTTTCAGTAGATGATTCAGGCAATATTTACCTGCTAGGTATGACAAACGGCAGCCTCGGAGGCCCTGAACTGGGTGGATTTGATGTGTTTCTTAAGAAGATTGATCCATCGGGAGCCGAACTATGGTCTCGGCAAATCGGAACATCTTCACGTGATGGCCCAGGAGATGTAGCGATCGACAGTAGGGGGAATATTTTTGTAACGGGTTGGACAGCGGGTCATCTCGCTGCACAAAACGCTGGAGAGGTAGACCTCTTCCTGATGAAGTTAGATCCCTCGGGTAACGAAGTATGGTCGTATCAGATTGGTACCGATGAACGCGATGTGGGTAGTTCTTTGGCCATTGATTCACAAGACAATATTTATCTTAGCGGGACAACATTGAGCGACTTCGCTGGAGAGCATCAAGGTGACTACGATATATTCCTCATCAAATTCACCGTCCCCGAGCCGACATCAATGATCTTGTTTGCATCTGGGGGGTTATTGATAGGATTCAGGCGACACGACGCATCGCGTCAGTAATAAGCAAGTAGCATGGATCATCGCCCAGTAGGACGGGTATCGCTGCGCTCCACCCACCCTACGTTCGGTCGCCGTCGAATGAATCCGGGTGGCATGGTTGGTTAACCCCAATCGGCGTCGAAACCGATTACATTCCCGCCCCAATCCTCGGGGGGTCGGAAAAGGGAAGGCGTACATTTATACACGGGACGACGGACTCACTTCCACTTTTCTATCGTAGAGTTTACCGCCGATTGCGCCTGACACCCACCGCGCCGAGCAGCGCGATTGATGCGAGGGTGAAGGCGGTAGGTTCGGGGGCGATGTTCAGTGTGAGGGAGTCGGAATCTTCGCGGCCGAGGCCCCACGTCCAGACGTAGGTGCCGGGGACGAAGCCCATGTCGGCGATGGATTTGCCGAACCAGGTGGAGGTGGCGTGGATCGCGGTGCCGGAGACGTAGCCGACGGGCAGGCCGATGCCTGAATTGGTCTGCGCGATGACGCCGGCCTGTGGGCCTGTGGTCGCGTCGGCGAGGGCGATGGTGGCGGAGGCGGAGCCGAAGGTCGCGGGGCCGGTGAGTGTGGGTCCGCTGAATTCCTGGAAGTCGCCGACGCCGCTTCCGACCCAGATCCACGAGCCGGAGGAGAAGTCGCCGGTGAGGGACGGGTCGCCCCAGTTGTTCTCGAACGACAGGGCGCTCAGGTTGGCCGAGCCGTCGAGGACGGCGTGGACGTTGCCGGCGGACTCGGTGACGTCGATGATGATCGCCGCCTGTGATGGCTGTGCGGTGATCGACACGGCCGCGCCGATGATCCCCAGCAAGGCGGGCAGGTAGCGCGAACGGATAACGCGGTTCGACATGGCTTTCTCCTCTCCGGTGACTGAATATACGGCCGAGACAGGGCTAGATTAGTTTGGCGGTTTGTTAATCGCAAGCAAAATCAGATGCATCGACGCTGCTAAAGACGATTCGGGGGTGATGGGTGGCTGATCACGCGGCACGATGATGCCTCAACTGTTAATCCGGGCAACCTGGCGGGGTCGGGTCAGACATATAACCGCGGCGGGGCTATCATAAGGCGGGATGTTGGAACCATATCCGGGTCTATAAAGAAGGAGCTTTACCATGCGACAGACCATCATGATGCTTGTGGCCATGGTGCTGACGGGGTTGGTCGGCTGCAACTCCGCGCCAAAGACGGCTTACCAGGGGGAGAACCGGATCAAGGACGCCGAGGTGACGATCGATCGGTTTAAGAAGACGGACACGTCGATGAACGAGCGGTTCTTCAAGACCGCGGTCGGTTGGGCGGTGTTCCCGGACGTGGGCAAGGGGGGCGTGGGGTTGGGCGGGGCGTACGGCAAGGGCGTGCTTTACGAGGGCGGCGAGGTGGTGGGCTACTGCGACCTGGCGCAGGCGACGATCGGGTTCCAGCTAGGCGGGCAGGTGTATTCGGAGATCATCTTCTTTGAGGACAGCGTGTCGTTGGACGCGTTCAAGGCCGGGACGTTCGAGTTCGCGGCGCAGGCGTCTGCGGTCGCGGCGTCTGCGGATGCGTCGGTCAACGCGGACTACGAGCACGGCGTCGCGGTATTCACGCTCAGCGGCAAGGGCCTGATGTACGAGGCCTCGATCGGCGGGCAGAAGTTCGATTACACGCCGAAGCGGTAAGTGTTTATATATCGGTGACTGCGTTGCGCGGTTTAAGTGCTCTGCGTGCTTTGGCAGATGTTCAAGGCCACGGATTCGGCGGTCTTGATGCCGTCGATCGCGGCGGAGAGGATGCCGCCGGCGTAGCCCGCGCCTTCGCCTGCGGGGTAGAGGCCGGGCGTGTTTTGGCTCTGGCCGTCGTCCCGGCGGGTGATGCGGATCGGGGACGATGTGCGCGTCTCCACGCCGGTGAGGACGGCGTCGTGCATGGCGAAGCCTCTGACCTGCTTATCGAATGCGGGGAGCGCCTCACGGATCGCTTCGATGGCGTAGGCGGGCAGGCTGGTGCGTAAGTCGCAGAGGTGTACGCCCGGCTGGTAGGAAGGCAGCACCTCGCCGAATTTTGTCGAGGGTCGGCCCGCGAGGAAATCGCCGACGAGCTGGCCGGGGGCTTCATAGCTGCCGCCGCCTAACTCAAGTGCCGGCGCTGTTCCTATTGGCGTTGAACGTGACGCCGGCGAGCCGCATCGCCGGGGTAGTCTTCGGGGTGATGCCTGTCGACGATGCCGCTGTTGGCGTTGCGTTCATTGCGTGAATACTGGCTCATGCCGTTGGTGACGACGCGGCCGGTCTCGGAGGTGGCGGCGACGACCGTGCCGCCGGGGCACATGCAGAAGCTGTAAACGGAGCGTCCGTTTTTGCAGTGGTGTACGAGGCGGTAGTCGGCCGCGCCCAGCAGCGGGTGCTGCGCGCTCTTGCCGTAGCGGCAGCGGTCGATCAGCGACTGCGGGTGCTCAATGCGGAAGCCGATGGAGAACGGCTTGGGTTCCAGCTTCACGCCGCGTCTATGGAGCATCGCGAAGGTGTCGCGCGCGCTGTGTCCCAGCGCCATGACGACGTGGTCGGCGGCGATGCGCTCGCCGTTCGCCAGCACGACGCCACGCACCTGTCGGCCGTCCATCTCGATATCCTCGACCCGGCTCTCGAAGCGTATCTCCCCGCCGAGCGATTCGATCGTCGCGCGGAGTTTTTCGACCATGCCGACGAGACGGAATGTCCCGATGTGCGGCTTGCTGACGTATAGGATCTCGGGCGGCGCGCCGGCGAGGACGAATTCCTGGAGGACCTTTCGGCCGTAGTGCTTGGGGTCTTTGATCTGGCTGTAGAGCTTGCCGTCGGAGAACGTGCCCGCGCCGCCCTCACCGAACTGCACGTTGGATTCGGGGTTGAGCTTGCCGCGCCGCCATAGGCCGAAGGTGTCCTTGGTGCGTTCGCGCACGGTCTTGCCGCGTTCGAGCATGATCGGGCGGAAGCCCATCTGCGCGAGTATCAGCCCGGCGAACAGACCGCAGGGCCCGGCCCCGATGACGACGGGGCGTGTGGCGAGGGTTTTGGGCGCTTGTGCGACGAACCGGTAGCTCATGTCCGGGGAAGGTGCGACGTGGTGGAGCGTGCTTAAGCGTTTGAGGACGGCGGGCTCGTCGGCGAGTTCGACGTCGAGGGTATAGATAAACGCGATCGCGTTCTGCCGACGGGCGTCCACGCCTTGTCGGTGGATCGAGTAGCGGACAAGCTGATCGGCCGCAATCCCTAGTCGTTTGAGGATCGCTTTTCTGATCGCGTCTTCTTCGTGTTCGATCGGGAGCTTGATTTCGGTTAGTCGCAGCACGGATCGGGTCCGGGGTAAGCACACAGAAGCCACGCACCGGCGTGCCGGCGCGTATCACGCATCGTGTTTCGTCAACGGTGATGCCGGGCGAAACGACGGGCGCATTATACGTTTTGACCCCCGGGTGGTGCGACGCGCCACTATGCCGCGATCGGGGCGCAGGATCTCGCCGTGGGTGCATCGGATTGAAGGGTATTACCCGAACGAGACGTAGCAGACGGCGGTTACGACCACGACGCCGATGAGGTTCAGGACGAGCCCTTCTCGGGCCATGGTCTTGATGGTGATGTCGCCCGTGCCGAAGACCACGGCGTTGGGCGGGGTGGCGACGGGTAGCATGAAGGCGAAGCTCGCGCTGATGGTGGCGGGGACCATGATCAGGCGCGGCTCGATCGCGCCGGCGACGGACATGGAGACGAGCACGGGCATCATGACGTTGGTCGTCGCGGTGTTGCTGGTGATCTCGGTGAGGAACGTCATGCCCAGGCAGATCAGGCCCATCATGATGATGATGTTCAGCGAGCCGATGTCTTTCATCTGTTCGCCGAGCATGCCGCTGAGGCCCGAGTCGCTGAAGGCGCGGGCGATGGAGATGCCCGCGGCGTAGAGCAGGAGGATGCCCCAGGGGATGCGTTTGGCGGTCGGCCAGTCGAGCAGTTTCTCGCCCTTGCCGTTAGGGATCACGAACATCGCCAGCACGGCGAGCAGCGCGACGCTGCAGTCGTGCGCTTTAGTAAGCCCGGTCCACTCGCTCCATCCGCCGAACGGTTCTTTGCGCGTGATCCACAGCACCGCCGTGACGGCGAAGACGGCGAGGGTGCGCACCTCTTCGGTGCGCCACTTCCCGACCGGGGGCAATTCGATGTCGTGGCTTTTTTCCGTGCCGCGTGTCAGCCAGAACCAGGCGAAGGGGACCATGATCAGGGCGATGGGTGTGGCCCAGGTCATCCATTGAAGGAAAGACGGCTCGTTGCCGGTGAGTCGTGTGTACTGGTCGATGAAGACGAGGTTGGGGGGCGTGCCGATAGGCGTGCAGATGCCGCCGAGGCTCGCGGCGTAGGCGACGCCGAGTAATAGGCCGACGCGGAGCCTGTGATCGTCGGTCTTTTCCAGTACGGCCATCACGATCGGCAGCAGCATCAGTGTGGTGGCGGCGTTGGAGATCCACATGCTCAGGAAGGCTGAGGCGCTCATGAACCCGAAGACGAGCCTGCGCGGGCTGTTGCCGCCGAACATGCGCACCATGGTCAGTGCGATACGCCGGTGCGCGCCGCTGCGTTCCATCGCGGTGGAGAGGATGAAGCCGCCCAGCAGCAGGAGGATGAGCTTGTCGCCGTAGGCCTCGCCGACCTTGGAGTAATCCAGCACGCCGACCAGCGGCAGGACCGACAGCGGGATCACGGAGGTCGCGGGGATCGGGATGGGCTCGAAGATCCACCAGATGGCGGTGATGAGGGTAACGCCGGCGGTCCACGAGATGTCGTAAGAAACGCCGTTAAGGTAAAGCCCCAGACCCACGGCGATCGCGATCACGGGCCCTGCCACTAAAGTCAGTTTATTCATCTTGATCCCGTAGCCTGGGCCACAAACGTCAACCCGTTAGCGGTTGGAGACAGGTCCGTTGAGGATGCGACGCGCTGCTTCAGCGGTCCATCAGGTAGGGCATCGCGTAGGAGGCCATGTTGGTGTTGCTGTGGCCGACGTCATGCACGATCTCGAGTTTCCAGTTCAGTTCGATGCCTTTCGTGTCTGCGGTCACGAGCGCGGCGTGGAAGAAACCCAGGCCTCGGGCGAAGACGGAAGGACCCTGCTGGTGTGCGCGCTGACTGTCGCTGAGTTCGTTGCCGCGCGGCCCGGTGTCGCGGTCCGCGAGCATGAGTACCAGCCGTGATTTGAGCCAGCGGTCGACCGCGTCGTCCGCCAGCGGTGCGCCGGACAGGCCGAACGGATACGTTTCGCTGGTGTTGGGGATGGTGAAGAAGGCGGGGTTCGCGGCGATCGCCACGTCGAAACGCGCCTCGGGGTGGAAAAGCACGTACCTGTGTACGAAGCCCCCGCCGGCGGAGTGGCCGTAGAGCCCGTAGGTCTCGCGGTTGGAGCCGAAGCGTTTCTTGAAGTCGTCGAACATCGGCTCGATCACCGAGAAGATGCGCGTTTCCTCGGGTTTCACGTCGCCCTCGGGTGAGACGACGCCGCCGGCGTTGTAGTCCCACTCGGTCGGAAAGTTATCGACGGAACCTTCTAGCGTCAGGACGATGAACTTGTTCGCCATCGCCAGGTGGTGCCACTGATCGCGGTAGTCGTCGGCGTTGCGTCGCGCGCCGGGGATGACGATCACGATGCGTGTGTCCGGCCCGGCCTCGGGGGGCACGCTGTAGAAGACGCGCACCGGCGGGCCCGCCCACTGGTCGAACGTATACACGCCCTTCGCGTCCCAGGCCTGCGCTTGAGCCGGCAACGCGGCCACGTATAGAAGCGCCATCGCCGCGAAGAACCACGCAAGCTGTGGGATGCGCAGGGGGCGGGGAAGTGGCAGGCACACGGCACATAAACGGTTCTGGTTTCGCTGCATGGTTATCCCTGTCTTATTGATCTGACCTACAAATTAAAATCCGTATGGATTATTCGATACACCCACGGGTCCGGTGCCGGGCCATCGAAAGGCCAGGCCGCCAACGGACAAACACGATTGCCGTGGTCGGCTCGGGCGCTTTGAGAGAAATCTGATCCCGGTGGTGTGCCCGCGTTCCAGTTGCCAAGCACGATGTTGAGGTCCGCGATCCTGATACAAAGCCGTCGCCCGAGGGGTCGGCGGAAGCGTTGCCGGGCGGGACGCCTGGTTCCACGCGCCCAGCACGATATTCAAGTCAGCGATGCCGACGAACCCGTCGGCGTTAAGGTCGCCGGTCAATCCGGGCGTCAAGCCGGTGATGGCATCGGCTGCGAGTGTTAGTTCATCACCGTCCAGCGCGGACAGGTTCAGGCTGGTTAGCATCGTGTTCAGCGCGCCGGAGAGGAACAGGTCGTGCGTTGCGTCCTGGTAGATCGTTGAATAGATGACCAGCGCGCTGAGCATCCGGCCGCGAGCGTTCATGTGCGAATTGTCACTTATATAGAGGTTGTCGAAGCCCGTCGCTTCCCAGGCGTCCCCGACCGGCGCGATCCGCGCGCGCGGGCTGCCGACGAGCGTGTCGATGTCCTGCGCGGAAAGCTGGTAGCTGTCGCGCAGCTCGCTTTGCATCTGTGCCGGTCCGCCGGGGAAGTAGCCTGTGGTCGGGTTATAGAACTCGCTGTCGTCCTGGTCGCGTGCCCAGGTTTCATACATGACGGGTACGGCGTTTGGGCTGTGCAGCGCGACATTGGTGAACAGGCCGACGGCGGACTGCCGGTGGTTCTGCACGTTGCCGTCGGGGTGCGAGGTTGTGGGTCGGGTGGATTGGTCCTGGAAGACGACGTAATCCCACTGCTGCCCGGGCGCCAGGCCGTTGCTGATGACCGCGGTGTTGTTGGCCAGGTGCCATGAGAGGCTCTTGGCGCTTTCGGCGGCGTTGACGGTGGTCGGCGCGGGTTGGCCGGCGGCGACCGCCAACGTTGTGATGCAGTCGGGCACGGAGGGCAGGTACAGCGAACCATTATTGATCGTGCGTTCGAGCGTGTAGCTGTTGCCGAAAAAGAGGATGTTGGGTGAAGCCGAAGCGTCGGGCGCGGCACAAAGCACCGGGCAGCCGGCGAGGATGAATGCAAGCGCGTGGCGTTTCAAAAAAAATAGGCTCCACAATCCCGTGACGATCTGTTTTTGAGCGAAACGTAAAGCGGTGCGCGAGCCGTCAGGCCTGCGCCCGCGAAGGTTGTTGTTTAAGCGCGTCGGCGGTTGAGCATCAGGCCGCCCAGCCCGAGCAGCGTGATTGATGCCGGTTCGGGGACGGCGCTACCGGCCGGAGGCGTGCCGGCGTTCCAGTTACCCAGGACGACGTTGAGGTCGGCGATGCCGACGAACCCGTCGCCGGTCGGGTCGCCGTCGAGCAGGCTCCCAGGAGTGACGTTCTGGTTCCAGACACCCAGGACGATGTTCAGGTCGGCGATGCCGACGAACCCGTCGCTATTGAGGTCGCCATCCAGCGGCCCGCCCGTGCCGGTGACGAGGATCTCGTCGATCAGGAAAGAGTCGTCGGAGAAGTTGCCCTCGAAGGCGAGGCGGAGTTGATACCCGCCGCGTTTGCCGTCGGGGTCGAACGGGCCGGGGCAGCCGCCTGTGCATTCAGGGTCGAGCCTGATGTCGCCGGGGATCCCGCCGGTGAATAGCGCGACCGACGGGCTGACGCCGTCGAGGAACTGGTAATCGAGACGGAAGGTGTCGGTGATCTCATCAAGCGTGATCGAAACGCTCAGCGGGACGTTGTTGACCGCGGCGTTGGATACCTGCACGGCGTTTGCCATCTCGACGGGATCGATCCCGGTGTGCGCGCCGTTGCCGGCGGTATCTGCACGCAACAGCAGGCCGCCGAAGAGGTCGCGCGTGATGACGACCTGTGCGGTGCTGTTGGTGGATGACTCGTGCCCGAAGCCGAAGATGATCGATTCGGGGTCGTTGCCGACGCCCAAGGGCGTGCTGAAGTCCCATGAGTGGATGATGATGGTAGCGGTGCCGGTATCGTAACCTCCGGCCAGGCCGTTGACCGGCACGTTCAGGTCAAGCCGTGCGTTGTCGCGGGTGTTGCTGTCGTGTGCGACACTGAGCAGGCCGGTGCCGGTGGTCGTGACGGCGTCGAGGCGTTTGCCGGGTTCGGTCCAGCCAGTAGACCCGCTGAAGCCGAGGAACCGGTGCCCGTTGCCGCTTGAATCGACGGTGCTGGGTGTTTCGAAGATGCCGTCACCGTCGGGGAAGCCGTCCAGGTCCAGGTCATCGACGGGGTCGAGGTCGAAGCTGGCGATCGGCGTGCCGGCTACGTCGTCGAAGGTCATGTGGACGAGCGTGGCGGCATGCGCGGTGTTAGGTGTGATGCCGGCTGCCAGGATCAGGCCGGTCGTTGCGCCCAGCACGGACCATTTAGGGCCGGCCGACTTCTTATTCAAAGGCATTAACATGGGTTCTCCTCCAGGTGTTGAATGACCGTGTCATTGTTTTCGTTCAGGGCTCAATGTGGTTCTGAGCATGAGATGATCGGTTACGGGTTGGCGGGCAGGCTGCCCAGTTGCCGCGTCTCGGTGTGGCCGTCGAAGAAGGTGTAGTTCCGCGCGTTGCCCGCCGAGTGCGGCGGGGGGATATCGTTTTCTTCCGTGATCGCGAGGTTACCGGTGGGTCCGCCACGGTTCTGATTATAGTTTTCACGGTCGATATCACCTAGCATCCAGATGGATGAAAGCCCTTTTTCCGAGGTGATGTTCGGGTCGGTGACGGTGGGGTCCACACCACTGCCCTCGATCGCGTCCAGGTGTTTGACCTGCTTTTGTTCGAGTGTCGCGGAGGTTGAGGTTGAGCCGAAGAAGTGGCTTGGGGTGGTGCTTGACTGGTTGTTGATGACGTAGGCCAGCGGTGTTTCGGCCGAGGGCGCGTCCCAGGCGGCCTCGTTGCTGGGGCATCCCCAGATCTTTGCCTGGACCTGTTCCTTGGTGTGTGGGATGCCGTTGAGCATGTCCCGTGCGATCTTGCCGGTGTTTGATCCGCCGATGAAGTCGTCCAGGAAGTAGGCCAGGTTCTGGTGCCAGAACGCGGCGCGACCCGAGTTGGGCGCGCCGTTGTCTGAAAAGAGCATCCCGACCGGGTGTTCCACGGCCCGGCGGACCTGGCCGGGCAGGCTGTTGTTGGCGTCGTTATACATCACGACCGCCAGCCCGATCTGCCGCATGTTGCTGGCGCAGTTGATCTGCTGGGCCGTGCGCCTCGCCGCGCCCAGCGCCGGCAGGAGGATGCCGACCAGCAGGGCGATGATCGAGATGACCACGAGCAATTCGATCAGCGTAAACGCCCGCCGCCCACGGCAGGCTCGTGTGATTCCAGTCACCTTCATGGTTATAGACTCCGTCCAAGTGTCATGTGCCCGCCCAATACATTCGGTAAAACAGATGAACCGATGCGCCTTACCGAAGAGCCGCCACATAGGAAGAGAAGCGGTGGTGATTGAATCCGGCCGATCGGCTGCCGGCTCTCCGGTGCGGGCTTAGATTATGATAGGGCAAGTTAGAACACGGTGAGAATAAAAAAGGTCCCGCGGAAAGACTTTGGGACAAACGGATCGCCAGATCAAAACCCCGTGTGGGTAAATAGGTAAGCCGGTTCGGCTTGGGCGTTTCTCACCGGTTTCTCATCTGCCTGATGTTTTACTATTTGCCGAGTTTACCTGGATTTCCAGGCTGTTATGCTGCGCCGGCCGGTTAGAATGGTTGCCACCCGGCGGCGGGGCGGCCCGATCACCTCAAGTGGTTTACGAGTCGGAATATGCGTGCTCTTGTCATAGAGGACTACAACCCGTTATTGACCTCCGTGGTCAGCGCCCTGAAGGATCAGGGCTGGGCGGTGGACAGCGCCGCCGACGGCACGGAAGGGTTGTGGTTCGCGCAGGGAACCGACTACGACGCGATCGTCCTGGACCTCATGCTGCCGGGCATCCCGGGGCTTGAGCTGTTGCAGCGTTTGCGCGAGGGCGGCAGTGAATCGCCGGTGTTGATCCTCACGGCCCGGTCGGAGGTCAACGACCGGATCACGGGGCTGGACAGCGGCGCGGACGATTATCTGACCAAGCCTTTTGTTATGGCCGAGCTGGTGGCGCGCGTCAGGGCGTTGGCCCGGCGGCGTGGCTCGACACGCAACCCCGTCCTGAGCATCGGCGACATGGAGATCGATACCGCGTCGCGCACCGTCAAGCGCAGCGGGCACGACATCGAGCTGAGTCCGCGCGAATACATGCTCCTGCGTTTCCTGGCCGACCGGCCGGACGAAGTAGTCTCGCGCGACGAGATCTGGGAGCACGTCTACGACTTTAACTCCGACTGCCAGAGTAACGTCGTGGACGTCTACATCGGGTACCTGCGCAAGAAACTCGAGGCGCGCGACGAGCCAAGGCTCATCCACACCAAACGCGGGCACGGATATTACATCTCCGCGCAGCCCGCCGAGATCGAGGAACAACCCACGTGTTGAAATCGCTTCGGGCCAGACTGATACTCGGCTTCCTGGGGGCCACGCTGATCCTGCTCTGCGGCGCGGGCGTCGCCACGCACATGCAGCTCCGCCACGGCCTCTACCAGCAGTTCGACAGCGACCTGCTCAAACAGGCCCAGGCGATCGCCAAGCTCAGCGAACAGTACCAGGGCGGCATGTCCTTTAACTGGAGCGACTACGACCCGCGCCTGACCATGAGTGAGGACCCGGAGGACGGCAAGGGGTATCACTTCCTGGTCCGCTCCGGTGACGGGCGCAGCAACTATTCGACCAAGACCTTCGGGGGCATCCACCCGCCGGTTGAGCGACCGCAGGGCCAGGTGCTGCACGGCAACATCGACCTGCCGGACGGCACGCACGCGCGGTACGTCACATTTGAGTACCTGCCGCCGATCGATCCGGAGCTTGACTGTCCGAACCCCCAGACCGCGACGATCTCCGTCGTGCGCAGGACCAACGACATCCAGGCGCGGATGCACCGCGTGCAGTGGACGCTGGTCGGCGTGGGCGGCGGCGCGATGCTGCTGGCGCTTTTGATCACGCTGCTGTTCGTCCGGCACAGCCTGCGTTCGCTCGGGCCTGTTATCCGGCAGCTGGAAGGCCTTGGCGAGGGCGACCTGAGCCGACGCGTCAACGGCGAGGCGCTGCCGACCGAGCTTAAGCCCCTGATCGTTTCGATCAACCAGCTTCTGGCCGGTCTGGAAGCGAAGATCCGCAGGGAACGCCGGTTCATCGCCGACGCCGCGCACGAGTTCCGAACCCCCATCGCCGGCGCGCGGGCCAACATCGAGCTATTGGCGCTCAACCGCGCCGCGAACGGCGAACTCAACGCCGATGAGGTGCGCACCAGCCTCGGGTCGATCGACCAGCTCAAGCATGTCTGCGACCGGTTGATGTTGCTGGCCGGGCTGGACGACGGGCGCTACGGCATGGAGATGCAGGAGATCGACCTGCTGGCGTTCGTTGAGTCGACCGCGCATGCGTTCCAGAAGATCGGCCGGCGCGCGGGCGTCACGATCCGC
>JAWKTA010000036.1:0-50950 GCA_041402025.1 Phycisphaerales bacterium | reverse complement strand
GCTTCAGCCTCGTCCCCCAGCTCAAGGGCATGGGCGGCGAAGACTTCGACCCCACCGTCATTTGGAAACGCAGCCTCTACGCCGCCGTCGGCGCGCACACCATCGCGCGCGAGGTGAAGTTCGAGCACTACGACGAGGCGTTCATCGCCGGCCTGCTCCAGGACCTGGGCGTGATCGTCATGCTCCAGGCGCTGCGCGCCGAGTACGTCAAGGTGATCGAGGGCGTGATCCATACCCACGGCAAGCTGCGTTCCGCCGAGACCCAGGCGCTGGGCCTCGACCACGCACAGGTCGGTCAGGCGCTGGCCGAAAAGTGGATCCTGCCATCGATCCTGGTCACGGCGATCGGCCGGCACGAGGACCCCGACGAGGCGGTCCCGGAGTACCAGCCCCTGATCCGATCGGTATCCCTGGGCGCCAAGGCGGCGGACTGCTTCCTCTGCCCCGAAGACCAGAAAGCCAGCCGGGTCAAGATCTACATGCGTTACGCCAGCGAATGGTTCGAGCTTTCCACGGAAGACGCGGCCCGGTTCCTCGAAGCCATCGAGGTGGGCACGAAGGAACTGGGTAAGCTTTTCGAGATCGACGGCTCGTCCGTCCACTCCGCTGAAGACCTCATCAGCCTGGCCAACGAATCGATGGCCGAGCTTATGGTTCAATCGATCGAGCACACCACACGGCTGGAAGCTGAGAACGAACAACTGAGCAACCAGGCCCATTACGACCCGCTGACCAGCACGCTCAACCGCGGCGGCCTGGACCGGATGCTGATCGAGGAGTTTGACGCCGCGGGCCGGGACGGCAGGCCGCTTTCGGTGGTATTCTTCGACGCCGACAAGTTCAAGCCCATCAACGATAAGTACGGGCACGGTGCCGGCGACCGCGTATTGCAGCTACTCGCCGCGACCATGAATGAGTGCGCCCCCACGGGCGGGCGGGTCGGCCGATACGGCGGGGACGAGTTCACGATGGTATTGCCCGGCGTGACCGGCGAACAGGCAAGTGTGATCGCCGAGCGTGTACGCCAAAAGATTGAAGCCGTGGGTATCGATCACCAGGGGGGGCAGAAGCTCTCGGTCACTGTCAGCGTCGGCTTGGCCACCTACCTCGGGCAGGACACCCAGGCCTTCACCGCCGACCACCTGGTCGCTGCCGCCGACAAAGCCATGTACGCCGCCAAAGCCGCCGGCGGCAACCGCGTCTACCACCTGCCCCCGATCGACAAGCCCAGGCAGAAGGCCGGCTGAGTCAGGTCGGTGACAGACCGTGATTGATGGGTGCAGGTATGGCTCGGGCCGTGCAAGGCCCTCAAAGTTTCTTGAGCATCGTCCGGTGCGGCCCGGCGTGTGGGACGGTGAATTCCTCCGACACCGCCACCCAGCCGAACTTCTCGTAGAACTGGATCGCCGGCACACACGCGTTGCACCAGACGTACTGATAGGTATCGATCTGCCGCAGTCGCATCTCGACGAACGACAGCATCGATCGCCCGATGCCCCCGCCCTGATATAGCGGATCGACCGCCATCCCGTGCAGCTGCCACGCCGGCTCGCGGGTGAACGGCCGGTCCAGGATCGTCAGGCAGCCCACCGCGTGTTTGCCGATCATCGCGCCGATGTGCATCGTGGTGTCCTCGACGTCCCCCTCGAAGTGTGCGTGTTTACGGTGTCGGCCCCGGCAGAGCACCGCGTGCCTAAGGTCGATGATCCGATCGACGTGGACCAGACGGATTTCCATCGCCATAAACGTCTCGCAATCCGGCCACGCCCGGGGATCATTCAATGAGTTAAAGATTAATGCATCGACACGGCTAAATCATACGGCGAACAGCGTCCAGCACACGCATGTTCGACAGGCTGTCCGCCTCGGGCATCGCCGGGTCATGCCCGTCCAGCACCGTCGCCGCAAATCATCCGCTTCCATGCCATAAAGCGGCCCGCACGGGGGCAAGGCCACCACACGCTCATCACTTTTCATCCGGGACACACCGTCCTGCTTCGGCGGCGTCATGGTACGCACCTCATATCCACCGCCCTCGACCGGCGGCTTCCACGGCACGGGCACGCGGATATAGCCCATGTCTCCGCAGATCAACGCCGCGTTGTCCGCCTGCACCGACATCCCGCAGCTGAACGACGCCAGGACACCGTCTTTGTACGCTAGCGTGCCGGACACGTATTCGTCCACCCCCGTCGCGTGCCGTTGCCCGACGCCGTGCACCGACTCCGGGTCCTCTCCGGTCACCAGGCGCGCCAGGTCCACGCAGTAGCAGCCGATGTCCATCAACGCGCCGCCGACCAGTTCGGTGCTGAAGCGCACGTTGCCCTCGATCTTCCGTGTGCTGTAGCAGAAGCTCGCGCGGATCAGCTTGACACGCCCGATCACACCGGCCGCGACCTCCGCCAACACCGCTTGGGTCTGCGGGTGTGACCGGTACATGAACGCCTCGGCCAGCACCAGGCCCCGCTTCCGTGCGGTGTCGAACATGTCTTTTGCTTCGGATTCAGCACACGCGATCGGTTTTTCACAAAGCACATGCTTGCGCGCATTTAGAGCCTTGATCGTCCATTCGTGGTGCATCGAGTTCGGCAAGGAGACGTACACCGCATCGATAGCAGTATCGTTTACCAGTGCATCATATAAACCGTGGGCGCTGGCGATGCCGTATGTCTCCGCGAAACCGCGCGCCGTATCGGCGCTGCGCGACCCCACGGCCGTCACCTCGCAACGCGCCGAACCGCACACGCCCTCGGCGAACTGCCGCGCGATGTTCCCCGTGCCTAAAATGCCAAAACGCAACCGCCGATCCATCATGTCACGGAGTTTACACGATACACCCCGACGCGGGGTATCATCTGTCTACCCGGCACGCATTTCAGGCCGCTTGCGGCTTAGCGGATCGGTCCATCACCGGAGAGACCTCATGTCAGTCAGATACTTGATCCCTCAATTACTTTTGCTGTTCGTCGCCGTCCACGCCGCCGCCCAGATCAGCCCCGACGGCCCAAACGTCGAGCAGGTCGCCACCGGCTACCGCTTTACCGAGGGACCCGCCGAGGCCCCGGACGGCGCGATCTACTTCACCGACACGCCCAACAACCAGATCCACCGCTTCGACCCCTCTACAGGCGAGTCGGCCACGTTCCGTGAGGACGCCGGCCGGGCCAACGGCCTGATGTTCGACGCCCAGGGCCGGCTTGTCGCATGCGAGGGCGCGGCGCCGGGCGGGCGACGCCGGGTCTCACGCACCGAACCCGACGGCTCCCTGACAACACTCGCCGGCATGTGGGAAGGCAAACCCCTGAACAGCCCCAACGACCTGGACATCGATGCCACCGGCGGCATCTACTTCACCGACCCGCGCTACGGCAACCGTGATGACATGGAATTAGACGTCGAGGCTGTTTATTACCTCGCACCCGACGGCACGCTCACACGCGTCATCGACGACCTGGTCCGGCCTAACGGCCTGATCCTGTCGGCGGATGAGAAGGTCCTCTACGTCGCCGACAACAGCGCACGCAAACTCGTCGCTTACGATGTCAGCACGCCGGGGAAACCCGAGAATCCCAGGCCTTTTTCACCGATGGGTCCCGGCCACGGCGGGGGGTGTGACGGCATGAGCATCGACGCGCAAGGCAGGGTCTATGCCACCGGCGACGAGGGCGTCTACATCTTCAACCCCGACGGCACTCAGGCCGCGCTCATCCCGACCCCCGAACGTCCCGCCAACTGCACCCTCGCGCGTGACGGCAAAACGCTTTACATCACCGCGCGCACCAGCCTTTACCGGGTAGTACTGGATCAACCGACGACGGACTAACCGCTCACTGGAATGTGTTTCGGGCCCGCATGGTCAGGACGATCAAGCTCGCGGTATCAGCTGCGTTTCATCAGCTTGGCAACCAGCGCCTCACGGCTGCTGACGCCCGCGGTGTCGTACAGCTCTTTGGAGTAGCTGCGGACCGTGTGGTAGGAGAGGTTGAGGTTCAGGGCGATCTGGCGCTGGCTCTTCCCGGTCGCCATCTCACGTGCGATCCGCGTCAGGCGTGGCGGCAAGGTGTCCAGGAGGCCGACCGGCTCGAGCGATCCGTCGAGATACAGCTTGTACAATTCGTCGATAAACAAGGCCGCCAATCGGTGTTCGTAGGCTCCGAAATCCTTCTGGCCGGTTTTGCGGTGGAAGGCGTACGCGCGGATCGAATCGCTGCCCGGGTAACGGAAGAAGGTCGCCATGCCGTCCAGCAATCCCGCGGGCTCGATGACCTCTTCGTAAACCCGGAAGCCCTGGAGGTACTCATGGGTCATCTCGTTCGACCGGACGATAGTGGAGACGGGCCCGGTTTTGTTCCACATCAGGTGCATCATCGGGTCGTCACTGAATTGTGATGTCTTGCCCCATTGGGACACGAACCGGGTGACGACGGGGTCCTCGATCGTTCCGGGTGTATGGGCTTTGAGATAAGTCGGCGCGCCGGGCCTGAAGTTGCCGAAGCTCATCGCGTTGCCGATGCTCGCATCGACCAGGTCCCGCAGACAGTCCACGATCAGCAGCTCCTGCGCACGCTGATCGTGGCGCAGCTCGCGCGCATCACCGAGCATCCTGAAGACCGTCCGGACATCCGATAATTTAAGGTGTTGTGCTCGCCTCATGGAACGGGGACCAACGGTGTAAAACGCCCCCGACAACATGACGGAACATGAGTGAAAATAAGGTATTAAGTGAGAACTGTCAAGCAAAAAACCCTCAATTGCGGGTAGATTCTCCACCTGCCGGCTGTTATTGTCAGGTGCTTGACATCGGGTTGCGCCTTCCGGGGGAGCAATCCACCCACCCATCCGGGTTTCGAGTCATCCAGGCTTCGGTATCCCTCGCCCAGACCCCGGGCTGGTTCGGGCATGACAGAGGAATCGGGGGGCCGATTATGTCTTTTATTTTGGGGCGTGTATCGCGTCCAGCAGCGTGTCCGCCGCCGCCCGCTCGAAGCGCATACCCGTGAACCGCTCGCGGATTGCCGCAAAAGCCTTGTGCTGTTTCTGACGCGCCTCGCCTTCGCGCAGCAGTGGGGCGGTTGCCCGGGTCAGCGCGTCGGCGTCCCCGAAGTGCGGCATCAGCTCCGGCACGACCCGGCCAAGCCCCATCGATTCGCCGATCAGGTTCGGCAGCGACATCGTCCTTGTCGTCACGAACCAGCGCCCGACCAGATGCCACTCATAAGACTTGAGGTTGTAGAACACGGCCATCGGCGTGCCGTGCGCCGCGGCGTGCAGCGTGGCCGTGCCCGACACCACCAGCGCGGCGTCCGCCCAGTTCAGCACCGCGTCCGCGTCACCCGTCACCATCTGCATCGCACGCGGAAGTACGCCCATCGGCGACATCAACTCGATCTGGTGAGCTCGCGCCTTGTCGCTGGCGGCGACCACGGCGCTTAGCCCACGGTGTGATGCGTTCAGCCGCCGGTACGCCCCCAGCATCGTCGGCCAGTTCCGCTTGATCTCGCTTTCACGTGAACCCGGCAACAACGCCAGCTTCGGCCCGGTCGTCACCGGCAATCCCGCGCCGGGCGGCGTTTTCTTAGCAGGGATCTTGTCATAGAGCGGGTGCCCCACGAAGCTCGCGCTCACGCCGCGCCCGGCAAACCAGTCCGGCTCGAACGGCAGCAGGCACATCACGTGATCGGTCAGCCGACGCAGCTTGCGCACACGCCAGGGCGCCCACGCCCAGAGCTGTGGCGCGACCAGGTGTACGATCTTCGCGTCGGGTTGTTGTTTGCGGATTAGCGAGCAGATCGACCAATTCGCCGCCGGGCTGTCGGTCGGGACCAGCGCACCGATACGGTTCTCGACTAGCCACTTTTTGAGCCTTCCGAGCCTTAGCCAATGCTGTTTGACCTGGGACACGGCCCCGGCGAGCATCACCGCCTTGTCCGTGGTGATTTCGATGACCTCGGCTCCGGCCTTCTGCATCAACGGGCCACCCAGCGCATAGATCGGCCTGTCCGGCTCACGCCGTTTTAACTCCGCGATCAGGGCCGAGCCGATGTGGTCGCCGCTGGGTTCGAATGCGGTAAAAAGGATGCCTGGCCTGTCTGGCATCCCGTTAGTGTAAGCCCCCGTAGAGGTTTACGCCTAACGCCGGCTGTGTCCGGATAACCCGCCGGTTGGGTGCCGCCCCCGGCCGTGATACATTAAGTAACTTCACCGGCCAAGGATGTATCGCCGCTTGACCATGATCATTCCCAAACCCCTTCGTTTCACGCCCGCGCCCGGCACGTTTGCGTTCCGTCCCAATGTGGCGGTCGTGCCGGCCTTCCACGCCGACCCCGCCTGCGCGTGGTTTGTCGCCGATGAACTGTCACAGAAAATCCGGGTCGCCACGGGTTGCTTCGTCACCAACCGCGCCGGCAACCACGGCCAGGCCGCAGCCCCCGGTTCGGTCGTGCTCACCGACGAGGGCGCACCGTCCGACCTGGGCCAGGAAGGCTATCGGATCGAGATCACACCCGAACGCGTCACGCTCCGCGCCGCCGCACCCGCCGGGTTGTTCTATGCCTACCAATCCTTCGCGCAGCTGATCCAAGGACACGCCGCAGCCAACGGGGATACAGGCAGGCTTACCGAACTGCCCTGCGCCCAGGTTTACGACAAGCCCCGCTTCGGCTGGCGCGGCCTGATGCTCGACTCCGCTCGCCACTACCAGCCCATCGAGCAGATCATCCGGCTCATCGACCGCCTCGCGGCGCTCAAACTCAACCGGCTGCACTGGCACCTCACCGAAGACCAGGGCTGGCGGCTGGAGATCCTCGGCTACCCGAAACTGACCGGCGTCGGCGCGTGGCGCAACAACGGCAAGGGACGCTACGGCGGGTTTTACACGCAGGAGCAGGTTCGAGACATCGTTGCCTACGCCCGCTCGCGGCATATCACCGTGGTCCCCGAGATCGAGATGCCCGGCCACAACCTCGCCGCCCTCGCCGCCTACCCCGAGCTTGCCTGCAACGGGGCAAGCACGGAGGTCACCGGCAAGTGGGGCATCCTGGACGGCGTTTACTGTGCCGGGAAAGAGCAAACCTTCCGCTTCCTGGAAGACGTGCTGGGCGAGGTCGCGGAATTGTTCCCCGGGCCTTACATGCACTTAGGCGGCGACGAACGCAAGAAAGGCCTATGGGACAGCTGCCCGCGCTGCACAGAGGTCCGCAAAGCCCACGGCCTGGCGGAAGAGTCGGACCTGCAGAAGTGGTTCATGCAGCGGGTATCCGGCCGTGTCCACGAATCGCTGTTGCGACGCTCGATCTCCTGGGGCGACAACATCGACAAGGGCGGCATCGACGGCCAGATCGTCCACGGCTGGCTCCCCGAACAGACCGCCAAGGCCGCACGCCAGGGCCACGACACGATCAACTCCACCCACGAGTGGGTCTACCTGGATTACCCGCAGAACGCGGAAGACCACGCCGACCGCAAGCCCGACTGGATGATCGTGCTCCCGCTCGAAAAGGTCTATGCTTTCGACCCCATTCCGCAGAACCTCGAGCCGCAGTTCCACCACCACGTCCTGGGCAGCGAGGCGACCCTGTGGAGCGAATACATCCCGGACGAGGCGGAGATGTACCACCAGCTCTTCCCGCGGTTGTACGCGTTCAGCGAGGCGGTGTGGTCCGACCCCGGTGTGCGCGACTTCGCGGATTTTAAGCGGCGCCTGTCGGTTCTTCAGGGGTAGATTCGGGTCGACCCGTCAATGGGATGCCGTCCGGCAACAGCCACACGCCCAGCAGCAGTGACATCGTCGTCGCGGTGAACATCGTGGTCAGCGTGTGCGTCAGGAAGTGCGCGCCCTTGGCCATCTGATAGAACCCCATCACCCACCCGATTACCAGCGCCGCCAGCAACACCATCCATCGGTGGCGCGTTCGACGTGGCAGCAGCGCGAACGCCACCAGCGAGAAGCCCGCGCTGGCGTGCCCGCCGGGGAAGCAGTGGCCCACTTCGACACCAGCCGGGCGGGACTGGAACAGCAGGCGGAAGTCATGCCGGCCCCCGTACCACGTTAATTCCGCCGGGCAGAATACGCCGGAGTACCGCTTCCACAACGCGACGGTCACCGGGATCAGGATCAGGCAAAGCACCAGGTAAAAGCGCCGCCGGCTCTCGTAGGTGTCGGCCCGGCCACGCACGCGGTCGAGGATCAGCGAGACGACCAGCAACGCACCCACGCCCACGACACTGAACTTCGGCAGGTTATAAAAAATCAGGCGGGGCACCGGCGCGTTTTTGTCCACGACCCATCGGCCGGCCTGAAAGTCATACAGCGAATCCTGCACCCACCTGTCTAGCCCGGTCGTCTCGTGGAGCGCGACACTCGCGATCAGACCCGTAATGCTGAATAGCAGCAGCGACACGAAACACCGACGCCGCATCCAGTACGGCCGTGGGATCACATGATTCGGTGGATCGACGGGCGTCATCGTCAGCGGGTCGAAGCCTTCGCGATCGTCCCGGCCGTCTGATCCGCGTCCGGGTGGTACGAATCGCTGTAATACAACCGGTTGGCCACCTGGAAGAAGCTGATCGCGTCGTCGCGGCGGTCCGGGTCCAGCGTGTCCGGCGTCAGCGCGAACGTGCCGGGTTCTACTTTGTACTGCGCCGGTTCCGCTGACAGGCTCAGGAGTGTGACCCGGTTGTCGTTTTCCAGTAACGCCAGGTCGTGGTTGTGCTGCATCAGGGCGTAGCCCTCTTCCGGCGGCAGGTTCAGCGCATCACGCCCGAAGAAAACCGAATCGTACTTGCCGCCGAGCAGCCCCATGATCGTCGGGGCGATATCCAGCGAACACGCCAGCGTCGAGCAGCGCGTCCCCGCACGCTCGCCCCCGGGCAGGATCATCAGCACGGGCACGCGGTAGGACTTCAGCGGGAACATCTGCGCGCCGTAGACCCGCGCGCCGTAGACCCGCGCGCCGTGGTCGCCGAGCACGACGAAAATCGTTTTGTCGTAGAAGGCATGCGACTGCGCCTCATCCAGAAACCGGCCCAGCGCGAAGTCCGCGTACTTCACGACGTGGTCCCGGCTGCGGGCCGACGGGTCCAGGTCGATCCGGCCCTCCGGGTAGGTGTAGGGCTGGTGGTTCGACACCGTCAGTACGGTGGCGAAGAACGGCTCGCCCGCTTCGTGCAAAGCGTCGAACTCCTCCAACGCCCGGTCGAAGATCGCCTCGTCACTGACGCCCCAGGCGGTGGTGAAGTCGGGGTTCTCGAAATCGCCTTGCTCGATGAACCGCTCGAACCCGTTATTCATCATGAAGGACCGCATCCCGTCGAACAGCCCGCGCCCGCCGTAGACAAACAGCCGCCGGTAGTCGCGCCCGGCCAGTATCCGGGCCAGCGAGGTCACGTGCTCGGAGTGGTCGCGTTTGAGGATCGATTCGGTGGGGATCGGCGGCAGGGCGGTGAGCGTCGCCTCCAGCGCCCGTGCCGTGCGGTTGCCGGTGGCGAAAAACCGGTCGAACAGGATGCCGCGCTGGGATATCCGGTCGAAGTTCGGGCTTAGCCCCCGGTCGTCGCCGAGGATTCCGATGAAGTCAGACCCCAGACTCTCCTCGAGCACGAGCACGACGTTGTAATCCCGCCTTGGGTTCGGCGATGTCACCACACGGTTCAGCCCGTCACCCGTCGGCACGTCCGTCGGCGCGAACACGCGCGCGGTCACACGCTCCATCGCCTCTTGCGGGTCGATCGTCGGGTAATAGTTCTCGTAATCGAACCGGCTCGTCCACGCGTTCTCGACAAACGTCCACAGCCCGTTGTACGCCACCTGGTTGACGATACGGCTGTCCGAGACATCCGTGCTCTTGCGCCCGGTCGTCAGCCACAGCCCGCCGATCACAACCAGCGTCAGCGCGAACAACGCGTATCGGCGGCGCCAGGGCAGCGGGATCGGCAGCGACCTGCGGGTGATGCCGCGTAACGCAAGATACATCGCATACGCCACGACGCTCACGCCGATCAGCATCGGCCAAAGCGGGTACGACTGCTGGATGTTCGTGATCACCTCGGTCGGGTACACCAGGTACTCGAACGCGATGTAGTTAAACCGGCTGTCGAACTCCTCAAAGAAAAAATACTCCGAGGCGGCGATAAAGAGCGCTGCGACGAACGTCACGAACAGCCCCACATGCACCTGGAACCGGCTCATCTTCCCGATGACCCGCACGTTCCCGGTCGTCGTCATGTGCAACACCTGCGGCAACTGGATCACCAGCGCCACCAGCAGGTCGAACCGCAGGCCCACCCAGAATACTTCCAGCAGTTGTGTGGCCGACAGCCCGCCGGGGTCCGCGAAGACCAGCAGCAGCACGGCCCGCAGCACCGTGGAGACCCCGACCAGCACCGCCGTGGTCCACAGCACGATCTGGTATCGCCCCAGCCATTGCCCAAGTGAATAAAAGGGACCGCGTCTGACCGTCTCAGTCGCACCCCGATCGGTGTGTCCGCTCATGTTGTCGTTCTCCAGGCCACGCCACCACCGCTCGGGCAGCGCCAGGCCTTGTCCAAGTGGCTTGCTTCCTAACCAGATTGTAACAATTGCCACCCGGACCGTATCAACCGCGCATCTGCTTCACCGCCACGCCCACGTCCTTGCCCTCCACGACCGCGCCGGCGGACTTTAAGTGCTTCATCGCCACCCCGGTCGCCTGACCGTCGTTGCCCGCCGCGCGGATGTTGTCCGCCACCGGCCCAAGCGCCGCGATAATCTCATCGACCGACAGCGTTTTGGGTAACAGAGATTCAAGGATCACCAGCTCCGCCTTCGCCTGCTCGATAGCCTCGGGCCGTTTGCCCAGCTCGATCATTTCCTGGGTGCTCTTGACGATCTTGCGGATGATCTTCTGCGCCTGCTCGTCATCGAGGTTATCCCCGGTCCGGGTCGCGGCGGTCTGCAACTCGCCCAGCACGACCTTCAAAAGGTCCCGCTTCTGGGTGTCCTTGTCCCGCATCGCCTGCGTAACCTGTTTTTTGATCTCGTCGATGAGCATTTGGAGCCTTTCGCGTAGTGTAGGCGGCCATGATAGGGCGAAATCGCCTCGCCGGGCCAGCCCCCGGTTTCGCCCAGTACCTCCCCGGATAGCCGCGCCCGGTTCTGATATGCTTATACATCCGGGACAGGCCGGCTCCCGGCCTGATACCCATGACGAGCCGAAACCCCTAACGAAGCACAAGAGGGATGACCCATGCAAGTAAATGACGCGCTGAACCTGGTCCGTGAGAAGTTTGCCGCCGAGGCCCAGGGCACGACCGACGGCGCCGTGGCCGACAAGTACCAGGACGCTTTCAGCGATTTCCCCGTGACCATGGAAGTCGCCACCCATATTTTCGCGGTCCAGCTCATCCAGCACAACATGGCCCAGCAGATGCAGGCCCAGCAGCAGGCCGCCAAGAAGGCCCAGGAGCAGGGCGGCGGCGCGGCGAGCTGAGCCGGTCCCCGTTCCGCGACAACCGAAAAAGGGCGGATGCCATGAAACAATGGTGGACGATCTACGCGGTTTTACTGACGGCGGCGGTGTTGGCTATGAGTAACACGGCACCCGCACAGCCCGCCGACGATGCGGCCGACCCGGCCTGGGTCTCGCTGGATATCGACGCCCTGTCCGCGGGCGATCAGGGCCTGACCCTCGCGCTGGCTCGGCTCGACACCGCGCTTCGCCGAGACATGGGCATCGAGGCCGACCAGACCGCCGTCGGCCTGCTGGACATGACGACCGGCCGGTTCGCCATGCTCCGCGCCGACACCCAATACTATGCCGCCAGCATCCCCAAGATCGCCATCCTACTGTCGTATTTCCAAACGCATCCGTTGGCCGCCGACGAGCTCGACGACACGACCCGCCACGAGCTGGGCCTGATGATCAAACAATCCGACAACGCGCTGGCCGCGAAATACAGCCAGATCGTCGGGCTTACGACCATCGCCGACATCCTCACCTCACCGACCTACAAGCTCTACGACGCCGAGCACGGCGGGGGCCTGTGGATGGGCAAGCACTACGGCCCAAGCGACGAACGCAACCGCGACCCGCTCGCCGGCGAATCACACGCCGCCACCGTCCGCCAGCTGCTGCGCTACTACCTGATGCTCGAACAGGGCCGGCTCGTCAGCCCGCAGGCATCCCAAACGATGCGCGAGATCTTCGCCAGCCCGGATATCGAACACCTCAACGGCAAGATCGTAAAAGGTTTGGCCGGCCGCGACGTGACCATCCTCCGCAAGAGCGGCACGTGGAGCGACTGGTACGGCGACACCGCGATCGTTAAGGGCGAAGGCAGGCACTACGTCCTGGCCGTGCTCACGCACATCGTCGCCGACCCGGAAAAGGAGCAGGACACGCCGATCGGCGAAGCGTATATCGTCCGCTTGTCCCGCTGCATCGACGACTGGGCGCTCGCCGGCTTTACCGGCGAAGCCCCGACCGGTGAACCAGCACCCGCGACGGAGGCCCCGTAATGCCCGACGAAACCCCCGCCGGTATTACCCCGGAAGACTACCGCCGGATCGAGCAGTTGATCGCCAGCGACGCCAGCCCCGTCGGCATTGACGCGAAGAAAACACACGTGCTCATCCTGCACAAACTCACCGAGATCGAAAAACGACTTAGCGCATTGGAGCAAAACCAACCCAACCTTCCGCGCGGCTGAAACGGCGCGGTTCAGCCGGCTTCAGCCGCCGTCCTTCATATAGGAGACTAACCATGTTCAAACATAAACTCACACTGCTCTTCATCCTCACGCTTTTGCTCGGTCTGTCACCGCTCGCCCGCGCCGAGGAATCGAAAGACGGCCCCGACAAGTCCGTCCTCCTCGACCCGAGCAACGAAGTCTGGAGCCGTCAGGCCCCCGACAAGTTCAAGGTGAAGTTCGTCACCACCAAGGGCGACATCGTCATCGAGGTCACCCGCGCCTGGGCGCCCCGCGGCGCCGACCGGTTCTACAACCTCGCCGACAACGGCTTCTACGACGGCTGCAAATTCTTCCGCGTCATCGAAGGCTTCATGTCACAGTTCGGCATCAACGGCGACCCGGAAGTCTCCGCCGTCTGGCGTGAGCAGAAGATCCAGGACGACCCGAACAAGGAAAAAAACTCCCGCGGCCGCGTCACCTTCGCCATGGCCGGGCCCAACACACGCACCACCCAGCTCTTCATCAACTTCGGTGACAACACCTTCCTGGACACCCAGGGCTTCTCGCCCTTCGGCGAAGTCGTCGAGGGTATGGACATCGTTGACCAGCTCTACGCCGACTACGGCGAAGGCGCCCCCCGTGGCAACGGCCCCGACCAGGGACGCATCCAGCAGGAAGGCAACGCCTACCTCAACGCCGAGTTCCCCCGCCTCGACCACATCATCAGCGCGGAAGTGGTGAAGTAAAATCTACTCTTAGCTAGCTGAGGTGATCAATCCGGAATGACAACCAACTCGGCGCGGGGGTAGCCGCGATCAGCTACAGGTTGCTTGGCGGATGTTGACGGGAATATTGCCAGTAGTTGAATGGCCCCGTCTTCAAGCTCCCACTTTGGTTGATTGTTATGCTGGGCTACCAATATGAGATCGGTTCGTGCCACACCAGCTAACGGGACCGGAACGATGGTTGCGAGGCCCGGCTCTTTGGTGCCGTCGGTGGTGATCCTGAACTCCGCTTGTTTGTCCGAACTCAACAGAACGCCGGATAACCTGTCATCAAGGCTGGTAAAGCTGACCAGTAAGGTGAGGCCATTCGAGTCATCACGATGAAATACCTCGTCGAAAAGTACCTTTGGCGTTGAATCTGCGGCGAGCTGCTCGCGCAGCACCACACGGAATCGTCTGTCGGGTTGTAGATCCAACCGGTATTTGTAAATGTCAAGGAAGGTGACCGACAAGAGATCGGACATATCGATTTCGAGCTTCTCAAGCGTAGGAGTATCTTACACAACCTTGGGTGTATCCGCGCCGATGATGATCGGTGTAAGCGCCAGCAAGCCCATAAGTCCGGCCGCGAGAACCGTCAATCGCTTATTCATGGCTGTGTCTCCTATCATATTGAGTGGATAAACCAGCGTTGTCGCATAAATAAAAAATCCCTAAACCGACGAGTTGAAGGTTTACTATCCCTTTGCCAGTACCCGGCGTCAAGAAAAAAGCATCCCGGTTAGCACAACTACAAAACATCACGTGCTACGGTAGAATGCCGGTATGCTCATGAACCACACCGACTTCCTGACCAGTAAGTTCCAACAGGGCGTGTCCTACGCCGACTTTGTCGGCCTGGCGCGGGCCGAGGGCCAGCACATGCCCTGGGGGCAGCGGTACGAGCAGCTCGCGCTGGATGGTGCACAGGCGGCGCTGGTGGGGGGGTTCACGCGGAAGATGCACGTGCTTTGCCTGACCGGCACGTGGTGCGGCGACTGCGCCCTGCAGGGCTCGGCCATGCAGCGGATCGCGGAAGCGAACCCGGACCTCATCGACCTGCGGTTCTTGTTGCGCAGCGAGGACCACGCGGAACTGGTCGTCAACGCGCAGATCAACGCGGGCTTCCGTGTGCCGGTGTCGTGGTTCCTGGCCGAGGACTTCGAGCCGGTGAGTTTCTTCGGCGACCGCACGCTCAGCCGCTACCGCTCGATGGCCCGCAAGGCGCTGGGCCAAGAGGTCGCCCCGTTCCTGCCCGACCCGCCCGCCGACCCGGTCCGCGAGGTGCTCAAGGAAGTCCTCGATGAGTTCGAGCGCGTGCAACTGCTGCTGCGCCTAAGCGGCCGGCTGCGCGAGAAGCACGGGGATTGATCGTTTGAGCTAACCGACCGTAATGTCAGTCACAATCGGTATAGCCCAGATAGGCCTGGCAGTGGCGGCATTGGAACAGGTATGCGGTCGGTGAGTCGTGTTTCGCTAAAGCGTAGAAAAATTCTTCCCACTTGTTTTCATCTTCGATGCCGACGTCATTCCGGATCGCATCGATCGCCGGCTGTCCTGCCGCACGGAGTTCTTGGTGGCCCATGCGGCCAAGGAACAGGCACCCGTCGCCGCAATGGGTAGCCCATTGTTCCTGCTGCCACCCCCGTAAAGCCGGGCGTGCGGTGGGCGATTTCATCGATCACGTTCTCCGGCACCTCTTTGGGTTCGGCTTCCCATCGCCCGCTGGCCTGGATGGATGCCCCGTCGGTGAACTCGGCACGAAACTTCCGGTAAGCCGACCCGTCCGCTATACACCACGGGCAGATACAGTTATCAATTCATCCTCGGCACCGAACACCGGGCCCGCGTATAGATATACCCCTCGTTCTCACAGCAGACGCACGGCTCATCCGATTCAACAAGGCTGCCGGAGATACCATAGGGGAGTCGGGATGGTAAATGAAGTGGGGAGGTCCGCCGCCCTGGCTGGTATTTCTTCTGAAATCCCCCCTGTACGGGGGTGTCCTTGCGACCATGATTGGTTCCGTCTTTCGCGTTCACGGCACAGGTCTTGACCTTCTTGGTTTCTGCTCATCGGTCTCGTAGGGCACAAATGTGTTGGAGTAAGGGTATTGGATCGTTAAACACGAACATCAAAAAAACAGCGGCGGGGATGATTAACAAACAGTAGAAACTGTAGACCGGGAGAGGAGGTAGCACGCGAATCCACCAGCCACTAACGGCGAGAGGACGAAAAGGGACAGGATTACCGTAGCTGCTTCGGTGTCGGTACTGATCCGCATCCACGGCCCTCACAGTGCGGGCGCACCGGTAGTAGACGCGCCTGGCGCTCCACTCCCTGTGCGGCCGGATCTTCTGTTACAGAACGGACACTTGGCTTGATATTTCAGAAATTTGTTTTCCCCGAGATGGTTATTTTCAGCCCGTCTTCGTCTAATCACTCATACAACAACACACTCTGCCGTTGCTCCGCGAAGGCCTTGAACTTCGGATCATCCGCCACTTTTTCACGATCGCGTCCACGGGTTCCCCGGCCTTTGAGGGCATCCAGCACCCACTGCCTTCGACCAGCCCGCGCTTGTCCACGCTGTAGCGATCGGGGTGGACCTTCAGCGCCGCCAGCATGTGCGTGCCTGCTTCGACCGGGCGCCGCCTTGCAGTCAGTTGCGACAGAAACGCACGCCCCTGGCAGACCTCGTCGATGAACTGGTACGGGTAGTTCTTTCGGCCGGAGATATCCGTGCCCGACGGGATAAACGTGGTGCGCATCACCCACAGCCCGGGCAGGTCCCGCGATCGCAGCTCGGCACACAGCGCATCGCCATCCACCCACGGCGCGCCCAGGTACTCAAACGGCCGATCCGTCCCGCGCCCGACGGACAGGTCTTTGTTCGCTTCGGTCAGTGCGACCATCGTATAGATGATCTCCTCGTTGACGGAACGCATGTTCGGCGAGGGGTTCACCCAGGGGAGCCCGGTCTCGTCGAACAGCGTGCCGCGTTTCCAGCCCTTGCATTTGACGACTTGCAGGTCGCAGTCGATGCCGTGGTGTTTGTTGAAAAATCTGGCGATCTCGCCGACGGTCATGCCGTGGGTCGTGGGCATAGGGCGGAACGAGGTGAATTTGCCGACGAGGTCGTCGTCCTGGATCGGCCCGTCGAAGTCCGTACCGCCCAGCGGGTTCGGGCGGTCCAGGACATAAAACTTGATGCCATGTTCCCCGGCGGCGGCCATGCATTCGCCGAGTGTGGAGATGTAGGTGTAGAACCGTGCGCCGATGTCCTGGATGTCGTAGACGAGGACATCGACCCCTTCGAGCATCTCGTCGGTGGGCTTGCGGGTCTTGCCGTAGAGGCTGTGGATGGGCAGGCCTGTCCTGGCATCGACATCGGAATCGACGTGCCGGTCCTCCTCGCCGCGGATGCCGTGCTCGGGGGTGAAGATCGCGACGACTTCGACGTTGGGCGAATCGTGCATCAGGTCGAGGATGTGTTCGCCCTTGGCGTTGATCCCCGAGTGGTTGGTGATCAGCCCGACCTTTTTGCCCTTGAGCGCGGCGAAGTTATCCGCCTGCAACACATCCAGCCCGGACAGCACCTTCGGCTTGGCGTAAGCGGCCTGGCTTAACAGCGGCAGGCAAGCCAGGCACAGGAAAAGGCAGAGACATTGGGCTGCGTGGCGGGTCATGGTGAACCTTTCTTGCAATAAATCGGTCAGGGTTGGTCGGGGGTACGGCGTTTATCCTTGATCATCGCCCGGTGTTTCTTGGCATCGAGCCTGCGTTGGATCGACCCCCGGCTCGGTTTCGTCGGCCGGCGTCGCTTGGGCCGGTTCATCGCCTCGACGATCATCAGACGCAGTTTAGCAAGGCACGCCTGGCGGTTGGAGCTTTGGCTGCGGCTGGAAGAATCATGGATCACGATGCGGTCGGCATCACCTGCGATTTTGCTGCCCGCGTGGATCAACAGCCGATTGAGCGCCCAGGGCGGCATCACCTCCGCAAGGTCCGCGATCTCGACGGTGAGCGTGGCCTTGGTGTTGAGCTTGTTGACATTCTGCCCGCCAGGCCCGCCGCTGCGCGAGAACGTGAAAGCAAGCGCCGATTCGGGCAACAACACGCCCGGCGCGATCGCGATCCGGTTGTCGGGGGCCTCCTCGTGCATCGCCCGATTGTCGGGGGAAACGGATGGGATGTCGAGCGGGGATATCACGGAGGGCGCGGAGACACGGAGACGCGGAGAAAACAAAGAATGTTGACAGGATAACAGGATCAACTGGATAAAACCGGATTGGCTTGGTTACTAGCACTCCCTCATGATTTCTGACTTTATCCTGATCATCCTGTAATCCTGTCTACGCCTCTTCTCCTTGCCTCGGTGTCTCCGCGCCCTCCGTGATAACTTCACCCCAGCAGGTCAAAGAGCAAAGACTTCCACCGGGGGATGTCCAGTTCCCAGACGATCCGGCACAACGGCGCGTCCTTTACCGGCTCCCATGTTTGGATATTCCGGGGGTCGTCGGACACGTTCAGTTGATCGACGACGGTCAGGCCTCGGGTCAGTTCGTCGGCGCAGGCGATCTGCACACGGTGGTCGCTGGTCCTTTTGGCGATCGAAGGGGCGAGCGCGACCGCCATCGCCGTCGGGTCGGGCAGGGAGATGCCGACGTCGCCGGTCTGGGTCTTGTTGGCGACCATGACGTGGGCGTTGCAGTCGATGGCAAAGTGTGCGAGCGGGGCATCCAGGCCGCGCACGTGGGCGATGTCGGCCTCGGTCAGATTGGCTTTGCCGGTGCTTAGCTGCCAGCCGACCATTTCGATCTTCAGGCCCGAGCCGAACACGATCGCGGCCGCCTCGGGGTCGCACCAGATGTTGTACTCCGCCGCCGGGGTGACGTTGCCCACGCAGCAGGGGTTGCCGCCCATCACGACGCAGCGCCCGACACGCTCAATCACCGCCGCGTCACGCTGGATAGCTTTAGCGATGTTGGTCAACGGCCCGAGGGTGACCAGCGTCAGGCCCGGGTGGTCGTGCGCGGCTTTCTGGAACGCGTCGACGGCGTGAGTTGATTCGGGCGACCGTTTGGGCGCGGGGTAGTTCTGGTTACCCATGCCGTCTTCGCCGTGGAACCACTGGGCGTGGGCGGGTTCGCGTGTGAGCGGCCGTTCCTCGCCCGGATAGACCGGCACGACGCAGCCGCAAAGCTCGGCGGTATAGAGCGCGTTGCGCGTGCCCTGTTTTAGCGGCATGTTCCCGCTGACCGTGGAGATGCCGGCCACGCGGACATCCGGACTGCGCAGGGCCATGACCAGCGCGACGGCGTCGTCGGAGGCGGTATCGGTATCGATCCAGAACTCACGCGGCATGGTTGAAAGTCTACCCGATGCCAGGTCGGGTGTGTCTTTGCTACACTTTCGGCTATGCGAATCTCCGTGACCGCCCCGATCGAGCGCGCGTGGAACCGGATGTCCGACTTACTGTTTCGGCCGTTCGAGCTGTCGCTTTGGTTCGGTTTGGGCTTAAGCGTATTTCTGGCGAACCTCGGCCGGCAGGGCGGCAACTATAACTTCCCATCGGGCGGTGGTGGGGGTGGCGGCGGCACCGGTGGGTCCGGGGCGACCGATCCCTGGGACGTGATCCACAACGGCATCCAGTGGGTGAAGGACCACGCGTACTGGGTCGTGGGCGCGGTGGTGGCGTTCTATGTGGTCACGACACTGATCTGGGCGTTGGTCCTCTGGCTGCGCAGCCGGGGCATCTTCATGGAGATTGATAACCTCGCCTTCGGTCGGGGCAAAGTCAAAGAACCCTGGAGCGAGTTCCGGCTGCTGGGTAACAACTTCTTTAAGTTCAATTTCCTGGCCGGTCTGGCCCTGTCGGTGCTGATGTTCGGCACGCTCGTGGCGGCGGGGTTCATCGCCTGGCCGGATATCGTCAACCGGCAGTTCGACACCCACCTGCTCTGGGCCATCATCGTTCTGGTGGTGGTGATCCCGCTGGCTGTGGTGAATTTCGCGATCATGGAGACCCTGCTGATCGACTTCATCGCGCCGACGATGTACCTGCGCGGCGTGCGGATCGGCGAGGCGTGGCGCATCTGGTACCGTGAAGTATTCAAGGGCCATTTCTGGCTGCTGACCCTCTTCTACCTGATGAAGCTGGTCCTGGGTATTGCGGTGGGCATCGTGTCGCTGATGGCGACGTGCCTGATGTGCTGCCTGCCGATGCTGCCCTACCTGGGCACGGTGATGCTGCTGCCCGCGTACGTCTTCATGCGCTGCTACACGCTGTATTTCCTGGAGCAGTTCGGCGAGCCGTGGCGGCTATTCGTGTATGAAGAGGGCTCGGTGATCTGACTGGCGTGTGGTTACGACCTGCGTGTGAACCACGGCGGCACGAAGTGCCCGGAGTGCGGCGCCGCGATGCCCCCCGGCCCGCCAGGCGATGCCCCGCCGCCGGAGCCTACGCCGAGCGTTTGAGCTGTGTCTGCTGGGTGATGTATTCGCCGGCCTGCGCCACCGACAGCGGCCTGGCGAAGTAGTAGCCCTGCGCGTGGTCGCACTCCAGCGCCTGGAGCTGGGCGACCTGCTCGGCGGTCTCGAGCCCCTCGGCGACGACGCTGATGCCCAGCGTGTGCGCCAGCGTGACGATCGCCTGGATCACCGCGGTGTATTCGATCCGCTGCTCCATGTTCAGGATGAACTCCCGGTCGATCTTCAGCACGTCGATTGGGAAGCTGTGCAGGCAGCTCAGCGACGAGTGCCCGGTGCCGAAGTCATCCATCGCCAGTTGCACGCCCATGTGGCGGATCTCGTCGAGCACGGGCGTGATGCCGTGGCGGTCGTCCATGATGACGCTCTCGGTGATCTCGAGCTTGATGTACGCGGGGTCCACGCCGGTTTCGCGGAACACCCGTGCCAGCGTGGCGATGACGTCGGGCTGGGCGATCTGGCGTTTGGAGACGTTCACGTTGACAAAGATATCGGCCGCGCCCTGGAGTGTCTGCTTCCATACAACCAGTTGCCGGCAGGCCTGCTCCAGGACCCAGGTGCCCAGCGCGACGATCTCGCCGGTCTCCTCGGCGATCTGGATGAACGTGTCGGGTCTGACCGGGCCAAGCTCCGGATGCTCCCACCGCACCAGCGCCTCGAAGCCCATCAGCTCCCCGCTTTCCAGCGACACGATCGGCTGATAATCCAGCCTCATCTGCCCCAGCGCGGTGGCCTTGCGGATGTCCTTCTCCAGGTTCAGCCGGGCCAGCGCCTTGGCGTGCATCTGCTCATCGAACACGACGTACCGGGCCCGGCCCGAAGCCTTGGCCTGGTACATGGCGTTGTCGGCGTCGCGGACCATCTCCTCGGGCTTGTGGTAGTCCCCTTCGCTGGTGACGATCCCGATGCTTGCCGTGGAGATCACGTCGTGGCCGCCGAGGCTGTGCGGCCTGGCGAAAGTTTCCAGCAGCCGCTCCGCAACCTCGATCGCGCCGCTCAGGCCGTCGATCCCGTCCAGTAGCACGACGAACTCATCCCCGCCCAGCCGCGCAGCGGTGTCCACGGTGCGCAGCTGCACACGCAACTGCTGTGCGATGCTTGTCAGCAGCATGTCGCCGTATTCGTGCCCCAGGCTGTCGTTGATGACCTTGAAACGGTCGAAATCCAGGAAAAGCAACGCGAACTTGTATCCGCTGACGCGCCGGGCCCGCGCCAGTGCCTGCCGGATCAGCTCGACAAACAGCGTCCGGTTGGGCAGGTTAGTCAGTTTGTCGTGGTGGGCCTGCTGGATCAGCGCGGCTTCTGATTCCTTTTGTTTGGTGATATCCGACAGCGAGCCCGCGATACGGATGGCCCGGCCCTCCTCGTCGCGCACGGCCATGCCCCGGCACAAGACCCAACGCTCTCTGCCGTCACGCGTTAGCACACGGTGCTGGTTGCTCAGCGTCTTGGATTGCCCCGCCAGATGCAGAGTCAGGTCGGCCTGGAACTGACCCAGGTCCGATGTGTGGATCATATCGGTCCAGGACTGGATCGTCGGCACCAGCTCGTCCTCGCCGTAACCCAGGATTGATTTCCAACGCGGGGAGTAATACACCTCGTTGGTCAGGATGTCCCAGTCCCATAGCCCGTCGTTCGCGGCCACCGCCGCCAGCGCGTAGCGTTGTTCGCTCTTCTCGAGCGCACGCTCGGCCCGCTTGCGCTCGTCGATATCTCGGACGACAACGGATAGTGCCGTGACCTCGCCCCTTGGATCGCGGATCGGTGAGAGGTTCACCGAGACGTTGACCCTCGACCCGTCCTTGCGGGTATGGACCGCCTCCACGCTCGATGTGCGGATGCCGCGCCGGATCTTCTCCAGCAGCGGCTTGACGAACGCGGGCTCATTTTCTCCGTGCAGGACCTGCGCCGATCGGCCGATGATCTCCTGCGCCGTGTAGCCGTAGAGGTTCTCCGCCGACCGATTCCAGCTCGTGATGATACGTTCGAGTGTCTGGGTGAAGATCGCGTCTTCGCTCTGCTCCACGATCGACGCGATCCGGTGGGCTTCCTGCTCCGATTCCAGGTGCAGCCTGCGCTCGATCACCGCGGCGACCGTCATGATCAGGATGCCCAGCTCGGCGTCGGGTATCGCAGCCACCGGTCGGCCGTTGTGATGCTGGTTGAAAAAGCAGACCGTACCGAAGGCCTGGCCGCTGATGCGCACCGCCTGGCCGACGTATTGCTCGATCGGGATCGGCAGGTCACGGTAGGGGGCCATATCGTCAGTCGCGGCGTCCACCCGGAACGCCGTGTCACGCCCGATCACACGGGCACAGACCGAATGCTTCAGGTCAAAGACTTTACCCGGGCATAACAGATCGCTGTCGGGGCCCCAGGATGCGAGCACCGTGAACGTGTCCCCCTTCACATCCGTGACGACCGCGCCGTCCATCCCGAACCGCTCGCACCCGATCCGCAGCAGCGCCTGTAGCTGTTGCTCGTAGCCGGCCGCCTCTTCGTAGGCCGTTCGGTACACGGACGACCAGAACTGATCATGATTACTCATCTGGACCCGTCCGCAGCGGTGTGAAATCGCTCGCCATGAACCGGGGTACCCACCCCCGGGGCACCGAGACTCACGGCACCTCAGCCCGGCCCCCTTGGGATATCTGTAAGCTTTGGGTAATGTCGGTGCCTAAACAGGCTAACTTAAGCGCCTTGGCCATCACGCAATAGCACCGCTCGTCTTCCCCCTAAGCGACCTATAATGTCAGCGATCAAACCGGAATATCGCATACGGGGATACCGCGTGAGACACTCTGCCGCCACCTTTTTGGGTTTGTGCCTGGCCCTGGCATGTTGTCCCGCGGCCGCTCAGAAGCCGACGCTGCATATCGGCTCGGGCGCCGCGCCCCCGGCCTTTGACATCCCCCTGCGCGACCAGATCATCTACACAGACCCCGGCTTCAATGACACCCTTTACCCCGTCAGCGTCAACAACTGGTGGGGATACATGAACCAGCACGGCCGGCTCGTCGTCTTCCCCGAGCACGACTGGGCCGACGACTTCTACGACGGCCTGGCACGCGCGGTCGCCCGGGACAAGACCGGCTTCATCCGGGGCACCGGCGAATGGGTCCTCGACCCGGTCTACCCCTACGCCGACCGTTTCGCTGAGGGACGCGCCGTCGTCGGTGACGGCGAACACTTCGGCTACATCGACAAGACCGGCAAGCTCATCGTCCCGGTCAAGCTCGACGGCGCGCTGCGCTACCGTGAAGGTACGGCCGGTGTGATGAAGGACGGGCTGTGCGGGTTCATTGATGCCGCCGGCGACCTGGCCGTGCCCTTGCGCTACACGCGCGTGCGTTCTTTCCACGAGGGCTTCGCCGCGTTCACCCGCTCGGGCCCCGCGGGCGGACCCGATGTCGTCGGCTACCTCGACCGGCGCGGCAAAGAGGTATTCTCCGACACCACCGGCGGGGTGACCGAACCGGGCGATTTCAACGACGGCCTGGCACGCATCCGTGTCGGCGAGAAGTGGGGCTACCTCGGGCGCAATTGGAAGATGCGGATCGACGCACAGTTTGACGACGCACGCGACTTCAGCCACGGCGTCGCGGCCGTGCGTGTCGGCGCGAAATGGGGCTACATCGACAAGGCCGGCAAGCCCGTCATCGAGCCCGCTTTCGACGCCGCAGATGACTTGGAAGACCCGCTGGCGATGGTGACGTTGGGCGGGAAGGTCGGCTACGTCAACCGCGACGCGAGCCGGGGCATCACCCCGCAGTTCGCCGCCGGCCAGCCGTTTTTCCGCGACTACGCCCGCGTCGCTGTCGAGCCGTCCTTCGGCTACATCGACCGCGTCGGCAATCCGGTCTGGGACCCGCGCCACGCCTTGCAGGGCTTTATCAACAAACGCAAGAAAGAATCGGCGCTGCTCCTCGATAACGACGACATCATCCACCACCGCACGATCGACCCGCCGCCGTACCGCGAACCGATCCCCGAGCCGTATCCCCCTGATTATTTATACGATGAACAGCTGCCCCGCACGGGCGGCTGAGCGATGGCATATCAAAACCAGTTGAACGCGATTTCACCGCCGGTAAACCGCTTGAAAACACCGCGCCGGTCGCCGCGATTGACACGACTTGTTTTGACATGATCCGCAAGTTGCCTGCACGACTTCTTGACGCTTTTTCACATTTTCTCTATCGCTTTTACCCTGAGGGTGCGTATCATTGAAAGTGTGATTCGAGAAAGGAGTGTTGCGATGTTCAACTCCGAATTCGATCAAAATCCGACGCCCGACTTCGACCCCGACCACGACCCGCAGCAGCAGGAGCCGTGGCTCGATCCGCCCGGAGATCAGGCGCACTTCGTGGTCCCCGATTATTTCCCGGACGAATTACCGCTTTTCATGCCCGGCACGCTCGTCCGGCACCGACGCTACGGCTACCGCGGCGTCGTCGTTGACTTCGACATGAGCTGCCACGCCGACGATGACTGGTACAACGCCAACGCCTCACACCCCGATCGCGACCAGCCCTGGTACCACATCCTCGTCCACGGCTCCACGATCAACACCTACGCGGCCCAGGAAAACCTGATCAACGACGCTACCGGCGCACCCATCGACCACCCCCTGATCCAGCACTTCTTCGAGGGCGTGGACACCCAGGGCTACCGCCGCAACGCCGAACCCTGGCCGACTTTTGAGGCCGAATGATTCATCCCCGGCCGATCGGCCGGCACGTTTAACAGGCTTTTTCATATCAAGGGAAGGGTTTTCTTCCAGGCGATCACTACAACTATCTCGCACGGACGCGGCTGATGAACCACCCATGCGTATCGGTTTTGGTTGTCGGTTTGTCAGCGAACCGCGTGTCAGCAGGAGCCGATTGGTTGGCGGGGCCGAGGGAGACGGAAGGGCGGGGGGTGGAATTCCGGGGTTCCGGGGGCCGGGGGATTTGATGTCAATCGTCCACGTACCGTCGGACCACGTCCATGATGAATCGTTCGACGGTGTGCGGGTGCGAAAAGTGCAGGATGTGTCGGCCGTCGTGGATGACGGTGTCGGGATCGCCCGCATGCAGCGGGATGATCGCGTCGTGTCGTCCGTGTATCTGATGGACAGGCGGGAAGCCTTGACGCGTGTGCTCATCGAAGTCCCAGTCCGCGCAGGCGTGGCCGCTCCACCGCACGAGGCGGGGGTCTGAGTCAGCACCCATGCGTATCAGGAGCGACCGGTGCTCGCTGTCCAGTTGGTCCAGCAGCGAAACCCATAGCCCGCCTAACGCCATCGTGCGCCGACCCAACAACACGTCAGGGATCATGTTCCCGATACGTCGCGCGACGCGCCATCGCGGTGGCCGTGCTTGGCGCGACCGGCAACTGCCGATGAGGATGACCGCTTTGGGCTTTAGGAATTCAGCGATCCGCAGAGCCACCATCCCGCCGAACGACACGCCGCCCAAGAACAGCGGCCGATCGTCGCCGGGTTCCGGTTTGAGTTCTTCGGCCCAGCGGCGCGCGTAGGCCTCGAACGATTCACCCGCTTCGGGCTGCAGCCACGCCGGGCACTGAAGGTCGTCCCCGAAGCGCCGCTTCTGCCGGTCAAACATCCGGGGGTCGGCGCCCAGGCCGGGGAAAAGCACGATCCGCGCGGGGATGTAGCGTTTCATGTCCGCGTCCCGTGTGCCGGCCCGGTGTGTAACTTCCGAATGAAGCGGCCGGCCTCGACTTACTCGATCCCGACCAGCTCGATCTCGAACCGCAGCACCTCGTTGGGCCCGATCGCGCCGCCGGGTGCGCCCTGTTCGCCGTAAGCGAGTTCCGACGGGATGGTCAGTTCCCACTTGTCGCCGACCTGCATCAGTTGCAGCGCCTCGACCCAGCCGGGGATCACACGCCCGACGGGGAAGCTGACGGTCTCATCGCCCTCGGACTGGTCGAACACCGTGCCGTCGATCAGCGTGCCCTTGTAGCGGGCGGACACGACGTCGTTGACCGTCGGGGTCGCGCCGTCGCCCTCGTGCAGCACGCGGTACTGCAGGCCGCTCTCGGTCACGGTGACGCCTTCCTGCTTGGCGTTCTCGGCGAGGTAGGCCCGGCCCTTATCGAGGTTCGCCTGCATGTCCTGCATGTACTGCTGCTGCATCTGCATCTGGAAGCTGAACAGGCACTGGGCGATCTGCTCATCGGTCAGCCGCGCCGCTTCCAGCCCCAGGCCGGCACGGATGCCGTTGATCAGGTGTTCGGCATCCAGGTCCGCGCCGCGTTGGGTCATGTCCGTGCCGATCGTGTAGCCGATCGAGAAGCTGATGTCTTCCTTGCTGGCGGCGGGCGGCAGGGCCATGCCTTCGGGCATCGCTTCGCCGGCGGGTTGCGGTGCGTCGGCATCGGCGACGACTTCGACCTCGCCGGCGGATTCGGCCGGCGCCGCCGGTGCCTGTTCCTCGGCGGACACGGCCGTTGTGAAGGCTGCAAAGGTAAGACTCAGCGCCGCGGCGCATAGGGGCTTGATCGGGTGCATCATGTCATTCCGGTAGTGGGGGGATTCAGCCGCCGCACAACGCGACGGGGACCCTACATCATAGCCGATGCCCGCGTGCCTTGCCGCAGGACCGGCATAATCCACGCCTCACCGTCAGCGGGTAAGATACGGCCCTGTCGGCAAGCGGGCGACGGCCTTCAATCCACGCTCACCGCCCGCACCGACCATGAAAGACCCGGCACAGGCTGTCACCCCTGCGGCTCGACACCTGCCACGGATCGGACCACTTGGACGAGGGAAGAACATGCCCGTGCCACGCCCCAGCAACTGCCGAGACAGCGCGTTTCAATGCCTGGCCGAGCACCTGCCGGCGTTGAACACCACGCAGGGCCTGATGCGGTCCGCCGTCGCGGTGGCGATGCACGAGATGGACCGCGTCGATCCCGACGCCGTCGAGGCCCAGATCCGTGAATTGACCGTCAAGATCGGCCAGCGCATCAAGAGTTCGCACCCCCGCGCCGTCATGGCCCACGCCCACGACGTGCTCTTCGAGGAACGCGGTTTCAAGGGCAACCGCGCCGATTACCACAACCCCCGCAACAGCTACCTCCCCGCTGTTTTACGCACCGGCAGGGGCCTGCCGATCACGCTGTCGCTGGTCTACAAATGCGTTGTCGAACCGTTGGGCGTGCCCGTTCACGGCATCAACGCGCCGGGACATTTCATGGTCGGCATCGACGGCTCCGCCAAAGATGAAGCGATCCGCGCGGTCACCATCATCGACCCGTTCGACGCCGGCCGACTGCTGTCCAAAGACGAAGCGATCGCGACCTGCCGGCAGGCCCTCGGCGACATGCCCATGCCCGACAACCCCCTGGCGCAATCCACACACAAACAGTGGCTACTCAGGATCATCCAGAACCTCGTCGGCGTGTTCGACCGCCTGGGCCAGCCCCGCGACATGGCCGCCATGCTCGAGATGCGCGAGCTGGTTATCGAAGAAGCGCCCGACACCTGACCCTGCCCTGCCCCCGGAAACACCCCACGACCCCACCGCGACAATATGATCCGTTTGTCGGGTTCTACCCGCGCATAAAAAAGGGTCCGCAGAGGGTGGGGGTATCCTGCTGCGGACCTGAGGGGGGTGGCATTGGAAAAAGGCTGGGGCTTATTTTTAGCTTCCCCGCCCCCGGCATAATCCATCGTAGCGCCGGGTTATTCCCGGTCGAGGCCCATTGTGATTTTTTTTACGCCAACGCCCTACAATGTGCGTGTATAAGTATGTTTACTACAAGAGCAATAAGAACATGACGAACACCCCCGGCCCTTCTACCACCACCCCAATCAACACCGTCGTGCTCGTCGGGCACTGCGGCTTCGACCAGTCATCGCTCGGCAGGGCGGTCGCCGCGATGCTGCCGGGTGTGGCCGTGAAATCCGTCAATGACAGCGCGGCCCTGACCACCTACGCCCGCCCCGACGCGCTGCTGCTGGTCAACCGCGTGCTCGACGGCCGGTTCGACGCCGGCACCGGTGTGGACCTGATTGAACAGCTCGCTGGCCAACAACCCGCACCGAAATTGATGCTGATCTCCAACTACCAAGACGCCCAGGCCCAGGCCGTAGAGGCAGGCGCTCTGCCCGGCTTCGGCAAAAGCGAACTGGGATCGCCCGATACCGCGAAGAAGCTCAAGGCCCTGGCGGGGGCGTAAATGCTTCTGCCGCCAAACCGGATGCCGTTTAGCGGCGGATCGTAGATCCGCGCGTTGGTTACCGTCAGGCCGCACGGCGATCTGTGATCGCCCGCTAAACGGGCTTATGTCACGACAAACACCGCTTGCTCGCATCGCCCTGCACGCAACGCCATCCTCGAATATGATCAACCCACCACGGCGGGCACGTCTTATCGCTGTGGACGATGGAAACGGTTGATCAGCGTCGAGGTCTGCATGGCGTACAGCAAACGTGGCATCTGGCTCAACGACGGGGCGAGCATACGCAGCCTGTCCCGGCTGACCGATGACCACCTGCTGGATATGCGCATCAGTGACCTGGGCCTGACCGTGGAACGGCCGCCGCTTAAGCGCCGCGTCAAACGCCTCTACGACGAACTTAAACTCAAGGGGCTACGTTTCCGCCCGCACGTCTGGCTGTCCAGTGAGTGGTTCAGCCCCGACGGGGTGCCTGGGATCGCGATCCCGTTCTACCTCGCGCACCCGCGCCTGGCACGGCTCGAGAAAGCGATGATGTATCAGGTCGAGGGCGGCACCGAGACGTCCTGCGCCCGCATACTCCGCCACGAGACCGGCCACTGCATCGACTCGGCGTACCGGCTGCACCGACGCAAAAAGTGGCGCGAGCTGTTCGGCTCATTCGCCAAGCCCTACCCCGAGGTCTACAACCCCCGCCCCGGCAGCCGCAGCTTCGTCCTGCACCTGGACGGCTGGTACGCGCAGGCCCACCCCGCCGAGGACTTCGCCGAGACCTTCGCGGTCTGGCTCACGCCCAACTCCCGGTGGCGCACCCGCTACCGTGGCTGGCCGGCGCTTAGGAAGCTGGAATACGTCGACGAACTGATGAAAGAGATCGCCGAAAAGCCCGCCCCCGTGCGCTCCCGCAAGCAGGTCGAGCCGTTGAACGAGGTCCGCACCACGCTCCGCGAACATTACCGCCAGAAGCGCCTTTACTACGCCGACGAATGGCCCGACTTCTACGACACGGACCTCCGCAAGCTGTTCTCGGACGACAAGCGTTACGCGGATCAGCCGACCGCCGCGGCGTTCCTGCGCAGCGTCAGGCCCCAGGTCCGCGACGCCGTCGCCCGGTGGACGGGCACGCACACCTACACCGTGGACCAGGTGCTGCGCGACATGATCGACCGCTGCAAGGAACTGAAACTGCGGCTGGCGGTCCCCGAGCGTCGGGCAAAGACCGAGGCGATGATGATGGTGGCGGTCCAGACCATGAACTTCCTGCACACCGGGCGTCGGAGGATGGCCCTATGAGCCGGTTCCGCCGTAAACGCATCGTCGTGCTGCTGCACGAGGACCTGGTCCCGCCGGACTCGATCGAGGGGCTGACCGACGCCCAGATCGCGCCGTTCAAGACCGAATTCGATGTGGTCGCCACGCTCAACGACATGGGCCACGACGTGATGCCGCTGGGCGTGTCGGACGACCTGGGCGTGATCCGCCGGGCGATCGAGCAGTTCAAGCCGTCGATCTGTTTCAACCTGCTCGAAGAGTTCCACGGGCTGGGCGTGTATGACGCGCACGTCGTGAGCTACCTGGAGCTGATGCGCATGCCCTACACCGGGTGCAACCCGCGCGGGCTGATGCTGGCGCACAACAAAGCGATGTCGAAGATGATCTGCCGGTACCACCGCATCCCCGTGCCGGGCTTCGCCGTGTTCCCGATCGGCCGTAAAGTCCGCAGGCCGACGAAGTTGGAGTTCCCGCTGTTTGTTAAGTCGTTAACCGAGGAAGGCTCGGTGGGGATCAGCCAGGCGTCGGTCGTGTACGACGACCAGAAGCTGGCGGACCGCGTGGCGTTCATCCACCGATCCGTGGGCACCGACGCGATCGCCGAGCAATACATCGACGGCCGAGAGCTATATGTCGGTGTGATCGGCAACGACCGGCTCCAGGTCCTGCCCGTCTGGGAGATGATGTTTTCCAACCTCAGGGACGATGCGCCGAAGATCGCGACCGGCAAAATCAAGTGGGATGCCAAGTACCAGAAGAAGATCGGCCTGAACACCCAGGTCGCGCGGGACCTGGATGAGCCGACGCGTAAACGGATCCAGCACCTGTGCAAGCGCAGTTACCGGGCGCTGGGGCTGTCCGGCTACGCGCGGATGGACCTTCGGCTGACCCCGGACGGCAAGGCATACCTGATCGAAGCCAACCCCAACCCGAACCTGTCCTACGGCGAAGACTTCGCCGAGTCCGCCGAGAAGGCCGGCCTGGACTACGACCAGTTGTTGCACAGGCTGATCAGCCTCGGCCGAAGCTACCGTCTGCGCGGCCAGGCGTAGGTTTTACGATGTCATTTTCAGCGTGAGTAGCCCCGGCGTGAGCGGGGGGTTGGGCACACATAGATTCCTTACACGCTGGGGAACCCTCTGCTACCGCGGGGCGCTATAGTTGTGACGATTTGTGCATGCAAAGGCGTATGTTTTCCTGCTGAAATACGCTAAAAAACGCGCGTAAAAAAAGAAGGCGACCCGTTAGGGCCGCCTTCTTCATTGATGGAGCTCCGAGGCGCTTTTCGGTGTTTCTGGGCCCCTGATCCGCCAACTTTCGGAGCGGCGGGATCGGGGTCCCCTGATCAGTGGCCGCGAATCCGTCGCGGCCGTGCATTACCCGAGGGCTACACTCATTTCTTCTTCTTGGCGCGACGCTTCTTGGTCGCCTTCTTGGTCGTGGCCTTCTTAGCGGCCTTCTTCTTACGCTTAGCCTTCTTCTTGGTTGCCTTCTTCTTGGCGGCCTTCTTCTTGGCTTTCTTCTTTGCCATGGACTCAGTCCTTTCAGTTAGCCCTCGGAGCTGTGGGTCAACTGTCATACGATTCATTGGCGTGGCGGATCGTGTCCGCCCGTCTGCCGCTTTATCGGTTTGCTGTGTAGCACACCTTGAGCATTATTCACTTGTCGGGTCATATACTACAACACGCTCCACAAAATAATCAAGCCCCTTGTGTCAAGAATTGTGTTTTGCACATCGCGGATGTCACCGCGCGGCATGTGTGCATGGTGTCACGCACGCACGATGCAGCGCCCGCATGCACGTCACGACGGCACACCACGCGTCCCGATCGACACGTGCGCAACACGCATGATCGACTTCCATATCAACGCGCACAACGCGCCTCCAAAGGGTGCCTGCGCGTCACGATAACCGTCGTGGACCCCGCGCATCACACCCCGATGGCACCTATCCGCCGCCCACATCACGTTACGCAAAGTGTTTTGTATAACAGCACTTGCCGCGATTGCCGGCGGGCGGCACCCGGCACCGACGCACGCCCAAACGCAAACCGCCGCCGCGAGGTCGATCGACCCGGCGGCGGCGGTTTGGTTTGTGCAATCATTTGTGATGCGGCCGACTAATCCTCCTCGTGCTTCGGCTTGTACTCCGCCACGATCTGCTGCATCACGTGGCCCGGCACCGGGTCGTAGTGGCTCAGATCCATCGTGAACGTGCCCTGCCCACCGGTGACACTTTTTAATTGTCCCTGGTAGTTGCTGACCTCCGCCAGCGGCACGATCGCGCGGATCATCGCCATGTCGCCCGGCAGCATATCGGTCCCCTGGATCCTGCCGCGCTTGCCCGAAAGGTCGCCCGTCACGTCGCCCATCGCGCTGTTCGGGACCGTTACTTCCATCTCGACGACAGGCTCCAGCAGAGTCGGCTTGGCCTTGCTCACCGCGTCGATGAAGGCCCGTTTGCCCGCCGTGATGAACGCGATCTCCTTGGAATCCACCGGGTGGTGCTTGCCGTCATACACGCTCACCCGGATATCCTGCATCGGGTAACCCGCGATCGCGCCCTGCTCGATCACCTGACGCACGCCTTTTTCCACCGCCGGGATCAGTTGGTGGGGGATCGACCCGCCAAACGTGTCGTTCACGAACTCAAAACCGGCCCCGCGCTCCATCGGCTCGACCCGCAGGTACACCTCGCCGAACTGCCCGGCCCCGCCGGTCTGCTTCTTGTGACGGTGGTGGCCCTCCGCCTTGCCCTGGATCGTCTCACGGTAGGCGATCTTCGGCTGTTTGGTCTCCACCTCGACGTTGTCACGGTGCTTGAGTTTCTCGAGCATGATCCTAAGGTGCAGGTCGCCCACGCCGTGGATCACCGTCTCGTGCGTGCTCGCGTCCCGGGTCACCTTGAACGTCGGGTCCTCTTCCTGGAGCTTGTGAAGCGCGTCGGCGATCTTCTGCTCCTCGCCGCGCCGCTTGGCCATGATCGCCAGGCCGGCCATCGGCACCGGGTAGGGCAGGGGCTTGAGGTGGATCGCGTCCTCGTCGTGCGAATCGTGCAGCACACAGTCCCGGTGTACCTGCTCGAACTTCGCGATCGCCGCGATGTCGCCCGGGACCGCCCGCTCGATCTCCACGTGCTTCTTGCCCTGCAGCTTGAACAGGTGCCCGATCTTGATGGGCTTACGGCTCTCGCCCTCGACCGGGTCGCCCACGAACACCTGCGACTCCTTGGTCAGCGTCCCCTGATGCATGCGGAACATGCACAGCTTCCCCGCGAACGGATCGACACGCACATTAAACACGTGGGCCAGGACGTGCTTGTCCGGGTCCGGCTCGGCGTGGATCTCGTGCTCGGTGTCGCTGCCCTTGAAGAACGGGCGGGGGTTGCCCTCGTTAGGGTTCGGCGCGAGCTTCACCAGCACGTCCAATAGTGCCTCGATCCCCACCGGGTTGTCCGGATCGCTATGCGGGTGCGCCGCCGTGAACACGATCGGCACCAGGTGCCCCTCACGCAGCGCCCGCTCGAACGGGTCGTGCAGCTGTTCGGGCTTCACCTCGCCCTGTTCCAGGTACACCGCCATCAGCTTCTCGTCGACCTCGACCACCTGATCGACCAGCGCCGTGTGCGCCTCCTCGACCGAGCCGAAGTCGCTCTCGCCCGACGGGTTGAAAAAGCAGTCCACCACCGCCTTGCCGCCCTTCGCCGGGAGGTTCACCGGCAGGCATTCCTTGCCGAACGTCTCCTGGATCGCCTCGACCAGCGCCGGCAGGTCCGCGCCCTCGGCATCGATCTTGTTGATCACGATCATCCGGCAGAGGTTGCGGTCCTTCGCCCGCTTCATCATCCGCCGGCTCATCGACTCGATCCCCGCCTGCGCGCTGATCACCACCGCCGCCGTCTCCACCGCCGGCAGCGCGCTGATCGTCTGCCCGATGAAGTCGGGCGATCCCGGCGTGTCGATCAGATTAATGTGCCGCCCCTGGTAGTCGCAGTGCATCACCGCGTTGAACAGGCTGTGCCCGTGTTCCTTTTCCTCGTCGGTAAAGTCGCTGAGCGTGTCGCCGCCGCGGCCCATCGCCCCGATCACACCCGCCTTGAACATCAATGCCTCGGTCAACGTCGTCTTGCCCGAGTAGGAGTGCCCAACCAGGGCGATATTTCTGATGTCGGTCGTGCTGTAACTAGCCAACGAAGTGCCTCCTTCTGCCGCGCGAGACGGCTTAAGTGTTCGGAGTCGAAAAGCCCGTACAGTATAAGACAAGCGACGCTTTATACCAACCGCCAAAGCAACGATAGCGGCGATGGTCGATGGCGGATGTGGGATGGCGGATGGGACAATGAAACCGCCCACTTTCAACTCCCCATCGCCCATCCCACATCCCCCATCCGCCATTACAATCCCCCCCATGACCGACACCAAACGCCTGGCAAACCTCGACCACAGCCACGTCTGGCACCCGTTCACGCCCATGCGCCAGTGGCGCGCCGAGCCGCCGTTGATTATTGATCGCGCTGAAGGCTTTTACCTGATCGACACCGAAGGCAACCGCTACATCGACGGCGTCTCAAGCCTCTGGTGCAACGTCCACGGCCACCGCGTCCCCGAGATCGACCAGGCCATCCGCGATCAACTCGACAAAACCGCACACACCACACTGCTCGGCCTCGCCTCCCCCCCAAGCATCGAGTTCGCCGCGATGCTCTGCGACCGCGTCAACAAAGAATTGCATTCCCCCACACCCGACACCCCACACCCCACACCCCGCCTCAACAAAGTCTTCTACTCCGACGCCGGCGCTACCGCCGTCGAGGTCGCCTTCAAGATGGCCATCGGCTACTGGCACCACACCGGGCACCCGGAGAAAAACAGATTCATCGGCCTCGCCGGCGCCTACCACGGCGACACCACCGGCTCCATGTCCGTCGGCTACTCCGACCTCTTCCACAAACCATTCATCTCGATGGTCTTCAACGTCACCACCTTCCCCGCACCCCACCCATCCCAAACACCACCCGCCCAAAGCCCACCCGCTCCCGCGGGTGGGACAGCCAGTGTGTGTGAAACAAAACCCCACAATCAACCCTTCCCCAGCGAAGATCATTCCCTCTGCGCCGCCGCAATGTCCCACTCCCTGACCGCCCTCGACGCGCTCCTGACCAAACAAGCCCACCAGACCGCCGCCGTCGTCATCGAACCCGTCATGCAGGGCGCCGCCGGCATGATCTGCCAACCGCCCGGCTTCGTGAAGGGTGTCCGCGAACTCTGCGATAAACACAACGTCCTGCTCATCGCCGACGAGGTCGCCACCGGCTTCGGCCGCACCGGCAAACTCCTCGCCTGCGCCCACGACCAGGTCACCCCCGACATCCTCTGCCTCGCCAAGGGCATCACAGGCGGATACCTCCCGCTCGCCGCCACACTCACCACCGATGCAATAGAAGACGCCTTCACCGGCACCCCCGACCAGCGCCGCACCCTCTACCACGGCCACACCTACACCGGCAACCCCCTCGCCTGCGCCGCCGCCATCGCCTCCCTGAACCTCTTCGAGAAAAACAACACCCTCGAACACGCCAACCAGAGCGCCAAACTCATCACCGAAAAACTCAACGCCCTCCGCGATCACCCGAATGTCATAGACATCCGCCAACGCGGCCTCATGGTCGGCATCGAACTGTGCGCGAGTGCTGAAGTCGGATCGCTGAAGGATGAAGTGACCCCATCCCCACCTCAGCCCTCAGCACTCACACCTCAGCCTTTCAATTTCGCCGCCCGCACCGGCGCCAAACTCTGCAAACAAATGCTCCCCCAAGGCCTGATCATCCGCCCCCTAGGCGACACCCTGGTCCTCATGCCCGCCCCCGCGATGGACCACGAATCGCTCGGCAAGATGCTCGACATCGTCGTCGGCACGATTCATGACTGGCCCGCTCCTGGATAGCCCTGGCGCCCTAGTCGGGATGCCCCCGGTTCACGCCTCGAGTTCGTCCGGCAGACTGTTCAACCAACCCTGCACATTCTCTAGCATATGTAACATGCCGACCCGCTTAAACAGATCACGCGATTTGATCCACAGTTCCCGAGCCTCGGCCCTCTTTCCCCTTTTTTTAGCAAGAGCCCCGAGATTAAAATAGGTGTTGGCCATACCATAGAGCCGCCCAAGCTGATCATCGATCTCAAGTGACTTGCGAAGCATCTTCTCAGCTTCGTTGAGGTCGCCTTGCGCTTTGTAAATCAGCCCGAGGTTTCCATAAGTACTGGCCATGCTATCAAGTCTCCCGAGTTTCTCGTTGATCTTTAGTGACTTGCGATACATCTTCTCGGCTTCAGAAAGATTGCCGCGGGTCTGATAGACCAGCCCGAGATTGCCGTAATCGCTGGCTATGCCATCGAGCCGCCCGAGCTTTTCATCGATCTCCAATGACTTTCGGAGCATTTTTTCAGCTTCATCAAGGTCGCCGCGTGTTTGGTAGATTAGGCCGAGGTTACCATAGGTGCTGGCTATGCCTTCAAGCGACCCGAGTTTTTCATGGAATCCCAGAGACTTTCGAAGCATTTTTTCAGCTTCGTTGAGGTCACCGCGTATCTGATAGGTCAACCCGAGGTTTCCGTAGGTTATGGCCATGCCTTCGAGCCGTCCAAGCTTTTCCTCGATTTCCAGTGACTTGCGTTGCATCTTCTCGGCCTCAACAAGGTCGCCGCGAGTCTGGTATATCAGTCCGAGATTGCCATACTGGCTGGCTATGCCATCGAGCCGCCCGAGCTTCTCATCAATCTCCAGTGACTTGCGGAGCATCTTCTCGGCTTCGTCTAGATCACCTCGTCTTTTGCAGATCAGCCCGAGGTTGCCGTAACTGATAGCTTTTGCCACAGGGTCACCCTGTAACACATCGGCAACCTGCATGTACGCATGTTCAGCGCGGTCTAGGTCGCCTCTGAGCATGTAAATATGCCCCATCCTGTTAATTGCGTCCGCATCTTGCGGATCGGCTCTTCGGATGACTTCGAGCCACCGCATCGCTTCATCAATATCACCCCGCAGGTACGCGATCTCGGCGATCTCACGGCAAAGCCTGATATGGTCGGCCATATCATCTTTAATCTTGTCTGCCTGTCGATCAGCTACAGCGATGAGTGCTTCTTGAAGTTTTTTCGAGTCACCTGATGCGCGGGCTTCTTCAATCGCGGCCTTGGCCAGCAAGTCGCCTTTCTCCGCCTCATCCTCGACACGTTCGACAGCTTCCGTCACGAGTTGCTTGCTCTTAAGTTTTTCCACCTCGCTTCTGGCATCGCTAAGTTGTTGTCTCAACGAAGCATTTTCTGTGTGCAGGCCGTCTATCTTGTCTGCCTGGTCTAGGATGCGGTTGGCGATTTCTTCCGTGAGGCCTTGTTGCTGGACGTAGGTTACATCTCCCTTGACCGCGCCGGGGCTATTCGTGCCGGTCGATTGGCCCGACACATCCGGTGCGGCAGGGGTGGCGGGGGTTCGTTGCCGATATCGATCTCGGTGTCTTTGTGCTTCACACGGAAGCGTGTCCACGGCTTGGTCATCAGCACGATGAACACCAGCAGTGCGATGAGGCCAACCACTCCGCCTTGATATACAGGTCGGTGTGGTCTGCGGCGTCCGGATTCGCCAGGAGGAGGTGCATCGGTCCAGAATACCTGGGCAGGGGGCTGTGGGTAGGAAAACCCCCGCCTGCCAATACGACACCACCTATATAGATACCCGACCGCTCCCGGCAGGCCGGCCCCGCATCCCTTCACGGGCCGGATAGCTAAATCTATTCAAATACAAGCTGCGCTTACCCCGGCATCTCTATCCGAGGATTGGCACCGCCCTTGCAACTCCCTTGGCACACACGGGTAGCGTCTACCCGCACCGAACGCCATGCAGACACAGGATTCACAACCCGCCAGCCGGTTCAACGTCCTCCTGACCGAGGACCGCGACCACGCGCCCGGCCACTGGACCCGCCAGCTCCCCACGCTGCTGCAGCCCCAGGGCGTCCGGGCCTACGTCGCGCGGACCGGCCGGGAGGCCGTCGCCATGGTCAGCGACTTGGAAATCCACGCCGCACTCATCGACCTCGCCACCCCCCAGGAACCCCGCAACACCCCCGGCAGCGCCTCCGCCGTCGGCTACGGTGACGCCCAGGGCCTCTGGGTCCTCGAAGTCTTGCGCCGCCTGCCCAACCGCCCGCCCATCGTCGTCGTCAACAGCCGCGCCATCGCACGCAACGAAGCGCAGCGCTGCCTCAACCAGGCCCTGAAGCTCGGCGCGTTCACCGTCGTCAACCGCCCAAGCGACCTCGAAGACATGCTCAACGTCATCCGCCGACTCATCGACCGCCAATACGAAGGAGCCTGGCCCAGCAACTGATCCAACATCGTCCCTTGAAGCCCACGGACTCCGTCCGTGGGACCTCTTTTCTAATCACTAACCACTACTCACTAACCACTAACCACAACCACCAGGAGCATTGAACATGAAAATCAAACCCCTCGGCGACAAGATCCTCGTCAAGCGTGTCGAAGCCGAAACCAAGACCAACTCCGGCATCTTCCTCCCCGAATCCGCCAAGGAAAAACCCCAGCAGGCCAAAGTCATCGCCGTCGGCGAAGGCAAGGTCCTCGATAACGGCGAACGCGCCAAGCCCACCGTCAAGAAGGGCGACACCATCATCCTCTCCAAGTGGGGCGGCACCGAACTCAAGCTCGACGGCCAGGAATACCTCGTTATGTCCGAAGACGAAGTCCTCGCCATCGTCGAGTAACGCAGCCATTAGCCGTTAGCTATTAGCCATTAGCTACATAGCCTGCTTGAACCACGAATGGCCCATTGACCCCACGAAACGACGCGACTTGTCGCGTTCCTCAAGCAAGCCATTCCATACCAACCACTAACCACTAATCACCAACCACTAACCACCAGGATCAACGAATATGTCCGCCAAAACCATCACCTTCGACAACGAGGCACGCGAGGCTATCCGCCGCGGCGTCGCCAAGCTCGCTAAAGCCGTCAAAGTCACCCTCGGCCCGTCCGGCCGCGTCGTCGTGCTCGAAAAATCCTACGGCAGCCCCACCGTCACCAAGGACGGCGTCACCGTCGCCAAGGAAATCGAGATCGAAGACCCCATCGAAAATATCGGCGCGCAGATGGTCAAGGAAGTCGCTTCCAAGTCCAGCAAGGACGCCGGCGACGGCACCACCACCGCCACCGTCTACGCCGAAGCCATCTTCACCGAGGGCCTGAAAAACATCACCGCCGGCGCCAACGCCAACCAGATCAAGCGCGGCATCGATAAGGCCGTCGAAGCACTCGTCGAACAGATCCAGAAATCCTCCAAGAAGATCAGCAACACCAAGGAAGTCGCCCAGGTCGGCACATGCTCCGCCAACCAGGACGCCACCATCGGCAAGATCATCGCCGAAGCCATGGACAAGGTCGGCAAGGACGGCGTCATCACCGTCGAAGAGGGCCAGTCCCTCGACACCAACGTCGAGCTCGTCGAAGGCATGCAGTTCGACAAGGGCTACCTCTCCCCGCACTTCGTCACCAACACCACCGACATGGAGGCCAACCTCGACGACGCCTACGTCCTCATCCACGAGAAGAAGATCAGCTCCGCCAAGGACCTGATCCCCGTCCTCGGGAAGATCGCTGAAAGCGGCAAGGCGCTTCTCATCGTCGCAGAAGATATCGACGGCGAAGCACTCGCCACCCTCGTCGTCAACAAGCTCCGCGGCGTCCTCAAGGTCGTCGCCGTCAAGGCCCCCGGCTTCGGCGACCGACGCAAGGAAATGCTCGGCGACATCGCCACCCTCACCGGCGGCACCGCCATCATGGAAGAGCTCGGCATCGACCTCGAAAAGCTCTCCCTCGCTGACCTCGGCCGCGCCAAGAAGATCGTCGTCACCAAGGACGACACCACCATCATCGAAGGCGCCGGCAAGACCTCCGACATCAAGGGACGCATCGAAGCCATCAAGGCACAGATCGCCCGCACCACCAGCGACTACGACACCGAAAAGCTCCAGGAGCGCCTCGCCAAGCTCTCCGGCGGCGTCGCCCAGATCAACGTCGGCGCGGCCACCGAGTCCGAGATGAAGGAAAAGAAGGCCCGCGTTGAAGACGCCGTCCACGCCTGCCGCGCAGCCGTACAGGAAGGCATCCTCCCCGGCGGCGGCGTCGCCGTCCTCCGCGCACGCAAGGCCCTGGACAAACTCGAAGGCCTCGTCGGTGACGAAAAGCTCGGCGTCGAAATCGTCCGCCGCGCCGTCGCCGCTCCCATCAAGCAGATCGCAGCCAACTGCGGCCTCGACGGCTCCGTCGTCGCCAACAACGTCGAAGCCAAGTCCGACGCCAACTTCGGCTTCAACGCGCTCACCCAGACCTACGGCGACCTCATCAAGGACGGCGTCATCGTCCCCACCAAGGTCGAACGCGTCGCCCTCCAGAACGCCGCCTCCATCGCCGGCCTTCTGTTGACCACCGACGCCGTCGTCAGCGAAACCAAGGATAAGAAGAAGAAAGCCCCGGCCGGCGGGATGGATGTGATATGGATTACTAAAAAACTCAGGCGTGAGCACTGTCTCGCCGGTTCACAAGTCAGTTCGATACTGGCGGACAGCGAAAGCCGTCCCGCCGTTTTTATTGAGGATTATAATGGCCACGTATCCACGTATAAGCGATCAACTTAATGTTAAATCAGAGGATCTTGAAGCGCTTGGAGAGTGTTTGATGCGTTTGTTTTTATTGATTCAGAGTTGCATGTAGATCCTCATCTACTGAAAAATAGTAAATGTGAAGAATGCGAGCAGCTCACTCTGATTTACAAAACGCTTTGAGAAGATATTTGCATCCTTGATGCGGGTGCTAAACCAGGGGGTAGAAGGCGGGATAAAGCTGTGTCAATGCTAACATTCCCGAGCGGAAATATGTAACATTAGGTTATGCTAAAGATGGTCATCATCCTGGTTCTGGCATGTGGGGCCTATGCTGGCCGATAACCTGATGCGTACTGCCTGGGAGATTGTCGAAGCTGGCGTCCATGACCCTGTCATTTTTGAACTGGTAGGCTCTTCAATAATGGTATCGGCTCAGATCGCATAAGCGACATGGTTGTTCATCAATGTTATAAGCGATTCCTAGAGTTCACGCAGCAGTAGCAAAGAATCTGGGTGTTGCTACAAAATCATTCACCTTTGAGGGGGTAGAAACAATTCAATTGCCTCCTCGCGGTGGCAGTCAAGGTCATATTGTTCTGGTGCCGACTGACGTGCTGCGAGAACTTCCAACCGCACATTGTTACGATATTGATGTGGTATGTGCGCATAATGATGAAGTACGCGAAAGAGTCAACCTTGAAATCGGTACCACGTGGAAAAGCAACGAAAACCTCAAGAATGAAAATTAAAACAAAACTGATTGAGCTACCGGAAGCACTTGCTGATTTGGTATCGCAGTATAAAAATAAACAAGGCGAACCCTATGACTTCAATTTGGACCCTGGAATTAAAGTTTAAATGGGTATCAATAGCAAAAACAATTAGTACGCATTTCCTCTCAAGATAGATAAAAAAGGAAGATTGAGTCGGTTGGCCAGGCTGTGAGTGTAGTATTCAAAGTGATTGATCATTTCAAGCAACTCGTAGAAAATAATGGTCTTAATGAAGTCATATATCCATGCAAAGAAAAAGCCTCGCAATTATTGTTCTTTGCAATTGCAGATGCCTATTGTCGTGCTAATAACCTTGATTTAAGTCCAGAGGTAGATTCTGGTCGTGGTCCGGTAGATTTTAAGGTTAGCAGTGGTAGCGATATTAGAGTATTGGTGTATTCAAGCCTTTACAAGATCTTCTCGGGTAAAGCATGGGTATAAAGTACAGATCAGGGAGTATCAAAAGGCTGAAGAATCGCATCATGATTTCTATTTGGTGATTAGGAAACTCCGATTCGATTAAGCAAATAGATGATATTAAGCAACAAAGTGCATTTGCAAAACATGCCAAGTTAAGAGTGCCTGAAATACGGATTGTAGATACGCGGCCAAAAAGCATCTGCAAGTAAGTATCAGCCTGAAGGTGAGTGAATCGGATAAGAAAAGGATAAGCAAGTAGCATAAGACTCCGGTGTAGGGTGGGTGGAGCGAAGCGATACCCACAGTGAAGTATGTACGCACAACTGGTGGGTTACGCTACGCTAACCCACCCTACGGAGAAGGGAAAGCAAGCAGCACGGGTTAATCCCGGGGTAGGGTGACTTAACCTTCGCTTATCCCACCGATCCCATGCCATGGGACAGGGATCGCCATCCCGTTCGACCCTCCCACCCGAATGAATCCACCCGCTCCCCAAGCCCGCCCGCCCCAAGCCCACCCGCCCGGCGGGTGGGACGGTAGATGGTGGGACGGTAGATGGCGCCGCGTCATGCGGGTCTCCCGACCCCGTCGGCTCCTGCCGGACCGGGGGTCTCCATAATCCGCAATTCAACCGATCTGTTACACCCGATCTGTCACACCCACCCATTCCACCCGATCTATCATGCTGTCCCGCCCGCTGGAGCGGGTGGGCTTGGAGGGGGGTGGGGGTGTGTGATAGGTTTTAGGCATGGCATGGGCATGGGGATGGTTCGAGCCTGGGGTGGTTGGTTTCATGTGGTGGGCACGACCTACGGGGCCTGGCTGCCCGGCGACCCGCGCGGCTTCCGCACACGCGATCACCGTGAACACATCGAGGGCGATTATAAAAACCCGCCCAAAACATCACGTCAAAATCTGCACACCCACGCCCGCAGCTATGAAACGCGCTCAGGTTCGTTCCGCCCACCCAACAGGCCGCCTGCGACTACTTCATCGAAGCCCTCAACTATTACAAAATCCAGCATGCCACCTCTGCGTCGCTCCCACCCACTTCCACCTCCTCCGCCCTGCTCATCCGCCCCGCGGGTGGGACGGTGCATGGTGGGACGGTAAACGGTGGGACAGCACATGATGGAACGACAGATGACAAAACCCCACACGATGAGGTTTCCTCACACACCCCACCCCCCAACATCAAAAACCCGCCGCGCGATTAAAATCCTGGGTCACGCACCGCATGAAGCAGGCGTACCCGGATGTGGTCCCACCCGCCGGAGCGGGTGGGCTTTGGGGGAAGGGGGGTGAAAGTGGTGCCGATCAGCGACGAGAGCCACTTCAACGCGGTGTGTAACCACATCAAACGCTACGAAAAAGAAGGGCGCGGTGGTGGTGGAGCCGTGAATCGACAAGGGCATTTCAGCCGCCGCGTCGAGCGGATGCGAAACGCTGCTGTGAGCGAATCGTTTGCAGATATCGTATTTTGACAGCATGGATGAGCCCGCAGCCAGATGCCCACGTACATCGCCGCCGCCGTGATCGTGCTGCTTGGTTATGTATTGATCCCCATCGTGGCGGGGCTGTGGGTCGGCAAACGTATCCGTCTGCCCGAGTCGTACCCGACAATCCGCCGGGGCATGGGCAGCGCACCTTGTTGCCTGCATCATCCTCTCTTCATCTACACGCTCATCGGCCTGCTCGTCGTCGATGACCCGGTCCTTGGCGTCGCCACAACGCTTCGCCTCGATGCAGGGCCTGAGCGGCCCTCAGCAGGCCCCGTCGAAATGCTTGTTCGGTCCGTCGCGGTGTGAAAGTAAAATAACGCGTTTCAGTGTATTCTGACCCTGCCGGTCTGGTTCTGACCAGCGTCCTCACGGTTCCGCCGAACTCACCTGGTGGTCGGGAGACCCGGCGCGAGTGAAACCTCTATATCCAGGGCGCACAACCAGGACGAGGGACCACGCATGTCAGACTTCCAGCACCCACAACAGGTGGTCAACCCGGCGATGTTCGCGGCCGTCGTTGCTGGGGTTCTCGCTCACCATTGTTTCGACACAAGCACTCACTTGTGGCGCCAAGATCATCGCGACGGTGTTCGGCTTCGCCGTCCTGTGCCTGGCGATGCAGTCGGCCTATCAGGGCTACGGCATGCGCGGCGCGATCCTCGTCATGTTCATGGTCAACGCCGCGCTCGCCCTGCTGTGTGAAGGCTGTGTGATGCTGATCGGGATTTCGCTGATCATGAAAGTGAACCGCCGGGATGATGACAGGGAATAAGGACCGATTGGGCCATCAAGGGGGCAGGGATGAATATCCTGTAAGAGGTGGTTAAGCACATGGCAACCCGATCGCTGGATATGATTCGGGGCATGATGACTCATAGGCAACGATACTTCTGGTGTGACCTCTTTGCACTTCGGGCTGCCGCTGGCGGTGTTGAGCACGTGTTGTCCCAATGGGATCGCAGCTACGGGCCGAATACGGCAGACGTGGTTACACGTATGGTCGATCGTTCAAACAGGTTGGCGGATTTACCTATGTGGAATGGTACAGTTGGGGTGGCATGGATGATAGACGTCATCATCTGGACCCTAATCGCTGCTGCGGTGGCTGGCTTGTGAGTTGCCATATGTACACCCGGGACACCCGCGCTGCTCCGCAGTACTCAATGCCGCTGTACGATTTATGGGTGCGGCCTGGATCGGCTCAAAACCTGCCTGGAATGCGGCGAGCCGATCAAGGACAGGTAAACCCGTCCGACGGGGTCTCCTGACTTCACGGGCGGGTTACAGCTGTCGGGCCGGGGAGACCTTCGGTCGGACCGCTTCGCGGGTCGGGAGACCGCCGAGCGCGCCCCCGCGGATACCTCGCCGCGCCGAATGAACCCCCCAAAACTCACCCCCGATCCCGATTCCCTTACACTCCCGGCATGCTGGCCCTCACACTCATCACCGCCCTGGGCTGCGGGCTGAACGCGGGGATTTTTTCGCGTTCGTCGTTCATCATGCGTGCGCTCGGCAACCTCCCGCCGGGCGCAGGTGGCGGCGATGCAGCGGACTGTCGATGTGATCAACCCGTGGTTCATGGCCGTGTTCATGGGGACCGCGCGCCCGCCGCGGCGCTGGCGGTGACCGTTGGATATGCAGCGCCCGGCTGCCTGGCGGCTAGCGCTGCGCGCTGTACCTGCTGGGCACGTTCGGCGCACGGCCGTGTTCAACGTCCCAGCTTAACAACCGCCTCGCCAAAGCGTACCCGGCTCGCCCGAGGCCGACGCACTCTGGCGGCACTACTTGAAAGTCTGGACCGCGTGGAACACCGTACGCACCCTCGCTCCAGCCGCGGCGCTGACGGGGCGCTGATCCTGTCGGTCTGCGCCTGATGCAATCTCCATGCCCGCACACGTTACGTGGCGATGAATTTATGGCGTCGTGCGTTCACGGTTGATGTCCGTGCAACCCGCTCCGCGCGCGCACGGTTGTGCTTCCCTGCTTTATAGAAGGCCGGTTTTTTCATGGCGGTAATGCGATGACGGATAACACTCAATCAGTGGTCGGGGCGATCCGTTGGAGGCCCTCGGCGCGGCGCGAAGTCATCGTTGCCTGCCAACACACACCCGGCCTGTTTGTCGAGGATAGACGGCTGGCACATTTCACCGCGCACCCGGCGTTAAGCGCGCGATGGGTCATCACAAAACCGACAACCCCATCCATGCGCACGGGCGCGGGCTTCCGCGTTTATCAGCTTAATATCGCGGGTTTCCGGCCCCTCAGCGTTTGCCCCGGCGTGCCACACATCCAAGGCCCAGCACGAACACACTCAACGCGCCCGGCTCGGGGACGTAGCTGACATCGAAGAACGAGAAGGCGTTGATGTCGAAGTAGTCTTCGGGGTTGGTCGAGCCTTGCGTCCCGGGCTGGTAGAGGCGGATCGATTCGGGCGCCATCCAGCGGACCGGGCCGATGCCGCCTGACTTGCGCAGGTCGGGCGGGCCGTCGTTGCCGAACAGCAGGAACTCGCCGGGTGCGGACTCGTAGCTGCCCTGCGTGGTCTGCACCAGGAAGTTGCGTGCGGCGATGTCTCGGTGGACCACGCCGTTGCCTGCGGGGCGGGGGGTGAGCGTGGTGTTGTCCAGTTCAAACTTGATCGAGATGACCGAGCCGGGCGTGCCGGGGTCGGCGCTGGACTCGAACAGCGGGTTCTCGCCCTGCATGGTCTGGCTCTGATACAGCGGGTTTTCACCGACCGCGGAGGGGGTGAAGGACACTTCGAGCGTGGTGCTGCCGACGAACTGGATGAGGTTCGGGTGGTTGCCCATCTTCCCCATCATCATCGCCTCGTGCTTGAACTCGTCCGCTTGGGCGGGGGCTGTGAGCGTGAGCGTGGCTGTCAGCAGTGACAGCAGGGCCGTGGTGTGACGGATCATGTGCATTTCTCCCTTCCGTTTCACGGCCGAACGCCGCGTATGTGTAAGTGCGGATTGTACCACGGGATTGCGTGAAAATAAACGGTTTTTAGGCTGCCAATCCGCGCGGACCGGCGGGACGGGGCTTATAGTGAGGCATCCCGGCGGTGTGGCGTATCGAGCCACGGCCAATCGGTTGGGCGATCGGGGTCTTTATCAGGGGCGGTCAGCGCATGTTGAAATACGTTCTGGGCATCATCGGGGGCTGGTTCGCGGCGTGGCGTGGCAAACGGTGCGCGAAGGACACGGAGCGCACACGCCGGCTCGTGGACGCGGCCGAGGCGAAGGCGGGGCTGCGCAAGGGCCGGCTGCGCGCGATGTTCGGGTCGCTGTCTGCGTTGCTGCGGCTTGTGCGCGCGTGGGTCAACGGCAGCTACCGCGTCGTGCCGTGGAAGAGCCTGGTCATGGCGGTCGGGGGGCTGATCTATTTTGTGTTGCCGCTGGACATCTTCCCGGACTTTATCCCGCTGTTGGGTTTCTTCGATGACGCGGCGGTGATCGCCTACATCGTCCGCACGATCCAGCAGGACCTGGACGCGTTCACCGCCTGGGAGCGGGAGAACAAAACGCAAACGATCGATCATACGGGCCCGGTCGTGGAGGGTAAGCAGACGCCGGGCCTGCAACAGGGATGAACACGGGTAATCACGGATAGGCGACAAATCGACATTTCGGAGGCGATATGGACACGGAGCTGTACCGTTCAGCGGTGGTGGGGCAGATGGGGGCGGCGCTGGCGATGTTGCGGGCGTGTGTTCAGGAGTGCCCTGACGAGCTTTGGGAAGCGCCGGTGGGCAAGCGGCCGTACTGGGAGGTGGCGTACCACATCGCGTTCTATGCGGACCTTTATCTGACGCCGAACATCGATCAGTACGCGGGGCAGCCGGCATGGGCCTGGCCGCACGCCGCGGGCCTGGGAGCGATGATGAAGCGGCCTTTCACCGAACTCACGCCCGACCAGGTCGGCCCCGTGCTCGAGCGTGCCCGCATCCTCGAATACCTCGACGCCACCGCCGACAAGCTCCGACGCGTGCTCGCCGAGGAGACGGACGAAACGCTCGCCGGCGGCTCCGGTTTCCCCTGGTATCCCGTCACACGCATGTCGATGCACATGGTCAACCTCCGCCACATCCAGCACCACGCCGGCCAGCTCAGTGCCGTCCTGCGCCGGCACGGCATCGCGGTGGACTGGGTGGGTGTCGTGCCGTGACCGGGGCTTGATTCGGCGGTTTTATCACGGTTTTTTATTGCCGAAAGTGGGGCGCACGGGCCCCGCCGGATGCCCCTTTGAGACGAACCCCGGCCGGATAGTGGTCGTATCAATACCAAGAAGGAGGACCCCATGGACCTTACGATCCGCCACGACGGGTTTGAGATGACCGACGCGATCGACCTGCACGTGCGTGACCGCCTCGCGGCTGCGCTGAATCAGCACGAGAGCCATGTGCGCTCGGTGGCTGTGACCGTGCGTGACGAGAACGGGCCGCGCGGGGGCGTGGACAAGTCGTGCCTGGTGCAGGTGGACCTGGCTGTGCAGCACGAGCCGGTGATCGTGAAGAAGCTGCACGAGAACCTGTATCTAGCCGTGACCGAGGCCGCGGACGCGGTGAAGCGCACCGTTGGCAAGCTCGTCGGCAAGGCGAAGGACCACCGGTGAAGACGGGTGGCTTGTGGCTGGTGTCTCGTGGCTGGGATTGACCCGCCCGAAGAAGTACCGATCCTCAGCCGCCTCTGCGTACCAGGCCAGGACTCTACGCCCTAGACCCTACACTCAGCTTCCGTATCTTCTGCGGGCCGTCGATGCGGTAGCGGATGTTGCGCCATGCAATGGTTTTGCCGATCGATGCGCGCAGCAGCAGTAGCAGGTTGGTGCCTAGCCAGAGCGGCGTGGTCCAGCGTTCGAGGGTGAAAGTGGGCTTGAGTTGTTTCACGGCGTCGGGCCCGAGCGTGAGCCGGACGACACGGCGACGCAAGCCGGCACGGACCTGGTTCATGATGAAGACCAGCGCGAAGGCACCAATCGCGAAGAGCGTGTGGTTGCGGCTTTCGTGGCAGAACAGCACTGTGATCGCGGCGGCGAGGCCGACGAAGTAATACGCGTTGACAAACAGGGCGGCGGCGAACACGGCGGGGGCGTGGATGCGGGTGATGACGTACTGGCGGTACGCGAAGTTGCACAAGCCCTTGAGGTCATAATCGACGGGTGATGCGACGAGGCACTCGGGGACGAAGTGGACACGTCGGCCGAGGTTCTTACACATGCGTGTGACCTGGTAGTCGTCGCTGATCGCGCCGCGCCACAGTTCAAGCAGGCCGCCCTCCTGCGCGGTGTTGACACGCATGGCCATGGAGCCGCCCCAAGCGTGGGTGTAGCGCTCGCGTCGGATGAAGCCGGTGGTGGAACTGTTGAGGATGCTGGCGATCCTGGCCCAGAACGGCGCATCTGTTTGGCCGGGCTTCGGTTCGGGGATCAGCCAGCGGAAGCCGGTGGTGACGGCGGTGCGGTCCTGGGCGAGCGGGCCGACAAGTTCTCCCATCCATGCGGGGCCGGGCACGGCGTCGGAGTCGGCGAAGACCCAGACGGTTTCACCGTTATTGTCGCGTTGCAGTTTCTCGACGGCGGCGATCAGGTTGTGGACCTTCTGGCCCTCGTTGTCGTTGGCGACGCCTGCGAAAAGGACCTTGGCTTTATGCTGCGGGTGTTGCTCGATTGCCTCACGCAAGAGCGGGTAGGCTTCGTCGTTTTCATCTTCGACGATCAGCAGCAGGCAGTAGTCGGGGTAGTCCTGGGTGAAAAGGCCGTGCAGGTTTTGCTTGAGCGCGGGTTCGACGCCCTTGAACGGGACGATGAGCACGGCGGGGGGACGGTAGAAGGCGTAGCGTTCGGTCTGTGGCTGCCTGGCGCGCTCGGCGAGCTTGCGCTGGGCGATCACGGCGAGCACGGACTGTGCGCCCCACCCGACGCACAGCATCAACAGTGTCCAGCCGAGGGGGTCGCTCATCCGTCCGCTTTCCGCATGAGAGCATTCAACATAGGCTTGGACGTCGCGCGCGTCGGATCAGACCGCGACGGTTTCCAGCAGGCTGACGCCGGTCATCTCGGCGGGTTTTTCCAAGCCCATCAGCGCCAGCGCCGTGGGGAAGATATCCGCCAGCCGGCCGCCATCGCGCAGGAGCGTGTCGGCGCTGAGTTCTTCGTCGACGAGGATGCAGTCGACGTCGTACAAAGTGTGCGCGGTGTGCGGCGCGTTGGTTTGCGGGTCGAACATCTGCTCGGCGTTGCCGTGGTCGGCGGTGACGATGAGCTTGCCGCCCTTGGCGAGGGTTGCATCGACGATCTTCTGCACGCAGGCGTCGACGGTTTCGACGGCCTTGATGGCGGCGTCGAGCTTGCCGGTGTGGCCGACCATGTCGCCGTTGGCGAAGTTGACGATGATCATGTCCTCGCCGTCGTCGGCGTTGATCCGGCCAAGCACGATGTCGCAGACCTCGTTAGCGCTCATCTCGGGCTTGAGGTCGTAGGTCGCGACCTTGGGGGACTGCGCCATCTGCCTGCCCTCGCCGGGGAAAGGCTCTTCGCGGTAGTCGTTGAAGAAGAAGGTGACGTGGGGGAATTTTTCGGTCTCGGCACAGCGGAACTGGGTCTTGCCGTGTTGCGCGAGGTAGTCGCCGCCGATGTTGGCCATCTTGCCCGCCTTGGGGAAGGCGACGTTGACCATGTCGTTGAGTTCTTCCTGGTAAGCCGTCATGGTGACATAGACGATGTCGAGCTTGTCACCGCGGTCGAAGCCCTTTTCGCCGGAGTCGGGGGAGGGGGCGACGTGGCCGTAGAACTCGGGCATGACGAAGGCGCGGGTGATCTCGCGTGGCCGGTCGCCGCGGTAGTTGTAGAAGATGACGGCGTCGCCGTCCTTGACCGGGTCGGGGTCGCCGACGATGCGCGGGGTGATGAACTCGTCGCCCTGCTGGCTGTCGTTGGTGGGGTTTTCGTAGTAGTCCTGGATGGCTTCTTCGGCTGTCTCGAACTCGGGCAATCCTTCGGCGCGGCCGGTGATCAGGTCGTAGGCCCGCTTGACGCGCTCCCAGCGGTTGTCGCGGTCCATGGCGTAGTACCGGCCGCAGATCGAGGCGATCCAGCCGACGCTCAGTTCGTTGCATTCCTGTTCGATCCGGCGGATGAACTCGATGCCGGTGAAAGGCCCGGTGTCCCGGCCGTCGGTGAAAAGATGCAGGGCAACGTGGTTCTGATCGCGTCGGGCGCAGGCTTCCAAACATGCGTAAAGATGTGACATCAGGCCGTGGACGCCTGCATCGGAGGCGATGCCCAGCAGGTGGACGGTGCCCTCGTTGGCCTTGGCGTGGTCGATGGCGGCGTTGAGGACTTCGTTCTTGTAGAAAGACTCGTCTTCGATGGCGAGGCTGATGCGGACGGATTCCTGGTAGACGATGCGGCCGGCGCCGATGTTCTGGTGCCCGACCTCGGAGTTACCCATGGTGCCGTCGGGCAGGCCGACGTCACGGCTGCTGGTGTGGATGCGGGTGGAGGGGTAGCGGGCGAGCAGGGCGTCGTTGCAGGGTGTGTTGGCGAGCTTGATGGCGTTGAAGGCGTCGTGTTCGGGGTTGGGGTTGTGTCCCCATCCGTCGCGGACGATGAGCACGACGGGCTTAGGATTCGCAGGCATGTGGTGTTTACTCGGGGTGTTGCGGTAGGCCGGCATTCTTGCCGGCGCTGGGATTGTACGGGATTCCGGCCCCTGCGTGCGGCGATCTTGCCGGATGATGGCGAATAAGTTTAGATAGGTGCGATGAGCAGACGGATGGACGGCAAAACTTGCGGGCACTGCGGCTACGAGCTGACCGGCCTGGAGGCGGAAGGGCGGTGCCCGGAGTGCGGGGGGTACTACGACAGCTGGTCCGGCGAAGGCGTCGGGGGTGGGCCGATGGAGAGCGTCCAACGCGGCGATTGGGTCGTCCGGCTGATGCAGTCGATCGGTCTTGTGTTGTTAGCGCTTGCGCTGATCGGGCTTGGGTTGCTTTTTAACTGGCGCTCGGGCGACAAGCTCCCGGTGATCTTCATGGGTGTGGTCGCGGCGATCTTCTTGGCGATGGCGGTGTCGATCGCGGCGTCTCTTATAAAAAAATGACCCCCACCCGCCGACGACCGGGCGTGCTATAATCAGTGATGTATCAGGGGCGCCGTGTGGCAATCACGGGGCGCGGGACCGACCGAC